>CAJOEC010000034.1 GCA_905233425.1 uncultured Prevotella sp. | reverse complement strand
GAGGCTGTGCAACCATGCCTACCCAGGGCGCTGCCCTGGGCTGACAGCTCATTGCCCTTTCAGGGCGTAGCCTGCGGAACTTGAGAAACTTGAATTAAAATTAAAGAATTGTGCGCCGTTTCACGGAAAATGTGTACCTTTGCACCGCGAAAACAACAATAAACGATTGAACAATAATGCAAAAGACATTTTATTTGATTCTCTCCCTCCTGTGCGCAGTCGTGCAGGTGGCGTGGGCGCAATTCGGCGGCGGCGACGGCTCCGCCAAGAACCCGTACATCATTAGCACGACTGCCCACTGGAACCAATTTGCTACTGACGTGAACGGCGGCAACACCTACAGCGACAAGTACTTCCTCTTGAATGCCGACATCAGCGTCACGGCGACGGTGGGAACTGGCACGACGGGCAATAATGCTAAAACCTTCAACGGCACTTTCGACGGCGGCGGACACACGCTGATCTTCAGCTACGACGGCAGCGGCGACGACATCGCCCCGTTCCGTTTCGTCAAGAACGCCTTCATCAGCAACCTCCACGTGGCGGGAGAAATCAAGACCTCCGGACGACATGCCGGCGGATTGGCTGGTCGCACCTACGGCACCACGCAGATTGTGAACTGCCGCGTGAGCACGGTCATCAACAGCAGCCACGAAGGCGACGGCACGCACGGCGGCATCGTGGCCCTGAAGCCCGACTGGAGCAACGCCCACCTCACCATCGAGGGCTGCGTCTATGACGGCAAGATCCTATCCACAGGAACAGACACGGAAGCCACCACCGATTGCGGCGGCTTCGTGGGCTATACCAGTTACGGCTCGCTGACCATAAAGAACAGCATCTACGCCCCCACCGCCCCAGACGAGGACGAGACCGCCGTCAACAGCCATAACACCTTCTACCGCTACAACGCGAAGCATCCGGGCACCATCACACTTGACAAATGCTACTATACGCAGATGATCGGCAATGATGCCACCCAGGGCATACAGGCCCTGAGCATGGGCTTCCCCGCAGGCTTCGACTTCACCGTCGTGCCAAACGGTGAGGCCACTGAATACAGCGTGAGCGGCATCACCGTCTATGAAGGCAACCCGTGCATGAAATACGACGGCACGGTGTATGCGGGCAGCGGCGACAATGTGACCCTCACGTTCACCCACAACTACGTGGGCTGCAACGTGACAGGTTACGGTGTAGCTGAGGGCAATGCCAAGATGACCAAAAACGATACTGGAGACTATACCCTCAAGATGGGCAGTACGAATGTCGTCTTCGGCTTCTCCATGAATGGCCCTCCCCTTTACTTTTTAGAAGGTAACGGCACGTCGGCCTCTCCATACATCATCAACAGCGGCGGTGTATGGGACTATATTGTCAGCCTCGTGAACTACGGCGAGAAGTATGTCTCAGGCACAGACGATCAGAACAACAACATCTATTCGGAATACGCCACCGCCTACTACAAGCTTACCGAGGACATAACCGTCACGACGATGATGGGGTCCGAGAGCCACAGGTTCAAGGGCCACATCGACGGCGGCATCTATGATGAGAACCATAACTTGGTTGGCCATCACACGCTGACCGTTAACTACGACACCGACGAGCAGTACACCGCGCCGTTCCGCTACGTCGAGGATGCCGAGATCAGCAACCTGCGCGTCGCCGGCACCATCACGACGTCGAAGAAGTTCGCTGCCGGCTTCGTGGCCAACGCCAAAGGCAACAACACAATGACCAACTGCCGCAGCAGCGTGACCATCAACAGCAGCGTCAACGGTGACGGCTCGCACGGCGGCTTCGTGGCCCACAACCTGAGCGGACGCTTCAACATGGAGGGCTGCTCCTTCGACGGCCAGATGCTGGGCAGCAAAACCAACAACTGCGGCGGCTTCGTGGGCTGGAACGAGACCAACGGCTCGTCCGAAGGCATCGTCGTGTTCCGGAATTGCTTCTTCGCCCCGACGAGCACCACGATGGGCATCGAACGTACCTACGCCCGTTCGCGCACCAACGATGGCGGTCATGTGCAAATGTACTACAGCAATTGCCGAACCGACTTCGGCGACAATCAGCAGTTCCGCGTCTACAGCATCAGCGCCGGCGACGATGTCACCGTGGCAGCGAACGAAACCGAGGAAAAGACCTATAACGTCAGTGGCATCACCATATACGACACCGGCATGATGTACGACGGCGTGATCTACGCCCGAGAAGGCCAGACCATGGGCCTCACCCTCGGCTACACCGGCACGGTGCCCGTAGGCAGCAGTTTCGGCGGTTTCTCCACCTCGTCGGGCACACTCAGCGGCGACAGCAATCCCTTCGGCCTCAAGATGGGCAAAGGGGATGCCATCATCAATGCTATCATCAGTGGCGGCACCTCTGGTTGGACTCACGACGGATCCGGCACCTCGGAAAGCCCCTACATCATCAGCAATGCCGACGAGTGGAACGAATTCGTCGACAAGGTGAACAACAGCGTTTACGGCTTCAATACCGCCTACTACCAGCTGGCCGACGACATCACCGTCACGACGATGGTGGGCACCGAGGGTTACAAGTTTAAGGGTCACTTCGATGGCAACGGCAAGACGCTGACACTCAGCTACGGCTCGGCTGCGTCGCCCTTCAGCGAGGACTACTGCGCCCCGTTCCGCTACATCGAGGGTGCCTACATCCACGACCTCATCGTCGACGGCACCATCTACACTCAGAATCAGTTCGCCGCAGGCATCGCGGGCTATGCCCTCAACAACAACGCCATCACCGACTGCCTCAGCAGCGTCGTCATCAACAGCAGCTACGAAGGCGACGGCACCCACGGCGGTTTTGTGGCCAACTGCCAGAACAACGCTGATGATGAAACATGCGTCACCTTCACGCGCTGCGCCTTCGACGGCAAGCTGCTCGGCACGGTCACCAACAACTGGGGTGGCTTCGTAGGCTGGACAGAGGGCAGCGACTGGGCTGGCGTTAAGTTCATCGACTGTATCTTCGCGCCAAGCGCGATTAGCGTCGATACCGACGGCTGCGCCACCTTCTCGCGTGGCCGTGCCGACAACAGGGATCGTATCACCATCGACAACAGCTATTACATACAGAGCCTCGGCTCGATGCAGGGTGAGATGGGTTACACACAGCAACCCACCAACATTACCTACGTGACCATGACCAGCGCCGGCGTCACCGTCTATGTGAAGAAGACGTTTGTGACCAACGTCGCCGCCACCGACATCACGCCCACCCAGGCCACCATCAGCTGGAAGGGCACAGATGCGTGCAGCAACTATCAGGTGCGTTACCGCGTCAAAAAGAATCTGGAACTGTATTCTACCGACTTTGAGGACGGCATGCCCGAAGGCTGGACAACGTTCGACAACGACGGCGACAACGAGTACAGCTGGTCATACAACGATGGCACGAAGAAAGGCATGACCCATAGTGGTGACGGCTGTATGTATTCGGCCAGCTATATCAACAACTATGGCGCTCTGGAGCCCGACAACTGGCTCGTCTCGCCGCAGGTCGATTTGGGCGGCACGATGAAGGTGTGGCTGAAGGGTCAGGACGAAGATGATTACAGGGAGCACTTCGCCGTCTACCTCTCTACCGCAGGCAACCAGAAGAGCAATTTCCTCGATGAATACGGAAACCTGCTGAGCACGGTCATAACGCTGGTGCCTGAGACCGAGACCACCAATGAATACCAGGAGTACACCGCTGACCTTAGCACCTACAGCGGACAGGGCTACATCGCCATCCGCCACTTCAACTGCTACGACCAGTTCTACCTCGTGCTCGATGACTTCAGCATCTATGATGACAACGCTGGCGGCGCATGGACGGTCGCCTCCGGCGGTTCCCCCGCCGGAACCACGCTCACCGGCCTGACCCCCAACACCACCTACGAATATCAGGTGGGATACGACTTCAACGACAACACCTTCTATACATCGACGGCCACCCTGAGCACTCTGGCTGCAGACGTAGCACCCACCGACCTCACTGCCACCGCCATCACCGCCAACACGGCCACCATCAGCTGGAAGGGCTATGGCACCAGTTACAACCTGCGCTACAGCAAAGGTGGAGTGGCCAACGTGACGCTCTCTGTTCCCAGTGATGTATGGGACGACGGCTCGGGCTACCAGATGCTCCTCGATGCCGACCACAACACCTACGGCTCCGTCATCCCCGAAACTGGTGGACTGACCAACTCTGGAAATGCTTCCCCCGAGACGTATGCTAACTTCGAGTACAAGATTCCCACCAATGCCGACGGCGGCCTTGGCACTGATAAAATAGTAGACGGCTCCAAGGACAACAAGAGTGTCACCATCACCATCCCCGCTGGCATCTACGACTGGTGCATCACCAACCCCTCGCCCAACGACCGCGTGTGGATAGCCTCAGGAAACGGCAATGTAGGCGGACGTCAGGACGACTTCACCTTCGAGGCTGGCAAGCACTACACGTTCACCGTTACGTTAGATAACAACATTGGCAACGACTGCGTAAACATGACCGTCGAAGATGATGCTGAACTCGCCCAAGGCTACGTGACAGAAATCAAAGACATCACCGCCACGTCATATAACATGAGCAGTCTCACGGCCTCGACCAGCTACACCGTCTATGTGCAGTCGGTGAAGGGCGAGGGCGAGGACGAAAAGACCTCCGAATGGAGCAGCGTCAATTTCAACACGCTCGATGCCGGAGAACTGTACTTGTACGACGACCAGGACAACAGCGGCATCATTGCCGATAACAATGGCCAGAGATTCAACGTGACGCTCCAAGGCCGCACCCTCTACAAGGACGGCTCGTGGAACACCCTCTGCCTCCCCTTCCCGGTCGCGCTCGAGGGTTCTCCCCTCGAGAACGCCGACGTGCGCGAACTGAGCAGCACCATAGAGACTGAAGGCGTGAAGACTGGTCTCAACAATGGCGTTCTCACCCTCAACTTCACCGCAGAGAACGGTGTGACCGAACTCGTTGCCGGCAAACCTTATATCATCAAGTGGACAAAGGCAGACGGCTACGACCAGGCTTCCGAGGAGGAACGGGACATCAAGAACCCCGTGTTCAAAAATGTCACCATCGACAAGACCGCTCATAATTTCACCAACACCGACGGCAAGGTGGTGTTTAAGGGCAGCTACGCCGCTCAGATCTTCACCAGCATGAACACGAGCATCCTCTTCCTCGGTGCAGAGAACACGCTGTACTACCCGATGAGCGGAGCCACTATTGGGGCCTGTCGCGCATTCTTCGAGATCACCGACGGCACGCCCGTCCGCGCCTTCAACCTGAACTTCGGCGACGAGGCCACAGGAGTAACTACTCCCTCCGCCCTTTGTGGAGAGGCCGTGGATGAGGCTTGGTACACCCTCGACGGCCGCCGTCTCTCAGGCAAGCCAGTCAAGCGAGGCATATATATTAATAATGGTAATAAGACGGTTATCAAGTGATTCTCTGTAATGTGCTGACCATAGTCCCAGCAGACTCGGTTTCTGGCATTAATTTTAAAAACGGTGAAAATATTTGGAAGTATGAAACATTTGTTATATCTTTGCCGCCAAATTGCAACATAAACAACCAAAAGCATGAAACAGAAGCCTAATCTATCGTTTTGGAAGCTCTGGAACCTGAGCTTCGGATTCTTCGGTGTTCAGATTGCGTATTCTCTACAGAATGCAAATATTTCGCGCATCTTCGCCACGTTGGGGGCCGACCCCCACACTCTTAGCTTCTTCTGGATTCTGCCCCCGCTGATGGGCATGCTGGTGCAACCCATAATAGGAACATTAAGCGACAGGACATGGACGCGCTTCGGCCGCCGCATACCTTATCTGTTCGTCGGTGCCGCCCTCGCTGTGCTGGTTATGTTCCTGTTGCCCAATGCAGGATCCTTCGGACTTACAGTAGGCATGGCCCTATGGTTTGGCGCCTGTGCCCTGATGCTGCTCGACACCTCTATCAATCTGGCCATGCAGCCTTTCAAGATGATGGTGGGCGACATGGTGAACGAGGAGCAGAAAAGCAAGGCCTACAGCATACAGTCGTTCCTGTGTAACGCCGGCGGTCTGGTGGGCTTTGTGTTCCCATACTTCTTTACGGCCATCGGCATCGCAAATACTGCCCCTGAGGGAGTGGTGCCCGACTCGGTTATCTATTCCTTCTACATCGGTGCCATCATTCTTATCCTGTGTGTGATCTATACCACGTTGAAGGTAAGGGAATGGCCTCCAAAGGAGTATGCCGAGTATAATAGCACGGAGAGCACGGAGAAGACAGAGGGCGCTGAGAAGGCCAACTGGTTCGTGCTGCTGAAGAACGCTCCTGCCACATTCTGGCAGGTGGCTCTGGTACAGTTCTTCTGCTGGGCTGCCTTCCTGTATATGTGGAACTACACCACGGGCACTATTGGCGACACCGTTTGGAACACTGTCGATGTGAAGTCGAAGGGCTATCAGGATGCCGGCGACTGGACGGGCATCGTCTTTGGCGTGCAGACTCTTGGCGCTGTGCTGTGGGCAATGGTTCTGCCTCAGTTCCGCAACATGAAGATGGCCTACGCATTCAGTCTTGTGCTGGGTGGCATTGGCTTTGCCATGATCCCGTTCATCAGCAACCAGTACGTGCTGTTCCTGCCTTATCTGCTTATCGGCTGTGCCTGGGCAGCCATGTTGGCAATGCCTTTTGCCTTGGTCACCAATGCTTTGCAGGGCTATGGCCACATGGGAGCATATCTTGGATTGTTCAACTGCGCCATTTGTATTCCCCAGATTGTTGCAGCCCTGCTTGGCGGCACCATTCTCTCGCTCGTGGGTAGCCACCAGTACAATATGATGTTCGTGTCGGCGGTGAGTCTTGTCATTGGTGCGGCATGTGTTAAAACAATTAAGAACAAATAGCCCTTATCAACGTTTCCAACAACTTTAGGTATGTTCTACAAATTGCAAAAACTACGCGCAGATTAGCAGACAAGTAGTTACAGACCCCACCCCCAGCCCCTCCCCTTGAGGGGAGGGGAGCGGCTGCGCACCATTTAATTAGATTAATAGAAATCACCTTTAATATGAACAAGAAGCTGTTATCATTACCACTGATGCTCTTGGCTGGCATCATGGCTTTCACCGTTGTCTCCTGTGGCGACGACGACCCCGTTGAGCCTACGCCCGTAAAGCCCGACACACCTGCTGAGAAACCCGACACCACGCAGACGGAAAAGCCCGACACGACACAAATCGCAGAGACTCCTGCCGACGGCTGGCCTGCCGAGTATGGAGGAGTGATGCTTCAGGCCTTCTACTGGGACTCCTTCGACGATACGCAATGGACTGTGCTTGAAAGCCAGGCCGACGAGATGGCCGGCACCTTCGACCTCGTGTGGCTGCCACAGAGCGGCAACTGCGGAGGCAAGTCGATGGGATATGACGACCTCTACTGGTTCGACAACTATACAAGCTCCTTCGGCACCGAGGCGCAGCTGCGATCACTCATACAGACCTTCAAGGCCAGTGGCATCAAGACCATTGCCGACGTGGTCATCAACCACCGCCGTAACTTGTCGAACTGGGTGGACTTCCCCAAGGAGACCTATAAGGGCGAGACCTACGAGATGGTTTCCACCGACATCTGTTCAAACGACGACGGAGGAGCAACCAACAACTGGGCAAAGCAGAACGGATACCAGCTGTCGGGCAACTATGACAGCGGCGAGGACTGGGGCGGTATGCGCGACCTCGACCACAAGAGCGAGAACGTGCAGCGGTGTGTGAAGGCATACCTCGACTTCCTGCGCAACGACCTGGGCTATGCCGGCTTCCGCTATGATATGGTTAAGGGCTACTCGGCCTCGTTCACAGGTAAGTACAACGCCTCGTCGAAGCCCGAATTCTCCGTAGGCGAGTGCTGGGACGGCACGAACACCATCAAGAACTGGATTGAGGGCACGAAGGTCGACAATGTCATCCAGAGTGCAGCCTTCGATTTCCAGTTCAAGTATGTCGTGCGCAATGCCACCGACAATGGCGTCTGGAGCCGCCTCACCACGCAGAACGACGGCAACTGGCCCCTCGTTAGCAGCAACTTCGAGCAAGGCAAGTATCGCCGCTATGCCGTGACCTTCGTCGAGAACCACGACACGCAACTGCGCAACGACGGTTCCTCAAACGGTCCGCTGAAGAAGGACACACTTGCCGCCAACGCCTACATGATGGCCATGCCGGGCACACCATGCGTATTCCTGCCCCACTGGCTCGACTATGCACCACAAATCAAGACGATGGTGGCCGCACGCAAGGCTGCCGGAATCAATAGCGAGAGCAGCTATGTGCCTTTCCGTAGTGCCACCTCATACTATTCATGTATAACGAAGACGAATAATCAGAACCGTCTGCTTGCCGTAGTAGGCAATGTGGCTGCCGTGGACGAATACGTCGACAAGTCACAGTGGACGAAGGTGACCGAGGGCTACCACTACGCCTACTACATGCCCACGACGACTAAGAATGCCTATGCCGACCTCCCCTCGGGCAAGTATAAGGGGCAGCAGCAGGTGATGCTCTCTGCCGTTACCGACGACGAGGGTGCAAAGGTGGTCTACACCACCGACGGAACAACTCCGACGGCCAGCAGTACAGCTGTGGAGAGTGGAACTATCGTGACAATCCCCATCGGCAATACCACGCTGAAGGCTGCCATACTTGTGGGCGGCCAGCTGAAGGGCGACATTATCACCCGCACATACAATGTTGAGTTGAGTGATAAGGACAAACCAGTTGAGATTCCCGATTTCTGCACCGTGAACAAGGGTGAGACCTGCGCCTTCTTCGAGGCTGCCCCAAGCTGGAACGAGACCATAATGTGCTGGGCATGGGACACGCAGAACTACACGGGCGACATCTGGCCGGGACAGGCATGTCAGAAACTCGGCTCGGCAAGCAACGGCAACTCCGTGTGGAAATGGACATACACCGGTTCGCTGACGACACGTCCTCAGTTTATCATCTTCAGCAACAACGGTTCGCCGCAGACCGATGACTTCAAATTCACCAACGGCGGATATTACACTAAGGACGGACTGAAGGCCACGGTGGCCGAGAAATGATTTGCTTCTTACTTTTGAACTCATAAAACGAACATTTTAATTCTTTATGATTTACAACGAGACTTTTATCAAAGGAGTGTTTGTCATTGAGCCTAAGGTGTTTAAGGATTCACGAGGCTATTTCTTTGAGGCATGGAAAGAGGGTGAGTTCACCGAGAATGTAGGAAAGGTGGACTTCATCCAGGACAACGAGTCGAAATCTTCATACGGTGTTCTGCGCGGCTTGCACTATCAGAAAGGAGAGTTCTCGCAAGCAAAGCTGGTTCGTGTCATCAAGGGATGCGTGCTCGACGTGGCTGTCGACATAAGGCGCAGTTCGCCAACATTCGGAAAGCATGTCATGGTGGAGCTGAGCGACGAGAACAAGCGCCAGCTGTTCATACCTCGCGGCTTTGCCCATGGTTTCTTAGTGATGAGCGACGAGGCTATCTTCACATACAAGGTCGACAATGTATATGCCCCGCAGGCTGAAGCCGGAATACGATGGGACGACCCCGAACTGGGCATCGAATGGCCTATAGACAAGCAGCAAGTGTCGACCAGCGACAAGGATCTTGTGCAGCCGCTGCTCAAAGACGCGGTGCTGTTTTAGAAGTGATTATTAATGGTATGTTCTACAAATTGCAAAAACTACGCGCAGCCTTTTTAGCAGACAAGTAGTTACAGACCCCACCCCCAGCCCCTCCCCTTGAGGGGAGGGGAGCGGCTGCGCACCATTTAATTAGATTAATAGAAATCACCTAATATTAAAAATAATGAACATAGCAATAGTAGGAACAGGTTACGTGGGACTGGTCTCGGGCACATGCTTTGCCGAGACGGGTGTAAACGTGACGTGCATCGATGTTGATGCAAAAAAGATTGAACGCTTGCAGAACGGCGACATACCCATTTACGAGCCGGGACTGGAGCAGATGGTACAGAAGAATGTAAAGGCCGGAAGACTGACATTCAGCACCGACTTAGCCGCAGTGCTCAACGAGCAGGACATTATATTCTCAGCCGTGGGGACACCGCCCGACGAAGACGGTTCTGCCGACCTGAAGTATGTGCTGCAGGTGGCACGGACTATCGGACAGAACATCAACAAATATCTGGTGGTGGTGACGAAATCGACCGTTCCCGTGGGCACCGCCCGTAAGGTGCGCGACACCATCAGCGAGGAACTGAAGAAGCGTGGCGTGGACATTCCCTTCGACGTGGCCTCGAACCCGGAGTTCCTGAAAGAGGGCAACGCCATAAAGGATTTCATGAGTCCCGACCGCGTGGTCGTAGGTGTAGACAGCGAGAAGGCCAAGAAAGCCCTGTCGCGTCTGTACAAGCCCTTTATGATGAACAATTTCCGTGTCATCTTCATGGACATCCCGTCGGCCGAAATGACCAAGTATGCCGCCAACTCGATGCTTGCCACACGTATATCGTTCATGAACGACATCGCCAACCTCTGCGAGCGTGTGGGAGCCGACGTGAACATGGTGCGTGCTGGCATAGGCTCCGACACTCGTATTGGCCGCAAGTTCCTCTATGCCGGTTGCGGCTACGGAGGTTCGTGCTTCCCCAAGGACGTGAAGGCTCTCATAAAGACTGCCGACCAGAACGGATATTCCATGGAGGTGCTCAAGGCTGTGGAGCGTGTGAACGAGAGGCAGAAGGGTGTGCTCTACGAGAAACTGCTTCGCGCTTTCGCTGCCAATGCTCCCGAAGGGGCAGAGACTTGTGTCAGCTCTCAGGATCCCAGCGTCAGCCCGCTCCCGGAAATCAGCCTCAAGGGCAAGACCATCGCCCTGTGGGGACTGTCGTTCAAGCCTGAGACCGACGATATGCGCGAATCCACGGCACTTGTGATGATTGACAAGCTGCTTGCAGCAGGGTGCAGCATCCGCGTCTACGACCCGATAGCCATGGACGAGTGCCGCCGCCGTGTGGGCGACAAGGTGGTCTACTGCCGCGACATGTACGATGCTGTCCTCGATGCCGATGCCATGCTCCTGCTTACAGAGTGGAAGGAGTTCCGTCTGCCCACTTGGGGAGTGATAAAGAAGGCAATGAGAAACCCGCTGGTCATCGACGGACGAAACATCTTCGACCCCGACGAGCTGGAGGAATACGGCTTCGAGTACCACTGCATCGGAAAGTGAAAAGGAATAGTGGAAAGTGAATGATTTGCTTCCGCTGAAAGAAAGGAAAAGTGAATAGGCAAACTATTTGGATGATAATGGGCATGGTTCTGGTGCTGGCCTCTTGTCGGCACCAGCAACCCACGCCAAAGGGCAATGAGGTTTTGGTGCAGGAGGACTTCAGCGCCAAGGCCATGCTTCAGGGCATCTGGCAGGAGGAGGTCACCGAAGAGGTGGTGTTCCGGGCCGAGGGAGACACAGTCTATTACCCTGACCCTAACGACCAGCCCGCATATTTCCGTATCATTGGCGACTCGTTGCATCTTGGCGCACACTCATACCCCATTATTAAGCAGACTGAGCATCTGCTTTGGTTCAAGAACCAAAGCGGCGAAATAATGAAACTGGTGAAAAGCGATGAGGACGAGGACACTTTGGCCTTCACACACCAGCCTTCGGAGATACTCACCCCGACAGAGGTGTTGAAAATCGACTCTGTGGTGAGCTTTGGCGGTCAGCGTTACCATTGGTATATCGCGGTGAACCCAACGCGATACCGGGTGACGAAGACAAACTATAACAGCGAGGGGGTGGCCGTGGAGAACATATACTACGACAATATCATCCACATCAGCCTCTACCAAGGCACCAACTGCCTCTTCTCCCGCGATTTCAAGAAGGCGGCCTACGAGAGCGAGGTGCCGCGTGATTTCCTCGACCAGGCTATCCTGGGCAATATGAAATACAGCACGGTTGATGCCAAAGGCGTGCATTTCGACGCCACATTATGTATCCCCGACGAGGCCAGTTGCTACCTCGTGGAGACCATAGTAGGCTTCGACGGAAAACTTACATTAAAGTTGTTGGAATACTAACACATCGTTGTGTTAAGCCTGCCGATGCACTCGCAAAGCGATTCCTCCCAGTAGGGAATCTCGATGCCCAGTGTCTGCTTGATCTTTGTCTTGTCAAGTACGGAGTAGTGTGGACGGCTGGCCGGCGTGGGGTATTCGGCGGTGTGCAGGGGGCGCACGTGGCAGGTGCTGATACCGGCTATGCGGTGTATGGCCTTGGTGAAGTCGTACCACGAGATGACTCCCTCATTGCTGAAATGGAAGATGCCAGCGGGCGGGACTTCCCCTTCCTTCCTGTTGGTGGGGTCTATGGCCGCGAAGATGGCTACGGCCAGGTCGCGGGCGTAGGTTGGCGTGCCTATCTGGTCGAAGATGACACCCAGCTCCTGTTTCTCGCGTCCCAAGCGGAGCATGGTCTTGACGAAATTACTGCCGAAAGTGCTGTAGAGCCATGCCGTGCGGATAATCATCGACTGGCGGCACAGTTTCCGCACCAATTCCTCGCCTTCGAGTTTTGTGCGTCCGTAGACCGAATTGGGACATACGGGGTCGGTCTCAACGTATGGCCGGTGGTTTGTACCGTCGAAAACATAGTCTGTCGACACCTGTATCATCCATCCTCCGCGCCGTCCCATAGCCTCGGCCAGATAGCCGGGAGCCGTGGCGTTGAGCAGACGGCAGAATTCCTCGTTGGCCTCAGCCTTGTCGACAGCGGTATAGGCGGCGCAGTTCACTATGCCGTCGATAGCATTGTCTTCCACAAAGCGGTCGATGGCCTGCTGGTCGGTGATGTCCAGCTCCTCAACGTCGGTGTTGAAATAATTATGGGCAGGATGCTCGCGTTCCAAAAGCTGCATCTCATTGCCTAATTGGCCGTTACAGCCAGTGATCAAAATGTTCATAATCTTGTTTGGTTTTACTGGAAGATGTCCTCTTCCTTGTTCTTATTGTAGTAGTCGGCGAGCATACCGATGAAAGTGGAGATTTCGCGGACGGCATGTTCGGTGTTTGGTGTCACCTCTTTCTTCTGCAACCGCAGCATCATCACTCCGTAGAGGAGGTTGAGGCAGGTCTCAATCTCTGAGGGGTGGGAGTTGAGGGTTCCCGAAGCTGACGCTTCGGGCACAGTGGCTGTTGAGGGTTGCGATTTCTGCCTTAGCTCCACTATGAATGGCAGCACCTTGTAGTAGGCGGTGTTGTAGAATGGGAACTTAGGTGAGGCGAGGAGCTGGGTGTGCAGCTCGGTTAGGAGTTGCAGCGTTACGCGGTTTATCTGAAGATGCCCGTTGTCGCGGCATCCCTCCTCGTTCATCATGCGCACGAGGTTGCCAAACCAGTCGGCCTCCTCGTCCTTCTGCTCGTCGGTGTAGTCGAAACGGGAGATGTACTCACGTCGTATGCGTGGCAGGGAGCATCCGAAGGCGCGAATGGTGTCTTCCACCTGCCACATGTAGAGCAAGTATTCGGCAATGTTTTTCTTTCTCAGTTCGTTGGCTATATACATGGATGGAGTAAAGGGTTTTAGGGGTTATGCTATGACCTTGAATCTTACCCGGAAGGAGTGTTCCATCTCGTCCCAGTTTGTGCCCAGCATCTCGAAGCGTCCTATCTGTCGGGTAGAACGCACATGGCGGCCGATACATGGGCACACGTCGTAGTCGCCGATGCGTACCAGTCGGATGGTGTCGCTCGCATCGTCGGGCAGACGGGTGGGGTCGATACCCTCGGGTAGCTCGTCGCGGGTGACGAACTCGAAGCTCACGGGCAGGTCTTCGTCTATCAGCTCGTTCATGCGTCGCTCAATCTCGCGTTCTTCCTGTCGGCTGGGCTTGTGGTCAATGATGAAGCTCATCTTGCTCTTCTTCCGTTCCACGTGGGCATTGTGGCTGCGGTCACAGCCGAAGAGGCGTTGCATCGTCTGGTTCAGCAGATGCTCGGCGGTGTGAGCCGGGGGAAACTCCTCCTTGTTGTGTTCGTTGAGAATATAATCTTCCATTTTGTCTTGTAATTTCCGCCCCTTAACCTTTTAGCTTATAGACAACAGCTCCTCGTGCCGGGAGGCTTACAGACACCTGATGGTCGCGCATGAGTACGAGTTTTGTGGTTGAACCTGTCAGAAGGTCTTCGGCTGTGTAGGCTTTCTCCTGTATCTCCATGTAATTGAACGCGTGGTCGGGCAGCGTCAGCTTCATGGTGACATCCTCGTCGTCGAAGTTGGCCACCACGAGCATCATCTCCTTTCCCGCCTTGCGCAGGAAAGCATACTGCCGCTGGTACTGGGGGTTCACGTACATCACGTCGAACATCTGTCCTTCTGTGACAGCCTTCTCCGAGCGTGCAATGTTCAGCACCTTGCTGTATATTTCGTTAAGGGTGGCACCTACTTTAGCTCCCCAACCGCTCAATTCCACAGTTTCTGGCACCAGTGCCCAGTAGTCGAAGATAGTAGTGCGTCCGTCGTGTCCGCTGAACCCTTCCTGGTCCATGCCACGCTCGCCCCATTCCTGTCCGCAGTAGACCATGAAGGGGTTCTGCTGCATCAGCGCGTTCACCACAAGTGCGGGCACAGCCTTCTCAGCGTTTGCGGCGAAGAAGTCGCTGGCAATGCGCTGCTCGTCGTGGTTCTCTAAGAAGTATAGCATGTGTCGGCGTATGTCGTCGGTCTGCTGCCAAGCCCATGTTATGGCGTCGGTGTTGCGTCGGTGGCAGATGACGTCGCGCATGGCGTCGTACATGCCAACCTTGTCGTACAGGTAGTCGAAGCCCGCTTGCAGATAGCGGCGGTAGAGTGCGGGATTATACACCTCGCCTATAAATATAATATGTGGGAACTTAGCCCTCACCTTTGCCGTTGCCCATGTCCAGAACTCGACAGGCACCATCTCGGCCATGTCGCAGCGGAATGCGTCGATGCCTTTCTCGGCCCAGAAGAGCAGTATGTCGAGCATCTTCAGCCATGTTGATGGGGTGGGGGAGAAGTGTCCTGTCCCGCCGGCATAGTAGTCTACGCCGTAGTTCAGCTTCACCGTCTCGTACCAGTCGTTGCGTCCTGGCGCATTGTCGAAATGGTCGTTGCCTGTTGCGCGTGCCGGGAACTCTCTGTAGGGTTCTTTCTCGCCGTGGTAGAGGTCGAAATAGGGTCTGAAACTCTCGCCGGGGCAGTAGTAGAAATTGTTGTTCACGGGGTCGAAGCCCTTTGTGGTGTCGTCGTCCTCGCCCAGGTCGCTCACGCCTTCTGGCTTACAGATGCTGTGGTACTGGCGTGCCACGTGGTTGGGCACGAAGTCGATGACGACCTTCAGCCCGGCGCGGTGTGTGCGGTTCACCAGCTTCTCGAACTCCTCCATGCGCTTGGTGACGTCGACGGCCAGGTCGGGGTCTACGTCGTAGTAGTCGGCTATGGCGTAGGGCGAGCCAGCGCGTCCTTTCACCACTGCTGGGTGCTGCCGCGGTATTCCGTAGTCAGAGTAGTCGGTCATGGTGGCGTGGCGGATGACTCCCGTGTACCACACGTGGCTGTAACCCGACATCCGCAGTTGTTTTAGCACCGTAGGCGTGAAATTGTTAAACTTGCCGCAGCCGTTCTCCTCGATGGTTCCTCCGCGCTTGCGTGTGTGGTTCTTGTTGCCGAAGAGGCGGGGCAACACTTGGTAGATGATTATTTTATCCATATATGTGCAATAGTTTTCTTAACTCTCAACTCTAAACACTCAACTCTCAACCCTCAACACTTAACTCTCAACACTCAACCCTCAACCCTCAACACTTAACTCTCAACACTCAACTCTCAACTCTCAACACTCAACCCTCAACCCTCAACCCTCAACCCTCAACTCACTCATACCTCATTGAGCGTGCGGGATGTATGCGCGACACGAGGTAGCTGGGTCCTATTAGCACCACGACGCTTATAAGCAGCGTGCACAGGTTGAGTAGCAGGACGATGGGTATGTTTAGTTCCATGGGTGCCTGGCTGACATAGTACGTCTGCGGGTCGAGTGTCACGATGCCTGTGTGTTGCTGTATCAGCACTATCCCTATTCCCACGATGTTCCCCCACAGCAGTCCGCGTCCGATGATGAAGACGGCAAACCAGAGGAATGTGTGGCGCACGGTGGAGTTGCGTGCTCCGAGGGCTTTCAGCGTGCCTATCATCTGTGTGCGCTCCAGTATGATGATTAGCAGTCCGCTTATCATTGTGAACCCCGCCACGGCAATCATCAGGGCCAGGATGATCCACACGTTGATGTCGAGAAGCTCCAACCACGAGAACACTTGTGGGTATGCGCTGTTGATGGTCTGCGGGGCCATGAGGTTGCCGTCGGCGTCGAACTGTCCCTTCAGCAGTTCCACCACACGGCGGTTGGTGGCGTCGAGCTGCGAGAAGTCGTCGACCAGCAGTTCTGCCCCTGAGCACTCTTCTGAGTGCCATCCGTTGAGTTTCTGCGGCACATAGAGGTCGGTCAGGCACACTATGTCGTCGAAACGTTTCATGTTGGTCTCGTAGACGGCAGCGATGTTGAAACGCCGTGCCCGCACATCGTCACTTCCAATGAAATAGGCATAGACACGGTCGCCGACGTGTAGCCGTAGCTTGTCAGCCATGGTCTTCGAGATGACCAAAGGGTATGTCGTCGCTGTGTCGCAGAACTGCGGCAACTCGCCCTCGACCACGCATTCGCCAAGGAACCGCGTGTCGTATTCAGGGCCTATGCCTTTGAGCATCACGCCGAGGAAATCATCGTCGGTCTTCAGTATTCCCTGTGTCATGGCGTAGCGTGCGGCATGTCGCACTCCCTCTACGCCGCGCAGCTCGTTGAGCATACTGTCGCCGATGCACACGCTGTAGTCTGACGACATTGTCGACACCGACCTCACGTTCATCACCTGTATATGGCTGCCGAAACCCACCACCTTGTCCCTGATAGTATGCTTGAAGCCCAGTACCACGCTCACCGTTACAATCATCACGGCAAGACCGATGGCCACACCGATGGTGGCAATCCTGATGGCCGGGCGGCTCACGCTCCTTGTCCGGGCGGTGTCCGTCCCTTGGCTCCCATTCCGGCGGTCGCCTTCATTGCCGTAGATGCGGCGGGCTATGAAAAGAGGAAGGTTCAATTCTCTTAGTGTTGCTGTTGTCGTTATACCAATGTCTACTCCACCCGTCCCGGATACTGTTCCAGGGCCTTGCGCAGCACGACGAGGGCGTGCTCCAGGTCTTTCTTCTTCAGCACGTAGGCTATTCGCACCTCGTTTATGCCGGCGCCGGGGGTGGTGTAGAAGCCGGCGGCGGGGGCCATCATCACGGTGCAACCCTCGTACTCGAACTCGGCGAGACACCAGCGGCAGAACTTCTCCGAGTCGTCGACGGGCAGCTTTGCCACGGTGTAGAAGGCACCCATGGGTATTGGCGAATAGACGCCGGGGATGCGGTTCAGACCGTCGATGAGGCACTTGCGGCGCTCCACATACTCGTCGTAGACATCGCGCATGTACTCCTCGGGAACGTCGAGCGATGCCTCGGCGACAATCTGGCCGATGAGGGGAGGCGAGAGGCGGGCCTGGCAGAACTTCAGCACAGTGCGGCGCACCTGCTCGTTCTTTGTGATGAGGGCGCCGATGCGGATGCCGCACTCAGAGTAGCGTTTCGACACGGAGTCAATCAGTATGACGTTCTGCTCGATGCCCTCCAAGTGGCAGGCAGAGATATAGGGCGAGCCAGTGTAGATATACTCGCGGTAGACCTCGTCGCTGAAGAGGTAGAGGTCGTATTTCTTCACCAAGTCGCGTATCTGGTTCATCTCGCGACGGGTGTAGAGGTAGCCCGTGGGGTTGTTGGGGTTACAGATCATGATTGCGCGTGTGCGCTCATTTATCAGCTCCTCAAACTTCTCAACTTTAGGCAGCGAGAAGCCCTCCTCGATGGTGGTGGCGATGGTGCGTATCTTCGCCCCGGCGCTGATGGCGAAGGCCATGTAGTTGGCGTAGGCCGGCTCGGGGACGATGATCTCGTCGCCGGGATTCAGGCACGACAGGAAGGCGAAGAGCACGGCCTCAGAGCCGCCCGAAGTGATGATGATGTCGTCGGCCGTGACGTTGATATTATACTTCGCGTAGTAGCCGACGAGCTTCTCGCGGTAGCTCTGGTAGCCCTGCGAGGGTGAGTACTCCAGTATGCTGCGGTCTATCTCCTTCAGCGCGTCGAGACCCACCTGAGGAGTGGGCAGGTCGGGCTGGCCGATGTTCAGGTGATAGACGTGCGTGCCGCGCTTCTTGGCGGCGGCGGCCAGAGGGGCCAGCTTGCGGATAGGGCTTTCGGGCATCTCAAGCCCACGGACGGAAATCTCAGGCATCTTGTTTATTTACGATTTACGAATTTACTATTTACGATTTGGCTGCACCAAGGGTATTTACGATTTGGCTGCGCCTAATTGTGTGCAAAGGTACTGATTTTGTGCGAAAGAGCAAAACAATGTGAACTTTTTTAACTTAACTCCCGGATATTTACAAAGTCAAAGCCTGGGTTTTCCAGCAAGTCATACACTTTCTTCGCTTCAGCATCCGCCGAGACAAAGGCTGTCACATCAGGCTCTGCACTTGCTTGGGCAAACATCTTTGTGTCATTAGGAATAATGACACGAGGCTGAATCACGGCACCTCGCTCTTGCTTCACCTGAATGATTCTGCGCATAAACTCAGAAGCCACTTGAGCATGGTCGTACATGAAAGGAACATACTGCAAGTATCGCGTTGGCAAGAATCTCAAGTCACCTTTCACTCCATATTCTGCCAAAGCAATAGTGGAAACCTTACACGTAACCCCCGTAATGACATATTCCCTGAAAAGATTCAAAGCAATTTGGTGGAGAGGCTCTTCGGGATTCATAAGCCTGATTAGGAAACCGCTGTCTAACAGAACTGCTTTTGCCATTTTCATTCTCCTCTAAGTTCGTGTACCCATTGGTCTGCATCGTAGACACCCTTCCACGCCGGGGCAGACAAATGAATGAGATTGGCCATGTAATCATCGTCAAAAGCACTTTTACGACGTGAAGCTGCCATTTGCGTAAACAGCATCTCCACTTGAAGCTGTACCCATGCTCTCTCGTCCATACCTTTTGCGATAGAAGGTCTTACCTCTTCCATAACAGCCTCGTCAATTGATATGTTATATATGCACATAATCTTAATTTTATGGTTTCTACGCTGCAAAATTACTAAAAGATTTGGAAACAGACAAAATATATTGGGAAAAACTTTACTAAACCTTTTTTTGTTACGGTTTCTTTTCGTACCTTTGCAACGTCCAAGAATAAAAACCATGACTGAAATGAAACTAAAGAAACTATCCTTGTGTCTGGCAGCCATGCTGCCACTACTCGCGTCGGCGCAGTACAGGTCGGAGGTGTGGTGCCCCGACAATGGCGACGGCACGTACACCAACCCAGTGATCAACGCCGACTACTCCGACCCCGACGTGTGCGTAGGCCCCTCGGGCGAGGACTACTACATGACGGCCTCGTCGTTCCAGTGCACACCTGGTCTACCGATACTTCACTCACGCGACTTAGTGAATTGGGAGATAGTTGGTTATGCGCTGAAGGAACTCTACACCGGCGATGCCGAACTGATAAGGCATTTCAGCACGCCGCAGCACGGCAACGGCGTGTGGGCGCCGAGCATACGCTACCATGAGGGGCAGTACTACATCTACTGGGGCGACCCCGATTTCGGTGTCTACATGGTGAAAACCACTAACGGCGACCCCGCCGGCGAGTGGGATGCCCCGGTGTGCGTCATCAAGGGCACGGGCTACATCGACACCACGCCGCTGTGGGACGACGACGGCCGCTGCTATATGGTGAACGCTTGGGCAAACTCTCGAAGCAAATTCGCCAGCGTGCTTACCGTCAGGGAGTTATCGGCCGACGGCACACGACCTATAGGCCAGCCGGTTATAGTCTTCGACGGTAACGGAACGGAGAACCGCACATGCGAGGGGCCTAAGTTCTACAAGCGCGACGGGTGGTACTGGATTCTGTGCCCGGCGGGCGGAGTGCCCACAGGGTTCCAGTTGGCCATGCGAAGCAAAAGCCCCTACGGCCCCTACGAGCACAAGATTGTGCTACAGCAGGGAAAGACCGCCATCAACGGCCCCCACCAGGGAGGATGGGTGCACACGAAATACGGCGAGGACTGGTTCCTGCACTTCCAGGACAAGGAAGCTTACGGGCGCGTAGTCCACCTCAACCCCGTGGACTGGAGCAGCGGCTGGCCCATCATGGGGAAGAAGGGCGAGCCTGTAACAACATATCGCAAGCCGAAATCAACCCTCAGCTCTCCGCTCGGCCCAACGGGACGCTTGCGGAGCCCGTCGGAGCAAGAACCCTCAACCCTCAGCACTCAACCCTCAACCTTCAACCCACTCATAACAAACCCCGTGGAGAGTGACGAGTTCAACGCTCCCACGATGGGCCTCCAATGGCAATGGCAGGCCAACTACGACGAGAAATACGGCGTGCCCACAGCCTTCGGCACATTCCGCATCTACACCTACAAGCTCGCGGAGGGCTGGAAGAACCTGTGGCTCGTCCCCAACATGCTGCTGCAGAAGACACCCGCAGACCAGTTCACCGTCACGGCCAAGCTGCGTTTCACCTCGAAAGCCGACGGCCAGTTCGGCGGTCTCATCATAATGGGTCTCGACTATTCAGCCCTCGTGGTGCGACGTGTGGGCCGGGAGTTCCAGTTAGTTCAGATGACATGCAAGGCCGCCGACAAGGGCAAACCGCAGACAGAGAGCGTCTTGGCAACGCTGAAGCCCACAGCCGAGGACAAGACAGACTACAAGCCCGGCATCCACGAGGACATCTACATGCGCATGACCATCGCAGACGCGAGGATGCAGTTCGCCTGGAGCTGCGACGGTAGGCACTTCGAGGACTGCGGCGACCTGTTCCAGATGAAAGAGGGGAAGTGGATAGGGGCCAAGTTCGGGTTCCTCTCAGCCGAGACCGACCCCAACTGCGACCGCGGATGGGTGGACGCCGACTGGATTAGGGTGACGAAACACCAAGGCAAGCAATAATCGGCTTGGGAGGCCCAAAAAGTTCGCGCCGTGCGAACTCGGAGTCCGCCCGGCGCGAACTCTGAGTTCGGACGGCGCGAACTGGAAGTCCGCCCGGCGCGGACTTTTTGGCCTCCCGGAGACGATTCTGACAGATGCCGGAGGCGAATGACTTCCACCAGTTTGTCTTGTGGCCTTGCGTTTCAGCGTTTCAGCGTTTCAGTAGAGGGTTATGCAGCGTGTCAGTCCGCTTATTATTATATATAAGTTATTAATAATTAGATAGTTATATATATATTATAGGGACGAAACGATATACAGAAGCCCCCTTGAAACGCTGAAACGCTGAAACGCGAAACGCCCTTGCCTTCTTATTTGATTCTCTTGCCTCTTCATATTTGGATTGCCACATATCCGCCTCTCGTTTCGTTTCTTCATACATTCCGCGCCAGTTTTTGTCATATAATAGTCTACGTAAATGGTAATTCTTCACTATCTTTCGCCATCGGTTTAATTATCAAATCAATATACTTCACCTCGTTTGACGACAAATCATTCTTATACTCGTTTTATCACTCATATACTCTTCACTTTATCCCCATGAAATCGCTCAACGGCCTAATCTTAGCACGGAAAGTGTTCCTATCTTCTTTGAGGTCTGGACATTGCTTCATCGGAATAGGTTTGCTCGCATCGAAGTGTAGCACTACGTAATAGTTTGCGCTGTGAGGTTCAAAGCCGTATTGTTGCAGCGTCTCGCGTGTCCAAATTTGGAAATGTCCTCGTGTTCTCAACTTAAAGAGCTGGTAATTTTCGCCATTGGTATGTAGTAGCACATATTGTAACCGCTCAAAGCCTGGTGTGACAAGCAACGAGCCCTTAGAATCGCCAGCACGAAGATAGCAGATACCTTTTTCTATCATTTTTCTGTATAAATCAGGGCGAGCGTGATTGACCATTACCATAGGAGCACTATCTACAAATTCCTGTTTCTTGCTCTCTTCCTCAAGTTCCTTTTTAACTTCTTCATCAAAAGTTCTTTTCTCGCCAAAGCCACTATCTGATGAAACAGCTGTTTTGTCAAGGCTGTGATAGTCTTTGAACTGATACGGAAGTCGGCTCAAGGATTCTGATATATCAAACAGCTTGGCGTCGTTTTGGAAAGCAAAGGTCGCTCCAAAATCTTTTCCCTTTGAAACCACTTTCTCATTATAGAAAAGGCGAAAGCTCTCATTAACTTCATAACCTACAGAATTTCTTTCTAATTTTAAAGCAGCCAATGCAGTTGTTCCACTACCCATGAAAGGGTCGCACACCACATCACCCACAAATGAGAACATCTTGATGAGGCGTTTGGGTAACTCTTCTGGGAAAACGGCTATATGACGATCTTGCTTTGCTCCGCTGAAATTCCAATGGGATTTAAAATAGGTGTGCCATTCTTCATCTGTCAGTTTCGATTGCTCTCTTTGTTCTGTAGTGGGAGCAGGTCCTTTACCCTGTTTCTTGAAAAGAAGAATATACTCAAAGTCTATTTTGACGTATCCGTTTACAGGATAAGGATAGCTGCCCATCACCTTTGCTCCACCAGAAGTATGCATGTTGGTCTCCTTTTGCCAGATGATGCTGCCGAGATAGTCAAAGCCTATGGCTTCACAGAATCGGATAATCTCAGAATGAATTGCTACGACCTTATATCGCCCGTAATATGCCGAGCGAGCAAACTGGTCGCCAATGTTGATACACAAGCGTCTGCCAGGCTGAAGTATGCGATAACAATCAGCCCAGACGAGATTCAAGTGATTGATATAGTCCTCATAGCTCTGATTGAATCCAATCTGTCGTTCAGTACCATAATCCTTCAATTGCCAATAAGGAGGTGATGTCACGACAAGTCCTATAGATTCATCCTGAACCTGAGACATGTGGCGACTATCTCCATTAATCAGAATATGATGAGTGGGCATTTCTACAGGCTACGCAGACGATTGATTTCTTCGCGAATACTCTCTACTATTTCTTTGTTGGAAATTTCCCCCTTCAAGCTATAGACAATGAACACCTTACCACCATACTGTTCGGTAAAGTCGTTGAAACTGACTTTCATGCGTTCACTCAATGAGTAGCCACCGAAATTGGCATTTGCCGTAACTGGCTTGATTTGAATGCCAAACTGATACTTACCAACTTCTGCTACGTAGTCAATATCGCCAGCGTGGTCAAGTTCCGGGTCGCTCTCTTTGAATGTGATGTCCGGGAACATCTTTGCCAAACCATCATTCACGACGGATTTCTCACGGATGTATCCGTCATAAGTCCTGTTGATAGTGAGATTGTAGATATAGTCTATACAGTCTTGAAGCGTCAACTGTGCAAAAGCCTCTTGCCAATCGGGAATAACGAATGTCTGTATTTTCTCATAGAGACGTTCGCCCAATTCTGTCAGGCTTTCTAACGACAACTTCACAGGAGTCTTTGTCGCTGTATAAGCATTCTCAAAATACCATCCCTTCCATTCTTCGTATGATGCGGGTTGGCACTCACGAATCAGGGCCATAACAGCTCCCACTTTTGCAGGACGTGATAATTGATACAATTGGCAGGCATAGTTCAGAACATGCTCTTTCTTACCAAATTCCATTGAATACTTTTCCATGTCTTCAACCAAATTTCATTAGTAACCGATAGGGGACATTTCTCATGTCAGAATCAGACTCGTAATCTGCCTTGAAATAGCCATCTTTAGTTCTATTGATAGAAGTGATGTAGTTGAAAGATATTTCTTCTTCCTGTTTCGTCATTACGGGAGAGTCAAAATGCTTATTGAAGTGTTTTACTTCTTTGCCTTGTTTCTTTCGCTCCTCAATGAACGACAGGTGGCGGTCGAAACGCTGCTTGATAAAAGCGTTACATTCATCTATATCCATCGATGCAATACCGTTCTCAATAAGCCCCTTCAGAGCACTATCTATTTCGTATCCTTCGGAGTTACGTCCGCACATTAATGCAGCCTGCATCGTTGTGCCTGTGCCAAGGAATGGATCTAAAACGACATCACCTTTCTGCGAGAACATATTAATGAGACGGAACGGTATTTCAAACGGGAAGGCGGCACTCCGTTCGCGGCTTCCCGATTGTTGCATTTTCTGTTTCGTCCCCTTTACGTCCCATATATCCGAGAACCACACATTACGCTCTTCCCAGAAGAAAGAGCTATCCATTCGGTCGTGTTTCTCAGTTTGAGTTTTGTATTGTCTTTTGTCACCTTTACGGAACAGAAGAATCCATTCATGTTCGAGGGTTACATACGCTCCACAAGGAAGCATTCCACTACCCATGAATTTATTGGGGGCATTGGTTTGCTTACGCCAAATAATATTGGGTAGCGTAGTAAAACCTAAAGAATTGCAGAAGTCCGAAATACGGGTATGATTGTTATACAACTTAAAATTACCGTTAATAGTACGTGTAGCATCACCAATATTGATGCACATGAAACCACCTTCTTTCAATACGCGATAACATTCTTTCCAAACTTCATCCATTTGCTGATGCATTAACTCAAAAGCCTTGTCTGGGGCTGACTCGATGGATTCTCCAATTACTGGATCTTGAGAGGAAAAACACTCATCCCACATTTCAATCATGGGATATGGTGGAGAGGTTACCACAATATCCACGGAGTTCGACTCCGTTCTATTCATTGCCCTTGCATTACCGATAAATGTTTTATGTATTGTACACATCCTTTATTTGTTGTGTGATATGTTGTAGATTCTTCTTCAAAAAATTGAATAGTTCAGGATTATCCTTCAAAATATCTTTAGCAAGTCGTTCAGCCCATTTGTCAGCGGTCTCGGTCCATTCTATATTATCACGCTCATGCTGACATGGAGTTTCTTATGGGTGCTTTACTCCTTCTTGAACTTGTTGATACAGTCAATATATGCCTCAACCGAGGCGGTGACGATGTCTGTGTTGGCTCCGAAGCCATAGTAGAGTCGTCCGTCGTGCTCCACCTGCATGTGCACCTTCCCCACGTCATCCGAGCCTTTCGAGATGGCCTGAATGGTGAATTCCTTCAGCGTCATCTGCTTCATGATGATGCGCTTCAGCGCCTTGATGGCGGCGTCGACAGGGCCGTTGCCGCTCGAGGCGGCCTCGAACTTCTGTCCGCTTATGTCCAGTCCGATGCTGGCCACGCTCTTCACGCCCTTGCCCGTGGTCACCTGCAGGAAGTCGAGTTTCACGGCGTGCTGGTCGGCGGTGTCGGCCCCGGCAAGCATCAGTATGTCGGCGTCGCTAACCTCCTTCTTCAGGTCGGCCAGCTGGAGGAACTTGTCGTATATCTTGTCGAGCTTCTTCTCGTCGGTCACGTCCACGCCGTATGCGTGCAGACGGTGCTTCAGCGCGGCGCGGCCGCTGCGGGCGGTGAGAACGATGCTGTCGATGTCGATGCCCACGTCCTTCGGGTCCATAATCTCGTAGGTGTGCACGTTCTTCAGCACTCCGTCCTGGTGTATGCCGCTCGAGTGGGCGAAGGCGTTGCGGCCCACCACGGCCTTGTTGGGCTGCACGGGCATGTTCATCAGCGAACTCACCATTCGGCTTGTAGGGTAGAGTCGCTGCGTGTTGATGTTCGTGTCGATGTTGATGCCCTTGTGGCACTTCAGTATCATGGCAATCTCCTCAAGCGAGGTGTTGCCGGCGCGCTCGCCGATGCCGTTGATTGTAACCTCGACCTGTCGGGCGCCGTTGAGCACCCCCTCCAAGGTGTTTGCCGTGGCCAGTCCCAGGTCGTTATGGCAGTGGGTGGAGATGATGGCGCGGTCGATGCCGTTGACATGCTCCATCAGGTATTTTATCTTCTTGCCGAACTCATCTGGCAGACAGTAGCCCGTGGTGTCGGGGATATTCACCACGGTGGCGCCGGCCTCGATCACGGCTTCGACCACGCGGGCCAGATACTCGTTGTCGGTGCGCCCAGCGTCCTCGGCGTAGAACTCAACGTCGTCGACGAAGCGCTTGGCGTAGGCCACGGCGCGGACTGCCTGTTCGAGAATGTCGTCGCGGTTGCTGTTGAACTTGTATTTTATGTGCTCGTCGCTGGTGCCTATGCCTGTGTGTATGCGCTTGTGCTTGGCATACTTCAGAGCTTCGAAGGCCACGTCGATATCGTGTTCCACGGCACGTGTCAGCGCACAGATGGTGGGCCATGTCACAGCCTTAGAGATCTCGATGACCGACTGGAAGTCGCCCGGCGACGACACTGGGAAGCCCGCCTCGATGACATCCACGCCAAGCTGTTCCAGGGCCTTGGCCACCTGTATTTTCTCAACGGTGTTCAGCTGGCATCCCGGCACCTGCTCGCCGTCGCGCAGGGTCGTGTCGAAGATGAAAAGTCTGTCTGTCATAATCTGCCTGTGTTGAATGCGCTGCAAAAGTACGACATTTTCCCGACACCACCAAACAATGTGGCGGAAAACTGTTTGATTAGTTATAAATCGCTAAGAATGTATTGGTCATTTCTTGTTCTTGTCATGGTTTTTTGCCGAAAAGTTTGGCCGTTTGAAGAAAAAGCACTAACTTTGCACCAAACTTTTTATTAACCTATAAAAAACCACAAAACAACAAGTAAGCTATGACCGCAAAACAAACCATTGAGGCTGGAAAAGCCATTCTCGGAATCGAATTCGGTTCGACACGTATCAAGGCCGTTCTTATCGACCAGGACAACAAACCAATAGCACAGGGCTCGCACGAGTGGGAGAACCAGCTCGTCGACGGACTGTGGACATACAGCACCGAGGCCATCTGGTATGGTCTGCAGGACTGCTACGCCGAGCTGCGCAAGGACGTGCTGAAACAGTACGACTGCGAGATTGAGAGCCTCGCCGCAATAGGTTTCTCGGCCATGATGCACGGCTACATGGCCTTCAACGAGAAGCAGGAGATTCTGGTGCCCTTCCGCACATGGCGCAACACCAACACGGGCAAGGCCGCCGCAAAGCTCTCGGAACTGTTCAACTATAACATCCCCCTCCGTTGGAGCATCAGCCATCTGTATGAGGCCATCCTCGACAACGAGGAGCATGTCGCCGACATCAAATATCTGACCACACTGGCTGGATATGTGCACTGGCAGGTGACGGGGCAGTTCGTCCTCGGCGTGGGCGACGCTTCGGGCATGATTCCCGTAGACCCCGCCACGAAGACCTACGACGCAGAGATGGTTCGCAAGTTCGACGAACTGATCGCGCCGAAAGGCTTCTCGTGGAAGCTGCTCGACATTCTGCCGAAGAGCATGAACGCCGGCGAGAACGCCGGATTCCTCACCCCCGAGGGTGCCAAGCGCCTCGACGTGAGCGGACACCTGAAGGCTGGCATCCCCGTATGTCCTCCCGAAGGCGACGCAGGAACGGGCATGGTGGCCACCAACGCCGTGAAGCAGCGCACGG
Organism: uncultured Prevotella sp.; assembly: GCA_905233425.1. Lineage (GTDB taxonomy): Bacteria > Bacteroidota > Bacteroidia > Bacteroidales > Bacteroidaceae > Prevotella. The sequence goes on along the minus strand of CAJOEC010000034.1, from coordinate 18,178 downwards.
GTAATGTCTCGGCCGGCACGTCGTCGTTCTCGATGATTGTGCTCGAGAAGCCGCTTTCGAAGCCTTACGAGATGATCGACATGGTGACAACGCCCGACGGCTCACTGGTGGCTATGGTGCATTGTAACAACTGCACGAGCGACATCAACGCATGGGTGGGACTGTTCAAAGAGTACCAGAAACTGCTTGGTCTTGAGGTCGACATGAACGAGCTCTACGGCAAACTGTTCAACAAGGCCCTTGAGGGAGAAGCTGACTGCGGCGGCCTGATGGCATATAACTATGTCAGCGGTGAGCCTGTCACGGGTCTGAGCGAGGGCCGCCCGATGTTCGTGCGCTCTGCCAACGACAAGTTCAACCTCGCCAACTTCATGCGTGCCCACCTCTACGGAGCCATCGGCGTGCTGAAGATTGGTAACGACATCCTGTTCAAGGACGAGATGATCCGCGTGGACCGCATCACGGGTCATGGCGGCTATTTCAAGACTCCGGGCGTGGGCCAGCGTATGCTTGCCGCCGCACTCAACTCGCCCATCTCAGTCATGGAGACCGCAGGCGAAGGCGGAGCATGGGGTATCGCCCTGCTGGCTGGCTTCGTGGTGAACAACCCCAACAAGCTGAGTCTTGCCGACTATCTCGAGACCGTCGTCTTCGCAGGAAATACGGGCACCAGCATCGCCCCGACCGCCGAGGATGTCGCCGGATTCGAGAAGTATATCGAGAACTATAAGAAGTGTCTGCCCATTGAACAGGCTGCTGTGGACAACAAGAAGTAATATAGTCTGTCCGGCGTTGCATTTCCTCGTCGACGGGCTATGCGTTTGTTGTCTATATCTTGCAACAAGCCAAGGATTGCCAATCTCCTGCAACGTTCTGGAGATGTTCGTGCTGTACAACGTCATGGCTTTCCTTACCCAACCGCTGACGGGGATGCTGGCAGACAGAGTCCGGCAGAGACATCTGTTGCTGCTGTCTGCCGTGGCATTACTTGCAATAGGCGGTCTTATCGTCTCCTCGTGGGCGCTCGCGGGTCATGGGGACAGGAACTTTGACCCAAGTCTGGGTCAAGTGCCTGTCCCTGTGACTCGTGCGGTGCCCTTTGCCTTGGCTTTGGTGCTCGGTGCGGGCAACTCGCTCTTCCATGTGTGGGGAGGGAAGCAGACGGTGGACACGTTAGGCAACAATCCTAAGGCATTAGGCACGTTTGTGTCTACTGGTGCGCTTGGTCTTGCCGTGGGCGTGGTGTTCTTCTCGTGGATGCTTTTGGCTACGATGATTACCCTGACGGCCTTATTGTCGGCGATGTATGTTTTTATGGACACCAAGACGTCAAGATATCAGGATTCCAAGGCTTCAAGACTTCAAGGCATCGGGAATACAAGACTCGTGACCATAGTGACGGTCTCGGTAGTTGTATTGCTGGTGATGTTCCGTTCGTTTGTCAGTCGGGGTTTTTCTATGCCCGTCGGAGAACTGACGGGCACGCTGGCTGGTAATGCCGGGGTGCTTCTCGTCGGTCTCGTGTCCATGCTTGGTAAGATGTTTGGAGGCTGGCTTGCATGGTGGATGGGCATGGCCCGGTCGATGCTGTTGGTGCTGTTTGTAGTCTTTTTCTGCTACCTATCCGCAGCTGCGGGGAGTGTCATTCCGCTCCTGCCGGGGCTTTTTGCCGTGAACTGCACAATGCCTGTGACGCTCTGCGTGGCCAACAGCGCGATGCACGGTCGTGAGGGCCTGGCCTTCGGACTGCTGGCAGCCGCTCTCGTGCCGGGATACTTGCTTGCCATAAGTTGATTAACTCATGTCGCCGATATAGAACGAAGAAAGAATGATTGCGGTGATGCTGACAATGCTCTTGGCCACCATATTGATAGAATATGGCGTTCTGCTGATGTTTGGCGAGCGCAGCCGACGGGTGCTGCTCTCGTCGGTGGTGGTGAACGTGCTTACCAACGTGCCGCTGAATTATGTGTTCCTGTCATTGCCTGGCCCTATCGGAATCAAGGAACTGCTTGTGGCCGAAGCCCTGATAATAATAATCGAAGCCCTATGGTACTACGTGGTCTGCCGACTGCCTGTTGGCCGTGCTTCGGTCTATTCCGCGCTGTGCAATGCCATCAGCTTCCTAACCGGAGTGATAGTCCAGTCGCTGCTGCTGTTATTTGAGATACCTATAATATATTAACCCTAAAATAACTGTTACAATTATGATTTTATTAGACATTGCCCCTTGGCCTGATGAGCGTGTTCACAGGCGTATCTATGACACTATCGACACTATTGCCGCGCCGGTGAACCAGTTTGCCGACCCTGCGACCAGTAGCGGAAACGGAACGGCCACCGTTCTGTGGTCCATCCTCACCGCCTTGGCAACGCTTGTCATCTGCCTGCTCATGGTACGGATGTACCGCCGCCGTCAGGCGCCCGCAGGAGTCTGAGGTTCGCTGCTCTCCACAATGTTTAGCATCTTTATCGTGGCTTTGATGGCGGCCTCTGTTTGGTCGGCATCGAGGCCGCGTGTGCGTAGCAGTCGTCCGCCGTCCATCTGCCATGTGATGACTGTCTGCACCAATGCGTCGGTACGTCCGCCAGGCGGGATGGTGACGGCATAGTTCTCCAAAAGGGGGAACGTGCGACCGAGGAACTCTTTGTAGATCTTGCGTAGTGCCTTCACGAAGGCGTCATACTGTCCGTCGCCCGACGAGTGGCCTTCATACTGTTGTCCGTTTATCTCCACCTTCACGTTTGCCAACGGTTTTAGGCCGTAGGCTAATGACACCTGGTAGCTTACGAGCTTCACCTTGTCCTCGCTGACATCGTGCTTCAGCACGTCGCTGACGATGAACGGCAGGTCGTCCTGTGTGACCACTTCCTTTCGGTCGCCCAGTTCAGTTATACGTCGGGTCACGCGCTGCATCTGTTCAGGCGTCAGGTTCAGACCCAGTTCTTCCAGATTGCGTGCGATGTTCGCCCGTCCGCTGGTCTTGCCCATGGCGTATGCACGTCGCCGTCCGAAACGCTCAGGCACCAATGGGTTGTGGTACAGTCCGCCTTTCAAGTCGCCATCGGCATGTACGCCGGCCACTTGTGTAAAGACGTTGTCGCCGATGATGGGCTGGTTGGGTGCGATGGGGATTCCGCTGTAGCTCTCCACCAGACGGCTGATGTCGTTGATGCGCTCTTCGCGGATGTTCGTGCGGGCGTTGAACTGGTCTTTAAGGATTACCTGTACGCTCGACAGCGGCGCGTTGCCGCAACGCTCGCCCAGTCCGTTCACGGTGACGTGCAGCCCGCGTGCTCCGCTGAGTGCCGCCGCCAACGAGTTGCTCACGGCCAGGTCATAGTCGTTGTGGGCGTGGAAGTCGAAATGCATGTCGGGGTAGCGCTTCACCATCTTGTGGAAATACTCCACCACCTGCAAGGGGTTCATGATGCCAAGGGTGTCGGGGAGCATGATACGCTTTATAGGGGAAGAGTGAGAAGTGAAAAGTTCGTCCATCAGCTTATATACATACTCCGGCGAGTCTTTCATTCCGCTTGACCAGTCCTCGAGGTAGAGGTTCACGCCGATGTCTTTTTGTGCCGCATAGTAGACGACGGCCTTGATGTCGGCAATATGCTCCTCGGGTGTTTTCTTCAGCTGCGTCGTGCAATGGCGCAAAGATCCTTTTGCAAGCAGATTGAGGGTGCGTGCCCCACAGTCGGCGAGCCAGTCGACTGAGGTGTGCCCGTCGACAAATCCGAGCACCTCGACGCTCTCCAAGCGTCCTATCTGCTCCGCGTAGCGGCAGATCATCCTGACGGCCTCCTTCTCGCCGTCGCTGACACGAGCCGAGGCCACCTCAATGCGGTCTACGTTGAGGTCGTGGAGGAGACTGCGGGCAATGAGCAGCTTCTCGTGGGGCAGGAAACTCACGCCGCTGGTCTGCTCGCCGTCGCGCAGCGTGGAGTCCATAATCTCAATGAATCGTTGTTCTTGCATGTGTCTGTTAGTGAGTGTTTTTGTGTTATTATGCTTCAGTATGCAGCTTGCATCCACACGGTCATCTCGCTCTTGCCACGGTTACCCCAGGCGTAATAGGGTATGAGGCGGATGGTTTTCTTCTCCTTGTAAACTATGGCGGAACGGTACAGACGGTTGCGCCACTCGTCGCTGCCGCGGACGTATGCCTTGGTTTCCAAGGCTCTCATGCGGCTGCCGCCGATGGTTACCTCGACTGTGCGGAACTGTGCGTCGACGGGTAGTGCGACATCGTCGATGTCGATTGAGGAGTTGTGGAGATGTGGAGTTGTGGAGTTGTGGAGTTGTGGAGATGTGGAGTTGGGTAGGTCGGTACTCTCCAAACAGTAGAGGATAGGACCGCGCATGACGGCCACCTGTCCGCGACATTCCTCGACGAGCGGGTTTGCTTCGATTACGCGTGTTTTCATGGGCAGTTCATAGTTGATGACATCACCTTGCTTCCACTCGCGCTCAACCACCATGTAGCCCTTTTCGTAGTTCATCGGAGCCTCCTGCCCGTTGATGGTGAAGATGGCGTTGCCGGCCCATTCGGGGCAGCGTAGGGCAATGGCAAACTTATGGTTGCGCGGAGCCTTCAGCTTCTCGATGGTAAGTGTGATGCGACCGTTCCAGGGGTAATCGGTTTGTTGGGTGAGCACTATGTCGCCTATGCCCTCAAACTTTCCCTGCAAGGTGCTTTGGCCGAAGAGGTTAACGAATAAAGACCCGCCCCCTCCTTGTATGGAGGGCCTGTTGAGGCTATAGGCATAGTCCTGCGCCTCGCAGAGAGTGCGCAGCGTGTTTGGCGGACAGCAGAAGCAGGAGATGAGTTTCTTGCGCTCCTTTGGCCAGCGCAGCTTGTAGGGCAGCTCGTCGCTTAGGCGCAACGGGTTGGTGTAGAAATAAGCCTCGCCGTCGAGCGAGATGCCGGGCAAAATGCTGTTGTAGAGACAGTTTTCCACCAGATCCATGTGTTTTGCGTCGGCTGTGGCAAGGAGCATGCGCCAGTTGAAGAGCATGTTGCCGATGTTGGCGCATGTCTCGTTGTGGGCGGTGGAGTGGGGGAGCTGGTATGGTCGTCCGTAGCTCTGGTGCACCTTCTGTATGCTGTCGGGCTTGTAGTTTGTGCCGTCGGGCGAAGTGCCGTCGTAGAGGGCGCCACAGGCACCGTTTATGTACATCTTTCGGTTGACGATGTCGCTCCAGATGCTGGTGAGGTTTTTCATCAGCTGTTCCTCGCCGCTCTCAAGGAAGAGGTCGGCAACGCCGGCGTAGAGGTAGTTGGCGCGGACGGCGTGGCCCATTGCCTGGTATTGCTGGCGGAAGGGTATGCGGTCCTGGTTGTCGTCGGTGCCGTCCTTGACCATGCCGCGAATGTCGATGAACTGCTTCAGCAGATCGAGATACTTCTTCTGGCCTGTCTCGCGGTAGAGTTCGGCCACGCCCATGTAGTGTGAGGGGCAGATCGCGTTACCGGCCAGCTCCTCAGGGGCACGCTGGCAAAAGTCGTAGAGGAAATCGGCGGCGCGGACTCCACAGTCGAAGAGCGTCGTCTTGCCCGTCGCCCGCTTGTGGATGATGCCCGCCATGATTAGGTGTCCAAGGTTGTAGGTCTCGAAGTTCAGGCGGTTCTCGAAGGCTGCGTCGTCCTTAGTGCCGACAGCTGTACCGACAGCAGACCCTCCCTCGGCCCCTCCCTCAGGGAGGGGTTGGGAGTGGGTCTGCCTGTTCCTTTCCTTGATTATTACTGGCGTGTGGATATACCCGTCGGCACGTTGTGCCTTTTGTATCAAGCCGATGAAGCGATCCATGATTTGCTCTAACTGTGGGTCGTGGGTCACGGCGTAGACCGAGGCGACGGCTTCCAACCATTTGTACATGTCGCCGTCGTGGAACGGGGGGCCGTGGTGCTCGCCCTGGGCCTCGCCAGCGGCAACGAGGAAGTTGTTGAAGCCCTTGCCCTCTTTCGACTGCCACGTCTCCCACATGCTCTGCACGCTCTTATGGCTGAACACGTCGAAGCGGTCGCCCCAGAAACCGCCCGTCCACTGCACGGCGGTGATGGGTACCGAGGTCATGGCGGCGTTACTGCTCTGGGTGGTGGCGTTAATGCCTTTCGGAGCTGAGGTTTGGGCACTGGCGCTGCCTACGGCGGCGAGTGCTGCAAGGATGAAAGCTGGAAGTCTGTGTCTCATATATGTCTATTCGGTTATTTCGCCGCAGATGCTTGTCTGCATTAACTTGCTTATCTGTGCTGGGTTGTCGTATTTAGCCTGAAGGTACATCAGTTTCGTCACCGTAGCCTCCACGGTGGCATCGCGTGCGCTGATGACGCCAGCCTGTTGTAGCTGGTAGCCAGTTCCGTAACGGCCCATCTCAACACTACCCTGCATACATTGGCTTACGTTCACGATGACCATTCCCCGGCGTGTGCCCTCGCGAAGTGCGCTGAGCAGACCGGGGCTGTGGGGGGCGTTGCCAGAGCCGTAGGTGCGCATGACGATGCTCCGCAGTCCGGGCGTTGCGATAATGTGGCGTATGATGTCTTCGCGCACGCCAGGGAAGAGCGAGAAGATGATGACGTTGGTGTCAAGGGTGAGTTGAGGACTTATGGGACTTATAGGTCTTATAGGACTTATAGGTCTTATGGGACTTATAGGTCTGTGGATGAGTTCGTCGTGGTAGTTGATGGTGATGCCGACATCGGCCAGGTGGGGGTAGTTGAACGACTCGAAAGCGTTGAACTCCTCGGCGCTTTGCTTCGTGGTGCGGTTTCCGCGCATGAGGTGGCCGCTGAAGTAGATGCACACCTCTGGTACGCGGGCCGTACCGTCCTGCCGACGCTCAGATGCTATCTCAATGGCGGTGATGACGTTCTCTTTGCCGTCGGTGCGCAGCTGGCCGATGGGTAGTTGCGAGCCAGTGAGTATGACGGGCTTTGTCAGTCCTTCAAGCATGAACGACAGTGCCGAGGCTGTATAAGCCATGGTGTCGGTGCCGTGGAGGATGACGAAACCGTCGTAGTCGTCGTATGCTTCGGCGATGATAGTCACCAGTTTCGTCCACAAATCTGGCGACATGTCGCTGGAGTCTATCGGTGGCGAGAACTGGTGTGTGGCAATCTCCGTGGGCAGCTCGCGCAACTCAGGCACCCTGCTTAACAGCTCGTCGAAATTGAAGGGTTCGAGTGCGCCTGTTGTCCTGTTGCGGTTCATGCCTATGGTTCCGCCCGTGTATATGAGGAGTACTTTGCTTGTCATGGGTGCTTACAAAACATACCTTAATATATTGCAGTGATTTCAGCTCCGGGGTAGTAATGCTTGAGGATTTCCTTGTATGAAAAACCTTTCTCGGCCATGACGGCGGCACCTATCTGGCACAGTCCCACGCCGTGGCCCCATCCGCGTCCTCTGAGCACGAAGCGACAGGTGCTGCCGTCGTCGGCGGGAGTGTCGAGCACGACCTTCTCCACGTCGAAGGCGGAACTGAGCAGATGTGTTTCGCTCAATGCGCGGCGAATCTCCAGTTCCTTGCCGACGGTGAACGTGCGCTGCGTTCCCACGAGCTGTAGCCGCCAAATGCGACCGCTCTTGCCACGCGACAGCGGCACGAGGTCTTCGATGTCGCCCAGTTCGAGATGCGCCTTGCGTTCCACGATGTCGGAGAGCTGTTTCTGAGTGTACTCCACAATCCAGTCGTGGAACGATGGTATGGTTTGGTGGTCGTAGTCGTTGAGCACCTGTCGTAGCACACGCTCGTCGTGGGTATCGCAATAGGGGTCGGCGACGCTCGTCAGATATGGCTTCGGAGTGTCGTCCCAGCAGTACTGATACTCCTCGGTGCGGCCTCCGCAGCATTTCGAGAAACGTGTGTCGCAGAGCTGACCGTTGTATGTAAGCACCTGCCCTCGCGTGGACATAACAGCGATGGCGGCTATTTTTTCACTATTCACTATTCCCTTTTCCCTTCCACCGATGCCTTGGTATCGCTGGCAATGGTCATCGGCGCAGACATCGAAGAGAGTGTGGTCGTCGCGGTCGTACCACCGCAGCAGTTCGTCGTCTTTCTTCACGAACGAGAAGAAAGCGTCGCCCTTACCCGTCGAGGCCGACTTGGCATCGGCTTCCTCCTTGCTCCTCTTTTCCTTCTGGCTGAGCACCCACGAGCGCGAGATGACGGCATGGGCTTTCAGCAGTTCTATCGACGAGGCGGCGCTCATCTCGCTGGCAATGACGCTTTCGAGATATTGTTCGACAGACAGTTCGTTGATGGCCACCACCTTGCCCGCATCGACCACTAACCGCAGTGTGCCGGGGAAGGTCTGCTCCCGCTGTTGCTCCCAATGAAAGCCCTGGCCGATGGTGACATCCTGAAGCGTGAAGGTGGCCTGTTCGTCGGGCGCATTGCCTCCTATGGGTGTGAAACACAGTTCCTGGTATTGCTGTCCGCGCCACAACAGGCTACCTGCCACTAATTCCACGGTCTGCGGCCCGCAGATGGTCTCTCCCTTGGCCTGATAGGCACCGTTGAGGTGGAAGTCAATCTGCTCGCCGCTGACGATGCCCACTGTCAGTTGAGGCGCGGGGTCTTGGTTGGCTGGTACGGTGTCTTGACGGGCAGAGGCGGGGTCTTGGCGGGCTGGCGCGGGGTCTTGGTTGGCTGGCGCGGTGTCTTTGCGGGCTGGCACGGGGCCTGCCCCTACAGTGGAGGATTCTTGCGGGAAGCCTGAAGGAGAAACTGGTGCATAGCCACACTCCCTTAGAATCTCCACTGCTTTCGCTGCTGTCAGACGGTCGTAGTCCTCGCGTCGCGGAGTGATGAAGAGACCGGCCATGTCGAGGGCACCGGGGCTTACGAGCAACTGCTCGTCGCCCGAAGCGTAGTAGCAGTCGGGGCGGTGTTTCTTCCTGGGGAATACCACCACGAGCGTCTGCCCTCCGTCGCGCCAGGCCACGATGTTCATCATCGGTTCAGTCTGACCTTCGGGCACGGGCAGCGATTGGAAATATCTTGTGAAGAGTTCCTTGCTGTCCGCATCGTTGGTGGTGCGTATGAGGATAGCAGTACACGAATATTCGTCGATTGTGGCCATGACGGCGTCGCCGACGGTGTCGATGATTGTAAGTTCTTGCGACAGCTGTTCCCAGTGTTTTTGCAAGGGCAACATGCCGGTGGCCCCAGCCTGTAGGTGTGAATGGTCGGGGGCGGAGGCACCGCAGAGTGGCCCGTTGTAGAACACCGTCAGCTGTGGGTAGTGGCCGAGGAGTTCGAGCATCAGCCCGTACATCGGGACTATCTGCTGCGGCTCGTGGCGTGACGAAACGATTGTGAAATGCTGTGGCAGGATAGGGTAGGGGTTCACTAATAGTTCATAGTGATTAGTGCATAGTTCATCGTTGGACTGCGCGTCTTTTACTGTGAACTGTGAAATAAGCTGTTCTTCCGGTCTGTTCTCCCGGCAGAGGAAACAAGGGCGCTTGCTCAGTGCCTCTTTTGTGATAGTGGCTCCAGTGGAACGTATGCGTGCCGGATTGTGCTGTGCCTCAATCAAGTCGCTGACGGTGCGGGTCTCTACACGGCTCAGTTCTTCGTAGCGCTGTCGTGTTTCTGGCCATTGCTCCATCTGGCGGTCGAAGAACTGCTCCAGGGACTCATAGGTCTCATAAGACTTATAGGTCTCATAGGACTTATAGGTCATATAAGACTTATGCCCCTGCCTTGCCTTAATCTCTATTGTCCTCAGCATGTCCTTGTACTCATTGTTGGCGTTTATGCGCTCTTGGCTGAGGTTCGAGTCGCTGTTTCCACCCCATCGGCGGCAGAGGTACAGCTCGTCGTAGATACGCCCTATGCGGTACTCACGCGAGAAGCGCAACCCCACGGCATAGTCCTCGCCATAGCTGGTGTTGGGCAGTCGGAACTGGCGCAGCAGCGGTGTGAAGAACGCCCTCGGCGCTCCCAGTCCGTTGATGCGCAGCGCGTTGTTCGGGCCGTTCTTGTCAGTCCATTCGCGGTGGGCAATAAGTCCCGGCGGCAGTGTCTGCAGCTGGATGTCGCAAATACGGTAGCTGCCGACTATCATTGCTGCCTTTTGCTCGTAGAAGGCATCGACGATGCGCTGCAGCGTCTGTGGCGACGAGTATAGATCATCGCTGTCTAACTGTACGGCGAAACGTCCGCAGCGCGGGTCGCCAACGGCGAGGTTCCAGCATCCGCCGATGCCAAGGTCGTGGCGGGAGGGGGTGAGGATGATCAAAGCCCCAGCCCCCTCATGTCTGCGGGAGGGACTGGAGGTGAGGCTTCTGAGTATTTCCCCCGTGCGGTCTGTAGAGTGGTTGTCCACCACTATTATATTATAGGGGAACGCTGTCTCTTGAGCCATGGCACTACGGACGGCATCGGCAATAGTCTTCTCACGGTTGAAGACAGGAATGATGACCGATGCCTCAACGTCGAAATGCTGCTCATTGAAGTCAACGGTTTTGTATGTCGTGGTGTCAACTAAGGCACCTATCGCCCTGAGATGTTCCGTTGCCACCTGTTCCATCTCTATCTGCACCTCGCGGTTGGCGGGGTTTACGTAGTCGAACTGCTTCTCACCGTTCCCCTTGGCTCCAGCCGACTCCCGCTGACTCTCAATATAGAGCGCCTCACGCAGATGCAGCAGTTCGCCGTGACGGCTCATCCACAAACGCATGTCGTAAAGCGCGGCATACTTGTAATCGGCTGTGTTCTCTTCTGCCCACTGCCGCATCATGTCGCCACGGACGAGCATCAGAGGACCGAAGTCGAAATCGTCGCGAATACTCCCTAACTGGCAGTCAATGAGGGGGTGTCTCTTTATCGTTCCAGTATCAGTGTAGTAGTCGGCATAGACGATGGCGGCACCGCTGTCGGTTGCGGCCTGCACCATGCGCTGAAGTGCGCCGTCGCCCATCTCCACCATACAAGGTTTTGTGATTAGTACCACAAATTCTGACTGCAACAGTTGGGCCACCCTGTACAGCGCGGCACTGCTGTGAAATTCGTCTACGACCGTGGCTTGTGCCACAAACGGCAGTTCGCTGAGACCCGGAGCGGGGAGCAATGAAAAGATGTCGGTTTTTCCTGTCATGATATTTGATGATTACCATTTCGTTGTGAATATCTTTGGCGATACGATGAGCGAGAACCAGCCCCAGCGCAGATTGTTGCTTTCGTCGGCCAACTTGAGCCTCTGCATCGTCTCTGTGCCTGTCATGTAGGAGTAGCCTAATGACAGACGGGCATCCTTCATTATCTGGTAGGATGCCTCAATGTCTATGTCGTGTCCAAGCGTCTTGTCCATGTCGGCGAGTTTCGTGGTGGTGGCCATGTAGTGGTAGGCCAATTTCAGTTTCAGACCCTTGATGGGGCTGTAGCCCACGCCCGCATAGAGGTTCTGCAGACCCGGCGAGAACTTGTCGAGATATGTCTTCACGTAGAAGAAGTCCATCAGACCGTAGAACTTGTGGTGGGAGCCATAGATGGAGGTGAAACCCTTGTAAACATCGTGGAGCGGGACGCCAAAGGTGTTCTTGCTGCGGAGGGCTATGTAGTCGTCGCCGCTCAGGTAGTCGTAGCCTGCCACAGCATGAAACTGCCTGTTCATCTGCCACAGCACTTTGCCGCTGGCCATCCATGCGTCAATCTTGGCGTTGTCCTCGGCGCGGCCCATTTGGCGGTAGTAGGAAGCCTCGGCCGTCACCGGGCCGGGCTTATATGACACGTAACCGCCAAGAAGCTGCTGGTATCTGGTCTCGGGTTTATTGTCGCCAATACCGTTTGGCTCACCACCCTGCATTCCGATGTTCATGAACAGCAATGAGGCACCTACCGGTATGTTGGGAATGTCATAATGATACCATGCCGTCATCATCGTCTTGTATGGCTGTGAACCGTCTTTATAATAGGTTCCGCCATAGGTGTTTTCGGCGTTTTGGTTGAAGGCCAGGATGACATGGGCCTTGTGGTTGTGGCCCTCGTAGCCCAGTCGTAGCACGTCGTGCGAGAGCGATGCCATAGCCCAGTCGTTGGTGCCGATGATGCGCTCGTCGTCATACGAAAGTGCCAGTCTGCCTATCTGCGCGAAAAGACCGTTGTTGGCACTCAGCTTCACCCATGCTTCATAAACATTGACGCTGCCTTGGCCCTTCTGGCCCCAGATGCCTTTGTGCTGTGGGGAAATCTTTACTTCAATGCCGGAGCGGCGGTAGTCGATGTTCAGGCGTGAACGGCTCATAAGGAAATAGGCCCGGTTCATGTCGGGGTCGTTGCTTTCCGACAAATCAAAACCGCCGTATCGCATCTCGCCATGGCCCAACATGTTCAGACTGACGTCAAGCTGGTTGTCGGCCACGCTTTGGTTGCCGTTGTCGTTGTTTTCACTTCCCATCGCTGTCGTGGAGGCGAAGAGTGACGCCAAGGTCAGCACAGAACAGACAATACCCTTGACCCATGTAACGTATAAAAGCGCACCGCCTGACGATGAGACTGTGCGTGTGGCTTTCAATTTTGAGGTCATAACGATATTTTTTTCAGGTTTGTTGTCGAGTCCTTTGGTTACTGGTCGGGGTTGGGCACATAGCCCTGGTATTCCGGGGCGAGGGCCGACATCACCGAGTCGTAGGCCTGATTCCTGGTGGCCTCCACATTGTCAGGACCCTGGCCCACAGGGTAGATGGGGGCATGGATGGTGAGTGTCATGCGGTGCCAGCATGTGAACTTGAAGTCGCGCATACGGGGCATCACGTCGAATGAGCCGTTGATGGTCATCGGCACCACGGGTAGCTGAAGCTCGTCGGCAAGGGCGAAGGCTCCCTTGCGGAAAAGCCCGAGATGGCCGGTGAACGAGCGGGAGCCTTCGGGGAAAACTGTCACGCTGACACCGTCTTTAAGTGTCTCGCGTGCGGCGTCGTAGGTGGCTTTTATCTTTTTCGGGCCGCGCTTGTCCACGAATATGTGGCGGGCTTTCAGGCAGGCATAGCCCACGAAGGGGATGCGCCTGAGCTGGTATTTCATCATCCACTTGAAATTGCGGTTCAGGTAGCCGTAGATGAGGAAGATGTCGAAGGCTCCCTGGTGGTTCGACACAAACACGTATGACTGCTTGCGCTCCAGGTTATCGCGGCCCTCAATCTTCACGGGAATGAGAAACAGCGCCAGCATACATCTGCCCCAAAGGTGGGCGGGGTAGTAGCCCCAGAAATGGCCGTTGCCTATGGTGCACCCTATGCTCGTCGCAATGGCGGTGAGCAAAGTTACGACAAGGGCTAAAGGATAGGCTATGAATACTTGGTAAAGACGGTAGATGTATTTCATAATATTATAGTGTTTATTTAATTATCAGCCTTCAATGTTATGACCACTATCTCGCCCGCCACGCCGAAGCGGAAAGGAATCACACCGCCGAGGCCCTTGGACACATAGATGGCCCGCTCGCCTATGCGGTACAGCCCCCATGCCTCTTTGTAGAGCAGGCTGACGGGGGAGAAGCCCAGGATGGCGAACTGCATGGCGTGGGTGTGCCCGCTGAGTGTCAGCTGTGTGTGGCTGTGGGGCAGTATGTTGCGGCGCCACGACGCCGGGTCGTGCTCAAGCATGATGACAAACTCGTCGCGGCCGACACCCCACAGGGCCAGCTGTATGTCGCCCAACTGCGGATTACGGCCGTCGCCGTCGTTTTCCATGCCCGCTATGACGATGTGGTCGTCGCCACGACGTATGGTGCGGTGGGCATTGCTCAGCTGGGTCCAGCCCAGCTCTTCGTCGATGGAGCAGCGGCGCCCGAAGTCGGCATATTTCTCAAACTCGTCGGCACCGCTGTACATCGGGTAGTCGTGGTTGCCAAGCACCGAGAACACTCCGTCGCGGGCCTTGATGCTGCTCAGCAATGCGCGGTGTGGCTCTATCTCTTTGGAACACTTGTTCTGCAGGTCGCCGGTGAACACCACCATGTCGGCCTTCTGGGCGTTGATGCTGTCGACGGCCCGCCGCAGGATTGCCTCGCGGTCGCCGGTGAGCGTGCCTACGTGGGCATCGCTCCACTGCACTATGCGGTAGCCGTCGAAAGACTTTGGTAGGTCGGAGAAACGCAGAGTCACATGGCGTACCTCAAACTTGTAGAACCCCACGAATGTTCCGTAGCAAAGCACTGTCACAGAAACCATTATGGCAAATGCTCCCATAAGCGTTCCGGCCAGCTGGCCTTTGCGCCACCATACTCCCAAAAGGGTGCCAAGAAGATGGCATATCGAAAACAGAGCCTTGTTGACGACTATGAGTGCAAAGGAAAACAGAAACGTGTTGAGCAACGACATGTCGTCGGGCACAAAGTCGCGCTCACGGCTCAACCACCATGCTATGGCTATGAGCACTATCGAAGGCACCCACCACAGCAGCTGCACCCACCACTGTCGGCGGCGTAGAAAACGCAGATGCAGATAGCCGTCGGCCAGTATCGCCAATACAACAATATATATAAATGCTCTCGCTATCATTTCCAGTTGCTTACCTGAATTCCAGCCTCTGCCCTATATACCCGCTGTCCACCTTGCCGTCGGCATATACCGTGTGCCCGTTGCAGATGGTCTGCTCAACGCGCCAGTTGAACGTGTGCCCTTCTAACGGACTCCACCCGCACTTGCTTTCTATAATCTGTGGAGTCACCGTCCACGGACTGTTGGGACGTACAATCACCAGGTCGGCCTTGTAGCCCTTGCGTATGAACCCACGGTGGCGCACCTCGAACAGACGGGCCGGGTTGTGGCACATTAGCTCCACTATCCGCTCCATCGTAATCACTCCCTCGTCGGCAAGCTCGAGCATCGCGGGCAGAGAGAACTGCACCATCGGCATTCCGCTTGCGGCTCGTTTGCAGCCGCCCTCCTTGTCCTTCAGCAGATGGGGGGCGTGGTCGGTGGCTATGGTGAATATTCGTCCGTCGGCGATGGCCTGGCGCAGCATGAACTGGTCGACAGGGCTTTTTATGGCGGGATTCACTTTAATGCGGCTGCCTAAACGGCTGTAATCCTGCGATGAAAAGTATAGATGCCCCACAGTAACCTCAGCAGTAATTCTCTCCGCAAGGTCATTTCTCTCTCCTCTAAAATCATTCCTCTCTCCTCTCTCCTCTCTCCTCTCTCCTCCAAATCCTCCAAACAATTCCAGCTCGTCTGCGGTGCTCACATGAGCCACATGCAGACGGGCATGGTGTTTGCGGGCCAGGGCAACGGCCTTCTGCGTGGACAGCAGACATGCCTCCTCGCTGCGTATCAGAGGGTGGAGGCTCACGGGAGGGTCGTCACCATAACCTTCGCACACGGTCTTCATGTTGCGGTCGATTATGGCGGTGTCCTCACAGTGGGCCATGATGGGCAGGGGCGCCTCGCGGAATATGCGTTCCAAACTCTCGTCGCTATCCACGAGCATATTCCCTGTCGAACTGCCCATGAACAGCTTGATGGCTGGCACACGGTGTGGGTCAAGCTGGCTGAAAAGAGGTGTGTTGTCGTTGGTGGCACCGAAAAAGAAGGAGTAGTTCACGTGGCTGCTCGTTGCCGCACGCCGGAACTTGTCTTCCAATGCCTCAAGTGTCGTCGTCTGCGGCACGGTGTTGGGCATCTCCATGTAGCTCGTCACACCGCCGGCGGCTGCGGCACGGCTCTCGCTGTCGATGTCGGCCTTGGCCGTGAGGCCTGGTTCGCGGAAATGCACATGGCTGTCTATGACGCCTGGCAGCACGTAGCACCCAGAGGCGTCGATGTGGCGGAGTGGGGGAGTGGTGGCATCGGGGCTTTCGTTATGGTCACAGGCTCTGACAATTCCGGCTCTGTCGTGATTCTCTGGGTAGACGTCCGAAATATCCTCGTCCTCTATCAGGATGTTTCCCTTGAAGACTTTTCCTCCATTGACGATGGTTCCGCCCTCGATGATTGTCCTCATTCCTTTTTACCGTTCAGGATGTCTTGTATCGTGGCATCGTCAATTTCCTGTGCCGATGTGCTCGTGGGGTTGTCTTCCAAGGCAGGATTGGCGGTGCTCGTCATACGCTGGTAGAACTCACTGATGTCCGGCTGGCTCTTGAAGGTCTCAGGAGCCTTCATCCAGATGTGCTCTATCTGAGGGACGGAGTACAGCTGCCTGAAAAAGAACGAGCCGAGGATGTTCTCGAAATTGTCTACCACAAAAGTCGTCACAAGGCTGTCCTCACGCTGCGCTATGGTCGAGGCATCGGAAGTCAGCTTGCGGTTTATCTCGTCTTCGTCTATGCCTTCGAGAATCATCTGGTTGTAGCGGTGCTCCAGCTCCTCCATCTCGTTGCTCAGACGGTCGTGCTCGTCAAGGAATACGTAGAGTATGTCGTTGAGAGGCGAACCACTCACTTTACGGGTGTCGTCTATTCGCACCTTTATGTCGCCGCGCTCCACTACTATAGGCATCAGGCTCTTGTCGTCAATACAGAGAAAAGCCATCTGCGTGGTGTCAAGAATACCTGCAAAGCGGAACTTGCCATGAACCACGTCGCAGGAGTCGATAGCGCGCATATCCTTACCATCCATAACTTTCAGGTAGAGTTTGCTGCCGTCGAGAACGGTCAGCGAAGACCCCTGGATGTTATACGACTCTGTGCACGAGGCGAAGGCCGAAACGAGTAATAGTGAGTAAAGAATGTTTTTCATAGCTGCAAATGTACAACGATATATTGGACTACGGAAATAAATTTGCGCAATTTAAAACTATTGTGCAGACTTTTAGCGTTTTTTGAGCCTTTCAGCCGCTTTCACGCTATCTTTCATACATTTTGCCCCTATCTTTCCATGAGGTTTCGGAAAAGTTCGCGCCGTGCGGACTCGGAGTTCGCCCTGTCCGAACTGACAGTTCGCGCCGTGCGAACTCGGAGTCCGCACGGCGCGAACTTTTTGACGTGTCGGAGGGAGGCTGATTCAAAGACCGGCAACAGCTCCTCGCAGAGACCATAATTGTTATTAAAGCTTGAAGAATCATTAAAAGAACGTTAAATTGTCGCCGATTTTTTGTACACTGACTTTTTATGTTTACCTTTGCAACCCGCATCGTCTGATATAGGCCTTGCGCGTGCGAACATTTATATAATAATAAGTAAAAACAATTTGAAAATGGACTACAGAGATTTATCAGCGGCTTATTCGCGTGAACAGCAGTTGGAGGCTTCGGCCGCGCTGCCAGTATTACTCAGAAAAGTGTATGTTTGGATGACATTGGCACTCGTCATCACAGGGTTTACTGCATACAACGTGGCTACGAGCGAGACAATAATGATGGCTCTCTACTCTAATCAAGCGATCTTCTGGGGGCTCATCATTGCTGAATTTGCATTGGTTTTCGGACTGAGTGCTGCCATCAACAAACTCTCATTGACTGTGGCAACACTTATGTTCGTGCTCTATTCAGTCGTCAACGGCGCCACTCTGTCAATCTTGTTCCTCGTTTATACAACATCTTCTATTGTCAATGTGTTCTTCATAACCGCAGGGACATTTGCTGCAATGGCGGCATACGGCTATTTCACAAAGACCGACCTCACGTCATGGGGAAAAATACTCATTATGGCACTCATAGGCATCATTATTGCTTCAGTGGTGAATATTTTCACAAAAAGTTCAGGACTTGAGACTATCATTAACTATCTTGGAGTGCTCGTATTCGTCGGACTTACTGCCTACGACTCACAGAAAATAAAACTCATGCTCATGCAGGCTAACGATGCTGGCGAAGGGGCACAGAAGATAGCACTCTTGGGAGCATTGTCGCTCTACCTCGATTTCATCAACCTTTTCATCTATCTGCTGCGCATTTTAGGCTCAAGAAGAGACTGATTTGGTTAATGTCTGCAAAAACCAACAGGTTTCTGTTAAAGACTGTAAAAATATTTTGTGGGTTGCGGAAATGTCCGTACCTTTGCATCCGCTAAACGAGAAACGACCCTTCGGAACGCCTCGTGAGGCTTATCAAAAGAGAGTTCTTTGAAAGACTTACATAGACAGATTGAAGTAGTACAAGAAGCGGTACACATTATAATTATATGTGTACTGGGTAAAGAAACGAACCGTTAATTATTAAAGGTGCTTTAACTTGATACTTTTTGGATAGTCGTCCTGGCGCACAGATTCAGACAGA
>CAJOEC010000033.1 GCA_905233425.1 uncultured Prevotella sp. | reverse complement strand
TTAGACATTATATTTGCACCTACAAAGATACAAATAATTTCCTTTTCACGCTTCTTTTTTGCGCTATTCGTGGCTAACGCTTTGCAAACATAGTAACTATGTCTGTCCGCCAGCGATACCTGACGACCGACATCACTTCAAGCGAGGCTGAAAAGCGCAAGTTCGTCAATCGGCTGAGGATGATTATGCAGTTGGTGGGGAGACTATAGCCGGGGGCATGGGGACAGGCACATTGACTCAAGTATGGGTCAATGTGCCTGTCCCCATGTTCTGTGGCACTTTGCCCCGTCCTTTCTGGGGGACTGCTCCGCCCTTGCATGGAGTTTGCGCCGTTCTTTGCGGTTCACGCCGCCCGCCGTGAATGTTTTTAGCGGCCGCCGTGAATATCCATAGCGGCCGCCGTGATCATTCACGGCGGCCGCTGTGAACCCAAAAACTGACTGTCCGGACTATATGACCCTTAGTTAAGTAGTTAAATGGAGTTAAAGGTGTGGGCATTTCACAAAAAATTACTACCTTTGCAAAAAATAACGGAAACCACAGTCCCCGACACAAACCTAACACTCACAAGTATGAGCAGCGACAGCATTGTCATCATCCCGACCTACAACGAGAAGGAGAACATCGAGAAGATTGTCCGGGCCGTCTTCGGTCTGGAGAAGAGCTTCCATATTCTTGTCATCGACGACGGCTCGCCCGATGGCACTGCCGCCATCGTGAAGGGTCTCATGGCAGGTGAGTTCGCCGGTCGCCTGTTCATCGTTGAGCGCAGTGGCAAGCTGGGTCTGGGCACCGCCTATATCGCCGGTTTCCGCTGGGCGTTGGAGCGCGACTACGACTATATCTTCGAGATGGACGCCGACTTCAGCCACGACCCCAACGACCTGCCGCGTCTCTACTCAGCCTGTCACGACGAGGGCTACGACCTGGCCATCGGCTCGCGCTATGTCAGTGGGGTGAACGTGGTGAACTGGCCCATGGGCCGCGTGCTGATGAGCTATTTCGCCTCGAAATATGTCAAGATGGTCACGGGTTTCCACATCCACGACACCACGGCAGGGTTCAAGTGCTACCGCCGCCTCCTGCTGCAGACCATCGAGCTTGACAAGGTGCGCTTCAAGGGCTACGGCTTCCAGATAGAGATGAAGTTCACGGCGTGGAAGGTAGGGGCGCGCATCAAGGAGGTGCCCGTGGTCTTCGTCAACCGCCGCGAGGGCACCAGCAAGATGTCGGGCGGAATCTTCGGCGAGGCGTTCTTCGGCGTCATGCGCCTGCGCTGGGACGGATGGACGCGTAAATACCCGAAGCTGAAAAGATAGGCAGCGAGATGCCTGCAAGATGCCACCAAGTTACTAATGACTAAAAACAACAATATGAAAAGACCGAAATTCACGACGAGAGCCGCCGGATGGCTGCTGCTTTCGGCGTTGTCGTTGTCTGCATGCTCCGACATGGACGAGTATTTCGAGGAACCGGGATGGATTGCCGGCTCGATCTACGAGAAGCTCCAGGGCGAGGGCAACTACAGCCAGTTCCTCAAGGGCGTTGAGATGTCCGGCTATGTGCCCATTCTCAACGGCAAGGCCATACTCACCGTCATGGCCCCCGACGACCAGGCCATGCAGACATATCTGCAGACGAACTACCAGGTGCAGGACATCGGCGCGCTGCCGGTTGACGAGGTGAAGAAACTCATAGGCTTCCACATCTTATATTATAGCTACGACAAGGAGAAGCTCATAAACTTCCGCCCCTCCGAGGGCGACGGGGCCACGGATGAGGATAAGCTCAAAAAGGCCGGGCTGTACTACAAGTTCCGCACACGCTCGCAGGACGCCGTGGAGAAGGCCAAGAACCTCGTCACCAACACCCTCGACGACGGCACCGTGGACTCCACATACATGGATGTGTATGTCTACCACCCCGACCGCTTCCTCCCCGTGTTCTCCCACATGATGTTCCGCACGAAGGGCATCGACGCCGGGAGCAACTACACATATTTCTACCCCGAGACGGGATGGACGGGCGAAAGCTCGTTCCAGGTGGCCAACGCCAATGTCATCGACGTGGACAGCAAGGAGAACATCGCCAAGAACGGCTATGTCTATAAGGTGGACCGCGTGCTGCGGCCCTTGGAGACCATCTACACCGAGCTGAGGAACGCGGGGAAGTTCACCAAGTTCCTCTCGTTCTACGACCAGTACAAGACCTACGAGAAGAGCACCGACCTGACCAACAACTTCGCTACCACCGACGATCAGCGTGCCGTGGGACTCCACACCATCAGCTTCGGCGGACTGCCGCGCATCGCCAGCGAGTGGCCCACCGACGACTACAGGCAGTTCTCGGCCAACAGCCACTGCTCCTACAGCATCTTCGCCCCCACCGACGAGGCCATGCAGAACTTCTTCGACGACTACTGGGCCTTGG
Source organism: uncultured Prevotella sp. (assembly GCA_905233425.1). GTDB lineage: Bacteria > Bacteroidota > Bacteroidia > Bacteroidales > Bacteroidaceae > Prevotella. Next base: position 33,613 of record CAJOEC010000033.1, on the reverse strand, counting down.
GCGGCTACAAGAGCATCGACGACGTGCCTACCTCGCAGATGAGCACACTGCTGCTACACAGCATCTTCCAGGAGGTGTCGGCAAAGAAGGACCAGACGATGATCTTCCCCGACGAGATTGAGGCAGGGAAGATTGTAGACTCGGACAACAACGTCATCAAGTTCAACACCCAGGAGGTGCCCCAGGCCGACCGCATCATCTGCTCCAACGGTGTGCTCTACGGCTGTTCGGTGCTCACCCCGCCGTCGCAGTTCAACAGCGTCACCGGCCCCGCGTACCAATATAAAAAATACAGCACCTTCGGCACCATGCTCTCAGCCAACGCTACCAACGGTTCGGGCATGGACAAGACGTTCTCCACCGATGTCATCAGCTACATCATGCTCTACCCCGACAACAACCAGATGGCCAACAGCGACCAGCATATAACGGTGCAGAAGGGGTCGCCCGCCACCATTATGAACCAGCCCGACGGAATGGAGGAGCCGTCAGCCATGTCGAGTGCCGTGGTGACAAGCTATGTCAATGCCCACGCCGTGATGGCCACCGACGGCAACACCGTGCTGCCCACCAATGGCACCGCCGTCTATGCCACCATGCAGACCTCGCCCATGAAGGTCTACTGGTATGTCAGGGACGGCAAGATCACCAACAGCATACAGTACCTGAGGTCGCTGCGCTACCAGGCCAACCTCTGGACTGAGGACGACATCTGGGCCGCCTTCGAGCCGCTGGCCTACCGTGGCGACATCGACGGATGGACCAACGGCCATGCCTACACCTACGACAGTCTGCTCTTCCGCGGCACCTACCAGGACAATGAGGCGTTCTACTCGCTCATAGGCAACCAGAACCGCGACAACACCACCGAATTCTACGGCTGGTACTCGCTGCTTTCGGCAGGAGGATTCCTCTCGGCAGGAAAGGTGTCGTTCATGACGGAGATCTGTCTGCAGTTCATCCCCACCACGCAGGCACTGGCACGTGCCATCGCTGAGGGCCGTGTCCCCGGTGTCGTGGCCGGCGAAGGATCGCAGGCCACCGACGACGACTTCTTCACGAAGATACAGGCCACGGACAAGGCGGCTCTCGAGCAGTACCTCGTGCGCTACTTCGTGCCCCTCTCGACAGCCGTCATCACCAACTACCCCTACTTGGGATGGGGCGAGACGACCGACAACCTGGAGTTCGGCGGACTGGAGACGCTGCAGGTGATGGACGACAGCGGCGACGTGCCCGTTGTGGCGAAGAGCTATGCGCTCAACGTCTACGACGACGGTTCCGCCCTCAGCATCCGTACCACCGACCTGCAGACGCAGCAGAAGAGCCAGCAGGTGCGCCTGTCATCGGCCTACAACTTCCTGCCACTCATCTTCAGCGACGGCGTGGTCTATTTCCTCGACGAGGCACTGTAAAAGCCTCACCCCCGACCCCTCTCCGAGGGGAGAGGGGAGTGGTCACCTTAATGCTAGTCATTTTGCCCTTGAGCAGGGTGCAGTTACAACAGAACAATAATACTGAAAGCAATAGCATTACATTATATGAAAGCAAATAATAAGCACTTCAAAAGGTATATACTCCCCTCTCCCCTTGGAGAGGGGCTGGGGGTGAGGCTTCTTCTCCTCCTTCCTTTTCTATGTGTCGCCCTTGGCGTTGATGCCCAGACTGTGACGGGTAACGTCACGGAGCTGCTCGGCGGCGTGAAGGAACCCATCATCGGGGCGAACGTGACGTTCCAGAACAGCCAGAACCGTATCGTCAACGGTACCGTCACCGACTTCAACGGAAACTACACGTTGAAAGTACCCGAGGAGAAGAACCTCACGATAGTGTTCTCCTACGTCGGCATGAAGCAGCAGAGCTTCAAGTACACGGGGCAGAAGACACTCAACGTCACCATGGAGAGCAATGCCCATCAGATACGTGAGGTGCAGGTCTCGGGCAAGAAGGGGGGCTCGCGCAACGACATGGGCGTGACAGCACGCCAACAGTCGTTCGCAACGCAGAAGCTTGACTTGGAGGAAATCATGGCCACATCGCCCGTCACCTCGATTGAGGAGGCCCTTCAGGGACAGCTCGGCGGTGTCGACATCCTCGCCGCCGGCGACCCCGGCGCGAAGAGCACCATACGCATACGCGGTACCGCCACGCTGAACAGCTCGGCCGATCCGCTCATCGTCATCAACGGCGTGCCCTACAACACTTCGATTGACGACAGCTTCGACTTCAACACCGCCTCGCAGGAGGACTTCGCCCAGATGCTCTCGCTCAACCCCAACGACATCGAGTCGATTGAGGTGCTCAAGGATGCCGCCTCAACAGCTGTCTACGGCACGGCAGGTGCCAACGGCGTGCTCCTCATAACGACGAAGAAGGGTGCAATGGGAAAGACCAACTTCACTTTCTCGACGAAGAACTCATTGAAGTTCGAGCCAAAGTCGATGCCCATGCTCAACGGCAACGAGTACGTGGCATACATGCAGGACGCCATCTGGAACACCGCCAACGCACAAAAACTCGACGGCAACAGCTATCTGGAGTATCTCTTCGACAAGTACGAGATAGGCTACCAGCAGGACTGGCGCTATTTCGACGAGTACAACCAGGACGTGGACTGGCTGTCGTATCTCACGAAGAACGCCTTCACCACCGACAACTCATTCTCGATGTCGGGCGGCGGTGAGCGTGCCACATACAGGCTCTCGCTGTCATACCTCAGCGAGGACGGCACGACGAGGGGGACGGGACTGAAACGTCTCACCACATCGCTCGACATTGGCTATAAGTTCAGCGAGAAACTGCGCGTGAACGCCGAGTACACCTACAGCGACACGAAGAAGGACGCACCCTGGACGGAGAACTCGCGTGCCGAGGCCATGCGCAAGATGCCGAACAAGAGCCCTTACTACATCGACGACGCCACCGGCCAGATGACCGACATCTACTTCACCCGCCAGAACGAGGAGGAGTTCCAGGGGGCATTCAACGGTTCGAGGAATTTCCATCCCATCATCATGGTGGAGGACAGCTACCGCAATCTGATGACCAAGGAGCAGAAAATGACTGTCCGTGCAAACTACTATGCCACTTCCTGGCTGCGCTACACGGGCTACGTCTCCATGAAGTACAACACCCAGAAGACCGAGGCATTCCTGCCACAGTCGGCAACGGGCGTAACAACCAACAACAGATATGCCAACCAGGCCTTGAATGCCTACTCCAACAATTTTTCACTACAGACGGAGAACAAGCTGATGGTTACAAAGGACTGGCTAGACCAGATGCACCAGTTGGTGGTCACGGCATTGTGGCGCACACAGCAGAGCCGCTCGTCGAACAATTCCGCCACTCGCTACAACATGGCGTCGGCATCGATAGCCGACCCAGCTTCGGGCGGCGGCGTGCTCCTCTCGCAAGGCTCAGGCGACAGCGAGGTGGCCACGCTTTCGGGCATAGGCTCGGTCGTCTACACACTGCTCGACCGCTATACCGTCAACGGCACCATCAACTACGAGGGAAAGTCGTCGCTCGGAAAGGAAAACCGCTGGGGACTGTTCCCCTCGGTGGGCGTCAGCTGGCAGATGGCCGACGAGAAGTTCATGAAGTGGAGCGACGAGTGGCTCACGGAGTGGAAGCTGCGCGCCAGCTACGGAACCAGCGGCAACGCACCATCGGGAACGTCGCCCTACGTGGGGACATACGCCGCCATCGGTAACTACATGGACGGGGCGGCCATCACCACGGCCACCATGCAACTGAACAAGCTGAAATGGGAGACGTCGAAGGAGATAAACCTCGGAACGGACATCAACCTGTTCGACGGGCGCATAAACCTCACCTTCGACTGGTACCGCAAGAACACCAAGGACCTGCTCCAGAAGAACGTTGTCGTGCCGGAGTACATGGGCTACCCCTCGCCACAGATAAAGTACTGGAACAGCGGACGGCTGCGCAACGAGGGATGGGAGTTCCGCATCGATGCCAACGTGCTGAAGTCGAAGGACTGGAACCTCAGCGTGAACTGGAATGTCAACCGCAACATCAACACCATCGTCGAGTTGCCTGAGAACATGTCGTCGGATGACCCGCAGGTGGCCAACGGCGTTTACAACACGAAGATCCTGAGCGGCACATCCGTAGGCTCGTTCTTCGGGTTCCGCTCGTTGGGAGTCTACCATAACCTCGAGGACACTTACGCCAAGGACGAGAATGGCAACGTGATGACCGATCTGCAGGGCAACCCACTGATTATGCATAATAGTAATATACGTTGCTACCCTGGCGACGCGAAGTACGAGGACATCAACCACGACGGGACCATAGACAAGAACGACATCGTCTATCTTGGCAACTACAACCCCGTGGTCTCGGGCGGCGGCGGCTTCACACTGAAGTACAAAGGATGGGGCATGACCGTGTTCCTCCACTACCGCCTCGGGCAGAAAATCATCAACCAGGCACGTATGAACGCGGAGGCGATGTACAACCGCGACAACCAGTCGAAGGCTGTGCTGCGCCGATGGCGCACAGAGGCCGACGTCGACACCGACATACCACGCGCCCTCTACAACTACGGCCTGAACTACATGGGTAGCGACCGCTTCGTCGAGGACTGCTCATTCGTACGCCTGAAGACCCTCTCGCTGAATTACTCCTTCCCGAAGAGCGTCTGCAAGTCGCTGTCGGTGAACAGTCTCAGCATGTTCCTCACCGGCTACGACCTCTTCACATTCTCAAAATACACCGGCCAGGACCCGGAGGTCACCATGCCCAGCAAAATCACCGACCTCGCCGTCGACAACTCGCAGACCCCGCGCTCCCGCCGAGTCTCCATGGGTATAACAGTGAACTTCTAAGAGAAAGACCCTCCCCCGACCCATCCCTGTGAGGGAGGGGAGTAGTTACAAAATACACAATATTTAATGTTATTAGGATATTATGAAAACATCATTATTATACAAGGTGAGTAGGTATATACTCCCCTCCCTCAAAGGGAGGGGCTGGGGGGTGGGTCTGCTGGTTGCGTGTTCGCTGACCTTCTCCTGCTCCGACTACCTCGAGATCTACCCCGAGAACGTGCAGCCCACCGACGAGTACTGGGGCTCGAAGCAGGATGTCGAGGCCACCCTCTTCGCCGGCTACTACTATCTGCGCGATGCCGTGGAGACCCACCTCATACCCTGGGGCGAGCTGCGCGCCGGATGTGTGTCGGCACGTGGCAGCAACACCTTGCAGCGCTTCGAGATAAAGCCTACGGAGAGAACGCTCACCAAGTGGACACCGATGTACAAGATCATCAACAGCGCCAACCTCGTGCTGAAGAATGCGGAAAAGGCTCTCGCCGCCGACGAAACCTACACGCAGGAGGAGCTGAACAGCCATCGCTGCGAGGCATACTGGCTGCGCGCACTGGCATATTTCTACATCGTCCGCAACTGGCGCGACGCCCCGCTCGTCACCGAGCCTTTCGAGACCGACGAGCTGACCTTCAACGTGGCCAAGAGCACCGAGGCACAGCTCATAGCCCAGATAAAGAGCGACCTCAAAACGGCCATTGACATGGATGCTGCCAAGGAGAAATTCAACACCACCTGGGAGACGAAGGGCCGCGCAACTAAATGGGCCATCTACGCCCTGATGGCCGACGTGTGCCTGTGGAACAAGGACTTCGACGAGGCCATCAGCTATGCCAATGCCATCCTCGAGAGCACATCGCCCTCGTCGCCGCGCTTCATCTCCATGCCAACGCACAGCGCATGGTTCTCGATGTTCAACCCCGGAAACAGTAACGAGAGCATCTTTGAGGTGCAGTGGAGCTACAGCAAGCTCTCAGGCGGACAGCCACAGACAAACACCCTCACTGTCAGTTTCACACCCAATGAGGTGGGGTATAAATACCACTACTCTTTAGGAATAATCCAGGATTTCATAACCGAGATGAATGAATTGCTGGAAATCCGCACTACGGCATTCCTTGACCCGGAACAGTTCGGGCGCTTGCTTTACGGTTCATTCATGCTTGAACAGCCCACTTCATACGGATCCGCTACCGATGCGTTCGTGTGGAAATACTATGGCGGCACAAGCTATAACACCCGCCGCATGACCATACAGAACTGGGACTGCAACTACATCATCTACCGCGTCGCCGACGTGATGCTGATGAAGGCCGAGGCACTCGTCATGCGACAGGCTGGCACAAACGAGGCCGACAACCAGGCCGCCGTGGACATCGTCAACCAGATACGCCATCGCACTAACCTCGCCGACAGCGAGGTGGACAGCCACTCAAGCCTCGCCGACCTGATGAACAAGTGCATACTCCACGAGCGACTAATGGAACTCGCGGGAGAGGGCAAGGCGTGGTACGACATGCTGCGCATGGGACGCTACACCGACCCCGCAGGTGTCTGCGACTTCCGCCAGCTCTTCATCAACAACGTCATGAAATACAACAAAAGCGGCATCAAAGAGTCGTGGGTACGCTCGGTGCTCAGCGACCCAGATGCCTGGTATCTGCCCGTCAACGCTACGGAGATAAGCACCAACCCGCTGCTGGAACAGAACCCCTACTATCAGTAAGACCCTCCCCCGACCCCTCCCTGTGAGGGAGGGGAGTAGTTACAAAAACGACATTATAATTAATAAAATGATTCTTATGAAAACATCATTATTATACAAGGTGAGTAAGTATCTACTCCCCTCCCTCTCAGGCGATTTAGTCCTTAAGCGGACAAAATCTTCTGGCTGGGGGGTGGGTCTGTTGGTCGCCTGTTTGGCAACGGTCTCCTGCTCCGACCCCAATGAGGGAAGCCTCTTCATGACACCGACGACCGAGGAGACCGAGATGTCGGCAACAGACATTCTGGAGCGTGACGCTGACCAGTACTCACTCTGGATAGAGCTGCTGAAGCACGCAAACTACTATAACGCCCTGAAGAACGGGGATGCAAACGCCACGGTGTTCTGTCCCACAAACGAGGCAATGAAGAGGTTCCTAAACCAGCAGGGGGTGGCAAGCGTGGCCGACCTGCCCTTGGACTACGCTAAAGATATTGTTCGCGTACATATAATTAGTAATAGGCAATACTCTGACACTGAAATCGACAACTATGCCGAGCAGGGGCAGAGCTTCGCGGAGAGGGGATTAGAACTGCCAGACACCACACTCCTCGGGACGAACCTCACCGTGCGCTACGGACGGATAGAGACAAACGTTGACGATGTGCAGCGTCACGACGACAACATACTCGGCAGTGACTCCATATTTTTCAACAACCAGGCAAAGCTGGGACGGTTCACTTCCATAAAGTGCGTCAATGCCACACTCTTCGAGATGGACGAAGTCATCATTCCACTTGTGGAGACCATCATGGACATGCTCGACAATGACGAGCCGACCTACGGCATCTTCGCACAGGCAGTGCGTGAATGCGGCTACGACAGCATCGCATCGCTGACAAGCACGGTGAGCTACACCATCAACGGAGCGGTGACAACAAACTATGCCTTCACATGCATGGCCGTGACAAACAACGTCTACCAGGCTGCAGGCATCAACAGCGTGGCCGACCTGCGGGCATATCTCGCCTCACACAGCGACAACGAGACCGACGCAAACCTTTACAACTACGTAAGCTACCACTTCCTGCCCCGGCCCTACACCAAGGACGAGCTGCTCGCCTACGAGAGCGACGACCCGGAGACCGACGAGGAGACGCGAATCTACGACACACAGTTCAAGGGGCAGGCAATAACAATAAGCAGGAAGGGAGGACAAGACTTCATAAACAACGAAATAGCATTGGTGAGAACCAACATAAAGGCACGCAACGGACTGATACACCGCGTGGGCAGCGTCATGCCTGTGTTCCACCCGACACCGGTGCGCGTGGTTTGGGATTTCCTGAACTCTCCCGACATCATCACATTCGTCAATGCGTGGGGAACAGCCAACAGCCTCGGTAATGTGTTCTCCACACCTATCGACAACACTATGCGCGACGTGGATCTCTCGGAAGACCACTTCGACGGAAACTACGGCACCATAAGCTCGTTCACATACCAGGCTAACGAGTCGAAGGCGAAAACCAACACCTACAGAAAAGTGGGCTACAAGAAAGACGCTCTTTCGGGAACGGCGTCGCAATACGGAGCCTTCATGGACAACTTCATGGTACTGAACCTGGGATTTGCAGGGTGGATTGAGTTCCAGACACCCACAATCATCGCGGGCCGCTACAAGGTGGTGCTGCACTACTGCAAGGACATCAACCACAACAATTTCATCAACAGCGGCACACTCGTCAGATTCGAGCTTGACAGCCATTCAACGATGGCATACATGTACAAGGGAATGAAACGACTGCCGAGATACCAGCTCGCTGAGAACACCATCTATGGCAGCCTTGAGTTCGAGGGGTCGGGAACACACACCTTCAAGATCACACTCATGGACGTGGAGGCAAAGAACAACAGCAACTACCACCTCTCGCTCGACTACCTGGAGTTCGTACCCATCTAAAGACCCTCCCCCAGCCCCTCCCTGGAGGGAGGGGAGTAGTTACAAAATAAACGATAAGACTATTCTGTTTAATTATATTACGAAAATGAAGCAATATCTATTGGGAAGAACAAGGAGTTTATTCCGCTTTGCTGTCTATATACTCCTCCCCCTCACAGGGGGAGGCTGGGTGGGGGTCTCTTGCTCCGACTGGGACAACCACTACGACGAGGCCGCCGTCACCTCGACCACGGCAGAGGTGTATAATGGCGACATCGTCTCCTACCTCCGCAGCAACAGCGACCTCTCGCATATCTCGCAGCTATTCGAGCAGGCCGGAGCCTACGAGGTCACAAGCCCCGACAAGCAGTACACCTTCGTGGTCTGTGAGAACAGCATCCTGGATGGCGAATATTTCACCGACCCGGTACCCTTCGCCAACAACAGCATCAGCGACATCGCCGTCACGCCCTCCGAGCTGCGCGACGGCTTCGGCATCAACAACCGTGCCGGGAAGACCATCTGGGTCTATGGCGAGGGCAGCAGCCTGAAGATAGACAACTTCAGCATCAAGCGCGTAGTCAAGGCCAATAACGGCTATGTCTACATCATCGACGGCGTGCTACCCGTGCGACTCTCGGTCTACGAACACTTGAAGCAGCTCGGCGACGACTACTCCGACTTCAAGGCCCTCGTGGCGAAGTACGAGCAGCGCGTCTTCGACCGCGAGCATTCCGCCGCAACAGGTGTGAACCAGGCCGGTGAAGTGGTCTACGACACGGTGTGGGTGACGCGCAATACACTGATGGACCGCTATACCGACAGTGGCGTGGAGCAGTGGAACATGCGCGACGAGAACTATGTCACCACGATGTTCATTCCCAACAACGAACAGGTGGAGACGGCCATACGTAGCGCCCTCGACAGCATCCCCTCGTGGCTCAACCGCGAGGCCATCGAGGCCGACCGCGAGAAGTTCGAGGAATGGATAGTGCGTGCCTGCTTCTCCGACAAGCGCTTGGAGGCCGAGCAGGTGAACGCCCATGCCGGGGACTTCACCACTGTGGGCGGTTACAAGATGGTGGTCGACGAGAGGGCTGACTTGACAACCTACAAGGAAGCAGACGAGACGTGGTGGCGCCCGTCGGTGCAGACGGTGGACACGCAGAACCGGGTGAACCTCTCAAATGGCTACGCCTACTACTGCACAAACCTTAAAATACCCAACCACATCGTCATCTACCGTGTGAAGACACGCTTCTACCAGGTGTGGGACGCATCGAACATACGTAACGACCAGGCTATGCAGGACGAGTATTTCGTTTGGGAGAACCTCGGACTCTTCTCCACCAGCATATCCACTCTCAGCTCATACGATGCTCTCTACAAGTATGGCTGGCCCATCATCGACTACAACCTCCTTACCGCCTGTCCCACCGACGAGGCCATCGACGACTCGCTGACTGTCGCCGTGGAGTACAAAGGACTGGTCTATGACGCAAAGGAGGATATGGCACTACCCGTGAACCTCCCTGCCGGCGAGTACTATCTGCGCATGGGCTTCGAGCGCTCCACCACCTACACCATCAGCATCTACTTCAACAATGAGTTCGTGTGGGAGGGACGTGCCAACGTGATGAACGCCGACCGTATAGCCAACGACATTCCAACCTACGGCATCATGGCTCCCGGTTATCCAGAAGGCTTTGACCCTAACTACTGGCGTGAGTACGACGAAAACGTGGCCGCCTACGACACCGACGGCTACACCGTGGGCATCGTAACAATGAAACGCAACGGCAACTTCCGCATACGCGTGGAGTCGAAGGACATGGCCGCCCGCTCTGTCATACGCTCAACATCTGCCGGTGACTCGGGCAACAAGTTCCAGCTCTTCATGTACCACTGGTGTCTGCGCCCGACACACAACAACTATTGACTTTTTAACCACGAATTTGACGAATTACACGAATTGGCACGAATTATCTGGTAATTCGTGAAATCAAGAAACAATTCGTGAAATCAGAAATAATTAGTAAAATAATTAATAATTCGTATAATTCGTGTAATTCGTTAAATTCGTGGTGAAGAAAGTGGTGAAAATGAAAATTACGTGTAATTATGAATAGAAGAATATATGTATTAGCAGCAGTCGGCCTGTTCGCAGTAGCTGCCACCGCCCAGACATCTATCAGTTCGCAGGTTCGTGCCGTAAACGGCCAGCCCATCGGCGGGGCCATCGTCACCATCGTCGGAGAGAAAACCTCGGTGGTCACCGACGACAGCGGCGTGTTCTCCTTGGAAACCGCCGACCAGGATGCCATCGTCACCATCAAGGCCGACGGTTTCTACGAGCGCACCCTGCCCTTGCGTCTGTTGAAGAAGAAGAACGGCTGTGACGCCTTTCAGGTGACCCTCACCCCGCAGTTGGAACCCCTCTACGACGGCAAGGCCGAGACTGCTTACGGGGCACTCGCACGCGACGAGCGGCCTGTCACCATGAGCGGAGTGCAGACAAAGGACTTCAGCCAGAAGCTCTCCATCGGTGCCGCCCTGCGCGACCAGGCCGTCGGGCTGCAGGTCGTCGAGAAGAGCGGCATGCCCGGTGAGGGCACTTACATGAACATCCGCGGCATACACTCCTTCGTGGCCGATAACGCCCCGCTCATCGTCATCAACGGCGTTCCATACTTCGGGCAGCGCGAGCTTTCGGGCATCATCAATGGCTACAGCCGTGACATGCTCTTCGGCTACTCCCCGAAGGACATACGCAGCGTCACCATACTCAAGGGAGCCGACGCCGCTATGTACGGCTCGCTCGGAAGCAATGGAGTGGTGATGATTGAGACGCAGATGGCCACAAGCGACAACCTCGACACACGTATCTCATTCAGCGGACAGTACGGCATCAACTTCAAAGGCTCGACTCTGCCAATGATGGACGCGGCGCAATACCGCTCCTACCTCGGAGCCATCGGCATGGCGGCCTATCCCTCGTTCACAACTCTCACGGCCGACTATCCCTTCCTTGAGAACGGCGCGAACCTCTACTCCTACCTCTTCAACGAGAACACCGACTGGATGAAGGAGATACAGCGCAACGGGTTCCAGACGGAGAACATCTTCCGCGTGGAGGGAGGCGACGAGATTGCAAAATACAACATATCCTTTGGCTACACCGGCAACAACGGAACACTGCGCAACACCAAGAGCGACCGCTACCACACCCTCATCTCCAGCGACGTGACCGTCAGCCGAAAGATTGACATCACCGCCAACGTCGGACTCGCATACGTGAACAGCGACCTACACAACCAGGGTATGCGCCCGGAGGTGAACCCCATACTCGCCGCACAGCGCTCGATGCCCCAGGTGAGTCCTTTTGCAAAACAAAACGACGGCTCGCTGCTCCCCATCTATGCCAAGTACGACGCATGGCAGGTGAACCCCATCCCCTTTATAAATTATAATAATGTGAGCAATCCCCTCGCACTGGTGAACACTGCTGAGGGAACGGACAAGATATACGATGCCAACGCACAGTTGGGGCTGAACTATAAGTGCAACGACTTCCTGAAGCTCTCGGCCCTCGTCGGCATCTACTACAACTACACCGAGGAGACAATGTTCATCCCCGGCGTGTCGAACCAGTCCATCATCCCACAGCTCTACGGTACAGGCCGTAACCAGGTCAGCAACGGCGTAGTCCGACAGACTATGAACACCTATCAGCTGCAGGGCGACTACCACCGCACGTTCAACAAAATCCATGAGGTGAACGCCCTCGCCACAGCACGACTGATGCGCCGCAACGTGGAGTATGACTGGAGCAGCGGCTACAACACCGCCAACGACTACCAGACGACCCTCGACAACACCAACGACGAGAAGACGACGACGGGCGACAACCTGGAATGGAACTACATGGGCTACTCGCTCCACGCCGACTACACCTGGAACCGCATCGTCCGCGCCCAGGCCGGACTGGCCGTCGACGGCACGAGCGTCAGCGGCGACGATGCCGCCCGCTTCGGATTCTTCCCATCGGCAGGAGTCACCTTCCTTGCTGCCAACACGGGAGCGCTGCCATCGCTCTTCGACCGCTTGAATGTCACTTTCGAGGCCAGCATGTCGGGCAACAGCCGCTTTTCCTCGAACTATGGAAAGAACTTCTACGTCAGCGGCGTGTTCTCGGAGTATGGCATCGGGACAATCATGCGTGCCAACATGCCCAACACCAAGCTCACGTGGGAGAAGAAGCGCCAGCTTGACCTCGGACTGGAGGCTACGCTCCTCAAAGGCCGTCTTGACATTGGCGTGGGTGTATATGCAAGCGAGAACTACGACCTGCTGCTCAACAATGGCGTGTCGGCTGTCTATGGCTCTACCGACTACTACGAGAACCTCGGCAAGATCACCGGTCAGGGACTGGAGCTGTCTTTCCGTGTCGCTCCTGTCAAGACACGCGACTTCGACATCATCGTCGCCGCAAACATGACAACCTTCAAGAGCAAGATCAAATCGCTCGGAGGCCCCGACAGCTACCTTATTAAATATACGGGCTACAACGGCGACGACGCCCAGCTGCTCATGGCCGTCGACCAGAAACCATACGAATTCTACGGATACCAGACCGCTGGCGTTTACAGCACCACCGCTGAGGCACAGGCGGCGGGCCTCGTGAACAGTAGTGGCATTGCCTACCAGGCCGGCGATGTGATATTCGTCGACCAGAATGGCGACAACATCATCGACGCCAACGACCGCGTTGCCCTCGGCAGCACCATGCCCAAGATGTTCGGCGGCATAAACCTCATGCTGCGCTACAAGAAGATAACCCTCGATGCCAACTTCGGTTATTCACTTGGCGGCAAGGTCTATAACGCCACCCGCCGCGACGCAGAGTCTATGTCGACCTTCTACAACCAGACAACATCGGCGCTCAACCGCTGGCAGGTGGAGGGACAGCAGACCGACATGCCCCGCGCAAGCTATGGCGACATCACTGGCAACAACCTGTTCAGCGACCGCTGGATTGAGAAGGGCGACTATTTGAAGCTCCGCTCGCTGAAGCTGGCTTACAACTTCGACAAGCTGTTCTCATTCATCCGCTCCGGCAATGTCTTTGTCGCTGCCGAGAACCTCTTTACCATGACGAAGTACCTCGGCGGAGACCCGGAGTTCGCCTATAGCTACGACGAGTCCCTCCGCGGCTTCGACTATGCCAAGGTCACCCTCCCCGTCACCGTGAAAATCGGCTTTAACCTCAACTTCTAAGAAGACCCTCCCCCGACCCCTCCCTAGAGGGAGGGGAGTGGTTACAAAACTAACAATATAATTTCGCAAATTTATGAAAGGATCAGTATTACATAAGGTGAGTAACTATATACTCCCCTCCCTCACAGGGAGGGGCTGGGGGGTGGGTCTGCTGTTTGCTGGCCTGGTATTCGTCTCCTGCTCCGACTACTTCTCCACCGACCCCAACAACGTCATCAACGAGGAGGACTACATCGACCGCGAGGACGAGATATATAAGGGTATGCTCGGCATCCTCAACAAGGTGCAGGAGGCCGGCGACCACGCCATCTGGCTCACCGACACCCGCGCCAACATCCTCGAGACCACCGAGAACGCTCCCGACGAGCTGAAGCAGATATACAACTACGACAGCACCGACGGCAACCCCTACGCCGATCCAACCTGCTACTACGCCATCGTCATCGCATGTAACGACTACATCGCAAAGATGGGCGAGTACCACCGTACACACAAGGGAGCCATCAGCGAGGAGGCCGAGGGCTTCATCGTCCCCCTGCTCAGCAACACCCTGCGCATAAAAGTGTGGGCATACCTCCAGCTCGGCCGCATCTACGGACAGGCATACTGGTTCGACGACCCCCTCACGGAGAAAAGGGAACTCAGCGATGCCAGCGTCTTCACCAAGTGCGACATGAAACTGCTTTCCGAGAAGGCCATCGCCCTGCTCAAGGACGGCATAACCGTCGACGGCATGTACGTTCCTGCCGACGAGACCTACCTCGACGCCAACGGCGCGCGCATCGGCCTGATGAAGTGGTGGGAGTGGCTCGACCCGGAAAGCAAGGAGCTGGCTCCCTACATCACATGGCAGTATCTCACACCCCCGGCAATGATCATGCGCATGGAGTTCACGTCGTGGCTCTGCAACTACTTGTCTGAGGAGGCTGCACAGCCCTACTGGACGGAGATTCGCAACACCATCGTCGACTACCTCTATTTCATCTATACCTTTCCCTTCGGCGGCGAGGAGACAAACTACCCCAACTTTCCCATCCCAGGCTTCAACCTCGTTGGCGACAACGGTCGCAGCATCGACGACTATCGCTATGCACTGCCCAACGTCTACCAGATGTGCGACCTCACTGCTGGAATACGTCAGCAATGGTACACTTATCTCGACCTATTCCCCACTGAGGGCATAGGACTGAAGACACAGGTCATCAGCGGAATAATCTACAACTACCAGCAGCACCAGCGAAACCGCATAGTGCAGTACCTCTGTCCCGAATACCCCGATGCCGATGCATTCTATCTGCGGCCTTCGGCATACGGCAAGGCACTCTACAACGACTACGACATTCGCTCGTTAGACCAGAAGGTTGTCATGAACAACCTCGGAGGGCAGGACTGCGTATCCAAGTACTATTACAAGGCATTCCACACCAATACCCAGGCTGCCGTCAGCGGCTACCAGTTCGGCACATACGGCTACATCGGCGACGGCCTCGACCTCTTCAAGATCGAACCTACCATCCCCACATTCCGCGGACACGACTTCCACTTCCTCCTCGCCGAGGCTGAGACGCACCTCGGACACTTTGAGGTGGCTCGCTGTCTGCTGAACGATGGCATCGCCAACCGCTTCCCCGACAAGAAACTGCCCGACGACACGGACTATTGGTATCCCAAGTACAATGTGTGGCTCGGCGGCGACACGCCGTCGTCATCGACACCCACCTCCAACCCGCGAGGCAGTGGAAACCACGGCATCGCCGGAGCCGCCAATGGAACGTTCCACGACCTGCCCATACCTGGTGAGGCTGCCGCAGAGGGACTCTCCGACATGAAGCTCAAACAGCTCTATGACTGGGCCATCGCCGACGAGTACCTCAAGGAGTACCTCGCCGAGGGAAAGGCATACAGCTATCTCTGCAAAATGGCCGACCGATGGAGCAACGCAGGGCGTGGAGAACGCTCTGCCGCCTGCGACAGCGTCATCGCCCGCATCGCCCCCAAGTACCCCGCCGCCATACAGTCCAAAGTCCGCTCCAGCATCACTACCGACGGTTATTTCATCCGCTGGAATCTCAAAGACTAACAGATAAGCGCCGCTTATCTCGGAGAAAAGCGCCGCTTATCCCAAAGAAAAGCGCCGTTTGTTTCCAACTTATCAACCGAAAAGCTATGGGAATATATATCGACACTGGCAATATGGGATTTGCCTCTTCCCGGAAGGGAATCTACGTTGACAAATCGGGGCTGATACCCGTTGTCAACGAAACCATAAACAGTGAAAGACGCTATAGCTGCGTCTCGCGCTGTCGCCGATTCGGCAAGTCGATGGCGGCGAAGATGCTCGCCGCATACTACGACCGCTCCTGCGACTCGCGCCAGCTCTTTGCTGGGCTGCAGGCAGAGAAAGACCCTTCGTTTGAGGAGCACCTGAACAAGTACCCGGTCATCTTCTTTGCTATGACCGACTTCACCACACGCTTCAAAGACGCCAGCATCATGGGGCGAGTGCAGAAGGAAATCATTAAAGACGTGCATTGCACCTATCCCGAAGTACCTGTCGAGGAAGATGACGACCTCATGGCATACCTCATACGCATAGCGAACACAACGGGGGAGAAATTCATATTCATCCTCGACGAGTGGGATGCTGTCCTTCGAGAACGACCTGCTTATACCGACGACTTTGTCAACTGGTTGCGGCGTATGTTCAAGGGCGCAAGTACGGATAGGGTGTTCGCCGCCGTGTATATGACGGGAATACTGCCCATCAAGAAGTACAAGACAGAGTCGGCATTGAACAACTTCCAAGAATACTCAGTAGTCAAGCCTGGCATTATGGCACGATATTTCGGATTCACAAAGAAGGAGGTCAAGCAGTTGGCAGAGGATACAGGAATGAGCTTCGACGAACTGGAGAAGTGGTACGACGGATACCAGATAGGTGACGAGCCGTCGATGTTCAACCCCAACAGCGTGGTGGCCGCCCTCTATGAGAAATGGTGTACCTGCTATTGGGGACGCACGGGGGCTTACGATAGTGTGTTGGAGTATATACAGCGCAACTACGACGGACTGAAAGACAGCGTCATACGCATGCTCACAGGGGGAAAGGTGTCGGTAAATACCTCATTGTTCCAGAACGACATGACCGACGTCAACGGTCGTGATGACGTGTTCACAGTGCTCATCCACTTGGGATACCTGAGCTATGACCGTCAGACACAACAATGTTTCGTTCCAAACTATGAAGTGAGCATCGAACTGAAAAACGCAGTCAAAGAAACTGGTTGGGCCGGCGTGTCACAGGCCTTACAGCAGTCGCAGCAACTGCTCGAGGACACCATCGCAGGAAATGCCGCAGCCGTGGCACGCGCAGTGGACACAGCACACGACGAGAACACCAGCATATTATCATATAATGATGAAAACTCGCTGGCCTGCGTGCTCAGTATAGCCTACTACAGCGCAAGAGGCGACTATCACATACACCGCGAATACCCGACGGGAAAAGGATATGCCGACCTCGTGATGATACCACGCAAGAACGTAAGCAAGCCTGCACTCGTCATCGAGCTGAAGAGCAACCGCAGCGCAAGGGCGGCCATCAGCCAGATACGTAGAAAGGAGTACCCAGAGAAGATTGCTGAATATACAGGACAAATGCTTCTCGTGGGAATCAACTACGATAAGAAGAAGAAAAAACACACCTGCAGAATAGAAAAGTGGGAAAAAACAGAGGGCTTGGACGGCTCAAATTCTGACTTAGGACAGACCTGAACATACAAATATAATGGTATAACTACTGGATGAAAAAGGTAAAAATATGCCATTAACAACTTTTTAAAACATATTAACAAAAAAACGTGTGCTCGTTTCAACAAAAATACGTATCTTTGCACCGAATTAGTATGCACGTACTAACCAAAGACTATAAAAATGAAGAAATTCTTTACTCTAATTTGCGCTACCGCCCTCGTAAGCGGCGTGTTTGCACAGAATCGGTATGATGTAGCTAAGAAGGCTGATTTTACTGATGCACTGGCTGCAATTGCAGCCCTTCCTGCTGGTAGTACAGCATACGTTTATATCTCTGGCTACGTTGATGTAGGCACTCTGAAGAGCGGCGATGGTAACCCTATGGCAAATACCCTTCGCAACATTCATTTCATCGGTGTCAACGACAAAGATGGCAACAAAGCCACACTGAGCATGGAGATGCAGATGCCCGTAAACAATACCGAGGCCGATGGTTTCTCGCTCCATTATGAGAACTTGAAGATCCGCCAGACACAGGGTATATGGGGCAACTCAAAGCACCTGATGAACTTCAAGGATGCCAACAAGCACTATATCGACACTCTCGAGTTCATTAACTGCGAACTTACCGAGCTTTGCCGCTCGCTCTATCGTGGTGAGGTGAATGGTGCAGGTGAGGATTTCAGTGGGGCGGGTACGTTGAAAGTGTTCCGGATGGAGAATTGTACTGTCCACAATGGATTCCGTCAGTACGATGCCATGCCGGCCATCTATATGGCACAGCCTGTAGGAGAAATGATATTCAAGAACAACACGTTCTATGACCTTACATATCTTAATAGTATCGTGAGTTTCGGAAATATCAGTGAGAATGCAGGATTACAGGCCATTAAGGTCGTGTTCGAGAACAATACCGTTTGTGCTTACAGCCGTTCTTCACTGCTCAACTTTGGGGCTGGCGTACAGTCAGACTCTGAGTTCCACATTAAGAATAATATTGTACTCCAGCCTAATTGGATTGACGATATGAATGGACGTCAGAATGACAATAAAGATATCCATGAGGTTGAGGGCGAAACGTGGACGAAGAACGATGTCGAATACGAATGTCGTTCTCTTACAGAAGAAGAGCTTCAGGAGCGTATCGACAAAGGCGTGGTGCTCACCGGAATCCAAGGCGGTCTCGTGCAGTTGGAGAACAATATGCTCTACGGCTATAAATACCAGAACATGGCTGACATGGTCGATGCCGGCGACATTATTCCCATCGGCGACGATGAAAACGAAGAGTCTGAGTTCAGCTCGCTCGCAATGGAAGACGTGCCTTTCGCTTGGACTGATTTCGCAGATGTCAAGAACGACTTCTTCCAGATTAGCCTGAGCAATCCTGCCTATACGGCTGGTAAGAACGGTGCACCTCTTGGCGACACCAACAACTACACCGACAAGGTTATAAAGGTCGTGACTATCAGTTGCACCGTGGCTGGATCGAAGAGTGCAAAGGTGATTATAGCACCAGCAAAGGATGCATATATGGCTGGCGACGAGATTACCCTCACTGCCGACTGTAACGGTAGCCTGAACACCTTCAAGGGATGGAGCAACGGCATGACCGAGCCGACCATCACCATCACGCTGGAGGATGACCTCGACATTACTGCCAACTTCGATGAGATTGAATATTTCGCTGTGTGGAACCTCGACGATATTTCGTCAAACAACGTTGTGAAGACTCCTCCCGTTGCTGTGAACTACGGTTCTGCCCTGACGCTCGACTACGCCCGCTACTTCAAATTGGAGGCTAACGAAGAGGAAGGCACAGAAGCATTTGAGGGTTACAAGACTGGTGCAGAGGGTTCTGTTGCATACGACGGAGCTAAGGCTGCCATCCAGACCCGTAACAACAAAGTGACAGGCGATATTCGTAACTGCTTCCTCATCACTACTCCGAACACTCAGTTCTTAGCAGAGGAGGGAAAGGCCGACTACCTTATTATTAATGCCAACGAAGCACTCGCTGCCAGCAAGCTACAGTTCTATGTGGCTTCCGATAACATCCCATACAATACTTACGCAATTGGTGTGTCTGCCGACGGTAAGGAATGGAACGATGTCGCTACCTTCGACATGACTGGCAAGGCACAGACCAATCAGTGGTATCTCGTCGAGGCTGAACTGCCCGGACTGGCTGCCGGTTCAAAGGTTCGCATCAAGGGCGTGGAGAGCAGTGGCATGGAAATCCCTGAGGATATGAAGGAGCAGATTGCCGAAGGTACGGTGGAAATACAGACAGAGTTCCTGTTCATTGCCGAGATTATCCTCAAGCCTTCCGACGGTCAGGTTTCAACCAAGGGCGATGTCAATGGCGACACTGTGGTCGACGTAGCTGACATTTCCGCTATCATCAGCGTTATGGCCGGCACAGCAACATACGATGCTGCAGACGTAAACGGTGACGGCACTGTTGACGTGGCTGACATCTCAAGTGTCATCAGTATCATGGCTGGGAAATGATCCCATTCTTAAAAATTTAATCCAAAAACGAATTTTCTTTTATTTATTAACTCACTTTTTATTAACAATTTTAAAATTTTTAAAATTATGAAGAAGTTTAAACTTATGATGATGGCAGGACTGCTCGCTTTTGCTGGTTCTGCTATGGCACAGGGTCTGAAGGTTATCTCGGCTGAAGATGTTACTTTGGCTGATGATGGAACTGGCGTGATTTCTGTGAACCTCGACTACACCACAACAGAGACCGTTGTTGGTTACAATTTCTCTCTCATGCTCCCCGAGGGTATCGCTGCTGACTCTAAGTCTGGAAAATGGGCTCCCGCTGTTACTCTGAGCGATGCCATTCATCCGCTGCTCTACGATTCAAATGCCGATGATTATACTGCTTCAGCTACCAAGGCAGCTCTTCAGATTAAGGATAAGACCGATGGCGGCCTCCTCTTTGTGTGGATTGATCAGGCTGAAGCTCTTCCCCTTCTGTCTCTCCAGGGCGAGCTGATGTCTATTAAGATTAAGGCTGCTGATGGATTCACTGGTGGTGAAGCTAAGATCTATCTTGCTGGTGTGACAAGCGACAAGAACGTTTCTCTTGACCTCGGCAACATCGCTGACGTGACTTTCTCTATCATTGGAACAACTGTCGGTATCAACGATGTCAAGTCTGCTGACGCTACAGCTCCCGCTTACAACCTTCAGGGTGTCCGCGTGAACGAGAGCGCAAAGGGCCTCATCATCCGCGATGGCAAGAAGACTATTGTGAAGTAAGAAATCTCAACTTCTCATTAATAGAAGAAGAGGGTGCAGCATTCTGTACCCTCTTTTTCTTTCCCATTTTTTTTGTCAGTTCAGAATTTAGTTGTATCTTTGCACCGTATTAGCATGGAAAAGTAAGATGAAAAGATTTAATACTATAGCGTGAATAGTTAAATTATTACAAAACCGAAAAAATGGGCGAAAAAATTTTGCCGTTTCCCAAATAATGTTTAATTTTGCACTGCTAAAGACTACACAATTAATAATTCAATAAAACAAACATCTATTTATTAACAATTTAAAGCTTTAAATTATGAAAAAATTTCGACTCTTAATGATGGCAGGGTTGATTGCCCTTGCCAGTGGTGCACAAGCACAGGATCAGAAGATTGTCATCAGCACATCTGAAAATGTCGCCTTAGGAGAGGACGGCACTGGTGAAATCGTTCTGAACTTGAACTATCCTACAGAGGAGACCCTCGGAGGCTACAACTTCTCCCTGATGCTCCCCGCAGGCATTTCAGCCGATTCCAAGTCTGGAAAGTGGGCTCCCGCTGTTACTTTGAATATGGAGATTCATCCGCCGCTCTATGATTCAGATGCAGATGACTATACAGCAGCTGCTTCAAAGGCTGCTCTTCAGATAAAGGACAAGGCTGATGGTGGCCTCCTCTTTATTTGGATTGACCAGGCTGAGAAGACTCCTCTCCTCAAGACCGAAGGCCAGCTTATGACCATTAAGATTAAGGCTGCTGAAGGATTCACTGGTGGTGAAGCCAAGATCTACACTGTTGGCGTAAGTAACACCTCAGACGTGTCGCTTGACCTTGGTAACATTGCTGATTTCCCCTTCACGATTGGTGGCGGCTCTTCCGAGGGCATCAACGACATTCAGGCTGCTGACAGCAACGCTCCTATCTACAATCTGCAGGGTGTCCGCGTAAACAGCGAGGCTAAGGGTCTGCTCATCCAGGACGGCAAGAAGCGCATCGTGAAGTAATAAAACCGACAATAGTTTTAATTTAACAAATCGAGTAGGAGGTAGGCAGTATTGCTTACCTCCTATTTGTTTAAATCCCAAATAATGTTAAAAGTTGCTTGCGTCACGCAGTCTTTCCTGCAGTAGGCTATCTGTATATATGACATCTGATTATTAAACACATAATGCGTATGAAAAGGATATTCTTATTTCTGACCGTCCTGGCGGCTTCATTTTCTGCTTTTGCCGGCGAGACCAATCCGAAGAACATTGAGCTGACTGCCGAAGAGCAGACGTTTGTGAAACAGAACAGCGATTTCGCCTTCCGGCTGTTCCGTAAGTACCGTGACGACAAAGACCGTGCGGCCCAGAGCGTTGTGCTCTCGCCGCTTAGCATCACCTACGCCCTCGGTATGCTGAACAACGGGGCGACGGGCGAGACGCAACAGCAGATCAGCACCGTCTTAGGTGGTGCGGGTATCGGTTCTGATGGAGGGGATTCGCAATCCCCTGCAGTCATCAACAGCTTCTGCCGCAAGATGATTGACGCTGCAAACACCCTCGACGAGAAGACCAAGGTGCTTATTTCCGACAATATCTATGTGAATGAGGCCCGTGGCTACCATCTGCTGCCCGACTTCGTGCAGAGTGCCCAGGACTATTACGCCGCCACGCCCGAGACCCGTGATTTCTACGACGGCGAGACCCGCGATGTCATCAACCAGTGGGCCAGCGACCACACCGAGGGCATGATCAAAGAGCCGCTGAAGGAGGAAGAGTTCGACCCCTCTGCCATTAGCTATTTGCTCAACGCCCTCTATTTCAAGAGCGAGTGGACACAGCCATTCGACACGACCTACACTGAGAAGACTTATTTCGATGGAGGGAATGCCACGGCCGATATGATGTGGCAGATTGAGAAGTTCCAGTATGCCGAGAACGACGTATGCCAGAGCGTACAGCTGCCATACGGCAATGGCGCCTACATGATGACAGTGTTCCTGCCCTGGAGTGGCAACAGCCTCGATGACCTGCTGTCGGAAATGAGCGGCGACAGCTGGAACACGATGGCCTACGAGCCTTATCAGGTGGATTTGCACTTCCCTCGCTTTGATACCGACACCGACCAGCGGCTTGAGGAGTTCATGGCCTCATTAGGAATGCCCCGCGCCTTCGATCCCGGCAATGCCCAGTTCGACAAGTTCGCAGCCAAAGAGGGGGATGACGCTCCTTTCTATATCGATTTCATGAAGCAAGTGGCGAAGATTCGCGTCAACGAGAGCGGCACCGAGGCCGCCGCCGTCACCATCGTCGGTATGAAATATGGGGGAATATCAGACGTGAAATTCGCCCAATTCTTTGCCAACCGCCCGTTCCTCTATGTCATCAGCGAGCGCTCTACGGGAGCCATCTTCTTCATGGGCCAGTACATGGGCGAGCCACTGAAGAATGTCCGCCGTGACATCAGCCTCACTGCCGAGGAGAAGAAACTCGTGGAGAATAACAACGACTTCGCCTTCCGCCTTTTCCAGCAGGCACGTGGCGAGGCAAACAAAGTCCTGTCGCCGCTGAGTGTCACCTACGCCCTCGGCATGATTAACAACGGCGCTGCCGGACTGACGCAACGGCAGATAAACCGCATCTTAGGTGGTGCGGATGTCGCTTCCCCCGACATCATCAACAGTTTCTGCCGCAAACTGCTCACCGAGGCCCCGACGCTCGACGAGGAGACCAAAGCCGAGATAGCCAACACCATCTACGTGAACAGCGGTCTGGGCTATGAGTTGCAGCAGGGCTTTGTGGACAAGGCCAACGAATACTACGACGCGCAGCCCGAGGCCCGCAACTTTTACGACGACGAGACCTGGAAGGTCATCAACCAGTGGGGCAACGACCACACCCACGGCATGATTCCCAAGATATTCAACACTAAGGAGGATTTCAACCAAGATGCCGCCTCCTATCTGCTCAACGCCATCTATTTCAAGGGGGCGTGGGAACACAAGTTCGACAAGGCGAAGACCCGCGACGAGGCCTTCAACGGCGGCGACCTGGTGCCGATGATGAGCCAGCGGGCAGAGTTCGACTACACCGAGAACGACTACTACCAGGCCATCCGTATGCCCTACGGCAACGGAGCCTACCAGATGACCGTGCTACTGCCTGCAAACATGACGAACCTGTACGGTCTGCTCAACAGGATCAAGGACGGCAGCTGGCAGTTCGAGAGCGACGACCACCCCATGGTGAACGTGAAGATGCCTCGCTTCAAGACCGCCTCCGAAATTCCCCTGAAGGATATCCTGTGGCAGTTGGGCTTGCGCAAGCCTTTCGATCCGTCGGCCGAGTTCCCCAATTTCAGTAATGGTGGCGCGTATATCGGAAGCATGTTCCAGAAAGCCGTCATCGACCTCGACGAGGAGGGCACAGAGGCTGCCGCCATCACCGGGATAGCCATGCCCATAGGCATTCCTGAAGAGGTCAATTTCTTCGCCGACCGTCCGTTCCTCTACATCATCAGCGAGAAGAGCACGGGAGCCATCTTCTTCATGGGCCAGTACACCGGCACTGACGAAGAGAAAAAGACAAACGAACTTGAAAAACCCATGCTCGTTCAGGGCAAGTCGTGGCATTACACCTACCACCACTTCGAGGACAAGGAGGAACCCACGGGCGACGATTATCCTGAGGATTTCTACGACGAGACCCTCTATGACGTGAGCTACACCGTTAAGGGCGACACAATCATTGACGGGCGTGACTATGTGAAGATTTACCGCCGCGACCCGAAGGGCAGCCGCTACTACGCTGCCCTGCGCGAAGACGAGGAGGGCGTCGTGTGGCAGTACGACGGCGGCAACGCGTTTGATGAGGATGAGTATATCCACAAAGGGAATGACGTCATGCTTTGCGACGTCACCTGCTCTGCCTATCCCGGCCCGAAGGATATGGCCATGTCCGACGTCATCAAGATTGGCTCACAGCTGCTGCACCGCTATTTCCGTGAGAACTTTATTGGCGTTGAGGGTGTCGGCCTTGAAGAGAAAGGCCTGATGCACTATCCTTTCGGCCCCGTCCCCGACTGCATTTGCGATTACGAGTCGTTTGCATACGTCTCGGGCGGTAACGTCTATTTCACTGCCGACGACTTCCGTGCGCCCAAGTACATCCAGCTGACAGAGGATGAGCGGCAATTGGTGAAGAACAACAACGACTTCGCCTTCCGGCTGTTCCGCGAGGCTTGCAACTCCTCTACCTCCCAACTTCCCAACTCCTCAACTTCCCAGCTCCCCAACTCCCCAGCTTCCCAGTCGATGCTGCTCTCGCCGCTGAGCATCACCTACGCCCTCGGCATGGCTAATAATGGCGCTGCCGGCAAGACACAGCAGGAGATCTGCGACGTGCTGGGCTTCGGCGATGTCGATGCACAGAACAAGTTCTGCCACAAGATGCTGAACGAGCTAAGTGGCACGAGCCGTGCGGATGCCACGACAAAGGCAAATATAGCGAACACCATCTTCGTCAACAGGGGTTTGGGCTATCGCTTGGCCTCAGACTTTGACCACTGGGCCAGATACTATTATTACGCTACGCCCCAGAACCGCGATTTCTTCGACGGCGAGACCCGCGACGTCATCAACAAGTGGGCCAGCGACCGCACCGAGGGCATGATCAAGGAGGTGCTCAAAGAGCCGGAGTTCAACCCCATGGCCGTGAGCTACCTTCTCAACGCCATCTATTTCAAGGGTATGTGGAGCAGTCCGTTCAAGGCCGCCGATACGAAGATGGAGCCTTTCGGCGGGGGCGACCCAGTGCCTATGATGCACCAGGATAATGTCAAGCTGGAGTATGCCGAGAACGACCTCTGCCAGACCGTCCGTCTGCCCTACGGCAACGGCACCTACAATATGCAGGTGTTCCTGCCCCAAAAGGGCAAGGCGCTTGGCGAATTGGTGGAGAGCCTCAATTCCCAACTTCCAGACCTCAACACTGAACTCATAACCTACGATGTAGACATGAAACTGCCGCGCTTCGCCACCACCACCGACATCAACTTGAAAGGCATCATGTCGGCACTTGGCATGCCCACGGCCTTCAATCCTGAAGAGGCCGACTTCTCGAAACTCTGCGTTGACAGTTACGGCGAGAACATCTATATCGACATGATGAAGCAGGTGGCAAAGATTGATGTCAACGAGGAGGGCACCGAGGCTGCTGCCGTCACCATCATCGGCTATGAAACGTCGGGAATGCCCCAGAAAATCACCTTCCATGCCGACCGCCCGTTCCTCTACACCATCAGCGAGCAGTCCACCGGCGTCATCCTCTTCATGGGTCAGTATGTCGGAGGCAGCAATGTGGTTTGCGACGTGAATGGCGACAACACCGTCGACGTGGCCGACATCGCTACCATCATCGACGTTATGGCTAACGGGCAGACACAGGGCGCTTCCACTACCGATGCTGACGTGAACGGCGACGGCGTTGTGGATGTTGCCGACATCTCGATGGTCATCAGCACTATGGCTGCCAGTGCCAGACCGTCCAAAAAACAGTGAGGCAATAGCTGATGGAAAGAAACCGTGAGATATACAAAGTGACTTTGGCGGGCGGGGCCGTGAACGTGGCCCTGCTCGTCTTTAAGTTCGTGGCCGGCATTGTGGGTCACAGCGCTGCAATGGTGGCCGACGCTGTACACTCATTGAGCGATTTCGTGACCGACATTATCGTGTTCGTCTTCGTGCACATCAGCGGCAAGCCCAAGGACCGGTCGCACGACTACGGCCACGGCAAGTACGAGACGCTGGCATTGACACTCATCGGCGTGGCCCTCCTCATCGTGGCTGTCGGCATTGTCTATGGCGGTGGCGTGAAGATTGCGGCGTGGCTTCGCGGAGAGCAGCTTGAGGCTCCCGGCACGCTCGCGCTCTGGGCGGCGCTGTTGTCAATAGCCCTGAAGGAGGCCGTCTACCGCTACACTTTTGTCAAGGCGCGACAGCTGAGTTCCAAGGCTTTGGAGGCCAACGCCTGGCACCACCGTAGCGACGCACTCTCGTCGGTAGGCACGGCGGTGGGCATCGGCGGCGCCATCTTCCTCGGGCAGCGATGGACGGTGCTCGACCCCGTGGCCTCGATAGTCGTAGGACTGTTCATAACGAAAGTCGCCTTCTTTCTGCTGCGCGACGGCATCGGCGACCTGATGGAGCAGTCGCTGCCCGACGACGTCGAGGAGGAGATACTGCGCATTGCGGCAAGCGTAGAGGGCGTCGACAGTCCTCACGACCTGCGCACACGCCGCATAGGCAACCACTACGCCATAGAGCTTCACATCCTTGTCGACGGCGACATGCCACTGAGGCTGGCCCATGAAAAAGCCTCAGAAGTGGAGGAACAGCTGAGGCGGAAATACGGCGGGGATACGCACGTGGTGGTGCATGTGGAACCCGCAGGAGAGACTGTGGTCGGACCCGCTGGAGAAACAGCGGGGACGGTGGCTTGACTCGCGGGAGAAGCAGCGGGGACGGTGGCAGGTCAGAAGCACAACATGCGGTAGGGGCAGGAGCGGCAGCGGTTTCGGTCGGACGTGGGAATGAAAGGCACGTCGGGACTGAACATCTCGTCGACCGTCTCCATGAGCAGATGCATGAACAGTGGGGCGTAAGGGGCAACGTCGTCGATGTTCTCTTTTCCGAATTTCAACACAGGGTTGTAGTCCTTCACCCCGGCGTGCTGTATGAAGAGCAGGGCGGGGGAGACGGCTGTTGTCGGCGTGGCTGGCTGGGCTGACTGCGCCAATGGCTCAGTGTACGGGACACGCTGTGCTGAGGCGTCTTCCGCAACGATGATGCTGTAGAGGAATGTCTGCAAGTAGTAGTCGCTGTGGTTGTCGAGCTGTTCCTGCTGGAAGATGGCATCAGGGCCTGACAGGGGCGTTGGCACACGGCTGCCTGTCTTGTAGTCAATCACGCGTATGCGCTCGCCTTTGTCTGTCGTTATCATGTCGAGGCGGTCTATGCGCCCCCCTACGATGGTCTTTATGTTTTCGGTCTCCAAGGGCATGGCCACGTCGGTCTCGAGCCCAATGATGGTGAAGGGCGCAAGCTGGCGGTCGATGGTTAGCAGCTGGCGCAGATAGTGAATGATGACTTCGCGGTTGATGATCTGCAGGCCGCTGAGGTCGGGGTGAAGGGTGGGGGACTGTGAACGTTGCGCGGTGTGAGCGCCACCATGCGATGAAGCGTCAGCCTCTGTGTCTTCGAGGTGGAAGAGTTCTTTGCGTATGGCCTCGTCGACGGCACGGTCGATGTCGATGCGTTGGTGGAGCAGATGGTCGATGTTCGAGGCGATTATCAGCCGACTCTTCTCCATGAGCCGGGAGTAGACGATGCGGGCGGCCTCGTGGAAGATGTTGCCGAAGATGCGGTTGTCTATCGTGTCGTCGTCGTTGGTGTCGGGTTCGCGCAGGTCGTGGACGTAGGTGTAGTAGAACATCAACGGACAGCGCTGGTAGCGGTTGATGGCGGTGGGGGTGAGGAGGGGGGCTTGGCCCGCAGGAGAAGTGGCAGGAACGGGGGTTTGGCCCGCAGTAGAAGCAACGGGAACGGTGGCAGTGGTGGTGCTGAAGCGGGCTTGCAGCTTCTGCATCATCTGCGGCGTTTTCTCCACGGGCTGCGGATGGAATGGCGTGAAGGCCTGTGAGGCCTGTAGCGTCTTCATGGCAATGTTGTGGTGGCTGTCCTCGACCATGAGCTGTAGCACGAAGCGGCTCATCTCGCCTGTGTGGCCGTCGGAGGTGGAGTTGTTGTAGACGATGGTCACATCGTCGGCCCGCTGCAGCAGGCGGTGGAAATAGTAGCTGTAGATGGCCACCTTGTGTTCGGTGGTAGTCAGGGCGTATGCCTTCCTTATGCTATAGGGTATGAACGACGTATCGCTGACGCCACGGGGGATGTTCCCCTCGTTGGTTGAGAGCAGTAGCACGTGGCGGAAGTCGAGGTTGCGGGTTTCAAGGAGTCCCATGACCTGAAGCCCCTCGACGGGTTCGCCGTGGAAGGGTATGGTTGTGGTCTGCATGAGCTGGGCGACGAGGCGTTGCAGGGTGATGACGTCTACGGCCAGGTCGCCGGCGGTGACGAGGGAAAGAAGACGGTTCAGCAGGGTGTAGGCGCGGAAGAGCGACTCTGTCTGGATGCTGAAAGGCTGGGGGGATGTGGGAGAGGATGGGGAAGTTGTGACTTGGCCCGAAGGGGAGGGTGGGGGAGCGATGGCTTGGCCCGTAGGGGAGACTGGGGGGACGGTGGCGGCTATGGCTTTCAGCACGTCGCACATCCAGGAGAGGAGGGCGGCGTTGCCGCCTTCAGAGGGCAGGGGGCGGAAGAGAAGGGCAGGGGAGCAGAAGGCCGTCCCGGCGGGGGAACCGCCGGGCACAATCGCGGGGCTTTCGCAGGCGGTGAGAAGGGCGGTTGAGGGATAGTAGATTTTCTTCTCGTTCAGGTCGCGGTGCAAGTCGGCAATGAGAGGCGACAGACCGGCGATGTAAGGATGGCGCAGCAGGGCGTTCACATGGCGCAGACGGTAACGGTCGCGGCCGGGTTGGTAGCCCTGGGTGCGCAGAGCGAAGAGGGCGTTTATGAGTGCTGCCACGGGGGCCTGGCCCAGGGGGTAGCCGGTGGTGACGTTCACGAGGTTTACGTTGTCGGGCAGACAGTGGATGACCGTTGGCAGCAGACTTTCGTCGCAGAGCACGATGGCAGTATCGGGGCCGGGAGCGCTGTCTTTGCCGAGCCATGTGGCGGCATAGCGTGCCTGTATGTTCTCTGTCGGGGCCGATGCCACGGTGATGGTCTTCTGTCGGGCGAAGCAGCTGAATATGTCGTCGTTGTCGCCGTCCAGTTCGTTGGGGAAGTCGGCCAGGTTTTCTCTGATGAACATCCCCGCCTCCGACTGCATGTAGTATTTGTCGTAGTCCCAGTAGAAGCGGGCCTTGCCCTCACGCTTCAGCCAGAGGAAAAGCCGCTGCTCCACCTTCTGTAGCACGTTGAAGCCTACGAAGATATAGAGGAGAGAGGAGTGAGGAGAGAGGAGAGAGGAGGGAGAAGGTGGGGTAGAGGAGTGAGGAGAGAGGAGAGAGGAGGGAGAAGAGAGGGGAGTGTCTTCCCTGTCGGGCTTTTCCAAGTTTTCCACCACGCTGCGGTAGAGTGCCCCTTCGTATGCCAGTTGCTGGCGGTTGAGGCGGTCGTTGAAGTCGTGGTATATGGCTGCCATGCGCGACCACAGTCGAAGGAACCGCTCCTTGAGCAGCGAGTTGTGGTCGGGCGAGAAGTTGCTGAAGAACTTTGCTATTGCCTCCTTCTGCTCGTCGCTGAGATAGTCGGTGCCGTCGAGTTCGTGGATGTCGCGCAGGTTGGCCAGCACGCGGTCGGCGTCGGCCATGTTCTTGTCGAGGTCGTCGAAGTCCGAGAGCAGCAGCTGCCCCCATCCGTAGAAGTGGTCGAGCGTCTCGTCGATGCCAGTCTGCGCGGTGAACGACTTGTGCAGCTCGCACACCAGCTTTATGGGGTCGGCCACGGTGAGCGTGCTCTGCTGACGGAACAGCTCGCTGATGGTCATGTAGCGCGGGCTCCAGATGGGGCTTTCGGAGAAGCGCGACAGGTGGGCGTTGAGGAATAGCGACGCACGCTTGTTGGGGAATACCACGACGAGGCGTGAAAGGTCGTTGCCGTATTTGCGCAGTAGGTCTGCGGCGACGTGTTCAAGGAATGAGGACATTGTTTTTGGGAGTTATTGTTTCTATTCGCGGTAGACCCAGCGGAAGAGGAAATACATGGCTGTTCCGGTTACGAGGCCTGCTATTGCGTCGATGACATAGTGGGCCTGGATGTAGAACGTGGCGAAGAACATGAGCACGGCAAGCGGCAGCAGCGAGAAGAACAGCTTGCGGTTTCGTGCCTCGTGGGCCAGCCACATCACCACCGTCGTTATCCCCACATGGCTGCTGGGGAATGCTGCCGTGGGCCGCTCGCCGGCATTGTGTGCGTCGACGAGCAGACGGTAGAACACCCCGTCCTTCCATCCGGGAATGGGCAGTGAGTGATTTTCGTTGTTGAGGTCGAAGGGCAGGTGCTCAAAGTAGTCGCCAAGATGGGGGAACACGCCCTGTGCTATCTGGTCGGTGCCCACTGCCTGGTAGTAGAACTGCGGGCCGGCGACGGGTAGCATGATGAAGATGACGTAGAAGAGGAAGAACGACGCGACGATGACGAACGACGTGCGCAGGAACCGCTCGTAGCGGAACAGAAAATAGAACAGCACCACGCAGGCGATTATCGGGTAATAGCTGACATACCCCAGCGACAGCAGTTCGCTGACCACTGGCGAGGCATAGTCGTTGCACAATGTCAGCGCTGGCTGGAACCCGAAGATCTGCTGTTCGACATTGGCGAAGAATGCGTCGAGATTGGGGTAGATGCGGTTCAGCTCAAACGTGTCGGGGTACCACCATCCGAGGAACAGCAGCTGCCCCCCCACACGGCTCAGCAGCGTCATGCGGCAGGGCACCAGCCGGTAGACCCCCCACAGGGCCAGCGTCATCAGAAGTGCCTGTCCGCGCCCCCACAGCATCTGCATGGGGTCGTGCATACGGCTGAAGGTGATGGCTATGAGTATGGTCGTCAGGACGGCGTAGACCACCATGGCCCACTCTAACCACAGGAGGCCGCGTATGGGCTTCGTCTCTAAACGGAACAGTTGGCGCAGTATCATTATCGGTGTCTGTTGGCGTGGTGTCGGCCGGCACTTTGAGGTGTCGGCTCCTGCTAAGGCGGTGCAAAAATACTCATTTTCCCGCTAACTGCCAAAGAAAATGCCGAAAAATGCTCTTTGCCGTGGGTCAAGTGCCTGTCCCCGTGACCCGCAGTCTGAGGGTGTCGGCTATCCGCCGCAGTCCCTCCATCAGTAGCGAGCGTGGACAGGCGATGTTGATGCGCATGTAGTCTTTGCCTGTCTCAGTGCCGTACATGATGCCGGCGTTCACCCATACACGGGCCTTTTTGTAGATGTGGAGGAACAGATGCGACACCTTTTTGATGGTTTCGATGTGCTGGCATTTATCTCCCACGTCAACTTGTAGTGGGAGCAGCGGGGAGAAATCTATCCAGACAAGGTATGTACCCTCAAGGTTGGTGACGTGGCACTCGGGCAGATGCTCGGCGAAGAACTCCCGCAGGGCACAGTAGTTTCCCCAGAGGTATTCGTTAAGCCGGTCTATCCAGTCCTCGCTCTCGTTGTAGGCAGCTATTAGCGCCACCGGCCCGAAGGGGTTGACGTCGCACACCTCGTTGATGTTGATAGCCCGGTCCAGACGGCGGCGCAGCTCGTCGTCGGCGCAAATGATGTTGGCCGTTTGCAGCCCGGCGATGTTGAACGATTTCGACGGTGAGTTCAGTATGACGCTGTTACTCCGGCACTCTTCGCTGACAGCGGCGAAAGGCTGGAAACGGTGGCCGGGCATAATGAGTTCGCAGTGAATCTCGTCGCTGACCACGCGCACACCATGGCGCAAGCAGATGTCGTTCATGCGGCGCAGCTCGTCGGCGGTCCACACGCGGCCTGTGGGGTTGTGGGGGTTACAGAGCAGGAAGACAGTGGTCTTAGGGTCGGCACACTTCGCCTCGAAATCGTCCCAGTTCACCACAAAGTTGAGGGTTGAGGGTTGAGAGTTTAGTGACTTTACTTCATCCGATGGGCAAGAGTCTCCCAACTCCGTACTTTCGACTCTTAACAGACCGCTCTCCAGCACCTCGCAGCCGCTGTTGCGTATCGACGAGAAGAAACAGTTGTAGTCGGGCGAGAGTATCACCACTTTCTCGCCGGGCATGGTCATGGCTTTCAGTGCCACTGCCATGGCGGGCACTACGCCGGTGGTGTAGAGAATCTCCGTGCGACGTATCTCCCACTGGTGGCGCCGGCGGAACCACGAGATGACTGCCTCGTAGAAGTCCTCGCCGACATGGGTGTAGCCGAAGACGGGATGGCTGGCACGTCGGCGGACAGCCTCCTGTATGGCGGGGGCGACGGCAAAGTCCATGTCGGCCACCCACAACGGAATTACATTCTCGGCCAGGGCCGCATCCCACTTCATGCAGCCGGTGCCGCGCCGAACAATCACTTCATCAAAATTGTATTCAGACATATATTATTATTGTGTTTAATTTGACATAATTGGAACAGACACTAAATAAACTTTACCCTCCTTTTTATGAACAACGAATTAAAACGAATTACACGAATTTTACGAATTGTATCTTATTTCACTAATTACACGAATTATACGAATTGTTTCTAATTTCACTAATTACACGAAAATAATTCGACCTGATACGGTTGTCTGCTGTCGTATGACCGCAAAGCGGTCACCGCTCAATAACCGAGGGTACGAGCGTAACGAGCACCCCTGGATAGTAGGCGAGTGGGTAACATCGACTCTGAAAGAGTCGCCCAACCGCGCAGATGGGGCACTCTCATTCCCGAGCAAGCTCGCCTACCCGTAGCCTTTCAGAGTGCTTGCTACGGTGTTCATGCTGTCCGCAGGTCCTACGGACGCTGCGGTTATTGAGCGGTGACGCTTTCAGCGTCATTGGGCAGTTCCAACCGCAGGTCGAAATAATTCGTGTCATTCGTGAAATTCGTTTTAATTCGTTGTTAAGTGATAATTAAAAAATAACTTGGTACGATTCTGTGTGCTCGACCACGCCCCGAAAGGCTACGGGTAGGCGAGCTTCGCTCGGGAATGGGGGCAATGAGCAGTCAGCCCAGGGCAGCGCCCTGGGTAGGCA
>CAJOEC010000032.1 GCA_905233425.1 uncultured Prevotella sp. | reverse complement strand
TCTTGTCTACTAATTATATACTGACCCCACCCCTAACCCCTCCCCTACAAGGGAGGGGAAAGGCTGCGCGTAGTTTTTGCAATTTATAGAACATACCTATAAATATTTGTGGAATAAATTAAATGATTATCCGCAATCGTCCGTAAGTGACCCTGAAAGGGTCGTCGCTCAATAGCCGAGTATACGTAGTACCCCCGGACAAATGGAAGCGTGTGTGACATCGACCCTAAAAGGGTCGCCCAACTGTGGTGTTGGGGCACTCTTTCAGAGTGCTTGCCTCCCTCCGTAGCCTTATCCGCAGGTCGTTCCGACCTACGGTTACTTAACGGAGACCCTTTCAGGGTCACTTGCGGATACATGCGGATAATCATTATAAATTATTCATATTATTCACATTCGTTTCCATGAAAAGGGCGTTTTCGTTACGTATTATCAAAAGAACATACCTAAACAATAACGGGAGGGTGAGTGCCCTCCCGTTATTGCGTCAATGCCTTTGCTTAGAGATTCCTGTTGCGGATGGTCGTTACCATCAGGCGCATGTAGGTGTCTAACTGCTTGTCGTTGAGTACGTGCCTCATCTGGTAGGCATCCTTTCCCAAGGCTTGGTGAATGCGTTGTCTGAGCCAAGGCCCCCTCATTGAGGACAGCGACTGCATCTCGCTGCTGAAGTTCTGGTGGATTGCCTCTACGGCATCCATCTGTGACTCGTCAAGGTCGAGGACGACTGCCAGGCGGTCGATGTCACAACTCATGTCGAAATTCTTCTCGGTTACGTAATTCTCTGTCCCAGCAAAGCTTAACGTAAATGCCATTGCGGCAACCATTGTCAATACAATCTTTTTCATGTTCGTTTTGTTTTTAAGTTTGTTATCCTGAATTTGTTATCCTGAATTGTTATCCTGAATTTGTTGTTCTGTCTTTTTGACGCCCAACGGCATAAAAGGTTTAATTTTTCTCTATTTTTTTTGCTATTTGCTCGTTTATTCGTAACTTTGCAACCGAAAAGTGTTATCCACATTATTTATATTAACAATTATGAAACAGATTTCTACTGCGATTCCCGCTTTTCGTCGTCTGTCGGCAGCCATCCTTCTGCTGGCAGCCGCCAATGTCATTAACGCTGCGACCTACAGGCTCACCATCAAAGACACCCGCTACCAGACGGTGACGGGCTTTGGCGCTGCCTGTTGCGACGGTGCCATGTGCCCCTTTGCCAATGACACCATGCCCGCCCATCTGCTTTACGGTCCCCAGTCTGCCATCGGACTGAACATCATGCGTATGGAAATATCTCCCAACTTTGAAGGCGACGTGAAAGTGCCCGAATGGAATAACTGGGACTCGCCCTACGACTGGAACGGCTCGCTGCCCTCGGCCAAGATTGTGAAGAAGCGCGGCGGCATAGTCTTCGGCACACCATGGTCGCCCCCAGGCGAGTATAAGACCAATGGAACGGCCCAGGGCGGTAACGCCGAGGACCAGGGCTACCAGGAGGGGCGGCTGCGCAAGGACTGCTATGCCAAGTTCTTCCCTTGGCTGAACACATTCTTGGGCTGGATGAAGAGTCATGGCGTCGCCGTCGATGCCGTGTCAGTGCAGAACGAGCCCGACTGGTGGGTGAACTATTCAGGCTGCCTCTATACGCCGCAGGAGCAGCTCGACCTGGTGAAGAACTACGCCCACCTGCTCGACCGCAGGACCTATCCCGGCGTGCGTCTCATCAGCGCAGAGCCTTTAGGCTTCGACCCCAACTACAGCAACACATTGCTGAACGACCAGACGGCACGCCAGCAGGTGGACATCATCGCGGGACACATCTACGGCCACGAACCTCTCGGTAACATGAAGGCCTCGGCCCAGAAGGCAGCCCAGTATGGCAAGGAGGTGTGGATGACCGAGCACTCGTCGACCGACAATATCGGCAACCGTCTGCCCAACTGGCACGAGCAGCTGCTCTTCGCCGAGGAGCTCAACGAGTGTATGCTGGCTGGCGGCACTGGCTACATCTACTGGTACATGCGCGCCCACTGGGCTTTCGTGAGCACGGGCGAGTCGAAGTATGGAAGCAAGAACAGCAAAAAGAACAAGCTGCTGCCCCGCGCCTACGTCATGTCGCATTTCTCGAAGCATGTCACCGGCTCCACCCGTTTGGGCACCTCGTCGGCCATGGAGTCGGGCAAGGAGGCCGCCATGGAGTTCTCGGCCTACATCAAGGGCGACTCGCTCATAGTCATGGCCATCGACACCACCGACACGGGCCGTGACCTGAAGCTGAAACTGCCCTACAAGGTGCGCAGCGGCCTACACGTGCTCTCAACAGGCAACGAGACGAATGAACTCTGTCAGGAGCAGGAAATCGACATCCCCGAGTCTACGGAGAATGTCACTGTCAGTATGCCTGCCCGCAGTTTGAACACATATATCTTCATGATCGACAATGGCGATGTGGCCATCGAGGAACAGAAGGTCGGCAGAGACCTGAAACCCGTGGCTTATTACGACATGCAGGGCCGCAGGATTGAGAAGCCCCGTGGCATGTATATCGAAACATACGCCGACGGTTCCTCAAGGAAAGTGTTCAAATAGGAGGAAGGATATATGGCAGACAAGAATTTCATTAAGCTGTTTGACGAGAAGCAGGTGCGCTACGTGTGGGTTGAGGAGGAGCAAAAATACTACTTCTCCATCGTGGACGTGGTGCAAGTGTTAACCGAGCAGCCCACCACTCGTGCGGCGAGTACCTATTGGGCGGTGCTGAAGAAGCGACTCAAGGAGGAGGGCGCAGATGAACTGCTTACAAATTGTAAGCAATTGAAAATGCGTGCCACTGATGGTAAGATGCGCTTGACCGATGTCGCTGACACTGAGCAGCTTCTGCGCATCATCCAGTCCATCCCGTCGAAGAAGGCGGAGCCACTGAAGCGGTGGCTCGCCGATGTGGGTGCCCAGCGCCTTGACCAGATGCAGGATCCGGAACTCTCTATTGAGCAGGCTGTGCGCGACTACCGTCGTCTGGGCTACAGCGACGCGTGGATAAACCAGCGCATACGTTCCATCGAGGTGCGCAAGGAACTGACCGACGAGTGGCGGCGCGGGGGCATGGAAGAGGGCGTGCAGTTTGCATCGCTCACTGACATCCTTACCAAGGCATGGAGTGGGCGCACCACCCGCCAGTACAAGGAACTGAAGGGGCTGCGAAAGGAAAGTCTGCGTGACAACATGACAAATGTCGAGCTGGCTCTCAACACCCTGGCCGAAGCATCCGCTACCGAACTAAGCAAGCAACGCAGTCCTCATGGCTTCAACGAGAACGCTCAAGTGGCTCACGAGGGCGGCAACGTGGCCATGGTGGCCCGACAACAGTTAGAGCAGTCGCTCGGACGTTCTGTTGTCACCTCACAGAAAGCCTCCGATTACATCAAGCCAATAGAGCAGGCCGAGGCAAAAGAACTTCCGCTTAGTGACGATAACGATAACAATTCATAAAAACACCACAAAGATGAAACAAAACAAGAAACTGATGACTTGGGCGATGGCAACTACGGTGGCCTTTGCCCTGGCTGTTACAGCCACATTCACTGGCTGCAAGAAGGCGCAAACCGAGAAGCCGATGGTGGAGGAGACACTTGTTGCCGCCGAGGATACCGTGAAGCAGGTGGTAAGTACCGAACTCATACGCACCTCGCAGAGCTGGGACGGCGTGGAACTGCCCGACTACTTTGAGGGCCGCCCCGAACTGGTGGCCGTGAAGTACGTCTTCCCCGCCGGGCAGAAGCTGGGCTGGCACCACCATGTGGCCATGAACTACGGCGTGCTGGTGCAGGGCGAGCTGACTATCATCGGCCTCGACGGCAAGGAGAAGGTGGTGCATGAGGGCGAGGCCGTCGTCGAGATGGTGGGCACTGTCCACCACGGCGAGAACCGCGGCACGAAACCCGTCATCCTCTACATGTTCTACCTCTCGCAGAAGGATCTGCCCCTCGCCGTGCAGCACCCCGACATCCCGTTGGAGTAAACAGAATGAATAGGATAACGAAGTTGGTGCTTGCCACCGTCCTCGGGTCATGGGGACAGGCACTTGACCCAAGCCTGGGTCAAGTGCCTGTCCCCATGACCCACCCGATGCCCGACGTGACAGCGCTCACCGAGTGGCAGGCAGGAAAGACGGTCAGCGCCGAGGCTGTCGAGGTCTTCGGCGGTGTTGACAAGTGCTTTGCCGCAGAACCCATCCCCGACGGGGTTTGGCAGCGCATGCAGGGCAAGACCTACAAGGCCAACCCGTACATCGGACGCAACGACCTGAGCCACATACGTGCCCTGCACTGGGACTACGACCAGCAGATGCACGTCGGCGAGATGGTTTGCAATAAAAAGATTGCCGCCCGAGTGACCCGCATCCTGCGCCAGCTCTTCGACGCGAAGTACCCCATCCAGCGGATGCTGCTCCCCGATGTCTATGGCGCCGACGACGAGATGCAGATGCGCGACAACAACTCGTCGTGCTTCTGCTATCGAGCCGTCGCCGGCACCGGCAAGCTCTCGAAACACGCACGCGGCTTGGCCGTCGACATCAACACCCTATACAACCCTTACTACAAAGACCGTGCCGACGGCACACGCTTCATACAGCCCGCCACGGCAGCCGAATACTGTGACCGCACGAAGGCCTTCCCCTACAAGATTGACCACGGCGACCTCTGCTTCCGCCTCTTCACCGAGGCCGGCTTCGTGTGGGGCGGCGACTGGAAGTCGTGCAAGGACTTCCAGCATTTTGAACTGAGGGAGTAGCGAGTGTAAGTAACTGTCGTAAACCATCAGAAAACATATCATGAACAAGAACGAGAAATTTGTCATCACCATCAACCGCGAGTTGGGAAGTGGCGGTCGTACCGTAGGCCGCAAGTTAGCAGAGAAACTGGGTGTGGAGTTCTACGACAAGGCACTCATAAAGGGGCTGGAGGACAAGTTCCATCTCACCACCGGCGAGATAGAAAAGCTGAAAGGCCGCAGCCATTCATGGTGGGAGGACTTCAAGCGCGCAGTCCGCATAGGCCAGCAATGGGGTGTCGCAAACACACGGCAATACTACCAGATTGACCCGCAGCAGATGCCCGACATGCTCACCACCGACGAAATATTCAAGGCCGAGACGGAGATCCTGCAAGGCATAGCCGAGCAAGAGTCATGTGTCATAGCAGGGCGGAGCGGGTTCTACGTATTCCGAAACCATCCCAACCACCTCAGCGTCCTCATACAGGCGTCCATGCCCTTCCGCATAGAGCGGGTCATGCGAAAGCAGAACATGACCGAGGACGAGGCACGGAAGACCATTGAGAACGTCGACAGGATGAGAGAGAACTACGTCATGAAGTACACCGGGACGTCGCGCTACGACACACGTAACTACGACCTCGTCATCTCTGCCGACGGAAAGACAGAGGACGAAATCGTGGACATCATCATGAAGGTCATCGGAATACATTAATTATTGATACAACTTTCGCATGTATAAAACGACCACAGATTTCACAGATTACACGGATTATGTCGCCTATTACAGCGACCACAGATTACACGGATTATGTTGGATTGTGCGCAGCCAAAATCTGTGAAATCTGCGAAATCTGTGGTAAATAAAAATACATGGTTCGTTTTCTATGAAAAGACTATTAAGACCAATAACGTTCTGGGTGGCGGTACTCGTTGTGGTGGCGTCAGTCCTGCTGTTCTTTGAAGCCGACCTGCTGTGGAAGGTCCAGCAGCGCAACGTTTTCCTCGACACGGCGGTGTATTTCCGGCAGATGATGGCGGTGCCGGGCGGTATGCTGTCTTATTTAGGGACCTACTTCACCCAGCATTTCTATTATCCCTGGGTGGGCGTGACAATGCTCTGCTGCTGGTGGCTCCTGCTGATGTGGCTGACAAAGCGGGCGTTCAACATTCCTGACAGATGGACGGTGCTGACGCTGGTGCCAGTGGCCATCCTTTTAGTGGCCAACATGGACTTGGGCTACTGGGTGTATTTAATTAAACTGCCCGGCTATTTCTATGTGGCTACGATAGGCACGACGGCGGCGACCGCCTTGCTATGGGCGTTCCGCGTGCTGGGCGTAAAGTTTTCGGTCATCTTCCCATTTGTGGTGTGTGCCGTGGGCTATCCGCTGATGGGATTCTATGCCCTGGCAGCCGCAGCGCTGATGGCCGTGATGGCATGGAGAAACACTAAACCCTCAACTCTCAACACTAAACCCTCAACCCTCAACCCTCAACCCTCAACTCTCAACCCTCAACCCTCAACTCTCAACACTAAACCCTCAACTCTCAACCCTCAACCCTCAACTCTCAACCCTCAACCCTCAACTCTCAACACTAAACTATTAACCACCTTCTCCGCGTTGCTGGGCATCATTGCCATACCGCTGCTCTGTTACCGCTTCGTCTACGTCGGGACTAATATCGCCAACATTTGGCGGACGGCCATTCCCGTCTTCGCCATCGTTGAGAGTTATACCGCATTCTATATCCCATACTATGCGCTGGCCGCATTCTTCCTGTTGCTTGCTGTCACATATCGGAACCTGAAACCGCAACCCGGCACCCGGCTTTCCGCCATCCTTTCTTGCGCCATGCTGGCTGTCATCGCCGTCGCCGTCTGGAATTTCTGGTACAAGGATGCCAACTTCCACCACGAGCTGCGCATGCAACGCTGCGTGGAGCAGACCGATTGGGAGGGCGTCATCGAGGAAGGCAGGAAGCAGAAAGACGAACCGACCCGCGCCATAGTGATGATGCACAACCTGGCGCTGAGCCGGCTCGGACGGCAGTGCGAGGAGATGTACAAATTCCCGAAGGGGTCGAAGAAGAGCGAAACCCCACTGCCCGTATTCATGTTCAATGTCGCAGGCCGCATGATTCTCTACCAGTATGGTGCGATGAACGAGTGCCACCGCGTGTGCATGGAGGAAGGCACTGAGTACGGCTGGAACGTTGAGCAGCTGCAATATCTGGCCCGTGCCGCCATTTTCAACAAGGAGACGCAGGCGGCGAGGAAATTCCTCGACATAC
Source organism: uncultured Prevotella sp. (assembly GCA_905233425.1). Lineage (GTDB taxonomy): Bacteria > Bacteroidota > Bacteroidia > Bacteroidales > Bacteroidaceae > Prevotella. The sequence continues at coordinate 30,425 of CAJOEC010000032.1, read as the reverse complement.
TCCGTCGTACAAGCTACTACGGCGGCTGGGCCGACAAAATGGAAAAACTGCTCAACGACCCACAGCAGTTGGGCAAGGACAAGGAGACTGGCCCCATCACCCATTTGATGCACTACACCGACCGCCTTGACGCCGTCGGAGGCTATGTGGAGAGGTCGCTGATGAACAACCTCGCCGAGCAGGACGCCGACGACGAATACTTCGCCGAGCAGGCTGTGCTCGCCGCGATGTGGACCAGGAACCCCGACCTCTTCTGGCCCCGCTTCGAGCATTATATCGCGCTGCACGGCGACGGCAATGTGCCCCGCATATTCCAGGAAGCTGCCTGGCTCTTCGCCAACATGCAGGGGCAGGATGGGCTCGACGAGTGGGTGCTCGAACCAGGCGTCCGCGAGAGTTTCGCCGCCTTCATGAAGCAGATGCAGCAGCTCAGCAAGGCCCGCAACCGCAGCATGAGGCAGTTGCTCTACCCCTATTTCGGCAACACATACTATTACGAATACTTCTTCCTGAAAGACATCACCTACTATTGATTATGAGACATACTATTCTTTCCATTCTGGTGGCTGCACTGCTTGCGGGCTGCGGACACAAAGTCCCCGGGAACTTCTGGGAGAAGGACGAACTGCCGCCAATCTATCCCGACTACTGCGACGTCACCGTCCCCATCAACATCGCCCCGTTGACCTTCCAGATCGATGGCAGTGCCGATGACGTGGTGGCCAGGCTGTCGGCCGGCGACGACGAGGTGGTCCTGGGCGGCGACAAAATCCAGCCCGACGCCGCCGACTGGCGACGATTGGCCGAGATGGCCAAGGGCGACGCCATCAAGGTGGAGGTCTACGTCGAGCAGAACGGATCGTGGACGCGATTCAGGCCGTTCAACATCTACGTCTCGCCCGACTCTATCGACCCTTACATCAGCTACCGCCTCATACCGCCATCGTATGTCACCTACGAGGAGCTGACCATCAACCAGCGATGCTTGGAGAACTACGACGAAAGCGTCATCTACGACAACATGCTCTGCTCGGAAAATGCCGAAGGACAGTGCATCAACTGCCACAACTACCAGCAGTACAACCCCGACCGTATGCAGTTCCACGCCCGTGAGAACTTGGGCGGAACGGTCATCGCCTACGATGGGGCAATACGTAAGATCAACATGCGCAACGACTCCATCCTCTCTGCCGGTGTCTATCCCACGTGGCATCCATGGCTCCCGCTCATCGTCTATTCCACCAATAAGACGGGGCAGATATTCCACAGCGTAAACCCCAACAAGATTGAGGTGTTTGATTCGGAGAGCGACCTCATTGCCTACGACGTGGAGCGCAACGAGGTGACCAACATTGAGAACGACCCTGACGAGATGGAGTGCTTCCCCTTCTGGGCTCCCGACGGCAGGACGCTCTACTACTGCAGCGCCCACTTCGAGTACCACGACACGGTTGCCGACAAGGGCAAGGAGTTCGTCACGCGCACCGAGGAAGCGAAATACTGCCTGTACAAGAAAAGCTTCGACCCCGAGACCATGCAGTTCGGACCGCGAGAAAAGTTGAGTGTTGAGGGTTTAGAGTTGAGAGACGTTACTTCTGGAGACACAAGTAAAGTCACTCAACTTTCAACTCTTATCTCTCAACAGAGTGCTACCCTTCCCCGCGTCTCCCCCGATGGACGCTACCTGATGTTCACCCTTGCCCCGTATGGCGTCTTCCACATCTGGCATCACGACGCCGACCTCTGGATGCTCGACTTGCAAACAGGCGAGGCACGCTGCATGGAGGAAATCAACTCGCCCGACACCGAGAGCTATCACTCCTGGTCGAGCAACGGCCGCTGGGTGGTGTTCAGCAGCCGACGTTACGACGGCAACTACACCCGCCCCTTCATTGCCCATATCGATGCCGAAGGCCGTGGCAGCAAGCCCTTCGAGCTGCCCTGTGCCAATCCTGACTATCATCGTCAGCTGCTGAAGAGCTACAACGTCCCCGAATTCATGCGAGGCCCCGTCACCATCACCCCACAGCAGTTTGCCGATGCCCTCAAACAGGAAGCCGAGCCTGTGAAATACGTCAGCCGGCTCGGCCAGACAGGCGGACTATAATGACGAATTGTCACGATTTATCTATTAATTTTTCATTAAAATCTAAATTACCATGGTGGCAGCAAAGATAAAGTACCCCGTAGGCATCCAGAGTTTCGAGACCATCCGCAAGGACGGATACCTCTACATCGACAAGACCCCGTTAATCTACAAGATGATTACCGAGGGCATCCCTTATTTCCTCAGCCGTCCGCGCCGCTTCGGCAAGTCATTGCTCATCTCGACGCTGGCAGCCGTGTTTGATGGTCGCCGCGAGCTGTTCGAGGCGTTCACCACCGAGCAGGGCATTGAGCAGCCGCAGCTGTTCATCGCCACGACCGACTGGAAATGGGAGAAGTACCCCGTGCTGCGCTTCGACTTCAGCAAGGACCTGCTGGGCATCGACGAGTTGGAACTGCTGATAGACAAAACGCTGGAACTCTATGAAAAGCAGTACGGCATCGTGGCCGAGGAGAAGAACTCCTTCCTCCGCTTGGACAAGCTCGTACGCAAGGCCCACAAGGACACGGGCAAGCGCGTGGTGCTGCTCGTCGATGAATATGACAAGATGATGCTCCACAGCATCGGCGACGACGAGATGGCCAAGGCCGTCAAGGCTCGTTTCAAGAACCTCTTCAGCCCCCTGAAGGACTTGGACGAGCACCTGCAGCTTGTCTTCATCACTGGCATCTCGAAATTCTCGCAGATGGGCGTGTTCAGCACCATCAACCAGCTGAAGAACATCTCCATGCGCGATGATTTCGCTACGATATGTGGTATCACCCAAAAGGAACTGACCACGGCCATGCGTTCCGACATCGAGAGTCTGGCTGGCAGAACTGGAAAGACATACGACGGAACGCTTGCCGAACTGAAACGCATGTACGACGGCTACCATTTCAGTGAGGCATTGGAGGACATCTACAACCCCTTCAGCCTCATCAATGCCTTCGACGCTGGCAAACTTGATGCCTACTGGTTCGAGAGCGCCACGCCAAGCGCACTCATCGACATGCTCCGTCAGATGCCACCGATAGAGATAGCCGACGTGGACGGTGTAGTGTGTGATTCGGGTGCCTTCGACGATGCTTTCGACAGCTTCCAGGCTCCGCTGCCCGCCCTTTACCAGAGCGGCTATCTCACCATCAAGGACTACGACCAAGAGGATAACCTCTATACGCTGGGCTTCCCTAACCATGAAGTGCGCACAGGCTTTGCAGGCAGTCTCTACCGCTACATCACCAATACCACTGGCGGCGACCGCGACCGCAGTGCACTGATGAGAGCATACAAGTTGTTCCGTCGCACCGACGACCTACCCGACTTCATTGAGTCCATCAAGACGTTCTTCGCCAGCGTGCCGTACCATTGGGAGCAGGACAACCGTAACGAGCACTACTACCACGCACTGCTATACACACTGCTCGTGGCTTTCGGAGCCGATGTCCGCGCCGAGGAGCCGAGTGCCAAGGGCCGTAGCGACATCACCTTGAAGATGCCTCGTGGGATATACGTTATGGAAATAAAGTATAACGACACTGCCAATGCCGCCCTCGAACAGATTGATCGCAAGGGCTATGCTGACAAATACGCCCTCGACGGCCGCCCCATTACCAAGGTAGGTATCAGCTTCTCCAGCGAGGAGCGCAACATCGCCGACTGGAAAATATCTAAAGAATAACCGGGAGGCAGGAAAAACTCCCTGACTCCCGGTATTCTTAGTAATAATGAGCTTATTTACTGCCTCGACGAAACGAAGGACAACAGCTCGTTAGTCTCTAAAACCTTTTGGCGGTCTACTCGTAGTACTCGATGGTGCGGGTCTGCTCCATCTCCTGACCCATCATCGAACCCTTGCGGCTGATCCAGTTGCCGTGGTCATCGTATTTGTAGTCAGTGTAAGGAGTGGACATCTCCTGTCCGCCCATGTCCATCGACTGAGAGGCAATGGCGCCCTTGTCGTTGTAGGTGTACTTGATAACCATGTCGCGGCCCATCATGTTCATTGTCTGGCTCGCCACTTTGCCGTTCTCCCAAGCGTACTTCACGGTGGTTTCGGCACCCTGCATCATTGTCATCTTGACTGACTGCAGATAGCCGTTCTCGTCATACACAGGCTCGCTCATGCCTTCGCGCTGCATCTTGCCGTCCTGGGTGAATGTGGTTTTCTGTGCTCTGCCCATAAAGTCCATTGAGATGGATTTCACGGGGCCGGTAGCTTCGTTCAGCTCTACGTCGTGGAACTTTGACTGTGCCTGAATGGCAAACGGAATGGCCATCATGGCCAACATCATAATTACTTTTTTCATTTTGTGGTTTTGTTAAATGGTTAATAAAATAAGTTTGATGTTGTTCATTAGACGCTATTCACTGCAAAAGGCTTAATCGCTGACGAAAAAAGTTTTGTCACCTTACCACTTCGGTGAACTCAGGCTTTGCGCCGTCAGTGTTTGCTACGGTGACGAAGATAGTGGATGTTGCCTCCTCGCCGTTCATGCCGCGGCTTTTCACGGTGAATTTATAGTCGGTGCCGTCGGGGGTGGTGCGCTTGCCAACGGTCTGTGGTGTGCCAAGGGGGAACTGGTAGCTGCTGCAGGCGGCTTCGAAGATGGCTTTCTCGTCTTCTGTGACAGGCTTCTGTGCCGAGTATTCGGGGAGCTTCGCCACCGTGCCCTCCTTGTATCCGTTCTCCTTCAGGAACCGGTCAAGTTCCTTGGCAGTGGCTGCCACGCGGGCAGTGCGCACACCATAGCCCTTTTGAATCTTGGCCTTTGGCAGTGCCTTCGTCAGAGCGTCGCTTGATGTGTTGAGGCCACCGCTGCCAAACGTGCAGAACGGCACGACCTTCTTGCCAGCGAAATCGTGCTCCTTCACCAGCGTTGCGATGGGCATGGCGTAGGTGCCAAACCAAATGGGATAGCCCAGGAAGACAACGTCGTAGTCGGCGATGTTCTTGGACAGCGGCTTCAGTGCGGGTGTCTGTCCGCTTTCCCTCTCGCGCCCTGAACGCTGAATCGTCTCCTGGAAGTTGCCCGAATAAGGCTCAACGCATTCTATGCCCTCGATGTCGGCACCTGTCTGTTTCTGGATTTCCTGGGCTACAGTCTTTGTCGTTCCCGTCTCTGAATAGTAGAGAACAAGCATTTTCTGTGCCTGACAAGCGACGACGGCTGTCATCGCTGCAAGTGATACAAGTAGTTTTTTCATCATTCTGTTGGTTTTAGGATTATTTTTTTTTTACTTGTTGTGTATAGAAACGAATGTATAACGCTATTATTGCCTGTCGGACAGCCAAAAAAGAGCCAAATTGAATATATTTACCCGTTCACTTGCACTGGTTTGAGTAAAAATGCGTAACTTTGCAGCAATTATTGTGATGAAGGACTATCCCGACAAGATGACGCCGGAACAGGCGCGGCGGTTTTGCGACGACGTGTTGAACATCGTTGCGCAGATTCCCCGTGGACGTGTCACCACCTACGGCACCATTGCCGCATGGGCGGGATGGCCAAGCCACTCGCGCATGGTGGGGCGCACACTGAGGTATACGCCAGGCGCCGAGTCGCTGCCTTGTCACCGCGTGGTGAACAAAGAAGGCCGCACGGCCCCCGGATGGAGCCGCCAGCGGCCACTGTTAGAGGAAGAGGGAGTGGTGTTCCGCCCCAACGGCCACGTGGACATGAGCCGTCATCTTTGGGAGATTCATAATTAAATATAGGAAGACATGACACTAAAAGTATTGAGAAAAGAGATTGCCATCTTTGTGTTGGCATTGCTCGCGGCCTCGTGTGAGACCGACAACATGTATAGCAGCCATGACTGCTACTTTGTGTTCAACGCTTCGCTGTACCCGTCGAGCGCACTCACCAGGGCAGTCGGCAGCACGGGCGGCGACTTCTGCATAGTAAAGGCTGTGATGGAGCACGGTGTCACCCACCTGAAGCTGACCCCCAACAAGGGCAGCTTCGCCGCCACCGACCTCGACTTGACAATGAGCACCGTAGTGGGCGGGCGCGCAATATCCTACACCAGGATGGGGTATAAGCAGGGGCTGGTAATAGGACGCTCGTCGTTCGGACAGCTGAAAGCCTACGACCTGCAGTGCCCCAACTGTGACTTTGACTACGAGCTGCGATGGAGCAGTATCTACGAGCTGACATGCGACAAGTGCAAGCGGACGTACAACATCAACGGCTCGGAGGGGTATGTGCAAAGCGGGGAGAAGGGGCACAACTTGGCTATGTACAAGAACGTGAACTACAACGAGATAGACGGGATGTTGCTGGTGAGCAACTGAGTCACTGGCCCGATTACAGACAATAGAACTATGTCGAACAGCTATTTCCGTTTCAGACAGTTCACGGTCAATCAGGATCTGTGTGGCATGAAGGTGGGCACCGACGGCACCCTCCTCGGCGCATGGGCGGCGGTTCCCGACGCTAACGCGCCGGGCACGGTGGCGGACGCGACACGTCGCGTCCCTACGGCCAGGCTTATACGCATTCTCGACATTGGCACGGGCACAGGCCTTATAGCGCTGATGATGGCACAACGTTTCCCTGGGGCAACGGTCGTGGGCGTGGACATCGACGATAGCGCCGTCAGTCAGGCTCGTGACAATGCGGCGCAGTCGCCTTTTGCCGCCAGAGTAACTATTCTCCAATGCGACATCAGGCTCGTTACGTGTGCTGCTACTGAGCCTCAGCCCTCTGACGACATCCTCCAAGCCCGCGCTTTCGATGCCATAGTCTGCAATCCTCCATATTATGTGGACTCGCTGGTTTGCCCCGACCGTCAGCGTACACTGGCCCGCCACTGCTCGACACTCGGTTACCGTGAACTGATGGGCTGCGCCTCCCGACTGCTTGCCGACAATGGCGAACTGTCGGTGGTCATACCCTTCGAATGCAAGGACGGACTGGAGGGCGAGGCAACACTGGCCGGACTGTCGAAGGTGCGCGAGTGTGCCGTGAAAACCACCGTGCACAAGCCACCGCGCCGCTATATGCTCGCTTTCCGCAGACATCCTGCCCAGATAGAGAGGACGGAGCTGGTGATAGGCTCGGAAAAATACAACGAACTGACTAAAGACTTTTACCTATGACTGTTTCATTGATACAGATGGACATAGACTACGGCAATGTCGACGCCAATATTGCCAAAGCCGAGAAGATGATGGCTGACACCCGCTGGGGAAGCAGCGGGGGCAGTGGCAATGGTGGCAGTGGTGGCTGTGTCAATTGTGGCAGCGGCAGTGGCGGCTGGGCCGACCTTTATGTGCTGCCTGAGATGTGGTCAACGGGCTATTCGATACACCCGGAGGATATTGCCGAGGACGAGCAAGACTCGCGTGCCCTGGCATGGATGAAGAAGACCTCGGCTGAACGACAGTGCGCTGTATGTGGCAGTCTGGCCATACGCGATGGCGATGGTCTCTACCGCAACCGCCTCTATTTCGTCACTCCTGAGGGCACAGTCAGCTACGACAAGCATCACCTGTTCACATACGCCCATGAGGACGCTAACTACGCAAATGGCGACAGGCATACGATTGTCGACTATCGCGGCTTCCGGCTTCTGCTTTTAGTTTGCTACGACCTTCGCTTTCCCGTATGGTCACGATGGGGCAGGGCGGGGGAGTACGATGCTATAGTCTATGTGGCCAACTGGCCTTCCGCCCGTCAGTTTGCCTGGGACACGCTGCTACGTGCCCGTGCCATTGAAAACCAGTGCTACGTGGTGGCGGTGAACCGTGTGGGGCGTGAACGAAAGATACAATATGGTGGAGGGTCGGCAGTGATAGACCCGCAGGGCATAACAAAAAACGCCTGCCAAGGCCACGAGTGCACTTGCCAGGCGGAAATAGACATTAGTACGGTAGAAATCATTCGTAACGATTTCCCCGTGCTTTTAGATCGTGATTAGATTAACGTTAGCCTATGGTGTATGCCAGGAACACGAGTATGGCCATGATGACGGCCACGGCACAAAGGGCACGGAATGCCCATTTCTTTATGATTTTCCTGCGCTTTATCGACATCAGGCTTTTGCGCTTGAAACGCGTGGCATCATCTTCTCTGTGATGATGGTGATGGTGGTGATTGCTTTCTTCTGCCATTTCTTTTTTTATTTATAATTGTTAATTGTTCAAACGCTTGTTACATAGCATTTATTGTTTAATGAGTCTGACTTCTGAGTTCAGGCCGCTGGGAACAGGCTCCCACTGGTCGTAGAGTGTTTTCTTGTAGTTGATGTCTACAACGTTTATCTCTTCCATCTTGCGCCACTGCACGCCCCGTCGGTCAAGGTCGGCAATGCGGTTGGCAGGGAGGTTGGTAACCTCGATGCGCAGTTCGTTGTCGCCGGCGCGAAGCGTTCCTTTGGTGTCGAGGATGAAGGGCACACTCCATGCACAGCCGATGAACTGGCCGTTGATATAGACACGGGCCGACTCGCGCACGTCGCCGAGGTCGATGAGCCAGTTGTCTGCTGCTTCTTTCGGGGAGAGCTTGATGTGGGTGGTATAGACGCCGGTGCCCATGGTTACGCGGGTCTGCTCGTCGAGTGTCTCCCATGATTGTAATTTGTCAAGCTGGTAAGTCTTGTCCAATTTAGGAGCCTCCTCGGTGAAGGAGAGTGCCCATGGCCCTTCAATGGCCTTGTGTATTTCATGCTCCACAAAACTGTCAGCCATGCTTTCACATATTGAGTAGGGGGCTATTATCCGATAGGGTAAGTTTGTAGGTACTGTATCGTCGAAAGTCTGCAATATCATGGACTCACCGCTACGCAGTTCTATCTGTATTTTCCCGTCTTTGATTTTTGCACGGGTTATTTCTCCATTTAGGGGATTGAACCATAGCGCATCCTTGAATGGAACGGCAAGTTGCTGATAAATGATACCTGTATAAATGTCGTGCGACGTCAGGTTGGCGATGAAGTAATGGTACCCGTTGGCGTTCTTGCGGCGGATGGCCTTCAGGCCCAACTGCGTTTTCATCGTTTCGGGCTTGGCAGCCTTTGCCATTGCGGCTTCGTCAATGCCATACATGATGTGGGCGCCTTGGCCCTTCAGCTGCTCAATGTGCTGCTTCACGTTCTCGGGCATCTCGCCGCTGCCTGGGATGATGAGACCCTTATAGGTGGTGCCACCAATAGTGACGAGCTGTCCGTCCTTGCAGATGGTCTGCATCAACAGCCGCTCGGAGATATAGTCGCAGTCGTAGCCGGCCTTGTCAATCTCGAGGATGGCATCGCGGAACTCAGGCATCAGCTTGCCCATGGCGTGGATGCTGAACTGCATGAGCAGTTTGCCGTTGGGCTTCTTCCAAGCGTCGCGCACGGGCAGCAGTACGAGGAAGTCATTGTCGGGCTGTCCCCATTGCAGGAAACTCTGGCAACGCTCTACGTACTCCATGAAATAGGGAGCGTCGCGCCAGATGCTGTTCGTGGGACTCATGTCGATGGAGGCGTAGAACTTCCAGCCGGGCCACTCGTCGTCCTTGGGAGAATAGCAGGTGCCGTGGAAGAAGATATGATTCACGCCGGCGCAGAACATCAGGTCGAGGTCGGGCTTCAGCTGAGAGAGACTTGTACGGAAATGCTCGGTGAGCCAGGTGAATGTCTCGCTGCTGGTGTAGGGTTTGCCACAGACATGGGCTGCCGACGGGGCATACTTGAACATCGAGTAGTCAGAGTCGTTCTTGCGAGTCTTGCCGGGGTCGGTGCGCAGCCCCTTGATGCCGAGGTCAGAGAGGCCGAAGCCCTCAATTTCAGGTATGTCGACGACGGAGTAGCAGTCGATGAGGTTGGCGGGTGAGCCGTGGGCCTGGTTTCTTGTTATCGCCCCGTGACTGTGTGCCCATGCCGTCCACTGCTCGGTGAAGTTCTCCAAAAGCAGGTCGCCAAGGGTCTCACGGTAGTCGCTTAACACCTTTGGGTCGTTTGCTAACAGTTCGGGTAGATGCTCCTCCAGTTTGTATCCGCGCCGTTTCTCAAACTCTTTGAGAAGTGATGGTGTCCACGTTGCGGCCTCCACCTCGTAACTGTCGTTGAAGAAGGTGTGGGGATATGGTGTCTTGGTGCGTTCGAAAGCCTGTTCAATATGCTTCAGGTAGTTGGCCACTGCCTTGCGGTCGAAATGGTCGATGACAAGACCCTCGCCGCCGGGGGCGGCACGTTTCACCTTCATTACACCATATTTAATATATAGGGCGATGACAGACCCACCCTCTGCCCCTCCCTTCGAGGGAGGGGAGTATATACTTTTAGCATTAGTTTTCTTAGCAGAGGATGTGTCAGTTCCCTTCTCTGCAAGGATGGGCAGGGGAAGGGTTTTGTCGTCCTTGACGTATTCTGTCACGTCGATGGCCTTCCCGTCGGCGGTGTAGAGCATAACCTTATGAAGCACGGCGTTCTTGGCATCCTTTTCCGACAGCGAAAGGTCGATGACGCCCTCGCTGTCAATCGTCTTTTCCACGAAGATGGCACGGCAGGCACTTTCCTCCAACGGCACCCACGGGCCTCCGAAGGGCCAGCCCGTTCCTGTTGCCATGTCAAGCTCTATGCCGTTCTTGCTGCACTGCTCCTGAGTGTAGCGCAGCATGTCCATCCACTGGTTGGAGAGATAAGGAATATTATTCTTCTCATTGCCCTGCACACCATAAATCGGTGTTATCTCCACGGCTCCGATACCGTGGTCAACATATTGCCGCAAGTTCCAATGAAGATTCTCCTTATCCACAGCCGAGCCAAGCCACCACCAGCGCGTACCTGGCTTCGCTTCAATGGTGGGCGTAGGCCAGCTCTGCGCAATTGCCGTCACGCTCAGTGCTATCAGTGCTAATATGGTAAAGAATTTCTTCATTATTGCTCTATTAAAATCTCTCACTTGATATTCAGTTTCCGTCAGGCTTGACGTTCTCAACTATTCTTGACGGTGCCCACAGGAACGTCCGCCAGTCATCGGGCTGTGCGGGGGCGAAGTCCTGCCAGTCAGGGCGGAGGTATTGGACAATAGGCAATTGGAGTTGCTTCATGCCCATGACCACGCACTTCGCCACCTCGTAGGCCCCGTATGGGTTGAAGTGGGTATTGTCGGCCAGTTCCTTGCCGTATGCCTCCTTGGGATAGTGCACCAGTGCCCGCTTCGAGTCCTCGAAGCCCAGGGTCTCAAAGAACGTCTTGGTCATGGCGTTGAGGTCTATGAGCGGCACGTTCTCCTTCTCGGCCACCATCTTCATCGCTGCGGGGAAATCGCCGTGGGTGTTCAGTAGTGTCTTGTTGTCCTTGTCGAAAGCACGGCGCTGGGTGGGAGTGAGGAACACTATGTCTGCCCCTTTCGCCCTCACCTGGTCCACGAAAATCTTCAGTTGGTACTGGTAGTGATACCATGCCCCGTCGCCGGGCTTCTTCTCCTTCTCGTCGTTATGGCCGAACTCCACGAACACATAATCTCCCTTTTTCAGTGTGGTGAGAATCTTGTCCAGACGGAACGAGGCGATAAACGTGCGGGCAGTCAGCCCGCTCTCAGCGTGGTTCGATATAGCCACCTCGGGGCCGAACCAGCGCGTAATCATCTGTCCCCACGATGCCCACGGCTCGTAATGCTGGTCCACAACGGTGGAGTTGCCGCAAAGGTAAATGGTAGGTACGTCGGCCGGCTCAATGTGTATGCTGCGGACTGCGGGCATGGGGCCGTTGAACTCCAAGGTCAGACGGTCATCCCAGGCGAAATAGACCTTCTCCCGGTCCTTGATCTTCACCTGTTTGCCATCCTCGATGAACGTCGAGCGCTTGTTCACCACGAACTCCACTTCCTTTATGTCCTTGGCCTTCGGGGTTGTTATGTTGTCCATCATCAGACGGCGCCCCTCGGCACGCACTGTTGTATTGCCGCCCTTCTTGCCGCCGAGAACGACTTTCACCCGATAGTTGCCGTCGGGCACCTTCACGGAGAAATAGAACGGCTCAGCAGGTTTCTTCCTTTCGGGCGCAGGCAGCACGTCATAGCCGTAGCCATCTTGGTCGTTATAAACAGGCTGGGGCTTCGTCAAGTCGAAGTCGAAAGTCTGGGCCGCTGCCATTATCGGCGCGACAACAAACAGGGCAAAAAATGTCTTTTTTGTCATGACTGAAATGCTTTATCTGCAATATCGCGTGCAAAGGTACGACAAAAAAACATAACAGCAAAATAATTTGTTATCTTTTCACAGCCCTTATGATTTCACCTGTCCAAAGTACAAGCGACGTTGCGGCAACAATTACAATCCAGTCCATGGCCTTTATACCCCCTTCGGCCATGTTGAACATCTCCTGCAAGCCGGGGGTTTCTGTCATCAGAACCTGTCCTGCCACTATGATTCCAGCAATAAGTATGAACCACTTCGTGTCCTTCCATGAGATTCCCTTGAAGGCCGATTCTGATGTCATGAAAGCCTTCGCGTTGAACATATTCCAGAACTGTAGCATCACGAATATGGTGAAGAACAGCCCCAGCTCGTATGGCGACAGTCCGTCGTAACTGCCCCAGGTGGCATTGCCATTGAACACTTCGGTAAGCGATGTGACATCGGCGTGCTGGAAGAACAGACATATCCCGAGCAGGATTATTGTGAAAGTCACGCCAACGCCGAGTATCACCTTGCCCATGCCTTTGAGGATGTTCTCTTTTACCGACCGTGGCTTCTCGCTCATGACGGCTTTTGCGGGAGGCAGTGACGCTAATGCCAGAGCGGCGAAAGTGTCCATGATGAGATTCACCCACAGCATTTGTGTTACTGTCAGCGGCGACTCCGTACCTATGAATGCTCCGATGAGCACAATGAGGCAGGCCGCAACGTTCACCGTCATCTGGAAGAGAATGAAACGTTTGATGTTCTTGTAGAGCGAGCGTCCCCACATCACTGCATTGGCAATGGTGCTGAACGAGTTGTCGAGTATGGTCATGTCGCTGGCCTCCTTTGCGACGGCTGTTCCGTCGCCCATCGAAAGCCCTACGTTGGCTGTGTTCAGTGCTGGAGCGTCGTTAGTCCCGTCGCCAGTGACGGCCACGATGTCGCCAAGTCCCTTCAATATCCTCACAGCTCGTTCCTTGTCGTTAGGACGGGCACGGGAGATTATTTTCACTTTCGGCAGCCTCAGCCTCAGTTCCTCGTCGGTCATTGCAGCCAGCTCAGCCCCGATGAGTATGTTCTCGTCATTGTCTCCCTGTTTCCATAGTCCCAGTTGGCGGCCTATCTCCTTGGCTGTGCCGGGGGCATCGCCAGTGACAATCTTAACCTCGATGCCCGCAGTCAGGCATTCCTCGATAGCGGCAGGAACGTCTGGGCGCACAGGGTCTTCGATGCCCACTATGCCCAGTATATGCAAACCGTTCACGTTCAGTCTGCCGTCTTTGAAAATTGTTTGAGGGGAATCGCATACTGTTTGAGGGGATTTGCATACTGTTTGAGGGGAATCGCAATCCCCGACCTCCTTATAGGCAAAGGCAAGTGTGCGGTTGGCGTGGCTCTGGTATTCCAGCAGTTTCTCGTTGTAATAATTCGTTTCTTCTACGGAAACCTGGCACAGCCCCATGAGAATGTCGGGAGCGCCTTTAACATATACAACGCGTTTTCCTGTTACTTCGGAATCCACGATTGTTGCCATGTATTTCAGCTCTGTTGTGAACTGCAGACGGTCGATGACTCTCAGCGACCCGCGAATGTCCCTGTAGTCTACGCCATTCTCATGGAGCCATAGCAGGAGCGCCCCCTCTGTAGGGTTGCCGATGGCTTTCGTTCTCTTTGGGTCTGAGAAATCGAGGTTCGCTGTCGTATTCGCGGCTATACATTCTTTTATCAGCGGCCAGTCCGCCGCCGTTGCCACCGTACCCGCCGGGATTCCAGGAAACGCCGTCCCCACAACTTTCATCTGGTTCTGAGTCAGTGTTCCAGTCTTGTCCGAGCATATCACCGACACCGCCCCCATCGTCTCACATGCGTGCATCGTCCGCGGCAGTGTGTTCTCCTTCATCAGCCGCTTCATGCTGAATGCCAGGCTCAACGTCACCGCCATTGGCAGACCTTCGGGCACGGCAACAACTATCAGTGTCACGGCTATCATCACCGAGTCGAGCGCATACTGTATAAGCCAGGGCCAGCTGAGTTCTGCCGTCCCCGCTGAGAAATAGATGCTGACAAACCGACCAATGACAATAATGACGGCCAGCACATAGCTTATATTCGTGATTAGGGTTGCAAGTCTGTCCAGTTCCTCACTCAGCGGCGTTGTCCCTCCCTCCTTCACGCGTGCAGCCTCATACACTTTTCCAGATGCAGTGGAATCGCCGACCGCAAACACTTTGGCAATGCAGTCGCCCTCCATCACATTGCATCCCTTCAACACATGGTTCGAGGGATATGTCGCGTCCTTGTCAAAGTGTTCAGGATTGGTGGTCTTCATGCACAATGGTTCGCCTGTCAGCGAACTCTCGTCCATGGTCAGGTTCATGCTTTCCAGAAGCTCCGCGTCGGCTGGCACCTCCTCGCCTGCTTCCATAAGCACGATGTCGCCGACGACAATGTCCTTGCGCGGCACCTGGCACACATTGTCGTTTCGGATGACTTTCACAGGCGTGTCGTCGTTCACCTCGTTCAGACTCTTGAACGTCTTCTCGTTCTGTGCTTCCAGAATATGTGACACTGTCGTGGCCAGGAGCACGGCGGCGGCAATTCCAATAAGCTCCAGATACGGCTCCCAGCCCTCCTGACCACCAAAGACACCATTGTAGAACGCGATGGAGCCAGAGAGCAGCAGGACGAACAGGAGGATGGTGAATAGCGAGTCCATGCAGAACCGCCCACCTCTCCATTTCCCGCCCATATAAGCCACAAAAAAGGTAAGGACAAAGAGCACGAAGAACAGCACAGGTGCAATCCACAGCCCGTCGTGGATGGGCAGCGCCACCGCCATAATGGCTGCGATGGCAAATATGGCCAGGTCGAGTTTGAGGAGCCAGAAGTGCATACAGTCCTTCATCTTCTGCCAAACACCCTTCTCTGCCGGTGGCGTCAGCACGTTGGTCCCATGCCTCATGCGGCTTTCCAGCACCTCGGCATCGGTCAATCCGCAATAATGGGCGTTCCTTCCTTTATGCACTTGGTCTTGTGTCATGCATTATTATTATGTAAAGTCTCAATTTGAGGGTGCAAAGTTAGTTCTTTTATGCTAACTGACCAAATATGCGAACCTGTTTTTGCCAACTTTGACGGCAAAAGGTATGGAAAAAGCGCGGACTCGCTAAACGTTTCCTTGAAAAAGTTTGGCCGTTTACGGCTTTTTCCGTAAATTTGCCGAAAAATTGCGAAAGACGCTATGGGAATTTATATCAACAAAGGGAACGGGGAGTTCAGAAGCGCCCGAAAAGGTGAGTATGTTGACAAATCGGGGCTGATATCCGTAGTGAACAATACTGTCGGTAGTGAGCGACGTTTCAGTTGCGTCACCCGTGGCCGTCGTTTTGGCAAAAGCATGGCTGCGAAAATGCTTTATGCCTATTACGACCACTCGTGCGATTCGCGGCAGCTGTTTGCCGACTTGGAGATAGCGCGTGACCCGTCGTTTGAAGAACACCTGAACAAATACCCCACCATCTTCCTCGACATGACGCGCTTCACGTCGCGTACCGATGGTACAGGCATGGTGGAGAATATTGAACAACGACTGACAGAGGAGATATCCGAGGCCTATCCCGACGTGCCCCGTAAAGAAAGTGATGACATGATGGACTTCCTCCTGCGCATCGCCGATACAACAGGCGAAAGTTTTGTCTTCATCATTGACGAGTGGGACGCCCCTTGCCGCATTTTCGACCCCAAGACGAATGCCATGGATAACTACGTGGACTGGCTGCGCCGCATGTTCAAGGACGTGACAGCCATGAAAGCCTTTGCTGCCGTATATATGACTGGCATTCTGCCCATTAAGAAATACAAGACTGAGTCGGCGCTTAAAAATTTCACCGAGTATTCAATGGTTGATCCTGGAGACATGGGTGGCTTTTTCGGTTTCACCAAGGACGAGGTACGACAACTGGCAGCCAAATATGGGATGGACTACGACGATTTGGAGAAATGGTACGACGGTTACCGTATAGGCGATGAGTTGTCGATGTTCAATCCCAATTCAGTTGTTGAGGCCGTTAGGCGCCGTCGATGTCGTAGTTTCTGGACAGCCACGGGGTCGTTTGATGCAGTGGCTGGCTATATCAACCAAAACTATGACGGGCTGAAAGAGGGCATTGTCAAGATGCTTGCTGGTGGACGTGAGAAGGTGGACCCTACACACTTCCAGAACGACATGTCAGTGGTGCTTAGCAAGGATGATGTTTATACGGTACTCATACACTTAGGCTACCTTGGCTATGACTGGCAGCGCAATGAGTGTTACATACCCAACCGTGAAGTGGGCGGTGAAATGGTGAACGCCGTGAAAGAGAACAAATGGGGGGAGGTGGTGAAAGCCCTGGAACAGTCGGAAAAGCTGCTCAACGCGACTCTCTGCGGCGATGCCGACTATGTGGCTGCAAGCCTTGACGAGGCGCACGCCGAACATTCCAGTATCTTCAAGTATAACGACGAGAACTCGCTCTCCTGCGTCATCAGTATCGCCTATTACTATGCCCGAAACGATTTCCATTTCATCCGTGAACTGCCCACGGGCAAAGGCTTTGCTGACATTGTGTTCCTGCCACGCAAGAATGTGGACAAGCCTGCCCTTGTCATCGAACTGAAAAACAACAAGAGCGCAAAAGCCGCCATTGACCAGATAAAGAACCGGAACTACCCGCAGCAGATAGAGAAATACACCGGCGACATACTCCTCGTGGGCATCAACTACGACGAGGATGCCAAGAAACACGAATGCACCATAGAACAGTGGCGCAAGGATTGACAATAATAAGGAAGGGCAGAAAGTGAAAGGAGCCATTCAAGTCATTTGAACATCCACTCGGTGCCGAAGGCCAGAAGGGCATAGCGCAGGATTTTGCCGAGGGTTATGCTCAGAAGAGTTATCACGACGTTGGCACGCATCAGGCCCAGTGCCACGGTGATGGCGCTGCCCAAGATAGGGACGAAGGCGAAAAATCCCATCCACGCACCGTATCCCGAGACGAAACGTTGCGCACGCTCCAGTTTCTCGCGCTTTATCTTCAGTATGCGCTCAATCCACTCCAAGCGTCCCATTCTCCCAACAGTATAGTTGAACATTGAACCAAGGACATTCCCCACCGTGGCGTATGTCACTAACGGCCATGGCTCTATGCCTGGGGCGGCCAGCAAACCAAGCATGACGGCCTCGCTGGAAAAGGGGAATACGCTGCCGGCAAAAAATGCTGTCACGAACATGCCCCAGTAGCCGTATGCTTCAAAATCCATTCCTTGTTGAGAGTTGAGAGTTTAGTGTTGAGAGTTGAGAGTTTAGTGTTGAGTGTTGAGCGTTTAGTGTTGAGAGTTGAGAGACTTTTGTTTTGGTGATAATAAAAAAATAACTTGGTACGATTTTGTGTGCTCGACTACGCCCCGAAGGGGCAATGAGCAGTCAGCCCAGGGCAGCGCCCTGGGTAGGCATGAGTGCACAGCCCCGCCCTGTAAGGGCAAAAGAATAAGTAGGAGGCGTCGCCTCCGTCCAGAGCTTTTGCCCTTTCAGGGCGACGATAACCCTGTCATCATACCCAAGGCGTTGCCCTGGGCTGATTGCTTGCTGGCCTTTCAGGCCGTTCTGCGGAAACATACGATAATCACCTATTTGTACCAACTTATTTTTAACTTTTACTTGAGTTAAGAGATAGGAGTCAGGAGCGAAAATGGAAGGGTGATAGGATTGAGAATCAATGTCGCTATCGTGACGGCCACGGTAACGGCGACTATTGCGAAGAAGGCGATGTTGGTTATTCGCGTCGATGTGAGCGTGAGGAAATGGGCCACTAACGGGCTGGCGCACACCACCGCAATGCGCATCATGGGGTCGAAGAGCTGGGGCTGCAAGGCAGTAAGAAGAAGGCTCATCGCCGACATCCACGTGAACAGTCCGTAGAACAGGCGGGTGCGTATCTTCTCGTCGATGCTGTGGTTCCAGAAATGCACTATGCCTGTCAGCGTGAGTGCCGCCGTCAGCACGAAAGTCAGCAGTTCGCATATAGTAACTGTGGCGTAGGCTTCTGACAGAGGCATAAACGTGGCCAAAGAACGGAAATGGTCAGCCAGGGGAGTGAAGTCGCGCTGCCATACGAACCAAAGGCTGAAAAACCAGTAGGGAGTGGCCAGTCCGATGAGCGATGCAAAGAACCCTCGCCACGACAGCGACTGAAGTTGCGTAAGCATGAGCAGCCACAGAAGAGGCACAAACAGCAGTATATCGACACAGAGAATGCTGCAAAGCCCAAAGAGCAGGAAGGCGTAGAAGATGCGGCCCAACGACTTCTTGTCCTGATAGGTGGAAAGCAGAAGCAGCAGCGAAACGATGGCGAAGAGCTGGGTGAGTGCCCCCGGCAGCCCGCTGAACATGAAGCTCATGGTGCATGTAAGGGCGATGAACACGCCTGAAACCATCCGACTGCGCACACGCAGCAACGAATAGGCGTTGTTCATCTCGGCAATCATGTAGACCGACAGGACAAAACAGACCAGCTGGGGCCATAGCGCATAATTGACAAGGCCGGCGGCAAGCCAGATGGCTATGCCGTAGGCCGACATCACCGGCAGTACGAGGCCGTTCTCAGCAATTCTGTTCTGTAGTCTCTTCATCTCGGAATGTCGGAGTCCTGCCAATTTGTTTGCGGGCTGGCACGGGGCCTGCCCCTACAGGTCTGCGCCTATGTCACGGCGGAAGTAGCGGCCCTCAAATTCTATCTTCTGTGCTTCCTGGAACGATTTGCGCAGGGCTTCCTCCTTGTCCTTGCCGTATGACGAGACGGCGATGACGCGCCCGCCGGCGGTGACGATGCCCTCAGTAGAAGCATCGGGAGCGGTGGCCGTCCCTGCGTGGAATACCACCGAGCCTTCCACTTTGTCAATGCCGGTGATGGGGAATCCTTTCTTGTATGCCTGTGGGTAGCCTCCGCTGACGAGCATCACGCATACTGCGGCACGCTCGTCGAACTCCACCGTGCGGCGGTCAAGGTCGCCCTGTGCCACGCCCTCCAACAGATCCACGAGGTCGCTCTTCAGGCGCAGCATGACGGTCTCGGTCTCGGGGTCGCCCATGCGGCAGTTGTATTCAATGACATAAGGGTCCCCTATTCCCCGCCCCTCTGAGGGGAGGGGTGCCGAAGGCGGGGTGGGGTAGACATTGGCACGCCCCTCTGATGTGGGGTAGACATTAATCAGTCCGAAGAATATGAATCCTTTGTAGTCAATGCCCTCCTCGCGCAGTCCGTCGACTGTCGGGCGTATTATGCGGTCCTCCACTTTCTTCATCCACTCGTTGGTGGCGAATGGTACTGGCGATACGCTGCCCATGCCTCCGGTGTTCAGTCCGGTGTCGCCCTCGCCAATGCGCTTGTAGTCCTTGGCCTCGGGCAGAATCTTGTAGTGCTCGCCGTCGGTGAGTACGAACACCGAGCACTCTATGCCGCTCATAAACTCCTCGATGACCACACGCGACGAGGCGTTACCGAACATCCCACCGAGCATCTCGCCCAGTTCCTTCTTAGCCTCTTCTAATGTGGGCACTATCAGTACGCCTTTTCCTGCGCAGAGCCCGTCGGCCTTCAGCACGTAGGGCGGGTTCATGGTCTCCAAGAAAGCCTGTGCCTCGGCCAGATGGTCGCCGTCGAATGTCTGGTAGCGTGCTGTGGGGATGTTGTGGCGCATCATGAACGCCTTGGCGAAGTCCTTGCTGCCTTCGAGCACGGCGCCGGCCTTCGACGGGCCTATGACAGGCACGTCTTTGGTGCGCTGGTCGGCTTTCAGGTCGTCGTAGATGCCTTTCACCAACGGGTCTTCCGGGCCTACGACGACCATGTCGATGCCATTGTCGGCGACAAACTGCTTGATGGCCTCGAAGTCGTCGGCCTTTATTGCCACGTTCTCGCCTTTGCCCCCATGGCTGAGGGGAGCTGCCCCTGGGGCTGAGGGTAGGACTGACGTTCCGGCGTTGCCAGGGGCGATAAAGAGTTTTTCCACTTGCTCGCTTTGGGCGATTTTCCATGCTAAGGCGTGCTCACGGCCGCCGCTGCCTAAGAGAAGTATTTTCATTGGGTTTTGGGGTGGGTGTTAGTGGGTTTTTGTGGGGATTACCAGCCTGCGTCGGCGAGCTTTGCAGCCTTGTACCACTGCATGTTCTGTATTTCGTTGTTGAGGTAGGTCATGCTCACGCCCAGGTTTACCAAGTAACTCTTAGGCCACCATCTTGTGGAGTTATCGTTCTGTGGCACGAACATTCCCAGTACGCCCATGCGTTCCTTCGTGGGTTTGAAATCCTCGAATTCGCTGTTTGTCTTGTCGGTGTAGAGGATATGGTTGGCCATCCACACATCGGTGAAGGTGCTGTAGGGCACGGCCTTGTCGAATGCCTTCTTCCACTCAGCATATTGGTCGCTGTCGGCATAGCTTAGCATGAAGTCCTGCATGTCGAACTGCGTGTGGTTGTAGTAGTATATCAGGCTGTCCGTTTCGGGGTATCGCTTACCCTTGTTATCGGCCTCGATTTTATCTGCAAACGAAGCAAGAGTCTGTGCCGTAGCCTCTGCCAGATTGTCCATTTGGCTGGTATTCACCGCAGCAAGAGGCACCTTGTAGCTGTGGTTGCTCCCTCGTGATGTCTGGGCGAAATATGCGTCAATCACGCTTTTGTAGAAATCCTCCGACTGGCTGAAAAGTGCGGGCACGACGGTGTTATAGGGTGCGCCTTCGCCAGGAATTTCCGCCGGCGAGCCAATGATATACTCAGCACAGTTGCGCAGTTCGTAAGTGTTTTCCACGCAGAGGAAGGCACAGCAGTCGGCGAAGATGAATTTCAGCTTTGGCAGCCGCTCCAGCACTCCCGCCATGTTGGCGATGTTCATCCATGTCGTTCCGCCGGTGCGGTCGACGCCGTATGCGCGTCGGGGGCCGCCCGCGCTGCGCGTTATCCATCCGTCGGCATGTCCCCAGAGCACCAGCCCGTAGCTGTCGGCATCATAATTGTCCATGACATATTTCATGGCTTGGAAGAGCGTTGTCGGGTCGCTGCTCTTTACCTCCTCCGTCATATTCTTCAGGACGGTGGTGTCGCCGTCCTCAACCAGCAGATAGAAAGGCTTGCTGTCATGACTGTCCACGTAGATGACCAGCTTGTTGTCCTTGCCCAGTTGTTTCGAGGCTTCGCGCATTTGCTTGATGTCAGAGTCGAGGTAGTCCACGCCACTGGTGAGGTTGTTGTCGCCGGCGGCATAGACCAGCACAGCGCGTTTCAGCTTTTCTTCCACCACCGTCTCTTCCTTTTTGTCGCAGGAAAAGAGAACAGCCAGTGAAAGGAAAGCGATAGCAAGTTTGGGCAAAACAGCCCATGTTGTTCGAGTCATATCTTTGCTACTTATTTAATTACTATTTAGCACTACTCATTGCCGAGAGTATCTCGTCGTCGGTGGCCAGGTTGAAGTCGCCGACGATGGTGTTTTTCATGGCTGCCGCAGCAAGTGAATAGTCGAGCAGCCACTGTTCGCTGACGTTCTCCTGCCCAGTGGCGTGGAGCATTCCCGCCATGAAGGCGTCGCCCACCCCCGACGGGTCGACAACTCCGTTGATGTCGTGGATGACAGAGCGTAGCAAGCGGTAACCGTTGGGGGACTGCAAAGTCTCTCCTCTCTCCTCTCTCCTCTCTCCTCTATTCTCGCAAGTGTAGAGCAGGGCGGTGAGAAGATGACGGCTCGATGCCACCATGTTTCTCATTCCCATGAGCCAACGCTGGCAGCGCGGATAACGGTCGTGCAGCTCTTCGAACCACTCGCGGTATTCGTCCATCTGCATTTCGAAGCTCGTGTCGGTTGCTGTGTAGGGCGGCTGCTGGCGCTGGCAGAGCCATTCGAACTCGATGGCGTCGCCGAACATCAGGTCGCAGCGCGAGAGCATACGTCCTATCGTCTCTCGCGGCTCTGCACCGTAGCGCCACAGGTTCTTGCGGTAGTTGATGTCGAACGACACCTTCACCCCCATCTCGTCGGCGATGTCCATGGCCTCGAAGGTGGCGTCGGCGGCGTTCTTGGTGATGGCGGTCGTGATACCCGACACATGGAGCACTCTGGCTCCGCACAGTATCTCGCGCCAGGGCAGCATTCCCGGCCGCAGCTCGGAATAGGCCGAGCCGTTGCGGTCGTAGACAACCTTCGACGAGCGCATTCCCGCCGCCGGCTCAAGGTAGTAGGTGCCTATGCGGGTGCCGCCCCACAGAGTGTGGCGCATGTCCACGCCGAGCTGCATCAGGTTTTGTGCTCCGGCATGGCCGACAGGGGTCTCAGGCAGACAGGTGACATACTCCACCTCGTCGCCAAGGGTGGCCAGACTTACGGCAACATTTGCTTCGCTGCCGCCATACATACTCGTGAAATAGCGGCCCTGGGAGAGACGCTGGTGCTGGTCCTTGGAGAAACGTAACAACAATTCTCCGAAGGTTACAATCTTTTGTGGCTTACTCATATATCTAACAATCTCGTCGGCAAAGGTAGCAAAAAAAAACGAAAACGCGGCAATGACGATGAAAAAAAAAGTAAAAAGTGTTAAACCCTTGCTTTATGCCTATTCATTCGCTCTTTTTTTGCTTAACTTTGGGCGTGTTTTTAACTCCTTTAACTCCCTTAACTCCTTTAACTCCTTTAACTCCTTTAACTCCTTTAACTCCTTTAACTCCTTTAACTCCTTTAACTCCCTTAACTCCCTTAACTCCCTTAACTCCTTTAACTCCTTTAACTCCTTTAACTCCCTTAACTCCCTTAACTCCCTTAACTCCTTTAACTCCTTTAACTCCTTTAACTCCTATGAAACAGAAAGCGACATGGATATGGTACCCCGGCGACTTCGAGGTGTGGTTAGGCAACAAGTTCAACAATCGGCGCACGGAGCGTGGGACCATGTTCCCGCCGTTTTGGAAGCAGGACAGCCACTGGCCCACCGTAGTTTTCTCCAAGACTGTGAAACTCGAGAAAGCCGAGAAGATCGACATATTCTGCGAGGGCCAGCTCAGTGCCGCCATCGATGGGAAACTTGTGGGTACTATGAGTCCTATAGGGCTTATAAGTCCCATAAGTCCTATAGGTCCTATAGGTCTCATAGGTCCTATAAGTCCTATAAGTCCCATAACCATCCCTGCCGGCGAGCACACTCTCAGCTTCAAAGTGTGGAACCAGGCCTCGCCACCAGCCCTTTTCGTCAAGGGCAGGACTATCGTCAGCGACTCGTCGTGGAAGGCCACCTACGAGGACAAGATATGGATTGACGAGAACGGCGAAGCCCACGGCTCGGGCATCTACGTTCCTGTAGGCGTTGCTTGCAACTCTGCCGTCCCAGGAAGTGTTGCCCATTTTGGCTTCGACAACCCTGAGGAGCCTCCGTCGCACTACCGGCTGCCAACCACGCGCCTCCATCCTGTCAGTAGTGAGAAGATTGGCCCTCGCCGATGGCTTTACGACTTTGGCCGTGAGACATTCGGAAGTCTGCGCATCGGCGGACTACGCGACAACTGCACCTTGCGCGTCTACTACGGCGAAAGCCGCGAGGAGGCTCTCGACGGCGAGCATTGCGAGACACTCGACGCCTGCCGCATAGATTTCAATACCGAGAACATACGGTTCGACACCAAGGCTTTCCGCTATGTGTGTGTGGAAAGGACTGGCAAGGGGCGTTGCGGCTCTCCGGCCGTGGACTACGAGTACGCACCCTTCGACCCCGCGAGGAGCGGCTCCTTCTGCTGCGATGACGAAGAGCTGAACCGCATCTGGCAGGTCGCGGCCTACACCCTCGACCTCACCACCCGCGAGTTCTTCTGCGACGGCATAAAGCGCGACCGTTGGACATGGAGCGGCGACGCCATTCAGAGCTACCTGATGAACTACTACCTGCGCTTCGACAACGAATGCGTGAAGCGCACCATACGCCAGTTGCGCGGAAAGGATCCCGTGACCGCCCACGTGAACACCATCATGGACTACACCTTCTATTGGTTCAAGTCTATCGCCGACTACTACGAGTACACCGGCGACCTCGACTTCATCCGCGAGATGTGGCCGAAGATGGTCTCGCTCATGGATTACGTCTTGGCAAGAACCAACTCCGACGGCATGGCCGAGGGCCGTCCCGACGACTGGATCTTCGTCGACTGGGTGGATTTCCCCATGCACAAGCGCGGCGCACTCGCCTTCGAGCAGATTCTCCTCTGGAAAGCCCTCGAGACCATGGCCCTCTGTTCCCGCCTCCTTGCCACAGCCACCGTTCCCGGCGCCTCCCCGTCTGCCACCGTTCCCGGCGCTTCCCCGTCTGCCACCGTTCCCGGCGCGTTAGCGTCGGGCCGCGACTATGCCGCCCTTGCCGCCGCCCTCCGCGAGAGAACCAAGGCCCTGTTCTTCAGCCCCGACCGCAGCGCCTTCCTCCATGCCCTCGAGGACGGAAAGCTGAACCCGCAAGTCACAAAGTTCCCCAACATCTTCGCCATCATCTACGACTTCGCATCCGAGGAGGAGAAAGCCCTCATCACCAAGAACGTGCTGCTTAACCCCGACATACCCGCCATCACCACGCCCTATATGCGCTTCTACGAGCTGGAGGCTCTCTGCCAGATGGGGCAGCAAGACAACGTGCTGCAGGAGATGAAAGCCTACTGGGGCGGGATGCTCCGCGAGGGAGCCACCACGTTCTGGGAGAAATACAATCCTGAAGAGCACGGCATCCAGCACCTCGCCATGTATGGCCGTCCCTACGGCAAGAGCCTCTGCCACGCCTGGGGGGCATCGCCGCTCTACATCATCGGCCGCTATTTCCTCGGTGTGCGCCCCACGAAGCCCGGTTACGAGGAGTACGAGGTACGCCCCCATCTTGGAGGCCTGAAGTGGATGCGTGGCGACGTGCCCACACCCTCCGGGATCATCCACGTCGAGGTGACTCCGGAAGGGGTGAAGGCTGAGATGACACCGCATGCACCGGGCTTGCACGGGGTCTGCTCCCTTCATTGACGGCCAAAGCCGGGATGGCCCAAAAAGTTCGCGCCGGGCGGACTCCCAGTCCGCCCGGCGCGAACTGTCAGTTCGCACGGCGCGGACTCCGAGTTCGCCCGGCGCGAACTTTTTGGCGTCTCGGAGACGGTTTTGACACACCATAGGGACGCGACGTGTCGCGTCCGCACTATGAACTCAACGCGCTGGAATCACCTCCCCCGCCATCCTGTTGATGATGGTGGCGATAACCCTGTCATCATACCCAGGGTGCTGCCCTGGGCTGACTGCCTGCTGGCCTTTCTTGCTCCGTTGCTCTACGCAAGCGAACAAGTTCGAGCGCAGGCCGTTCTGCGTAAACATACGATATAAACAATATCGTCGGCAAAGGTAACAATAATTCCCGTCATGGCCAAAGAAAAGCCACAAATATGGCCTTATACATAAGAATTAAAAGAAATTCGTGGATAAAATTAGAATTAATTAGAATAATTCGTTTCTAAAACAAGCAGTTTAAAACAAAAAAGCGTAATTACCATGAATAATTCAGGTGAAACTTTTGGCCGTATGGTGGGAAATGTGTATTTTTGCAGAAAAATTAACTCTCAACTCTCAACACTCAACCCTAAACACTCAACTCTCAACAAATATGAGGAAATTATTCTTTTCAGGCATAGCCCTTTTTTTCTCCCTCCTCTCCCCCTCCTTGGCGAATGGTGGAGACACCAAACCAACGCCATGCAAGTCGGTCGACGTGCTGGTGAAACTCACCGACGGCGCTGCCGAGTCCGATGTTCTGCCGCGCCATGGTGCTGAGTTGCTTACGACGATAGGCCGCGTTCTTATTGTGCGAATCCCCCAAGACAGTATTGAGTCTCTCGCACGTGACAAGGATGTCGTGCGTGTGGAGGCCGAGCGGGCGCCACACCCGATGCTCGACCGCGTGCCACAGCAGATAGGCGCCGACAAGGCCGCGGCAGGCGAAAGCCAGCAGCTGCCACAGGCATTCACGGGAAAAGATGTCGTGGTGGGAATCGTCGATGCCGGATTCGACTACATACACCCCTTCTTCCGCGACGACAAGGGCACCACGCGCATCGTGTGGGCAGCCGACTACATGAAGGACACACGGCTGACGTCCACCTCCGACATCACCGCCGCCCAGCACAGCAGCGATGCCGCCAAACTGCTCCACGGCACCCATGTGGCTGGCATTGCCGCCGGAAGCCAGGTGAACGACATCAACGACGTGGTCTACCGGGGCATAGCCACCGAGGCCGACATTGCCGAGGCCGCCGTGGACACGGAGATACGTACCGACGGCACGGGACTGTCGTCGGCATCGTCGGTGAGAGCCTTTGCCGACATCTTCGCCTACGCCGACGAGCTGCAGAAACCGTGTGTCATAAACTACAGCATGGGCGACGCCATGAGCTTCAGCGACAACCGCCAGCTTGAGGCCGAGGCCATCAGGACACTACTCGAGAAGCCCGGGCGCGCAATCGTGGTGGCGGCAGGAAACGCCGGCGGCACCACTCGACTGGCACATAAGACAGAAGAGACGTCACAGGGCGGAGTAGGGGTGTGCTTCAACGGCGACGAGCAGTTCGGCACATATTTCGGCATCGAGCTGAAAGTGCTGCCCATGCAGACCGTCACACTGAGAAACACCAACAGCACCTACAAAACGACAAAGAGCGAGGCCACGGCCACGGCACAGGAGCTGGCAGCGATGACGAAGCTCTCACTCGGATCGAGAAGCCTGAAAGTGGTGAACCGAGGGCAGACCGCCGACGGACACATTATTATATATATAACAGCCGGAAGCACCACCTTCACCACAAGCGAGCGAATACTCGTGACCATTGGCGGCGAGGGCGAGGCCTGGGTTTACGCCGACCCGCTGTGCGCACAGTTGGAGGATGTCAACTCCCAACTCTCAATTCCCAGCTCTCAACTCTCAACCTACGAGGGCTATTCCATGACCTGGCCCGCATGTATGGACGAGGTCATAGCCGTGGGGAACATTGCCCACCGCCTGAAGATAATGACTGCGGCAAACAAATACGCCCACTCCGACTCCACCGACCTCACACCCTACGAGAGCACCAAGGGCCCGGGCTACATAGCACGCTCCTCGTCGGCAGGACCGACGCTCGGCGGAAAAACCAAGCCCGACGTGTGCGCACCGGGGGTGAACATCATCTCGGCGCTCAACAACTTCATCGACGAGAACACGGAGATGGAATATGCCGCATGGCTCATTTCCCACTTGGACACCGACTATGAAGAAAACTACGGCTACTCCATGACACTTGCCCAGACGGGCACGTCGATGTCCGCGCCGGCCGTGGCGGGAACGATTGCCCTGTGGATGGAGGCCGACCCGACCCTGACCACCGCACAGATAAAGGACATCATTGCCCATTCGTCGAGACAGCCCGACAGCACCCTCGACTATCCCAACAATGTCTATGGCTATGGCGAAATCGACGCATACGCCGGTCTGCTCTACATGCTCGGCCTGACGGGCATCAGCGACCTCAGCCGCGAACAGCCCGCCGGGGTGTCGTTCTCAGTCAGCGGCAAGCAGCTGACGCTCCATTTCTCCACCGTTGGGTCAGACCCCACCGCAGGGTCAGACCCTGTGCCAGCCCGCTCTTCCTCCGTGCCATCCCGCATCTCCGTCCGCATCTACTCCACCGACGGACGTCTGCTGCTCACTGTAGGGGCAGGCCCCGTGCCAGTCTGCACAGACCCCGTGCCTTCCCTCACAGCCCCCGTGCCTTCCCTCACAGGCTCTGCCATTTCCGACTCTCAGTCCGTGACCATCAATCTTGACCAGCTGCCAAGTGGCATCTACGCCGTGCAGCTCGACACAGGCAACAGGCAGACCACGGGATCCACCCTCATTAGGCTTTAAAAATACGAAACTGACACCAAATAAACTTTATAGTAAAAGTGAATAAATAAGTTGGTACAATAATTTTGGTACAAATAATTATTGTATGTTTCCGCAGAACGGCCTGAAAGGCCAGCAAGCTATTAGCCCAGGGCAGTGCCCTGGGTATGATGATAGGGTTATCGTCGCCCCTGAAAGGCTACGGGTAGGCGAGCTTTGCTCGGGAATGAGGGCAAAAGCCTTGGACGGAGGCGACGCCTCCTACTCATTCTTTTGCCCTTACAGGGCGGGGCTGTGCACTCATGCCTACCCAGGGCGCTGCCCTGGGCTGACTGCTCATTGCCCCTTTCGGGGCGTGGTCAAGCACACAAAATTGTACCATGTTATTTTTTCATCATTACATAATCCCCCTCCTTTTTATGAACAACGAATTAAAACGAATTACACGAATTACTTTTATCACGACATTGGCGCTGACACTACTCGTTGCAGGAGCGTCGGCACAACAGAAGACGGAAATCACAGAGTTTAACCTGACAGGGCCTTACGCCGTCAGCTCACCCTTCGCCCTCGACACCGTCGACGCACAGGGAAAGAAGTTCGACCCGCAGTCGCTGCTCAACGCAATACAGCCCCAGCAGACCCTCCCTCTAAGTGAGGGAAATATCCACTTACTGCCTCAGAAGTATATACTCCCCTCCCTGCAGGGAGGGGTCGGGGGTGGGTCTGCTGGTCTCCTTCCCTCGCTCAAGGACTGCCGCTCCGTAGGTATTCTCTCGTTCTTCATCAACAACAGCGACTACCTGAAGGGCAAGCTCGAGGTGAAAGGACCGAAGACCCATAAGGTCTATGTCGACGGTGTGGAGAACTCCGGCGACCTTGCGCTGGCTCCTGAGCATCACACCATCGACATCAAGTTCCTGGCCGAGCCTAACGACAGCGACAGCATCAGCGTAACTATTGATGCCCCCTCCGTCGCCTCCACCGTTCCCGATGCTTCTCCGGCGGGGCCAGCATGGTACTACACCCTCGACCCACGCCACCCCTACATGGTCCACGACCTCACCGACGGCCGCCGCGTGCGCGGTGTGTCGCTCTCTGCCGACGGCGAATATCTGGTGGTCAGCTATCAGACCACCGAGCGTGGGGGCAACAGCCGCTGGGACTACGAGCTGATGACTTTCAGCCGTAAGCCCAAAACTAATTATGCCGCATGGCAGCTGTTGCGCCGTCTGTCACATTCGGTGCAGTGGATGCCCACCTCCACGGCATGGCTCGAGGAGGAGAAGGAGCAGGGCGTGCGCACCCTCTACAAGGTAGACCCCGCGACGGGCAGCCGCACGCGGTGGGCCAGCGGCATGCCCGACGGCAGCTATACCGTCAGCCCCACGGAGGACTACATTATTATTAATGTGGAGGAAGAGGGCACGAAGGAGGATGCCGATGTGTTCGAGGTGCTTGAGATGGACGACCGCCAGCCCAACTGGCGCACCCGCCACTATCTCGTGCGCCACGACGTGAGGACGGGAGTGAGCCAGCGCATCACCTTCGGGCCGCGCGACCAGTGGCTGATGGACATTTCAGCCGACGGCAAGAAACTGCTCGTATGCTCTAACTACTCACGCTTGGAGAAGCGCCCCACGGAGGTTTCCGACTACTACATCATGGACCCTCAGACGCTGAAGACCGACACCGTGCTGCTTTGCGAGGGGTTCCTCGGCGGAGCGGAGTTCTCGCCTGACGGCACCCAACTGCTCGTCAAGGGCACGCCCGAAGCCTTCAACCGCGTCGGCTGCCAGCTGCCCGACAACGTCTACCCCAGCATGACGGAGAACGAACTGTTCCTCTATGACCTCGCCACCAAAGACGTCAAGCCCCTCACCAAGGACTTCGACCCCAGCGTGGAGCATGTCGATTGGTCGGACAGCGACGGCCTCGTCTATTTCTCAGCCGAAGACCGCGACTACGTGCGTCTCTACAGACTGAACCCCAAGACGGGCAACATCGCCCAGCTGCCCATACAAGGCGACTACGCCTACCGTTTCGACAAGGCCGCTCATTCTCCTGATTTGGCATATCTCTCATACAAGACCATGGAGCCGGCCTCAGCTTACGTCATGAATTTCGACAAAAGAAATGCATACGCCTTTGCATACGCGATACTGGAGAAAAAGCCTTTAACCTGAATATTTCATACTATTGTTCCAATTGTCACATTCAGCAATGTACCCCTCCAAAAGCAACGGTGATTCCGATTTCTTGACAAAATTCGGTGC
>CAJOEC010000031.1 GCA_905233425.1 uncultured Prevotella sp. | reverse complement strand
CATTTCAATTCCTATTACCGGGGGTTTCACCCCCGTCTGTAGTCTATCGCTCCTTCGGAGCTTTCCTTGCATAGACTTTCAACCGTACAGGTCGAAAAACAACCTCCGAGACCCCAAATAGTTCGCGCCGGGCGAACTGTCAGTTCGCGCCGGGCGGACTCCGAGTTCGCCCGGCGCGAACTCCAAGCCCGCTCGGCACTTGTAGAACCTTACATGGAACATCAAGCATAAAAAGTGGGCGAATTGTTTGGAGGTTCGCCCGCTTTTTCGTATCTTTGCCCCAAAATTGCAGAATCAGGCATAACATAATGCCCGTCTGATGTCATTCTAACCTAAATAAGATGTTATACATATTATAATTAAAAGATCAAGATTATGAAAAATTCAAACTTATGTTCAACGTTGGCGTCACTCGTGATGTCGTTGCGCAGCCACCGTGCGTTGTGGCTGTTGGTATTCATCGCCGTACTGACCACGAAGGCACAGGCACAGTACTCGCTTACGATGCCTGGTGACCCCTCAAAGACCCATATTTACGAGACCTCGTTTGACGAAATCGAGCATCCTTGTCTGAAGAGTGGAAAGATTAGCTTCAATGCCACTACCGGAGAGATCGTGCTCGACAACGTGGTGTATGAAAACCCTCAAACCGGCATTGACGGTAACTTCATCGCCTTTTCAGCCCCAGGAGTAACTGGTAAATCGGCAAAGATTATCCTTAAAGGTACGAACAAGATTACCTGCAAAGGTACCGAACCCATCCAGCTTACTATGCTCAACTGCACCATCATAAGGGAAACGGCTGTCGGCTACAATTCGAAGAACTGTGTCCTCGAAATCAATTGCGACAACAAGACGGGTACTGCTATTGAGCTGAACAGGTCGACGCTGCTGATAAGCAACTGCACAGTGAAGGCATACGGCGGCTATTACGGCATTGGCGGCAATGGCTACGACGCCTCACAAAAGCTTACGACTACCCTGTCTAACACAGTGGCAAAAGGCAGCAAGGGCTCGATTGCCAATATCAATTCGCTGGAAGTGGGCACTGGCACCAGCATCCGCCGCCCGGCTGGCGCAGCATTTAGCTCGACGCTTCACGGCGTGGCCTTGGACGGCAGTCTCGTCACCGACGAAGTTATCATCTGTGAAAATGACTACAAGGACGACACGACGGCTCCCGTGCCTGGCGACATGGACATCAACTTCTACGCCAAGGACAACAGGGTCTACGTCAGATGGGAGCCGGCCACCGATGACAAGACGGCGCAGGACGACCTGGAGTACAAGCTGACGTACAAGGAGAAGAAGGACGGCGCGGACTGGATCACGGTCTTCGACTGGACGAAAGGCAAGAAGGGCAGTTACATCAACGGACTGACACAAGGCGGCTGGTACAACATCGACCTGGAAGTGCGCGACGAGGCCGGCAACTTGGGCTACTACTCATGGACATCGTTCAGACTGCCTATATCTTACGGCTTCTATGTGGAAGGCACCGAAGTGACCGACAGCAACAATGCAGACATACCCATCACGAGCGGCAAGGCATACTACGACCCGTCGGTCAGGACGCTGACACTGACCAATGCCAACATCGTGGCATACGGCCTCGATATGGGAATTTACAACTCAGACCAGCCCAATCTCATCATCAAGCCGGTAGGCAACTGCTACATCACCACCGACTACTATAGCCTTGACATGTACTGCGACACGTACATCTCGGGAAGGGAAGGCGGAACCCTGAGCATAGAGTCAAAAGAGAAGAAACCCGTATCGAGTGGAAACCAGGCAGAGCTGAAACTCATCGACTGCCACATAGAGTCGCCTGTCTTCGGCATGTACGACAAGACGAAAGGCTCGGTACTGAGCTGGAATGGCTCCGAGGTCAAATCGGTCAGCTTTGCTCCCGGAGGAGACCCCTACGACCTGTACCTCGCCACCCGTGTGACAAAGGCAAACAAGAACAACATAACCTCTCCCGACATCAAGAGCGGCACGGCATCCTACGACCCCGACACGAAGACGCTGACACTCGACAATGTGAACATCGTATGTAACGACGACTGCATCATGAGCAAAATCGACGGCCTCACCGTGAAGCTCGTTGGCGACAACAAACTCTTCTCAGGGAGCGCCGAGACCATCTGGCTGATAGCCAGCGCCACCTTCACCGGCGACGGCTCGCTTTACATCAATGGAGAAGATGCCGACGGCGTGGAGCTGGGTTATAACGATGTGACGATGACTATCGACAACACCAACGTGCGGATCGCAAGCGAAAATTCTTCGGCCATCTGGGGCAGCTCGTCGTATAGCAACAAGAAAATGGTCATAAACCACTCGAGAGTGACGCTGTACAGTGCCGGAACAGCAGACACCGTGGTCGGACTTGACGATCTTGAATTAGTGAATTGCGACTTCGAAAGCGGCAATTTCTTCTTCAACCCAAGCAAGAAGAGCATCTGCGACTACAGGATAGGCGGCTATCCTGCCGGACAGCAAAACATCATCATTGTGCCTACCGGCGAGTCGGAAGACAACATAGCCTACGCCGAGTACACCGATGCTGACAAGACCCTCACCTTCTACTACGACAAGCAGAAAGACCTGCGTACCGGCAGCGTCTGCACCACACGCGACGATTGGGCCGACTATGACAGCAAAGTCATCAAGGTGGTATTCGACCCCTCCTTCGTGGCCTACAAGCCTACAAGCACTTCCTATTGGTTCGCTGGCTTCAAGAAACTGGAGACTGTCGAGGGTCTGAACTGCCTCACCACCAGCAAGGTGACGGACATGAGCCACATGTTCGAGGGCTGCAAGAACCTCACCTCAATTGACCTGAGCCTGATGAACACCGAAAACGTCACCGACATGGTTTGCATGTTCGCCGAATGCTCGTCGCTCACATCACTCGACCTGACCCATTTCGACACCAGCAACGTCACTAATATGGGCGCGATGTTCGACGGATGCTCATCGCTGACCATGCTCAATGTGAACCTTTTCGACACCCGCAAAGTCACCGATATGAGTTCCATGTTCAGTGGATGCTCGTCGCTCACAATGCTTGAAATCCAAAACTTCAGAACCTCAGCCGTGACCAACATGTACCAAATGTTCTCCAACTGCAAGGCGCTGACGGAGATTGACCTGCAAAACTTCGACATGAGCAAGGTGACGGCAGTGGGCGGATTCTTCTACAACTGCGAAAAGCTGAGCTATATCTCCTGCAACAAGGACTGGAGCAAGCTGACGGAACTGAAACCGTCATGGTCAGACAATGTGTTCAAGAATTGCTACATGCTGACAGGCGGCAACGGCACCGTCTACGATGCAGACCACGTCGGACTGGAATACGCCCGTCCTGACCTTGGCCCCGAAGCCCCCGGATATTTCACCAGGAAACTGTTGAAGGGCGACGTCAACGCCGACTACGTCATCGACGTGGCCGACATCGCCTCAATAATAAACGTCATGGCAGGAACGGCATCCTACGAAAGGGCCGATGTGAACGGTGACCATGTGGTCGACGTGGCCGACATTGCCTCTGTCATCAGCATCATGGCTGGTAATTAGTTACGTTTATCTTTGCGGCTTGAAAACCAACAAAGACTAATAATTGTTTTGATATGCAAATAAACAGTCACCTCTCACGCCTTATACAGGATGTCGCCGCACATTATGGCGACCGCGAGGCCCTCATCTACAAAAGTTTCGGAGGGCGGCAGTGGAAATCGTGCTCGTGGAAGCAGTTCGCAGGCATCGTCGGCCAAGTGTCAAACGCCATGCTGCGCTTGGGCATCGGTGTGCAGGAGAACGTCGGAGTGTTCTCCCAGAACTCCGTGCAGTATCTGTTCACCGACTTCGGGGCATGGGGAATACGTGCGGTGACGATTCCCTTCTATGCCACGAGTTCAGAGCAGCAGATACAGTTCATGATCAACGACGCGAAGATAAGGTTCCTCTTCGTCGGAGAGCAGGAGCAGTACGACAAGGCCCGCCGCGTGTTCGCCACATGCCACACGCTGGAGCGGATTATCGTCTACGACGCGGCTGTACATTTGGAGCCTGAAGACCCGACGGCGATGTCGTTCTCGGAATTCCTGAAGATGGGCGAAGGGAACCCGTGCCGTGAACAGGTGGAACAGCTGCAGCGCGAGGCCTCGATGGACGACATTGCCAACATTCTCTACACCAGCGGCACCACGGGCGACTCGAAGGGCGTGATACTCACCATGGGACAGTACCACGCCGCAATGGAGGCCAATCACAAGTGTGTGCCAGTGGGCGAAAAGGACCGCGTGCTGAACTTCCTGCCATTCACCCACATCTTCGAGAAGGGATGGAAGATACTGTGCATCACCGAGGGGGCGACGCTGATTGTGAACACTTACCCACAGGAGGTGCAACAGTCAATGCGCGAGACACACCCGACGTGCATGTCGTCGGTGCCGCGTTTCTGGGAGAAGGTCTACCAGGGCGTGGAAGAGAAAATCGAAAGCAGCAGCTGGATGCAGCGCAAGATATTCCGCCACGCGCTTGAGGTGGGCAGGAAGCATAACATAGACTATCTGGCCAACGGCAAGGAGCCGCCATTAGCACTCCACCTGGAATATGAGATGCTCAACAAGACGGTGTTCTCGCTCGTGCGCAAGGAGCTGGGACTGGAAAACGCCCACTTCTTCCCCACGGCGGGAGCCACGGTGAACCACCACGTGGAGGAGTTCGTCCACTCAATAGGCATCTGCATGGACGTGGGCTACGGACTGACCGAGAGCCTGGCAACGGTCAGCTGCAACCACATAGGCGAACCGTTCACCGTGGGAAGCGTAGGCATACCCATCGAGGGCATCAGCGTGAAGATAAGCGACGAGGGCGAGATACTGCTGAAAGGCCCCACCATCACACGTGGATACTACAACCGCGACGACCTGACACGACAGGCGTTTACCGAAGACGGGTATTTCAAGACCGGCGACTCGGGCTACATCAAGGGCAGGGAGCTGTTCCTCAAGGACCGCCTCAAAGACCTCTTCAAGACATCCAACGGCAAGTACATCGCCCCGCAGATGATCGAGTCGAAACTGCTTGTCGACAAATTCATCGACCAGATAGCAATCATCGCCGACGAGCGCAAGTTCGTCTCGGCACTCATAGTCCCCGAATACCGTCTGCTCGAAGAATACGCCCGCCAGCACGGCATCGACTTCAAGAGCCATGAGGACCTGTGTCAGGACAAGCGCATCTGCCGCATGATGATGGAGCGCATAGAGACACTACAGCAGCAACTGGCGCACTACGAGCAGGTGAAGCGCTTCACACTGCTCCCCCACCCCTTCTCGTTGCAGCGAGGCGAGCTGACAAACACGCTGAAGATAAAGCGCCGCGTGCTGAACGAAAACTACAAGGAGGAAATCGAGAAAATGTATGAAGAGTAGGCCCGGATTATTATTGTGAAAGATTATGGAACGATTCTTCAACACCGCAGGACCGCAGATACCCGACATCAACTATACTATCGACCCCCTGAGCCGGCTCAACCTTGACGAAATGTTGTCGCTCATTCGCCAGCAACGCTATTTCGTGCTTCATGCCCTTTCCGTGCCAAAGAACGAATCATTTACCGCCGTGACACCCACATCGACCAGCTCATAGACAAGCTGAAGGAGCCGAGGGTAAGGCGCATCGTTCAGCAACTGCTACTTCAAAAAATAGATTTTGACAGCGGTATTCCCGAAATGGATGATTATGATTATTTAGAAGAAAACGGAATAATAATAAAAGAGCGAGGAAAACGTACTCGCTTGTCAAATAGCATTTACTGCCAAATTGCCAAGAGTATTTATGATATCGATTAATTCCCATCTTATAATCTTAGACCGCACACAGGAAAATCCATGGGAGGAGCGCATCTGGCACCGTCAGGAAGCGTACAACGGACACCCCATTATGGTTTGGGGAATGTGAAATCGAAATGGCCATTTCGGAAACAGCCATTTCGCAACAAGGGCGAGAACGAGATAGACATGGAAGACATAATAAAATGAAGAGTAAACACGTTAAATAGTATAAAAGATAACAGGATCTTTAAACTGAAATAGTTGCAATTATGCAGGATTGTAAGAACAGTAAAAGAGTATTCGACATCAGATATATCTGGAAAACCCTTTGGCACAACAAGAAGAAGTTTTTCTTGGTGTGGATAGTCACTTTCATTCTCTCATGCCTATGGATTTTGCCACAACCACGCTATTATAATGCAGAGGTGTCCATCGCTCCAGAATCGTCTGATGCAGGAGATCTTGGCGGTCTGGCCTCGCTGGCTTCTAATTTGGGAATGAATGTAGGGATCGGAACTACTGATGCCATCTACCCGCAACTGTATCCAGACCTCCTGGAATCTACAAAATTCCTTGTCGGACTGCTTGACATCAAGGTAAAAACAAAGGATGGAGATGTGGAGACCGACTATTACGATTATCTGGAAAACCACCAAAAGGAAAACATCGTCATGCTGCCTTTTACTGCGGTTAAGCAGTGGATAGGTTCTTTATTCACAAGTGAAGAGCCAGAAGTCGAGCCAGAGACCAAGGACGGCAAGCGTTTTAATCCTTTTGAATTGTCAAAGCGCACCAGCGACATCGTTGAAGGCCTGAAGGCCAGGGTGGATTGCTCTTACAGCATGACCACAAACGTGGTGACGTTGAAGGTGACAGACCAGGACCCGCTGGTCTGCGCCCTGCTGGCCGACAGCATCAAGGAGCACCTGCTGGCATTTATCACAGACTACCGCACCAAAAAGGCGCGCATAGACTACGAGCACTACGAGAAGCTGACCAACGAGGCAAAGGCCAACTATGACGAAGCACGGCAGAGATATGCCAGATACGCCGATGCCAACACAAACGTCTTGCTGAGTAGCGTGGCCCTGAAAAAGCAGGATTTAGAAAACGACATGCAGGCAAAGTACAACATCTACACAGCCATGAACACCCGGCGCGAGGCCGCCATGGCAAAGGTGCAGGAGCGCACCCCAGCATTCACAGAACTCAAGAACGCTACCGTACCTGTAATGCCTGCAGGACCAAAGCGGATGGTATTCGTGGCCGTCATGCTTTTCCTTGCAACGGCAGGCACAGTCGTAAAACTCTTTTGGAAAGATTTGGTCGAGTGGTTTTAGCATGAAGAGGCTACCATAAAATCCACATGTCGATATTCTACCTCATATTCATAGTACTTGCGGTCTACTTTTCCATCCGATACGACGGAATAGAGGAGTATGATAGTCACAAGCAGCATCGTCTGTGGCTGATGTGCATATACCTGATTTGTTTAGCGGGATTCAGTTATAGGTTGGGAGGCGACAAACTCACCTATATGGAAGAGTTTGAATACTACCCAGATACATTTGCAGACACGAAACTTTTTCTGCTGAAAGGCTTATTCTTACGGGGGCAGATGCCGTTGTGGACTTTGCTGAATGTGGTCTGCAAAATGTTGTTCCACTCCTTCTATGCTGTGCAATTTGCCGAAAGTATAGTCATCAACTCTGCTGTCTGTTTTTTTATCAGCAGATATACACATCGCTATTTTATAACGTTGTTGCTTTATTTTCTGTCTCTTCAGTATTTCTTGTTCAATGCTGAAGTCATGCGCGAAGGTTTCGCTCTGGGCTTCGCCCTGATTGGGATGCACGGCTGGATGAGAGGCAGACGGTGGCTGTTTGTATTTATGGCGTTTCTTGCTCTGACAGCTCATTTTTCGGCAATTATAGTCTTGTTGTTTCCATTTTCACGGTTCAAGGCATCTTGGCTGACACTGTGCATCGCTATTATGGTCTCTTTTGTGTTATGGGCCGTCAGCGACAAGTTGTTGGGAGGTGTACTGGGATCCGTGGTTGGTACTGGAATTATCGGTGCCAAGGCCATGTACTACTCGTTGCAGACATCATCGGTCATGGCATTAGCTGTTCACAACATCAGATTCCTAATCTTACCATATATCATGATGTACTCTGCAATTATACTCGAACCATCGGAGCAGATGAGGAAATATAAAGAATGGATACTGGCCTATTTCACCATACTTGCAGTCCTCATTTGTGGAATTCCCGGCCTAAGCAGATTCTACAACTACTCCTACATCTTCTATTTTGTCCTGACAGCAGAGTTCATTTATATGCTATTCCGTTACAAAGAGTTTCTTATCATCAGGATAGGGACAGTGGTAGTGAGTGCTCTCTTCGTTATTCAATACTACAGAGTTTACTATGAGTCAAGTGACAGCTATGTTTATGAAATGTACTACCCATACACGTGTATTCTCAATGAAGATGCCGATGTGAATTTCAGGAAGGTTGCTCATGATGAGTCTCTTATGCTTAAACTGAAGGACAAAAACGTCAGGAGAATCGAATGACAATAAAGTAGCTTGGGCGTGTCCAGAAAATGTTGGGAGGCCCAAAAAGTTCGCGCCGTGCGAACTCCGAGTTCGCCCGGCGCGAACTGACAGTCCGCCCGGCGCGAACTGGGAGTCCGCTCCGGGCGAACTTTTTGGCCTCCCGGAGACGTTCTTGACCGAGACACGTGCAGAGGCTGACATTGCCCCTACATCAACACAATTTTGCGACTGACCCTTTTGGTCTGGGGCCGCCAATTACTCCGAAAGGCAAATTCCTAATAAACCTAAATTTATTTGGAATTACCGATTAGAAAGATTACCTTTGCCACATAATTGTGAAAGATTATGGAACGATTCTTCAACACCGCAGGGCCGCAGATGCCTGCAGACAACTATACTATCGACCCGCTTAGCGGAAAAGCCCTGGGAGAAGCGCATCTGGCACCGTCAGACAGAGTACAACGGACATCCCATTATGGTTTGGGGAATGTGAAATGATGTTCAGTTTCAACAAACAGAAAGATCGGCGGTCACGGCTGCTTGCAGCCAATGTGGCAGCATCGTTCCTCATCAAGGGATGGTCGGCCCTGGTGCAGTTGGCGCTTGTACCGCTCACGTTGTCATGCTTAGGTGTGTATGAGAACGGGGTGTGGCTGACCATCAGTTCTGTATTGTTGTGGATTGACAATCTGGACATCGGACTGGGCAACGGGCTGCGCAACAAACTGGCCGTCTGTATGGCCCAGGGCGACACGGCCAAGGCACGCGAAATGGTATCTTCAACATTGGCCATGCTCATTGGCATTATCATCCCGGTGGTGTGCATACTGATTGTTGTCGAACAGCTTGGCGACACATACAGTTTCTTCAACGTGGACAGCCAGAGGGTCAGCAACTTGACAACAGTCATCATTGCTTCCACCATACTGGTGGGTGCTACCTTCATATTCAAGTTCTTGGGCAATTTCTATATGGGGCTTCAGCTTCCCGCAGTAAGCAATCTCATAGGGAGCCTTGGAAGCACGTTGATACTGGTTGGCACATTAGTCGTTTATCTCATGGGAAGCCATTCCATGCTAATGATTGCGCTTGTCAACACAGGCGCACCGCTGATAGTTTACCTGATATGCTATCCTGTCACCTTCATGGGTAAGTACAAAGCGCTGCGGCCCTCCCTGCAATTCGTGAACTTTGGTGCTGCCAAGGAATTGTTCTCTTTGGGATTCAGGTTCTTCTTGCTACAGATACCGGGCGTGATCCTCTTTTTCACCTCCAACATCCTTATTGCCCGCCTTTTCACACCCGACATGGTCACCCCCTATCAGATTGCCCACCGGTACTTTGCCCTCACCATGACCCTGTTCACCATCATTTGCGTGCCATATTGGACTGCCACCACAGATGCCTACACACGCAAGGACTTCGCATGGATAAACCGTGCAAACAAGACTCTGAACATAATCATGCTTTTTATCCTGGCAATTATCGTTATTATGACTGTCCTCTCCGGGTTCGTATATGACGTATGGATCCAAGGCAAAGCATTCATACCTTTCTCCATAACCCTAATCTCTGCCATCTATCAATTCATAATCATAGTGAGCATGAGATATTCCTACGTGCTAAATGGCATCGGAGCACTACACCTGCAACTTATATTCACCATTGCAGCTTCCATTGCATACATTCCTTTAGCTGTGTATGTAGGAAGAGCGACTCACAATGTCAATTATCTGCTTATTGTGATGTGCTTGATTCATTTACCGGGTCTTATCGTCAATTATATACAGTACCACAAGATTATCAAAGGCAAGGCAACAGGCATCTGGATAAAATGAGGAACATAGCAATATTACTGGCAACATATAACGGGGAGGAGTATCTTCAGCAGCAGATAGACTCTCTTTACCAACAGACCGTCAAGGACTGGAGCATTTACGTCCATGATGACGGGTCGACTGACCAGACCCCTGCCATTCTGAAAGATTATGCGGAGAAATATGACAATTTCAATGTCCTGGACTATCCTATTCAGCATGGTGCCAAGAACAATTTCCTCAGTCTGCTTCAGGCTGTTGAGGCCGATTACTACCTTTTCTGCGACCAGGACGACAAGTGGCGTGCGGACAAAATAGAAATACAAATGGCCAAGATAAAGGAAATAGAAAGCAGTAATCCTGGCAAGCCGGTAATTGTGTTTTCTGATTTAGCTGTTGTTGACAAAGACTTGAACTTGACAGGCCAGTCCCTATGGGAAGTGGAATGTATTTACCCGGAATATCTCACCACATTTGACGAAGGAGGAGCATTGGAGTTTGTCACAGGCTGTACGATGCTGTTCAACAAGCAGGCTAAAGACACGGTGGTGTTCCCTGCCGACAAGGCTGTTATGCACGATGCGTGGATTACACTTTGTGTACTACGCTCAGGAGGGATTCTGAAAGCCATCTATGAACCTTTGGTCTATTACCGCCAGCACGGAAATAATGTGCTTGGGGTTAACAACTGGTCCCAGTACAGCCGTATCAGACAACTTTTGAATATCTGGAAATGCATCGTCGCCAACTATAAGCACTACCGTATGCTGAGTGCACTTGGCTATGGCTCTGTATTCAAGTACCTGCACAACAAACATGTTTATGGGAAGCGTCGCAAATTAATAAGGGAGGCAAATTCCCTGAGGGAAGTGCAGAGCAAGTCGCAGCACCCAAGCCAAATCGCCATCCTAATGGCCACATACAATGGAGGGCGTTTCGTAGCCGAACAGATTGATTCGCTGTTGGCACAAACCTGTCAGGACTGGCATCTCTATGTGCATGATGACGGCTCGCAGGATGACACAGTCGCCATCATCAGTAGCTATGCATCTACGCATCCCGGAAAGATTACTATACTGGACTATCCACCAGCAGGAGGGCCATGCAAAAACTTTCTGGGTATGCTTGATAGGGTGGAGGCCCCCTATTACATGTTCTGTGACCAGGATGACGTGTGGCTACCCCGGAAAATCGAATCGTCGCTCAGGGAACTTGAAAAGATAGAGAAATCGCATCCCCAAAAAGGAATCGTCGTCTATACTGACTTACAAATAGTTGACGAAAACCTCGCTCCTCTTTCCGCCTCCATGTGGGAACATTCAGGTATCTATCCACAGTATATAAAGACCTTCGCCGACAGTGGAGGTCATACTGCGATTGCCACGGGATGCTCCATGTTATTTAATGTCGAGGCAAAAAGATGTTTGCATTTCTCTCCAGAAAAAGCCCTAATGCACGACAGCTGGCTGTGCCTTTGTGTACTTAAATGTGGAGGCGTGTTTAGAGGTGTCGAGGAGAAAACCGTGCTTTACCGCCAACATGGTAGCAATAGCCTTGGAGCGGCAAACACCAAAGCCGCCGACATCGGACTATGCTACAGGCTGCGGAACATCAAAAAGGTTGTGAGGAGCAACCGCCAGTACTACGCAATGCTTGCCTCGTTGGGCTATGGCTCATGGATGAAATACCTATACAGCAAGGTGAAATACAAAATGCGCATCAGGCGCGGTTATTATTGAACGAAATGGCGAACAACATCAAGGCAGAAGTAGGGGCAGGCCCCGTGCAAGCCCGCTCGTATGTGAATCATGTCTTTGTCATCATCGTGGTTTACAATCCTCACGATGATGAAATAGCGAACGTGCAGAGGCTGTCACTTCTCCACCCCGGCGTGGTGGTGGACAATTCGCCCGTGCCTGTATTCAAGGATGCCCACCTGAACATGATGGAATATGTTGGACTTGGACAGAATGTTGGTATCGCTGAAGCCCAGAACATAGCCCTTAGGCATATTCTGAACCATACTGAAGCCACACATATCGTGTTCCTTGACCAGGACAGCACCGTGCCAGACACCTATCCACAAGACATAGCCGAAGCATTCGACCGCATCAGACGAGATTTCCCCAACATAGCCTTCCTCGGCCCCATGACTGAGAACAAAGAGACGGGCAGGGAATACAAGTCGGTCATCCATAAGGACAAGGCTCTTTCGGCCGATTTCATCCTCCGCAGGGAAATCATTTCATCTGGCGGATGCACAACAAGGGAAGTCTTGGAAAAGGTGGGGCTGAACGAGAAGCGGCTGTTCATCGACTATGTGGACTTTGAATGGTGCTGGCGTGCCAACAGCGAGGGCTATGTATGCGGTCTTACGCCCAATATCACTATCAAGCATAGAGTTGGGCAAAAGACCATCTACATCTTCGGTTATACCATCATAATCTCTTCGCCTTTCAGATACTATTACCAGTTTCGCAATTATCTATGGCTTCTGCGTAGAGGATATGTTCCACTGCAATGGAAGGTCAATCACGGCATCAAAAACCTGGCACGGCTAATTTATTTCCCCATCCTTATAAAGGGTGGCGCCAAATGCTGGAAGAACATGGTAAAAGGACTCGTCGCAGGTCTCTCATCGCCCAAATAACAACAATATGAAAAACGTTTCCATATATGTTGAGAATGCACGTCTCACGCCCTCGGCCTATTACCGGCTAACGCAGTATTTTTGTCCAAGGGGATTTGCAATCCCTGGAGCAAGGATGCACTCTTCTTTGCCCGATTGTGTTTACCGATGGTGGCACAAGCAGGGAAGCATTGGGCGACGGGTATTCTCTGTGCCATTGTATTTGTTCTATGTGTTGAGCACATTGTTCTTCCTGTTGGAGGATCTCGTTTCTATGCGAAATGGGGTCGTCATCATTTCACGTGCCATCGTACCACGCCGTATGCCCGCCCTCCATAAATTCCTTTTGCGCCGACTTGCCAAGAAGAACAAATTGATTTGGGATTTCGATGACAACATTCTGGCTAATAAGCGTATCTCCCCAACTGATTTCAAGTTCTTTTCCATGCTTTCTCACACCATCGTTGTTACCAGCGGTTTTCTGAAGTCACTTATCGAACCTCGGTATTCGGACAAAGTGACAATGCTTCCGACCACAGACGGCGATATGCTTGACTACGACCCGAAGGAAACACTCTTAAAGAGACGACAGCTATACCAACGTGAAGTGCGCCTGGTATGGGTAGCAACCGACACCGGACTCGCCTATCTCTATCCTCTTGTCCCTGAGTTTGATGAAACAGCAAAGGCGTTGGAAGAGGTGACAGGCAAGAAGCTGAGCCTGCATGTGGTCTGCAACAAGCCGCTCTTGGCAGAAACGTCCCGTTTGGAGATTGTCAACATACGGTGGGAGCGGGAAGTCGCAAAAAAAGAAATCGTCAGCGCACATATCGGAATCATGCCTCTGCCCGACAACGACTTCACGAGGGGGAAGGGCGGATTCAAACTCATCCAATATATGTCAACAGCCATGCCAGTCATCGCATCGGCAGTTGGATTCAACAATCAAGTGGTTACCGAAGATATTGGCTTCCTTATAAGGGAAACAGGAACCGACGCTTCCAACTGTCGTGGTAGTGAAGAAAGCACGTGGAAAGATGCTATACTGAAATTGTCTTCAGACTGGGACTATTATGCAGAACTGTCACTAAATGCAAAGAAACGCTACGATGAGCATTTTTCCTACGAAAAGAACAAAACCTTCTGGATGGCCGTTACCGGGATTTCTTAATCATACAAAAGAATGTTACGCAAATTTGTATAATCATGGCAACAAAATGCAAGTGAGACCATAAGAATATACGAGAAAATGCAAAATTAAGTTTTAATTTTTTGTCATTTCTGAAAAACATAGTATATTTGCACCTCAAAAGAGTGTACAATCGTAAGTTTTTGAGCAGTTTTATGGGAAAACTCTTAATTGTTGTCAACGAAGACAGGTTCTTCCTTTCGCATAGGAAGGATATTGCCGTTGCTGCTCAGAAAGATGGTTGGGACGTAAAGATTGTATGTAAAGATACTGGTCAGCGGAAAGATGTTGAGGCTTTGGGCCTGGAAATGATAGACCTCCCCGTGAATCCCACTGGCAGTAATCCTATTGAGGAACTTCATACGTTCTTGTTCCTTCTCAGACTCTATAAGAAATTAAAACCCGACGTCGTTCATCATGTCGGGCTGAAGAGTATTCTGTGGGGCGGCTTGGCCGCAAAGCTGGTGAAAGTAAATGGTGTTGTCAAT
This sequence comes from uncultured Prevotella sp., assembly GCA_905233425.1. Lineage (GTDB taxonomy): Bacteria > Bacteroidota > Bacteroidia > Bacteroidales > Bacteroidaceae > Prevotella. Next base: position 23,236 of record CAJOEC010000031.1, on the reverse strand, counting down.
GCCGTCAGCGGCCTTGGGGTGCTCTTTTCGGATGATGGCTATGGCCTGACAACACGTATGGCTACAATTGTTATGCGCTTTTCCTTTAGCCGGAAAAACGTTTCACAGATTTTTCAGAACCATGAAGACATGCGTCTGTTCCAGGATTTAGGAATCGCCAGGAAAGAACAGTGTGAGTTTATCAAGGGTTCTGGCGTAAACCTGAAAGACTATGCCTTCACGCCAGAGCCTGAGAAAGAGCCTGTCAAGATCATTTTGGCAGCCAGGATGGTTCGCGAAAAAGGCATTGCCACGCTCATCAAAGCCGCTGAGATATTAAGGGAAGAAATGGCGGGAAGGGTTGTGTTCTTGCTCTGTGGAGGCTTGTCTAATAATCCCAAGGGAATCAAGGAACATGAACTCAGGGAATGGTGTGACGGCCAATACATTCAGTGGTTGGGCTATCGAAGTGACATGAAAGAATTGCTAATGCAATCACATATTGTTGTTCTTCCCAGTTACTATCGTGAGGGAGTCCCCAAGTCTCTCATCGAGGCAACTGCCATAGGAAGACCTATTGTCACAACTCGTTCTTACGGTTGCAAGGATACGGTCGATGATGGTGAAAATGGATTCCTGATACCGCCAAAAGACGAGAATGCTTTGGCCGAAAAACTGCGGATTCTTATTAATGACAAGCATCTTAGGGCACAAATGGGGGCAAAGGGTCGCGAAAAGGCGGAAAAGGAATTCTCTATAGACAATGTCATTGCCCGCCATCTGGAAATCTATCGCAAGCTTAGCACACCCTAAGGCCATAGTTTTTTATTCTATGCGGCAGCGGTGCTTCTTCGTTCTCTCATTGTAACTGATGCCCACAAGCAGGATGTTGTCTGTGAAGCGGCTGACAGCCTCCGGGTAGTTGCGCTGCTTTATCTGCTCTATGGCGGTGTCTGCCTTCCTGTTCCACTTCAGCTCCACGACGACCGCCGGGCGTTTGCCGCCGTAGCGGGGGATGAGGGCCAGGTCGGCATAGCCCTTGCCAGAGGGCAGCTCCTGAATGCTGACGTAATCGTCGATGGCGCTGATATAGCCCAGTTTCAGCACCGAGCGCAGGGCCTGCTCATTATTGTAGAAGTCGGGACCAGCCTCGCTGTCGTGCAGCTGTTCGACGATGGCCGCCACCGTAGCCTCGTCCTTGGCAAGAGTTGCCTTCATCAGACGGTCGGAGGTCTTGACCATGGCGGCAAGTTTTTCGTGGGTCTTGCTACCACGCAAAGCCTCGACGATTTCCATGCCAATCTCTTTGTTGGGGATGGCAACCGTCTGGTCCTCCAAGTTGTATGTCAGGTAGCCTAAATGTATGAATAGCGTGAACAGTTCTACGTCGGTTCCGATAAAACTGAGGTCGAAGTTGAAGCGCAGGACAGACACTTTCGGGTGCTCTCCGCGCAGAATCTGCTCCAATGTGTCCTGTACTCCCGTCAAGTTGAGGTCGATGTACTTCTGTAAAGTTTCGAAGGCCGATGTCTTGCCCCAGTAGTTGTCGAACATACCCGCGTGGCAGGCAGCCATCACGGAATTGGGATTGAACACGGAAGGGGTGTCGGGGCCGAAGCTGTAGCCGTCGTACCAGCCTTTCATCATCTCGTAGTCCATGCCGTGCCTTTCGCACAACACTTTCACTTCTTCAGGCGTGAAACCGAAGTAGGGTGCCAGCTGCCGGGGATTTGTCATGGAGTACTCGCGGAAGTCGTTGAGTGCCGACTGCGTGCCATAGCGTTTGATGGGCAGTATGCCGGTCATATAGACGAGGGCGAACACCCGCGGCGTGTCGTTGCTCTTGAAGAGACGCCGCAGCAGGTTCACGTAGTTGTCCATGAGTTGCGGCATGTCCTCAGCCTCGCGGCAGATGGCGTCCCACTCGTCGATAATCATCACGAACTTCTCGCCTGTTGCCATGACGATTCTCAGCAACACGTCCATAAGGTCGTCGGTCTCTCTCACCTTGATATCAGGATAGCTATCGGCAATATCTTCTATGACTATCTTCTGCATCATCTCCACAATGTCCGCCCTTCCCTTGAACTTGGTGGTGAAGCCCGTCACATCAATGAAAATGGTTGGATACTTGTTCAGATGCTGTTCAAACGTCGGTGCTTTTGCCACCTCAAACCGCTCGAAGAGCTGCCTTGAATCACTCGAACAGTCGTAGTAGGCATTGAGCATCTGAGCCGCCGCCGACTTGCCGAAGCGGCGCGGACGTGTCACGCACATCAGCTTCTCCGGCGTGTTGATGGTGCTGTTGACGAACGCTATCATGCCCGTCTTGTCCACATACTCACCATTGGTGTAATCTTGAAAGCCCACTGAGCCTCTGTTAATGTATATTCCCATAACAATATAATTTGTTGCAAAGGTAATACAAATCGTTCAATTACACAAGATTTGCTTAACGCATTTTTGTATAATTAAGAAAAGAGAACTCATTCTGATTGACTCTATTTGCTGTTTTGAGCAACCTGTTAAACAATCCTAAAATGCGAGGGTTGTTATGTTCTATTATAGAAAATATTCCTACTTTTGTACGGTATATTGCCATTTCGGACACGTACAAAAGCCCATACAATGAAGAAAGTAATGCTCGTCTTCGGCACACGGCCTGAAGCCATCAAGATGGCCCCGCTTGCCATAGAGCTCAAGAAAGACACAGCCCACTTCCAGACCATCGTCTGCGTCACAGGCCAGCACCGGGAGATGCTCGACCAAGTGCTAAGCATCTTCGACATCACACCCGACTACGACCTCAACATAATGAAACAGGGGCAGGACCTCTACGACATCACCGCCCGCGTCCTCACAGGAATGCGCGACGTGCTCAACGAGTGCAAGCCCGACATCGTCCTCGTACATGGCGACACCACCACCTCAACAGCAGCAGCCCTCGCTGCCTTCTACCAGCAGATACCAGTGGGACACGTAGAGGCAGGACTGCGCACACGCAACATCTACAGCCCGTGGCCCGAGGAGATGAACCGACAGCTCACAGGACGAATAGCCACATACAACTTCGCGCCCACGCCTCTATCAGAGAAAAACCTCAGGGAAGAGAACGCCCAAGGCAAGATATTCGTCACCGGGAACACCGTCATCGACGCTCTACACATCGTCGTCAACAAGCTGCACACCAACCCCGCCCTTGCCGACCAGCAGGCCAAAGCCCTCGCACAAGCCGGATACGACATCACCCGACTCAGAGAAGCCACCGTGTCCGGCGCGTCAGCGTCGGCCGTCCCACCCAACCCCCGCCGACTAATACTCATCACCGGGCACCGCCGCGAGAATTTCGGCGAAGGCTTCATACGCATGGTCACAGCCATGAAAGACCTCGCGGAGAAATACCCCGACGTCGACTTCGTCTACCCCATGCACCTCAACCCAAACGTCAGAAAACCCATACACCAGGTGTTCTGCCCCGAAGAACCCGACCAACAAGCCGTAAACCGCAAACTCATAAACAGCAGCCATCCCAATTTCTTCTTCATCGAGCCGCTGCAGTATCTTGAGTTCGTCTGCCTCATGGAGAAAGCCCACATTGTGCTCACCGACAGCGGAGGAATACAGGAAGAAGCCCCTGCACTCGGAAAACCAGTCCTCGTCATGCGCGACACCACCGAGCGGCCGGAGGCACTCAAATCGGGAACAGTACATCTTGTGGGCACCGACTACGACAAGATTGTCAACGAGGTGAGCACCCTCCTCGACGATGCCGACGCATACGCCACGATGAGCCAAGCTGTCAACCCCTACGGCGACGGGAAGGCTTGCGAGCGAATAGCAGCCGCCTTGATGTCATAGCAAATACCACAAAGACGACCGCGCCCGCCGTCTCAGATTGGACTGCGGGCGCGTAACGTAATATACGATTGTTTGCGGCTTTATATCACCTCAATGCCCAATTCCTCGCAAAGCTTGAGGCTCATTTCCTTGAGCTTGAACTTCTGGATCTTGCCAGAGCCGGTCAGAGGGAACTGGTCGATGAAGAAGACGTACTTGGGAATCTTGTAGCGGGCAATCTTGCCTCGGCAGAAGAGCTGCACGTCCTCGGGTGTCATCCTGGCACCCTCCTCGAGGATGATGAAGGCACCGACCTCCTCGCCGTATTTCTTCGACGGCACGGCGGCCACCTGCACGTCGCGGATGCCAGGCATGTGATAGAGGAACTCCTCAATCTCACGCGGGTAGATGTTCTCGCCGCCACGGATAATCATGTCCTTGATGCGGCCCGTGATCTTGTAGAAGCCCTGCTCGTCCTTCACACCGAGGTCGCCAGAGTGTAGGAATCCGTTCTTGTCGATGACCTCTTCGGTGGCCGTAGGGTTCTTGTAGTAGCCCTTCATCACGTTGAAGCCACGGCAGCACATCTCGCCCTGCACGCCGACGGGACATTCCTCGCCGGTCTCGGGGTTGAGCACCTTTACCTCTACGAAGGGGAAGTCGCGCCCCACAGTGGTGCAGCGCTGCTCGAAGGTGTCGTTGAGGCAGGTCTGTGTCATGCCGGGCGACGACTCCGTCAGTCCGTAGACTGAGGTGATGGTCATGTACATCTTCTCTGAGACCTGTTTCATCAGCTCCACAGGACAGAGGCTTCCGGCCATGATGCCCGTGCGCAGACAGGTGAGGTCGAACATGGAGAACATGGGGTGGTTCAGCTCGGCAATGAACATCGTGGGCACACCATAGACCGCCGTACATCTTTCTTTATGGATGGAGGCGAGCACGACGAGCGGGTCGAACTTCTCGACCATCACCTCGGTGCAGCCGTGCGTGAGACAGTTCATCGTGGCGAGCACCACGCCGAAGCAATGGAACAGCGGCACGCAGACGCAGAGTTTGTCGTCCTGCGTGAAGCCCATGTTCTCGCCGGTGAAGTAACCGTCGTTGGCAATGCCAAAGTGGGTCAGCATCACGCCCTTGGGGAAGCCGGTCGTACCGCTGGTATATTGCATGTTGCAAACGTCGTAGCACGTCACCTTGCTCTTCATCTCGTTGAGCGTCTCGTCCTCGATGTTCTGCCCCAGGAGCAGCAGCTCGGCGGTGTTGTACATGCCACGGTATTTCTCCATGCCGATGAACACCACGTTCTTCAGGTAGGGGAACCGTTCGCTGTTCAGATGTCCGCGCTCGCAGGTCTTCAGCTCAGGCAGCATGGTGTAGGTCATATCGACGTAGTTACAGTCCCATGTGCCGTCGGTGATGCAGAGCGTGTGCATGTCGGAGTCCTTGCAGAGGTACTCCAGCTCGGCCTGCTTATAGTTGGTGTTCACCGTGACGAGCACGGCGCCAATCTTTGCCGTGGCGTAGAGGAACGTCAGCCAGTCGGGCACATTGGTGGCCCAGATGCCTACGTTCGAGCCTCTGGTCACGCCGATGGCGAGCAGACCCTTTGCCAGATTGTCGACACGCTCATTGAACTGGCTCCAGGTGAAGCGCAGGTCGCGGTCGCTATATACAATATATTCCTTATCGGGTGTCGTCTCAGCCCAGTGTTCGAGCCACTGGCCGAGGGTACGCTCATGGAGCTTGTAGCCTACACTTCCCGTCTCAGCAGGATAAGTCCTGTCAGGCAGAGGACGTCCAGCCATGTCTAATCTAGGACCCTCCCCCTTGCCCCTCCCTGTAGGGAGGGGAGTAGTTACTTTATTCGTTGAGGAGCAATTGTTTTCTTTCATTGTGGAGCTATTATTAGTCATTGAAGTAATTCATTATTTGTTCCAAAACATTATCCGTATCGTAAAAGACCTCTTCATTCGTAAAGCGAATTACGTGGTAACCCATCTTTTCCAAAGCCTCTTCCCTTAACAAGCCGTCTTCCTGTTGCCTTAGCTCTGAATGGTAGCCACCATCCACCTCTATAATGAGACCGCCATGCCGAGAGACAAAATCAACTATGAAGTCGCCAATGATGTGCTGACGCAGGAACTTAATCCCAAGAGAGTTTCTTCGAAGACCATCCCAAAGAACATCCTCTGCTAATGTTGCATTTCTCCTGTTCTCTCTGGCAAACGTTTTCAGCAACAAGTACCTGTCGGGCGAAGCAGTCTTAAAACTCATAGCAAACCCTCAGACCCTCCCCAGCCCCTCCCTACGAGGGAGGGGAGTAGTTACATCATTCACAAGTTTATTATCGCATCTTTCCATTGGAAAGGTATATACTCCCCTCCCTACAGGGAGGGGTCAGGGGGAGAGTCTTTTAGAACGGAATGTAAACAACTGCGAGGATTTTTGCCGACTTACCAGGCACGCCGTGCACGTGGTGCTTGACGATGGAGTCGTAGAAGATGCTGTCGCCCTCGTTGAGGGTGAACGTGTCCTTGCCGTAGACGATCTCCACCTCGCCCTGCATGACGTAGATAAACTCCTCGCCCTCGTGAGCCGAGAGCTGGTAGTCAGGTGTGTCCTCAGGATGTATGTCGATGATGAACGGCTCCATGTGGCGTCCGGCCTTCTGCTGAGCCAGTGGATGGTACTCCATGTGGCGGCGTGCGTCGGCGGCACCGTTCGAGAAGCTGATGGTGCTCTGCTTCTCACGGTCGGCGGCGCGGCAGACCACTGGGCCGAGGGCGTCGCTGTCATCAAGGAACGTACCCAGGCGCACACCCAGAGCGCGGGCCACCTTGATTAGCGGACCCAGCGACGGGAGGTTCTGGTCAGTCTCAATCGACTGGATTTGCTCTACTGAGAGACCGCTGCGCTCGGCTATCTCCTCTACGGAGAGGCCTTTCGTCTCACGCATGCTCTTGATTTTTGCTCCGATTACGCTGTGTTGGGTTTCCATATTGTGTCTAGTTTTAAGACCCTCCCCCAGCCCCTCCCTACAGGGAGGGGAGTAGTTACATTGTTCGTTGGCTTCTCACCATTTTTTGTGTATATACTCCCCTCCCTCGCAGGGAGGGGCAGGGGGAGGGTCTACTGATTAGTAATTTATTAGGCTTCTCCTTTTCCGAAGGGAGCGATAGTACGTGGTCCCTGCTGCTTGCTCTCGGGCAGCTTGATCTGTCCGAAGTTATGCTCATAGCGCATGATATTCTCCTGGAGTGCACCGAGGAGGCGCTTTGCGTGCTCGGGGGCAAGAATTACGCGGCTGCGCACCTGGGCTTTCTGCAGTCCGGGGAGCATACGGGCGAAATCGACAATAAATTCCGAAGATGAGTGGGTGATGATAGCAAAGTTTGCATATTCGCCCTGTGCCTTGTCGGGCGTAAGTTCAATCTGCAGTCCCTGCTGCTTCTGTTCGTTCTCGTTCATGGTTAAATCAATGTTTTTTTTGTTAATAATACGATTATGGGCGGCAAAGGTACTACTTTTTCCCTTAACGCCAAAAAACTTTAAAACAAATTATGAAATCTTTATTCTATCAGTTCTTTGGGAGTTAACAGACATTACCTTGCATCTGAAGGTAACGTCCGATAACTACTGCTAACTCCCGATAACTCCATGAATATCCAAGATAGAGACATTACTGTGCTATGAGCGAAACGGCGAAGCCGCCACCGGGAGCCTCTTTTATCTTCAATGTCTGTCCGGCCTTGACAACCTTCTTGGTGATGGTGTATGCCTGAGGGTTGGTGTCGTAGTGGGCGTCCTTGGCATCGGCATAGATGGTGCAGTCGTACTTCTTGTCCTTGTCGAGGAAGTCGAGGCGGACGACGGCCTCGTGGCCGTTCTCGTCGCACTTGCCACCAATGAACCAGTTCGGGGTGCCCTTGGCCTTGCGGGCCACGGTGATGTAGTCGGCAGGCTCGGCTTCAAGGTAGATGCTCTCGTCCCAGTCGCAGGCCACGTCACGGATGAACTGGAAGGCGTCGTCGAACTTCTCGTAGTTCTCAGGTAGGTCGGCGGCCATCTGCAAAGGAGAGTACATCGTCAGGTAGAGGGCCAGCGAACCGGCGATGGTGATGCGTGCCCACGACGGGTTGTCGCTCCACTCCTTCAGCTTCGTGACGAAGATGCCCGGTGTGTAGTCCATCGGGCCGCCCTGCAGACGGGTGAAGGGCAGGATGCAGGTGTGGTCGGGACGACTTCCGCCGAAAGCCTCATACTCCGTGCCGCGTGCGCTCTCGTTGCCCACAAGGTTCGGGTAGGTGCGGCAGATGCCCGTGGGTCGCGTGGCCTCGTGGGCGTTCACCATGATGTGGTGCTTGGCGGCCTCCTTCACCACGTAGAGGTAGTGGTTGTTCATCGACTGCGAGTAGTGATGGTCGCCACGCGGGATAATGTCGCCCACGTAGCCCGTCTTCACGGCGTCGTAGCCGTACTTGTTCATCAGCTGGAAGGCCTTCTCTATATGTCGCTCATAGTTCTGCGTCGACGAAGAAGTCTCGTGGTGCATCAGCAGCTTCACGCCCTTCGAATGGGCATAGTCGTTGAGCATCTTGATGTCGAAGTCGGGATATGGCGTGACAAAGTCGAAGACGTCGCGCTTCCACATGTTGGCCCAGTCCTCCCAGCCTACGTTCCAGCCCTCCACGAGCACCTCGTCGAGGCCGTTCTTGGCGGCGAAGTCGATGTAGCGCTTCACGTTCTCGTTGTTGGCCTTGTGGTAGCCGTTGGGCTTCACCTTCGTCCAGTCAATCTGGTCGAGCTTGATGCTGGGATAGTCGTTGGTATAGTGCCATGAGCCGCGGCCCACAATCATCTCCCACCACACGCCGCAGTACTTCGTGGGGTGAATCCAGCTCACGTCATCGAGGGCGCAAGGCTCGTTGAGGTTGAGGATGAGATTCGAGGATAGCATGTCGCGGGCGTCGTCGCTCACCATGACGGTGCGCCAGGGCGTCTCGCATGGGGTCTGCATGGCTCCCTTCAGGCCGGTGGCATCGGGGGTGAGATGGCTGACGAAGGTGAAGGGCTTGGGGAGGGGATAGGCGGAACCCGACGCTAACGCGCCGGGCACGGTGGCGGAGGCGCTGGGCGCGGTGGCGGAGACGCCGGGGATGGTGGCGGGGACGGGGGTGTAGATGTTGCTGTTGCCGTCGAGCTTGGTGGAGAGGGTCTTGGTCTCGGCATCAACCAGTTCGAGGTGCATGGTGGCGTAGTCGAGACAGGCGGCCTCGTGGATGTTGATGTAGAGGCCGTCCTGGCTCTTCATCTGCAGCGAGGTCTGCACACCTGTTGGCGAGAATACTGCCACGGAACTGTTGCCCCAGTTGACGGCCTCGCGGAAACGGCCGCGAATCTCGCTCAGCTTCGTTTCCTGGGTCTCCTGCTCCTGGGTGTCATAGTCGCCGGGGAGCCACCAGGCGGTGTGGTCACCAGCCATAGCGAACTCCGAGCGCTCTTCCTTTATGAGGAAATAGTTCAGGTCTTTCTGCTGGGGGAACTCATAGCGGAAGCCGATGCCGTCGTCGTAGACACGGAAGCGGATAATGATTTCGCGCTCGTGCTTCACCAGCTTCAGACCGTCGGCGGTGGGGTCTTCGGGCTTTACCTTGTCTTCCCAAGGTTGCGACAGAGTCGCAACATACTCTACATAGTTGTTGCGGATAGTGGCAGTTTCGCCCCAGACAGGGCGCCAGATCTCGTCGAAGGTGGAGGTTTTCTCATTGACGAGGCGGAAGCCATCCATGAGGTCGTGCTCCCGGTCTTTCAGCGAGGCGTGCTTGTCGCGGGCCAGTTCGAGGCCGAGGTGCGAGGGAAGGACAACGGGGCGTCCCTTGTAGGACATCTCGTAGGTGGGGCGTCCGTTGTTGTCTACGTAGAATTTCAACTCAATGTTCCCATTGGGAGATTGAACGGTGCCTGCCATGGCGCACAGGGGCGCGAGGAGGAGGGAAAGGAATAAGTTTCGTTTCATAGTTATTTGGGAGTTAAAGGAGTTAAGGGAGTTAAAGGAGTTAAGGAAGTTAAAGGAGTTAAAGACGATACTTTTGAGAGTGAAATGAGACGAAGAGGGGGCTATTTCCCTGCCACAATTTTCTTTATGTCGTTTAGTTTGTTGAGGGCTTCCACGGGGGTGAGGTTGTTCACGTCGAGGCCGAGGATCTCGTCACGTATTTGGCAGAGCACGGGGTCGTCGAGCTGGAAGAAGGATAGCTGGAGGCCCTCGCGGCTCTGTGCTATCTCTGCCGTCGGTTTCCCGGCCTTACCCACCTGGTTGCTTTCTGCCTCGAGCTGTTTCAGAATGACGTTGGCACGCTTGACGATGCTGCGGGGCATACCCGCAATCTCAGCCACATGGATACCGAAGGAGTGCTCACTTCCGCCGCGCTCCAACTTGCGGAGGAAGATGACTTTGCCTTCCACCTCCTTCACGCTGACGTTGTAGTTTTTTATGCGCGAGAAGTTCTTCTCCATCTCGTTCAGCTCGTGGTAGTGGGTGGCGAAGAGTGTGCGGGCGCGTGCCTTGGGCTGCTCATGCAGATACTCCACGATGGCCCAGGCTATCGAAATGCCGTCGTAGGTGGAGGTGCCACGGCCCAGCTCGTCGAAGAGCACGAGTGAGCGCGGTGTCACATTATTTAATATATTGGAGGCCTCGGTCATCTCGACCATGAACGTCGACTCGCCGAGCGATATATTGTCCGACGCTCCCACACGGGTGAAAATCTTGTCGACCAATCCGATCTTGGCAGCCTCGGCGGGCACGAAGCATCCCACCTGGGCAAGCAGGACGATGAGGGCCGTCTGGCGGAGGAGTGCCGACTTACCGGCCATGTTCGGGCCAGTGATGATGACAATCTGCTGGCGGTCCTGGTCGAGGAGCACGTCGTTGGGCACATACTGCTCGTCGATGGGCAGTTCGGTCTCGATGACAGGATGGCGGCCCTGGCGTATGTCGATTACATCGCCGTCGTCGATGACGGGACGCACGTAGCGGTGCTCCTCGGCGGTCTTGGCGAAGGAGAGGAGGCAGTCGAGACGTGCCAACAATGTGGCGTTGATCTGTATCTGCGGGATGAACTCCTGTATGGCCGTCACCAACTCGTTGAAAAGCCGGGCCTCCAAGGAAAGAATCTTGTCCTCGGCCCCAAGGATTTTCTCCTCGTACTCCTTCAGCTCCTGCGTGATGTAACGCTCTGCCTGTGCCAGCGTCTGCTTGCGCACCCATTCCGGCGGCACCTTGTCCTTGTAGGTGTTGCGCACCTCGAGGTAGTAGCCGAAGATGTTGTTGTAGCCTATCTTCAGGCTCTGTATGCCGGTCTGTTGTGCTTCGCGCTCCTGAATCTGCAGTAGGTAGTCCTTGCCGCTGTAGGCTATGCGTCTCAGCTCGTCGAGCTCGGCGTTCACGCCGTCGGCGATGACTCCGCCCTTCTGCACCATCTGCGGCGGGTCGTTGACAATCTCGCGGGCTATGCGGTCGCGGATGCTCTCGCAGAGGGAGAGGCGCTCGCCAATAGAACGTATTACCTTCCCTTGAGGCTCATAAGTCTCATGGAACTCATGGGACTTATAGGACTCATAGGACTCATGAGACTCATGGGGCTTATGGGCAGTGGAGCAAGCTCCTTTCACCACTGCCACTGCCTGCAATGCTGTCTTCAGCTGGTTCACCTCGCGGGGTGACACACGGCCCACGGCGACCTTCGAGATGATGCGCTCCAGGTCGCCGACACGGTGAAGCTGCTCGTCGATGATCTGACGGAAGTCAGGCTCGCGGAAGAAATACTCCACCATGTCGAGGCGTTCCTCAATGGGCTTGCGATCCTTCAGGGGGAAGATGAGCCAGCGGCGCAGCAGACGGCTGCCCATGGGCGAGACGGTGCGGTCGATGATGTCGAGCAGCGAGCGCCCGTCGTCCTGCATGGGCTGGAGCAGTTCGAGGTTGCGTATGGTGAACTTGTCGAGGCGGACGTATTTCTCCTCCTCGATGCGCGCGAGGTGGGTGATGTGGCCTATCTGCGTGTGCTGGGTCTGCTCCAAATAGTAGAGGATGGCACCAGCGGCGATGATACCGCTGCGCAGATGCTCCACGCCGAAGCCCTTGAGGCTCTTCACCTGGAAGTGCTTCAGCAGCTTCTGCATCGCGGCCTGCTCGGTAAACACCCAGTCGTCCATCTGGTAGGTCACGTTTCGCGTCCCGAAATAGCGCTCGAAGTCCTGCCGGCGGTCGCGCTCGTAGAGCACCTCCTTCGGCTGGAAATTGCCGAGCAGCTTCTCCACATGGTCGTAGGTACCCTCGCCCACAAGATATTCGCCCGTCGAGATGTCGAGCAAAGCGACACCGCAGGCCGCCTTGCCGAAGTTGACGGCGGCGAGGAAGTTGTTCTCCTTATAGTTCAGCACGTTGTCGCGCTGCACCAAACCGGGCGTCACCAATTCGGTGATGCCTCGCTTCACGAGCTTCTTCGTCAGTTTCGGGTCTTCGAGCTGGTCGCAGATTGCGACGCGCTTGCCGGCACGTATGAGCTTCGGCAGGTATGTGTCGAGAGCGTGATGGGGGAATCCCGCCATCTCGTCGCCCTTATTGTAGCCGTTGTTGCGCTTGGTGAGCGTGATGCCCAGTATCTGTGAGGCCGTGACAGCATCGTCGCAATAGGTCTCGTAGAAGTCGCCGCAACGGAACAGCAGCACCGCGTCGGGGTGCTTCGCCTTCAGGTCGAAGAACTGTTTCATCATCGGCGTCAACTCCTTGCCGTCTTTCCGGGTTGCCATTATGGTGTGATGTTTGTGGATTATACGAGCTTATTCTATATATTGCTGGCTGCAAAGGTACAAAAATTATACATCGATGTATGTAACACCGATGTATAATTTAGTTTTTTTAGCGGTTTATGTGCGGGCTGGCACGGGGCCTGCCCCTACAGTGGTCGCATTTGTGCCGCTTAGTTTTCGGCCATGATAGAGATGACCTTCGAGATGTCGGCCACATCGACTGTACCGTCACCGTTCACGTCGGCATTGTCGTAGGAAGCCGTTCCTGCCATCACGCTGATGATGGACGAGATGTCGGCCACGTCGACGGTATTGTCGCCATTGACATCGCCAGGCACACCGGGCTGCGGGCCAACGCCAACCTCCTCGGCATCCTTCGTCAGCTTGACCTGGAAGGCACCGCTTGCGGTATTCACCACGCCGGTGACGTTGATGACCTTGGCCACGCCGGCCTCGTCGGCCTCGTCGGCCAGGGCCTTCAGGTTCTTGCTGTTGTTCACCACAACCAGCTTCACGCTGCCGTCCTGCAGATAGTACTTGGTTGAGTTCACGGTCACGCCGTCTTCCTTGTATGTCACCTCGCGCACCAGCGTGGCGGTGAGGGTCACCAGGTCGCAGACATTGGTGCCCTGGGCCACGGCGGCCAGAGTGGTCTGCACGGGCACGGCCTCTTCCTCGCTGTCCTCAATGTTCAGGGCGTCGAGCTTGGTATCCTTGTTGCCCTTCAGCTCAGGCATAAGGTTGAACACCTCGTAGTTGCCGATGATCTTGCCGTTGATGACAGAGTTGTCCTTCACGGCATCCTTCAGTCCGTTGATCTGGTAGAAGCAGAGGGCCTTGCCGTTCTCGCGTACATATATACTATTACCATCGTTGAAGAGCACCTTGGCATTGGTGAGTGTCAGCTCCACGTTGTTGGTGTTTTCCATCTTCAGCAGGGCCTCGATGCTTGCCACGGGCGTAACGGGGTCGGAGATAATCTCGCCGCCGCCGGCCAGTGTGATGGCAGTTACTACGAGTTCAATGCCAAATTGTGTGCCACCATCATAGACGAGTCCGGTGATGTCATACTCTTTTTCTGTGTCCAGACCTTCGGTCAGTTTGAGTTTGAAGCGGTCGTAGAGGGGCAGGTCGGCACCGTCGGCGGTGCATTTCTTTCCGTCATCAGAGAGTGTAGCGTTGGTGATCTTCACTAAGTCGCACACATAGTTGCTCACCTCGTCGGGTCCCATCTCCAGAGGTGAAATATCCTGTGCAGCTCCCACGGTGACAGTAGCCACGTCGGTCTTGTCGCTTTTCTTCATGGCAAAAGTGAAGCCACTGTTTGCGCCGCGTGTGCCGATGATTGTTCCGCTGAGCACCTGTCCTGCCTCGGCTGTGATGCCCATGTTGTAAAGGTCAAGTGCGCCGCTGCTGTCGCGGATGAAGAGTTCGGTGTTGTTACCATTCACGTTCTTGTAGATCACCTGGGCGTTTGTGAGTGTCAGCTCGGCGACAGTACCATCGGCCAGGGCATTGAATGCCTTGATGTCGGCAGCCTTGGTAATATCCACTGGAGTGTCGCTGCCGGTCTTGCCGTTGATGGTGACAATCTTTCCGCCCTGTGCAATTTCGGGAGTGGTTACGCCTTCCTTCACATATTTCTGCAATAAGCCCTGTACTTCCACCTTGTCATTGACCTTAACAAGGTTTGCATCGGTAATATCGGCGCCGTTGAAGCCCTTGCCACGGAAATATTTCAGCACTGGCGAGCCGCCCTGTGCGTCGGCCATGGTAAATGTGGCGTTGCCATACTGGGTGTTGATTTCCTCCACTTCGACCACATATCCCGTCACCTTGTACTCATTGGAGGTCTTTGCGCCGTCGTCCAGTCCCTCAATGACGGCCAAAGCCTCAGCCACGGTAACGTCAGTTACAGTGCCCGGATCGGGAGTGTCGCCGCCCTCTTTCTTCACGGTCACCTCGATTGACACGGTCTGGGCCTCGTACTCATCGTTTCCGGCGAACTCGGCGGTGAGCGTGGTCTTACCTTCGGCAATGAGTGTGATGGTGCCATCGCTGGCGATGGTGGCCACCTCCTCGTTGGAGCTGGTGTAGGTCACAGGCAGATTGTTCTCGTTGGAGAGTGTGAGCGTCACCTCCTGTCCAATAGTCAGCATGGTGCTGCCCTTGCCCCAGGAGAGACCTGCGGGCTTCTTGGCTGTGCCCTGGTAGAGCTTGATGTTGTCCATACGTCCATTCTGGGAAAGACTATTGGTGAACGTGATGGTGATTTCGCTGGTGCCGGCGGCCACAGTCACGGGATAAAGATAGTCGTTGCCCGTATTCTCCTTATCGCCCAAAGTCGCACCTTCAACAGTAACGGTAAGATTCCTGTTGCTCTTGAAGGCCAACATCATTTCGCCGGTCTTGCCGTTCAGGGCGACCTTTGCGGCAAACGAACCGCCACCCTTGGCAACAAGCAGTTCGGGGGCTGTACCACCGGCCAGAGCCTCGTCATAAAATGCAGTGCCACCTTTGTAGCTGCCGTCATCCTTGAACGTGGTGCCGGTGAAAGTGTAGTTGGAATTCAGACCATTGGGGTCAACTTTAATGGATCCGGAGAAACCGCTGAAATCCTCCTGCCAGATAATGTCCTCGGCAAATGCCGAACTTGCGAAGAGCATCATCGTGCTCATCAGCATGAAACGTAATGTTTTTTTCATAGTAGCAAAAATTAATAATTATAATGTTATAGTGTTTCTATCTTGAAGCCGAAGTATGTAAATGGGTTCACATACCTTTCGTGTTTTCTCTCTTCCATAACAGTCTGCATGGTTTATTTCCGTGCAAAGTTACTACATTATTTTCACGTGGCAAAGTTTTTGGCCGAAAAAAGTTCGCATTTACGACAATTAGGCTTTTTTCACTGTTGCGCGGCAGGCCTTATTGAAGGCCTCGCTCCGGCACGTCTGATAATCGTCCTCGATACGTCAAAAAGTTCGCGCCGGGCGGACTCCCAGTTCGCCCGGTGCGAACTGTCAGTTCGCACGGCGCGGACTCCGAGTTCGCACGGCGCGAACTTTTTGGGGTCTCCGAGGCCTGACCGCCAATGAAGGGGGCTCTTTTGCCACTTGCTGCGCCACGAATGCAGGCTTGTTTGCCAAAAGTTTGCCAAAAACGCACGGCTTTTTGCAGTTTTTCGCCAAAAATTTTGGTGGAGTAAAGTTTTTGCCGTATCTTTGCAAAATTAAAGCCGTAGACGCAATGCGAATCGTTTCGAAAAAGACCCTAACAGACTACTGCGCAGCCAATCCAAAGGCTTAGGCAGCACTGGAGGACTGGTACAAGAAAACCAGGGAGGCAGAGTGGCACAGCTTTGCCGACATCAAGAAGACGTTTAACAGCGTGGACAGCGTTGGGAACAAACGCTATGTGTTTAACATTAAAGGCAATAACTACAGGGTTGTTGTGCTTATATTGTTTGTGACCGGCAGGGTGTATATCCGCTTTATCGGGACACATGCGGAGTATGACAAGATTAAGGACATAAAAAATATTTAGTTTATGGCAAAGATAAAAAGCGAAGCTGCCTACGAAGCAGCGATGAAGCGAATAGAAGAACTACTTCCATTGGTGGATGATGACACGCCACCGACCGACAAAAATTTTCTTGAATTGGATATGATTTCAGAAATGGTCGAGGAATACGAAGACGCACACTACCCCATAGGCAAGCCCTCGTTAGTGGACGTTATCAAACTGCGGATGTATGAGATGGGCATATCGAAGGACAACCTCTCGAAGCTGTTGGGCATCAGCCAGGAGCGCGTGAACCGACTGATGTCGGGAAAAAGCGAGCCGACGCTGAAACTGGGTCGTACGCTGTGCCAGAAACTTGACATCTCGCCGTCGGTAGTGTTGGGAGTATAACCAAACGAACAAAAAAAACAGAAACATATATGGATTACAATTTCAGAGACATTGAGAAGAAATGGCAGAAGCGATGGGAGGAAAACGGAACCTATCGCGTAGTGGAGGACGAGAAGAAGAAAAAGTTCTACGTCTTGAACATGTTCCCTTACCCCAGTGGTGCGGGTCTGCACGTGGGGCATCCGCTGGGCTACATAGCCAGCGACATCTACGCCCGCTACAAGCGATTGCAAGGATATAACGTGCTGAATCCCATGGGCTACGATGCCTACGGACTGCCAGCAGAGCAATATGCCATACAGACGGGTCAGCACCCCGCCATCACAACCGAGGAGAACATCAACCGCTATCGCGAGCAGTTGGACAAGATCGGCTTCTCGTTCGACTGGAGCCGCGAGGTGCGCACCTGCGACCCCGGTTACTACAAGTGGACGCAGTGGGCTTTCCAGCGAATGTTCCGCAGCTATTTCAGCACGTCGTCGAACAAGGCACAGCCCACCATAAAGCTCATCGAGCATTTCGAGCTGATGGGCACCGAGAACTGCCACGCCCTCGGTACCGAGGAGCTGCACTTCACCGCCTCCGACTGGGCTTCGTTCTCGGAGAAGAAGAAGCAGGAGGTGCTGATGAACTACCGCATAGCCTACCTGGCCGAGACGATGGTGAACTGGTGCCCGGCATTAGGCACGGTACTGGCCAACGACGAGGTGGTCAACGGCGTCTCGGAACGCGGCGGCTTCCCTGTTGAGCAGAAGAAGATGCGCCAGTGGTGCCTCCGTACCTCGGCCTACGCCCAGCGTCTTTTAGACGGTCTGGAGGAAATAGACTGGACTGACTCGCTGAAAGAGGCCCAGCGCAACTGGATAGGCCGCTCGGAAGGTGCCGAGATGGAGTTCTGTGTAAGCAGCGACTGTGTCGATGCCCCCAAGAGCTTCACAATTTTTACAACCCGCGCCGACACCATCTTCGGTGTCACATTCATGGTGCTCGCCCCTGAGAGCGAGCTGGTGGCCCAGCTGACCACGCCGGAGCAGAAGGCCGCCGTCGATGAATACCTCGCTTACGTGAAGAAGCGTACGGAGCGCGAACGTCAGATGGACCACTCGGTGACGGGCGTATTCTCCGGCTCGTATGCCATCAACCCCTTCACGGGCGAGAAAATCCCCATCTGGATAGCAGAATACGTACTCGCCGGCTATGGCACAGGTGCCATCATGGCTGTGCCAGCTCACGACAGTCGCGACTATGCCTTCGCCAAGCACTTCGGCCTGCCCATCGTGCCGCTCATCGAGGGTGCCGATGTCTCGGAAGAAAGCTTCGACGCGAAGGAAGGCATCGTCATGAACTCGCCCGCAGCTGGAAAGACCGCCCTCGACGGCTTCTCACTCAACGGCCTAACCGTCAAGGAGGCCATTGCCGCCACGAAGAAGTTCGTCGAAGAGAAGGGTCTGGGCCGCGTGAAGGTGAACTATCGTCTGCGCGACGCCATCTTCAGCCGCCAGCGCTACTGGGGCGAGCCGTTCCCCATATATTATAAGGATGATATGCCCTACATCGTGCCGAAGGATTGTCTGCCTTTAGAGCTGCCCGAAATTGACGAGTACAAGCCCACAGAGACGGGTGAACCGCCACTGGGCCGCGCCAAGATGTGGGCATGGGACACCAAGTTCGACAAGGTGGTGAGCGTCGACGAGATAGACAACAAGAGTGTGTTCCCACTCGAGCTGAACACCATGCCGGGCTTTGCCGGCTCGTCGGCCTACTATCTGCGCTATATGGACCCGAAGAACGACAAGGCTCTCGTGAGCCGCGACGCCGACGAGTACTGGCGCAACGTGGACCTCTACGTCGGAGGTTCGGAGCACGCCACTGGCCACCTCATCTACAGCCGCTTCTGGAATAAGTTCCTCTACGACTGTGGCTACAGCTGCGAGGACGAGCCGTTCAAGAAGCTCATTAACCAGGGAATGATCCAGGGATGGTCAAGCTTCGTGTTCCGCCTAAAGGGCACTAACAAGTATGTCAGCTTCGACCTCTTAGAGACAAAATACGACAACGATGCCAAGAAGAACCGCTATTTCTACAACGGCGAAGAGGCTGACCCCATCTACACAGACATCAGCACCGTAAACGGCAAGGAACTTGACATAGAAAAGATTCGCCAGTGGAGGCCTGAGTTCGAGGACGCTGAGTTCATCCTGAACGACGGTGGCAAGTACATCGTCAACCAGGCAATAGAGAAGATGTCGAAGTCGAAGTACAACGTGGTTAACCCTGACGACATCTGCAACAACTACGGTGCCGACACGCTGCGCCTCTACGAGATGTTCCTCGGCCCCATCGAGCAGTCGAAGCCTTGGGACGTGGCCGGCATCGACGGCTGCCACCGCTTCCTCCGCAAGTTCTGGAACCTCTGTTCTGTAGACTGCGGCAATGCCGCAGTAAACCAGACAGCCACCCCCGAGGCTCTGAAGGCCCTGCACAAGCTCATAAAGAAGGTGACGCAGGACATCGAGGCCTTCTCCTACAACACCGCCATCTCGGCCTTCATGATCGCCACAAACGAACTCTCAACCCTGAAGTGCAAGAACGCTGAGGTGATGAAGACCCTCGTCGTCCTCATCGCCCCCTTCGCCCCCCATATCGCCGAGGAGCTGTGGGAACAATTGGGAGGTCAGGGAAGTGTCTGCGATGCCGAGTGGCCTAAGTGGGACGAGCAGTACTTGGTGGAGAACCAGGTGAAGATGGGCGTGCAGTTCAACGGCAAGGTGCGCTTCGACATGCAGTTCCCCGCCGATGCCGACAACGCCGCTATCGAGGCCGCCGTCCGCGCCGACGAGCGCACGGCCAAGTACACCGACGGAAAGCAGATTGTGAAGGTCATCATCGTGCCGAAGAGGATGATTAATATAGTATGCAAGTAAACCACAAGCTGATACTCAATGAGGTTGAAGACTATGTGTTCATAACCTTCGGCCTCGTTCTCTATGCCTTTGGCTTCACCTTCTTCCTCATGCCCTACGAAATTGTTACCGGGGGCGTGGCAGGAATAGGAGCCATCGTGGAGTATGCCACCAGCTTTCCCAACCAGTACACTTACCTACTCATAAACATCGGGCTGCTGGTAGTGGCCCTGAAAATCCTGGGCTTCAAGTTCCTCGTGAAGACCATGTATGCCATTGGTATGCTCACTTTCCTCTTGTGGCTGATGAAACAGTTGGTGCCTCGCGACGCGGCGGGCGACATGGTGAAAATCCTGGGCGAGGGCCAGGACTTCATGTCGCTCATCATCGGGTGTACGATGACCGGCTCGGCACTGGGCATAGTGTTCCTGAACAACGGTTCCACGGGCGGCACCGACATCATCGCCGCCTCGGTGAACAAATTCTACAACATGTCGCTCGGCACGGTGCTGCTCTTCATCGACCTCATCGTGGTTGGCTCGTGTATGTTCATCCCGCAGTTTGGCACGCCTTTGGAGCGTGCCTACATGGTGGTCTTCGGACTGTGCACCATGGTGATAGAGAACTTCGTGCTCGACTACATCTACAACCGCCAGCGCTCCAGCGTGCAGTTCCTAATCTTCACCGAGCGGTGGCAGGAGATAGCCAACGCCATAGGCACACAGCTAAACCACGGAGTGACCATCCTCGACGGCCACGGATGGTACACCGGCAATGAGCGCAAGGTGCTCTGCATACTGGCTAAGAAAAACGAAAGCCTCACCATCTTCCGACTGATAAAAATGATTGACCCACGAGCCTTCGTCTCGCAGAGCGCCGTCATCGGTGTCTTCGGCGAAGGCTTCGACGAAATGAAAGTTAAGGTTAAAGTGAAGAGTGAAAAGTGAAGAATTTGCTACCGCTATGGAAAAAATGAAAATAGTATTCGCCACAAACAACCAGCACAAGCTGGAGGAAATACGCCAGATACTCGGCCCAGGCTTTGAGGTGCTGTCGTTGGCCGACATCGGATGCCATGAGGACATTCCCGAAACAGGGGACACACTCATGGAAAACGCTTTGCAGAAAGCCGACTATGTGTTCCGCAAATACCATTACGACTGTTTCGCCGACGACACCGGTCTGGAGGTGGACGCCCTCGGCGGAGAGCCAGGCGTCTACAGCGCACGCTACGCCAGCATGGAGCCACCCACAGACCCCAGTAGTCCCATAAGCCCCATCCCCCCCAAAAGCCACGACAGCGAGGCCAATATGGCCCTACTGCTGAAGAAATTAGGAGAAAATAACAATCGCAGCGCAAGATTCTGCACTGTTATCGCGTTAATACAAAAAATAGGCGGACTGGATTGCGCCTACAAGATCAAGTTCTTCATCGGCACAGTCGAGGGGGAGATAACACGCGAGCGCAGCGGATGCGAGGGATTCGGATACGACCCCATATTCCGCCCCGAAGGCTACGACAAGACTTTCGCCGAGCTTGGAGCCGACGTGAAAAACAAAATCAGCCACAGGGCCATAGCCACGAAAAAACTGGCCGACTACCTGAAAGGAACAAAAGATACTCACTAAAACAAAATACCCCATGAGAAAAGCAATACTCTTTGCAGCAATGTGCGTTTGCGCAATGTGCACAGCACAAGTAGGGAAATGGAAAGCCTACATGTCGTATTATCAGCCGCAGGAAATAGTCAAGGGCGGCAACTACCTCTTCGTTAGGGCTTCAAACGGCCTCTACATGTACAACATGAACGACAAGTCGGTGACAACCTTCGACAGGACTCGCCAGCTCAACGACACATACGTGGACAAGATTGCGTGGAACGAAAAGGCCAAACGACTGCTCGTGTCATACGACAACTCCAACATCGACCTTGTGGATGTCAACGAGAATGTGAAGAACATCAGCGGACTGTACCTCAAGCCGATGACTCAAAGCAAAAGGCTCTATAGCATCTGCATGTACGACAAGTTCGCATATTTGGCCACAGGATTCGGCATTGTCAAGATCGACATGGAAAAGGCCGAGATTGCCGAGTCGTATATTTTAGGAGAGCCTGTAGCCAAAATCATGATAGAGGGTAGCGACATCTACGCAAGAAGGTCTATCGATGTAATCAAAAGCCGGTTGGAGAAAAACCTCATGGATCCCCAGAACTGGGAAGTGACAAAAGAATACCCTTCAAATATTTGGAAAGACGACACAGGGGACTGGAACGAATACAAAGACCTGGTGGCAACCCTGAAACCGGAAGGCCCGAAACGCAATTTCTTCGGATTCATGCGATTCAAAAACGGTGTGCTCTACACCGCCTGTGGTAACGGCGGGTCGGCTTACAGGCCGGGCACAGTGCAGCTCTACGACGGTGAGGAATGGATCATCCTCGACGACGACATGACCGAAATAGCCAATCAACAGGGAAACAATTGGCAGTTCATTGAGACATACAGCGTCGACGTGGATCCCTTCGACACCAAGCACATCTTCGCAGGAGGAAGGACAGGACTCTATGAATACTACGACGGGAAGCTGGTGAAATATTTCAACAAGGACAACAGCCTACTGAAAAGTGCGTCGTCGAGCAACAAGTACACAAGGGTGTCGTCGGTGCTCTACGATGAAGAAGGTACACTATGGTTCATGCAGCAGATGGTGAAAGATAACTCCATTATGGCAATAACCAAAGACGGAGAATGGCATTCATACCCACAAGAAATGCTGCTGAACGATATAGGCAACAGCTTCACAGGACTGTCGGGACTAATCATGGACTCAAGGGACAAGATGTGGTTCGTGAACAATCACTACGAGAACCAGTCGTTCTTCTGCTTCGACCCTAAGACAAAGGAAATAATCAACTACATGACGACACTCGTCAACCAGGACGGAGTGATAACCGACATTTACATCCCACACTGCATTACTGAGGACATGGAAGGCAACCTGTGGCTCGGCGCACAGAGCGGACTCTACCTGATTGACAAATCGACACTCGGAAGCCAGCTGAAATACGTCACGCAGGTGAAGGTGCCCCGCAACGACGGGACGAGCTATGCCGACTACCTCATGGACGGAGTGAACATCAGCTGCATTGCTGTGGACCAGGCAAACCGCAAGTGGATAGGCACCAACGGAGCCGGTGTCTACCTCATCAGCGCCGACAACATGGAGCAAATCGAGAACTTCACCTCAGAGAACAGCCCGCTGCTCTCCGACAACATTGAGGCAATAACCATTAACCACAGCACAGGTGAGGTGTTCATCGGCACCGACCGCGGACTCTGCTCGTACATGAGCGATGCGACAGCCGTGTCAATAGAAATGACGAAAGACGATGTCTATGCATACCCCAACCCGGTGGTCAGCGGATATGACGGGATGATTACCGTCGTAGGTCTAACACGCGACGCTGACGTGAAAATCCTAACCGTAAACGGGCAGCTCGTGGCACAGGGAAGAAGCAACGGCGGAATGTTCACCTGGAACGGACGCGACACTAAAGGACGCCGCGTAGCCAGCGGAATCTACATGGTGGCTACTGCAACAAGCGACGGAAAGAAAGGCACGGTGTGCAAAATCGCCGTCATAAGATAACTGAAGTTTCCCACCTTTTCTTTTAAACCACGAATTACACGAATTACACGAATTTTATCTATGCAGACTAGCATTTCACGAATGCATCTAAAGATGCAACGAATTACACGAATTGGCTGCGCAGCCATAATTTGTG
>CAJOEC010000030.1:689-46338 GCA_905233425.1 uncultured Prevotella sp. | reverse complement strand
CTAATGACCAATATAGGGTAGAGTTTACTGTTAGTGAAGCAATGGAGGAAACGATAGTAACTATTTGTACGGTAATGGAATTGTCTAACCACTATAAATGAGAAGGACTATGGCTATAGAAAATCATACAAGATTTGCAAACGAACTTACGTCGTCAATGCTGATACACCCAGGCGAGATGATTAAGGACGAGATTATGGCTCGCGGTATCACGCAGAAGGAGTTGGCGCGGCAGATGGGGGTGTCTTATACCGTTTTCAATGAGATACTGAACGGAAAGCGGCCTGTCACCACTGAGTATGCCATGCTCCTTGAGGCAGCCCTCGGTACGGATGCAAATATCAGAAGATGCGGCAGGACAAGTCTTTCCTCAAACGTTTGGAAAGCATCCGTAAGATTGCCGCCGTCTTTTGAACAGGGATTACTGGTGACGGCTCCTTTTGATTATTCACATCACACCGCCATCTGGTGTGCCATTTCGTTCTGTATGGCGCGGTTGATGAAGTCGTTGATGGTGACTCCCGTGGAGGCGGCGAAAGCTGCTACGCGGGAATGGAGGTCGGAGGTCATGCGGAGGTTCAGCCTGCCGCTGAAGGGTTTGCAAGGTTCTATGCCGTCGGCACGGCAGCCCTCGATGTAGTCGTCAATGCCATCCTCGAAATCACGACGAAGTTCATCCAATGTCTGACCCTCTTAGAGGATGAGTGCTTTGGGCAGTCCCTGTACTTTGCCAAAGAGGCAGTTGTCCTCTTTGCTATACTCAACGGAACCTTTATAACCCTTGTATTCCAAATAATCCATACGTTACCAATAGCGAGACGGTTTCCTCAAAGATACTAATTTTGGTACTAATAACCAAATAATACGCCAATTATTTTTTTGAATCACTGGGGAATCGTTTTCAAAACCACTTTCATCCCCGGCCTGCGATTACACTTTTTCAATCGACTTTTCTTTATAGAACTACACTTTTTCAATCGACTTTTCTTTATAGAACTACACTTTTTCAAGCGACTTTCTGCTGCAAAGGTACAGTTTTTCAAGCGACTTTGCAAGTGAAAGGCAAAAATAAGTTTCCGAAAAAAACTTAAATTAACCTTAAAACTCGTTGGGTAGGGGTTGGAAATCTTGGCAGTTCGGGGAAAAGGGCGTACCTTTGCTGATTGAAAAATGATGGTTAAGTGCAGAAAAATCAGACATGCGATGATTTTTCCGCGTTTGATAATGAATTTTAAGGAGTTCCTACAATTGCCTGAAAACCATTTCACCGTTGCGCAGTTGTCGCGGTGGCTGTGGCGTGGGCTGCGGGGCAACCGTCTGCAGGCGGTGCTCAATGCGGGCATCGGGCTGATGGGCGTGGCGCTGAGCCTGTCGTCGGTGTGGGCTATGCAGCGGGCCATCGACACGGCGTCGGGGGCACGCGAGGGCAGCATCTACTGGGCTGTGGCCGTGATGGCGATGCTCATACTGGGTGAGTTCGCCCTTGGCATCAGCCGCGTGTGGGTGAAGAACATCCTGGGAATACGGGCTCAGAACCGTATGCAGCAACAGCTGTTAGGGCGGCTGCTTCGCTCGGAGTGGCGGGGTCGCGAGGCGATGCACAGCGGCGACATCATAAACCGACTGGAGCAGGATGTGCGCAACGTTGTGACGTTCCTGACGGAGACGCTGCCTTCGACGCTCTCGACCGTCGCCATGTTCATCGGGGCTTTCGTCTATCTGTTGCAGATGGACGCATGGCTTGCGGTCATCACCGTGGGGATTCTGCCGGTGTTCCTCATAGTCAGCCGTTTCTACATATTATATATGCGCCGCTTCACGCGCAAGGTGCGCGACTGCGACAGCGAGGTGCAGAGCCTGCTCACCGAGACGATGCAGCACCGTATGCTGGTGAAGACGATGGAGGCGAACGGCCAGATGCTGTCGCGCCTTGAGAGGATACAGAGCGAGTTGCGCGGTTGGGTGCGCCGGCGCACGGCATTCAGCGTGGCGAGTAATTTCTTCATCAACGTGGGTTTCTCGTTGGGCTACCTCATAGCGTTCCTGTGGGGGGCGCTACGGCTGAGCCGCGGCACCATCTCCTTCGGCGGAATGACGGCTTTCTTGCAGCTGGTCTACCGCATCCAGGGGCCGGCACGTGAGCTGACACGTCTGGTACCGTCGTTTGTCAGCGTCTTCACAGCCACCGAGCGACTCATGGAGCTGGAAGAGACCCCGGAGGAGCTGCAGGGCGAGCCTCAGCTGCTGCCCGGCCCCTGCGGCATACGCTTCTGCGACGTGACGTTCAACTATGGTGCGCCAGGGCAGTTGCCCACCTTCGAGCATGCCAACTATGATTTTCCCCCAGGCTCGTGTACGGCCATTATGGGCGAGACGGGAGCGGGAAAGACGACGCTCATACGTCTGCTGTTGGCGTTGGTGAAGCCGCAGGAGGGGGAGATCATTCTCAGACCCACGTCATCGTGCGGACGCGACACGTCGCGTCCCTACAGGGAGGGAGTATATACCTCTGGAGGCAGTACTGAGGCAGAAGGTGACTACTCCCCTCCCTCACAGGCGATTTTGTCCTTAAGCGGACAAAATCTTCAGGCCGGGGGTGGGTCTGTTTGCGGACGCGACACGTCGCGTCCCTACAGTCTCACTCCCCTCCACCGCTGCAACTTCGTGTATGTCCCGCAGGGCAATACGCTGTTCAGCGGCACTCTGCGTGACAACCTGCTCATAGGGAACCCTGCGGCCACGGACGAGGAGATGCGCGAGGCTCTGCGCCTTGCATGTGCGGACTTCGCTCTGGAGCTGCCCGACGGCCTCGACACGCGATTCTCGGAGCAGGGTGGGGGTCTGAGTGAGGGTCAGGCGCAGCGCATTGCGATAGCGCGCAGCCTGCTTCGTCCCGGCAGTATCATGCTGCTTGACGAGGCGACGAGCGCTCTTGATGCGGACACTGAGCGGCAGGTGCTCGACAATCTGCTGTCGAAGAAAGACCGCACGGTCATCTTTGTCACGCACCGTCCCGCTGTCGTTGCCTATTGCGACCAGGTTATTAACATCTAATTCAACTTCCGCAAGTATGAAAACGACCACAGATTGCACGAAATAACGAACACGGATTGCACGGATTGCACGGATTACATGAAATAACGAACACGGATTGCACGGATTGCACGGATTACACGAAATAACGAACACGGATTGCACGGATTGCACGGATTTCAGCGGCCAAGCCACGATAATCTGTGAAATCTGCGTAATCTGTGGTAAAATAGAACTTGCGGAACTTGAATTAACATTTAATTATAGTGAACAGTTAATAGTGAATAGTTAATGAGAAGACTTATTTTTGGTTTTTGGCTGGCGTTGTCCAGCCTTTCTGCAACGGCGATACCTGCGAAGCCGGGGCTGTGGCAGAGGCTGCGCCTCGGCGACGGCACGCAAATTGAGGCCCAGCTTGTGGGCGACGAGCATCTGCACTTCTGGCAGTCGGCCGACGGGCGACGGTTTGTGATGGACAACGACGGGACTGCCCGTGTGGCCGATATGGAGATGCTGCGGAGCAACGCCCTTTCACGCCGCAGTAGGCCGAAAACGGGCCGACGCGGGGGGCAGCACAGTGAACAAGGAATAGGGAATAGTGAACAGTCACAGGCTGTGCGGCGGACGGTGACGATGGGCGAAAGGACGAACTACCGTGGAAAGAAGAAAGGCATCGTCATACTGATGGAGTTCAAAGGCACCAAATTCAAGACGAGCCACGACAAGGCGTTCTACAACGACGTGCTGAACGGTGTGGACTTCATGTCAGGCTCGTACCAGGGCAGCGTTGCCGACTATTTCCGCGCACAGAGCGGAGGGCTCTTCGAGCTGGACTTCGACATCGCGGGGCCTTATACTGCCAAAAACGACGCGTCGTACTACGGGTCCAACGACAGCAAGGGAGATGACGTCCACCCCGATGAACTGGTGGTTGAGGCTGTGACGGCTGCCGATGACGACTTCGACTTCTCAGCCTACGACTGGAACGAGGACGGCGAGGCCGACCAGGTCTACGTGCTCTATGCCGGGAAGGGCGAGGCCGACGGCGGCGGGGCAAATACGATCTGGCCCCACATGTGGTTTCTGTCGAAGACTGACAAGACTGTGACCGTCGACGGCGTGACCATCGACACATACGCCTGCTCCAACGAACTGAAAAGAAGCGGCTCGGTGGACGGTATCGGATGCTTCTGCCATGAGTTCAGCCACTGTCTGGGATACCCCGACTTGTACGACATCATGTACCAGGGTTGGTTCGGCATGAGCGACTTCGACCTGATGTGCAGCGGCAGCTACAACGGCAATGCTTTCCTGCCTGCGGGCTATTCGGCCTACGAGAAGTGGATGGCCGGGTGGCTTGAGCCCATTGAGCTGGCCGGCGAAGATGTCAGCGTGGAGGGTCTCAGGCCGATAAGCGAGGACGGCGGGGCCTACATCATGTACAACAGCGGATGGAAGGACGAATACTACATAGTGGAGAACCGTCAGCTGACGGGATGGGACGCCTGTCTGCCCGGCAAGGGACTGATGATAACCCACGTGGACTTCGACCAGGAGATATGGAACCAGAACACGCCAAACAGCCGGGTGACGCGGGCGGACATAATGAATGACCCTGAAAGCTACACGAAGACCAACGACCACCAGCGGCTGACAATATTCCACGCCGACAACGACGACGACTCGAAGTACTGGGTCACCTACGGGAGCTACTATTCAAAGCAGACACTCAGCACCGACCTCTACCCCTACTTGGCCAACGACAGCCTGACGCCGACATCGAGTCCGGCAGCGATGCTCTACAACCCTAACATCCATGGCATTAATACGATGGAGGGTGGGATAACCGGCATCACGCAGAACGACGACGGCACCATGAATTTCGTGTACCATGCCAAGATAGCGATAGACCCGATAGACGACACCGAGAAGCCCATTGAGGCACGCGGCGACACGCTGTTCTACGAGTCGTTCGACCAGTGCAGCGGCACAGGGGCAAACGACGGCAACTGGGGTTCGGGCATAGCACAGTCGGCGTCGAAATTCGTCACCGACAACGAGGGATGGAAATACGAGGCAGCATACGCCGGCTACCAGTGTGCCCGCTTCGGCAACGTGACGAAAGTGGGGAAGACCACCACGCCGCTTTTCACCATTGACGGCGAGGCCACGCTGACGTTCAACGCCTCGGGATGGAATACCGACGACAACAAGCTGGTCGTCTATATCACGAGTACCGACGATGACGCCACGATAGAGCCGATGATATTCACGATGAAATCTTTCGAGTGGACAACATTCACCGCCACTCTCAAGGGCACAGGCAACGTGAAGATCACCTTCGAGCCGATGAAACGGTTCCTCTTGGACGAGGTGCTGGTGATGAAGGGCGGCGGAACTGAGGACTTGTATGGCGATGTGAATGGTGACGGAGTGGTGGATGTGGCCGACATAGCAGTAATCATCACGGTCATGGCTTCTATGCCTTCTGAGCCTTCTGAGACCTTTGTGGCGGCTGACGTGAACGGCGACGGAGTGGTGGATGTGGCCGACATCTCGGCAGTTATTTCAGTCATGGCTTCTGGAAATTCTGAGCCTTCTGAGTCTTCTGGAGCCTCTGAGACCTCTATACCTTCTGGGGGACATGCTACGCAATATTGAAAAACAAACAAGCGATATGAAGAATCTTGAAACGAGGCGCAGCATACGCCGCTACACATCGCAGGATGTCGACGACGGGCTGCTGTGCCGCCTGTTCGCCCAGGCCTCGCGCACGCAGACCATGGGCAACCTGCAGCTCTACAGCGTAGTCGTGACGCGCTCGCAGGAGATGAAGGAGCGTCTCGCTCCCGCACATTTCAACCAGCCGATGGTGACGGGTGCGCCGGTGGTGCTCACCGTCTGTGCCGACTTCCGCCGCACGACGCAATGGGCGCTATGCCGGAAGGCGTCGCCGGGCTATGGCAACATGCTCTCCTACCAGAACGCCGCCACCGACGCCCTGCTCTTCACGCAGACGCTCTGCTGTCTGATGGACGAGGAGGGGCTGGGGTACTGTTTTCTCGGAACGACGGTCTACCAGCCGCAGACAATCATCGACGTGCTGCAGCTGCCGCAGTTGGTGATGCCCGTGGCAACGCTCACCGTGGGATGGCCCGACGAGCAGCCGCCGCTTTCCGACCGTCTGGCGGTGGACAGCTTTGTTCATCAGGAGACTTACCACGACTACACGCCCGCCGACATCGACCGCCACTACACGGCGAAAGAGCAAATGGAGGAGAACCGCCATTTCTGCGAGATAAACCATAAGGAGACATTGGCCCAGGTGTTCACCGACCTCCGCTACACCCGTGCCGACAACGAGGCCATGAGCAAGACGCTCATGGAGACCCTGCACCGGCAGGGCTTCGTCTGATTAGCGCTTGCTGCGCTTTGCCCTTTGTTCGCGGTATTTGGCTTTCTGGCGTGCCGAGCCGCTGCCGTGTGCGCCGGTGATGTACTGCTTTTTCTTTGCCTTTGTCTTCACCTTCCCCTCGTTGGGGTCTTTGCGCTCGCCACCGCGTCCGAATTTTATGCCGTTCTCCAGTATCAGCTGGAAATCATCGTCGTTGTTGTTCATAAAAGATAATAGAGGTTATGTGTGTGCGGACGCGACACGTCGCGTCCCTACGTTGAGCGGACGCGATACATCGCGTCCCTACTCAAAGCCAGTCATGACGGTGATGACACGCGAGATGTCGGCCACGTCGACGGTTCCGTCTTCGTTCACGTCGGCATTCTCGGAATATTCCCCATCAGCCATTACGGTGATGACACGCGATATGTCGGCCACGTCGACAAAGCCGTCTTCGTTCACGTCGCCGTAGATCTTTTCCTCCTTTGTGATGTTGACAGTCTTCAGCGTGCCGCCCATCAATGTCTCCGTGCCCTTGACGTTGTATGTTCGTGCCTCGTCGCCTCTGGCCGTGATGCTCAGCGTGCCGTTGGTCATAATGAAGTCTGCGTCGACGCTCATGCCCATGCACTTTGTTGTGTCGGCCACTCCGGCTGTGGTGGTGACGAGGTTTCCGCCGGTGACGTCGATGACGGTCTCACCGCCGCATACGTTGACGTAACCTCCGTTGGCCACTGTCGAGCCTTTCGCCGTCTCTTTGTTGGCCTTGATGCCTTTCGAGCCGTCGCCCACGACCACCAACTTTGTCTTTCCGCCAAAGATGTTCACGGCAAGGTTAGCGCGAATGGCCTTACTGTCCTGTCCGTCGACGTTGATGTTGATTGTTCCTCCGCTGATGTTCACCGTGCTGTCGGCCTTCATTCCTGTGGCGTCGTCTCCGATGGCGATGTCGAGCGTTCCGTTCTCAATGCGCACAACGCCGTAGTCGTCGGTGTCTATGCCGTCGCTGCCCACGTTGGCTATTGTGACCTTTCCGCCCCTCATCAGGAAGTAGTTGTTGCCGTCGCCCTTCTCTCCATTTCCGCAATTTATGCCGTCGCCCACGGCCCCGAGTATGTTGATGTTGCCAAGGGTGGACTTCATTTCGATATACTCCTTCACGGCTATGGCGTGTTTCAGGTTTCCGGTGACGTTGAGCGTGCCGCCACCCTTGAACTCGGCGTGACCCTTAATGTAGAATGCCGCTTTCTGGTCGCCGTTCTTCGAGTCGCAGAGCGTGTTGACAGTTCCGTCGGTGAGCACCACGTCGATGCGCTTACCGCACTCTATGTCGATGGCGGCTCCGCTTTTGGCATTTGTCAGGGTCAGTCCGTCGAGTTGCAGCTTCAGCTTGTACTGGCCATTGAGAGTGAACGAGCCGTTGTCCGACGAGCCTGAGAGGCGGTAGGTGTACTCTTTGGTGGTGGTTGTCGAGAGCACCGTAACCTTAGCCCCATTGACCCCCACGGTGACACCTTTCACGCTGTCGGGAATGCTGTATGTGGCTTTCGAGCCGTTGAAAACAATGTCCACGACGCCCTGGGCGTTGGTGTTTGCGGCATAGGCCAGCAGGAAGGTGAAAAGGATGAATGTTGTTTTTTTCATTGTTGGTTTGTTTAATTTGCTGCCGCAAAGGTACTTATTATTTGGCAAACTGCCAAATTTTCAGTATATGAAAATGAGTAAAATGTTCTCAATGTCGTTAGTCATGGCCAAATACCAACAAAAACGGACACGGTTCTTGGTTAGAATCCGTGTCCGTTGTTCTTGTCGTTGGTCTATCGGCGCGAATTGTTGCCGCCTCCGCTTCTGAAGTTGCCGCCACCGCCGCCGCCTCTGTTGCTGCTGCCGCTGTTGCCGCCTCCGCTGAAGCCGCCTCTGTTGCTGCTGCCGCTGTTTGAGGTGCCTCCGCTGTAGCCGCCCCTGTTGCTGCTGCTGCCGCTGCCGCCGCCTCTGAAGTTGCCGCCGTTGCTGCTTCCGCTGTTTGAGGTGCCTCCGCTGTAGCCGCCCCTGTCGCTGCTTCGGTTGCCGCCGCCGCTGAAACCGCCACCGTTGCTGGTGCCGCTGTTTGAGGTGCCTCCGCTGTAGCTGCCCCTGTCGTTGCTCCGGTTGCCGCCTCCGCTGAAACCGCCACCGTTGCTGGTACCGCTGTTTGAGGTGCCTCCGCTGTAGCTGCCCCTGTCGTTACTCCGGTTGCCGCCGTTGTTGCGGCTGCCGCTGTCGTGTGTGCCGCCGTTGTAGCTGCCTCTGTCACCGCCACGGTCTCTGTCTTGGCGGTATGTGCCTCCGCCATTTCCACGGAATCCGTTGTCGCGTGAGCCGTTTCCACTGTAGCCCCTGCCGTCATTGTTGCGGTATCCCCTGTTGCCTTGGCCGCGGTCGCCGGCTGTCACACGTGTAGAACTGTTGCCGTGGGGCACGTTACGGTAGTTTCCACGATCCCATCCGTTGCGCATTCCGACGTGTGTGTCGCGTGTGGGCTGTCCCGGGCGGAATGCCTCGCGGTGGTGCTCATAGAAGCTGTGCCCGCCGTTCATGTGCCAGCTGTGCCCTCCACGGTATGTTGCGTAGAAATGCGGCTGTCCGAAATAGAAATAGTCGCGGCGCGGGTAGCGGGCGTAGATGCCGAAGTGCCAGTAGCCTGCGTCCCAGTAGAGTGGGCGGTAGAAATAGGATGCTGCGCAGAATGCTTCCCACTGCCAGCTGTAGAGGATATAGCGCATGTCGGTGTTGCGGCGCTCCCACCAGATGCCGTTCACGTCGTCGTAGCCCGTGACGCTCATCAGGTAGTCGAGGTTTATCTCGTAGGCAGCCTCGTACTGCGAGTCGCTGAGGTTCAGCTCGTATGCCATCTTGTCGGTAAGGAAGAGGGCTTCGTTGCGGGCCTGCTCGTAGGACATGGCCCCGGCGTTCATTGCCATTGTGAGCATTGCAATGAGGGTGAAAATCATCTTCTTCATAGTCGTATTGTTTTAGAGGATTAAACTTGCTGTTATTTGTTCACGGTGCAAAATAACTGCTTTTTCCTCACAAAAAAAAGGGATTTTCCCTAAACAGTGCGGGGAAAATCCCTAAACCCTCTTGAGTTGGCGGGTGTTGATGGAAATTAGTCGTCGAGAGAATATGTTACTGTGGTGACGACTCTGAGTTTCTTGATGTAAGGTGTGTTGTCGTCGCGGTCGTCAATCTCGAACTGTCCCTGTCCGGCAGTACGTATCTTGCCCAACTTGGAGCCGCTGGCCTCGGCAAACTGCTCAGCGGTTTTCTGGGCGTTCTTGATTGCCTCCGACATCATCTCGGGCTTCATGTCGAGGAACGAGACGTACTCATAGCTGGGGTAGCTGCTGTCGAGTGCTACGCCCTGCTTCAGCAGTTCGCCCTGCTTGAAGATGGCCTTGTTCACCTCTGTCACCTTGTTAGTGGATACTGTGATGTTAGTGTTCACGATGTAGCGGAAGTTCTTCTGGTTGTCGCCCCACTCACGAGCCTCGAGGTCGCTGACGCTGGGCGGGTTGATGGTTATTTCTTCCTCAGTCAATCCATTCTGCTTCAGGAAATTCTTTATCTTCGAAGCCTGGATGTTGATACTCTCGTAGAGCGTGGGCAGGTCGTTGCCTGTAACCTTTGTGCCTATGCTCCACGTCACCTTGTCGGCAGGCACCTCGCGCTCTGCCAGACCTTTCACTGTGACCATGCGGTCCTTGTTTGTGAAGTTGTCGATGCCGGCCTTCACAAACCATCCCAGCACTACCATGCCGACGGCCAGGATAATCGATTCTGTGATTCTGTTGCTCATAGTTCTATTGTTCAAGTTACGTTACATTGGGAATCATTAGTGTTTATGCGTGTTTTGGCGGACTAAGGAGCCAACACCCTAAAAATTCCCCCCGTGGGAACATTTTATTCCCCCCGTGGGAACATTTTATTCCCCCCGTGGGAATGATTTGTTCCCCCCGTGGGAATGTTTTATTCCCCCGGTGGGAATGTTTTCTATTTCAAATCTTTGCTTTGCTTTACGAGATACTCGCCAATCTGCACGGCGTTGAGGGCAGCACCTTTGCGAATCTGGTCGCCGGAGAGCCAGAAGGTCAGTCCGTTGTCGTCGCTGAGGTCTTTGCGCACGCGGCCCACGTAGACATCGTCCTTGCCGGCGGTTTCAAGCGGCATGGGGTAGGTGAGGGTTGTCGGGTCGTCGACGAGTGTGCAGCCAGGGGCGTTGGCGATGGCCTGCTGGGCCTCCTCGACGCTGAGGGGGCGCTCCGTCTCAATCCATACGCTCTCCGAGTGGCTGCGAAGCGAGCTGACGCGGACACACATGGCCGAGCA
This sequence comes from uncultured Prevotella sp., assembly GCA_905233425.1. GTDB lineage: Bacteria > Bacteroidota > Bacteroidia > Bacteroidales > Bacteroidaceae > Prevotella. The sequence continues at coordinate 35,546 of CAJOEC010000030.1, read as the reverse complement.
GCGGGCGTCGGTGTGCATGATCTTGCGTGTCTCGTTGAACATCTTCATCTCCTCCTTTGTGTAGCCGTTGGGCTGGAAGACATCAATCTGCGGGATGACGTTATAGGCCAGCTGGTGGGGGAACTTCTTGATGGTCTTAACCTCGCCCGTCTCCACAATCTCCTTGTACTGCTGTTGGAGTTCGGCCATTGCGGCGGCTCCGGCACCCGAGGCACTCTGGTAGGAGGCCACGTGGATGCGCTTGATGTGGCTGAGCTTTTCAAGTGGCTGGAGGACTACCACCATCATAATTGTTGTGCAGTTGGGGTTGGCGATGATGCCACGCGGACGGTTCAGCGCATCCTCGGCATTGCATTCGGGCACCACCAAGGGCACGTCGTCGTCCATACGGAAGGCCGACGAGTTGTCGATCATCACGCAGCCGTACTTGGTTATCGTCTCGGCAAACTCCTTCGATGTGCCTGCCCCGGCTGAGGTGAAGGCGATGTCGATGTCCTTGAAGTCATCGTTGTGCTGAAGGAGCTTCACCTCGATCTCCTTGCCGCGGAAAGTGTACTTACGCCCTGCGGAGCGCTCCGATCCGAAGAGCACCAGTTCGTCCATAGGGAAATTTCTCTCGTCCAAAATGCGCAGGAATTCCTGGCCAACGGCGCCGCTGGCGCCAACAATAGCTACTTTCATCTTTGTGTGGAATTAATAATTTTGGGTGCAAAGGTAGCCATTTTCGGTATTATGGCCAAACAAATGCCTCGAAAAAAAATCATATATAGCAATAATCGTAACAAAGATTTGGTGTTTCGGGGATTATTGCGTAATTTTGCACGCTGAATGGCAACATTTCCTATCATACCGCCACTAATACGAGACCCCACGCTGACTTTCTTCGTGGTGCTGCTCATCATCCTTTTTGCGCCCATCGTGATGAGCAAGCTGCGCATCCCCCATATCATAGGCATGGTGCTGGCGGGCATAGCCATCGGCCCCCACGGGCTGAACGTGCTGCAGCGCGACGCTTCGTTTGAGATTTTCGGGCAGGTGGGTCTGCTGTATATCATGTTCCTTGCGGGTTTGGAGATGGACATGGAGAGCGTGAAGCGCAGCACGCGGAGTTTCCTCGTCTTCGGTATTCTTACGTGCATGGTGCCCTTCTGGCTCACCTACGCCGTGTCTGTATCTCTCTTCGGCTACGGCCATGCCATGTCTTTCCTTCTTGGCTGTATCATGGCGTCGAACACGCTGATTGCCTATCCCATAATCGGGCGCTACGGGCTGCAGAAGCATCCGTCGGTGGCCTTGAGCGTGGGGTCGTCGATGATTTCGCTGTTCCTCGCCTTGGTGATGTTGGCGGCGCTGGTGTCGAGAGCCGACGGGGTTGCACAGATGGCACAGCATACAGGACTGGGAACGACGGCGGGCGACGGTATGTCGATGGCACTTTTCTGGGTGCTGTTCTTAGTCAAGCTGGCTGCGTTCATTGCCGGCAGCGTGCTGTTCATCCCGCGTCTGACGCGCTATTTCCTTCGCCGTTACAGCGATGCCGTCATGCAGTATGTCTTCGTCATGGCCGTGATGTTCTTCTCGGCGGCGCTCACCGTACTGATAGACTTAGAGGGCATCGTGGGAGCATTCATCAGCGGTCTCATACTGAACAGGTATATCCCGAAGGTATCGCCCCTGATGAACCGCATTGAATTCATCGGCAACGCCCTGTTCATCCCCTATTTCCTCATCGGCGTGGGTATGCTCATCAACGTGGGGGCGGTGTTCAATGGCGGAAATGTGGTGTGGGTGGTGCTGCTCATAGCCTTCATCGGCACCTTTGGCAAGGCTGTGGCGGCCTACGCCAGCAGTCTGCTCTTCCGTCTGTCGCAGCGCGACGGCAACATGATGTTCGGCCTCACGTCGGCCCATGCCGCAGGTGCCATCGCCATGGTGATGGTGGGCGTGCGGTTGAACATGGTGAACGACAATATGCTCAACGGAGTGGTGCTGATGATTCTCGTCACGTGCATCGTCTCCACGCTGGTCACCGAACATGCCGCCCAGGCCATTGTGCTGAGTGAGAAAGCACACCCCGTGGCCACCAAGCATAAAGCCGACGACGAGAAGATCCTGCTCTGCGTGAAATATCCCGAGATTGCCCCGCAGCTTGTGAGCCTCTCAATACTGATACGCAACCAGAGCCTCAACCGGGGGTTGGTGGCACTCAACGTGGTCTACGACGACGACCAGGCACCCGCTCTGCGCGAGCAGGGCCTTCAGCTGTTGGAGAAGCTCCAGCAGCAGGCCAGCGCCAGCGATGTTCGTATGCAGACACAGGTGCGGTTGGCCTCGAACATCGCCAACGGCATCAAGCACGCCTTCCGTGAGTTCGCCTGCTCGGAGATTGTCATGGGCATGCACGTTCATACCGACGTGACCCCTAAGTTCTGGGGCGAGTTCATCCAAAGCCTCTACAACGGACTGAACCGCCAGATTTTCCTTGTACGCTTCGTTCAGCCGCTTGCCACTCTGCGGCGCATCCGCGTGGCCGTGCCCAGCCGTGCCGAGATGGAGCTTGGCTTCTACCGATGGCTTGAGCGTCTCTGCCGTCTGGCCGGACAGTTAGACTGCCGCATACAGTTCCACGGACGCAAAGACTCGTTCAAGTACATCGACGAGTATATCAAGAGCCACCACAGCAGCGTGAGGGCCGAATACACGGACATGGAGCACTGGAACGAGCTGCCCACGCTGGCCGCCGACATTGCCCAGGACCATCTCTTCGTGGTGGTGACGGCGCGTAAGGGCACAATATCCTACAAAAACGCCCACGACCGTCTGGCCGACGAGCTGCAACACCATTTCTCGGGCAAGAACCTCATGATTATCTTCCCCGACCAGTACGGCTCGCCGAAGGAGGATGGCATGAGCTTCACCGAGGCCCAGCACAAGGAGGAAAACAGCATCTACTCCACGATACTACACTGGATTCATAAAAAAAGAGGGAGTGAAAGGGGAACTACGCGCAGCCTTTCCCCTCCCTTCAAGGGGAGGGGCAGGGGTGGGGTCTGTATCTAATTGGCAGCGAAAAATATGCTGACCCCACCCCTAACCCCTCCCCTACATGGGAGGGGAAAGGCTACGGGTAGGCGAGCTCCGCTCGGGAATGGGACTGCGCACCACTTATCAGATTAATAGAAACCATCTTAAACAATGATAGACCTCAAACAAATCACTAAGAGCTTCGGCTCCCTGCAAGTTCTCAAAGGCATCGACCTCCACATCGACAAGGGCGAAGTGGTAAGCATCGTCGGCCCCAGCGGCGCCGGCAAGACCACCCTGCTGCAAATCATCGGCACCCTCGACCGCCCCGACAGCGGCAGCGTGTGTGTCGACTCTGTCGACATCACCACCCTCTCAGCGAAGTCCCTCTCCGACTTCCGTAACCGCCATCTGGGCTTCGTGTTCCAGTTCCACCAGCTGCTGCCTGAGTTCACCGCCTTGGAGAACATCATGATTCCCGCCTACATCGGCGGCGTGTCCACCCGTCAGGCCAAGGAACGCGCACAGGAGCTGCTGCAGTTCATGGGCCTCACCGACCGTGCCACCCACAAGCCGGCACAGCTTTCAGGCGGCGAGAAACAGCGCGTGGCCGTAGCACGGGCATTGATCAACAACCCCGCCGTCATCCTGGCCGACGAGCCGTCGGGAAGCCTCGACACGCGCAACAAGCAGGAGCTGCACCAGCTCTTCTTCGACCTCCGCAACCGCTACGGCCAGACCTTCGTCATCGTCACCCACGACGAGCAGCTTGCCACCCTCACCGACCGCACCATACACATGCGCGACGGACTGTTGGAAACTCCTGCTTTGTCACCCTCCGTTCCAGAGGAACCCACTCTGTCCTCCTCCGTTCCAGAAGATACTACTTTGTCCCCCTCCGTTCCAGAAAATCCCGCCCCATGATAACTCTTGGCAACTACAACACCCTGCGCATAGACCACAGCGCAGAACAGGGTTTATACCTCGAAGGCGACGAGAGGACTGGAGACATCCTCCTGCCCAACCGCTACGTCACGCCCGACATGCACATCGGCGACGAGGTGCGTGTCTTTGTCTACCTCGACCAGGACGAGCGCATCATTGCCACCACCGAGACACCCCTCGCCACCGTCGGTGAGTTCGCCTTCCTCCGAGTGGCCTGGACAAACAAGTACGGGGCCTTCCTCCACTGGGGCCTGATGAAAGACCTCTTCTGCCCCTTCCGCGAGCAGAAGCAGCCCATGCAGCGCGACAAGGGCTACATAGTCTACGTGAAGGAGGACGAGCAGACCCACCGCCTCATGGCTACCGCCAAGGTGGAGCGCTATCTCAGCGTCCCGTACACAGCGGCAATGCCGCAGTCTACCGAACAGCCGCAGCCCACCAAACAGACCCAAGCGTCGCGGCAGCCATCACAGCCCCCTCGCCCTCTGCTGAAGCACGGCGACACCGTAGAGGCCCTCATCTGGCAGAAAACTGACTTGGGCTTCAAGGCCATCATAGGCCCTATAAGTCCTATAGGTCCTATAAGTCCTATAGGTCCTATAAGTCCTATAAGTCCTATAGGTCCCATAAGTCCTATAGGTCCCATTACCCCCACTTCCCCCACCGCCCCCCCAGTCTACTACCAAGGCCAGCTCTACGACAACCAGATATTCCGCCCCTTGCGCACCGGCGACCGTGTTACCGCCTACGTCGACCACGTCAGGCAGGACGGGAAGATCGACCTCACCCTCCAGCCCACCGGCCACCGCCACACCCTCGACTTCGCCGAGACCCTCCTGCGCTATCTCTACGAGAACGGCGGCCACTGTGACCTTGGCGACAAGAGCGATGCCGAACTTATCGCCGACCGTTTCAAGGTGTCGAAGAAGGCATACAAAAAAGCCATCGGCGACCTTTACCGCCGACGGCTTATCACTATCGAAGAGGATGGCAGCATCAGGCTTGTGCCTTGATGCTGCTTTACTTTACAGCCCTTGACCTTGCGGCCATTTCGGCGATGATTGAGGCAATGTCGGCCACATCTACGACGCCGTCGCCGTTCACGTCGAACTTGTCACCCTGCTCACCCTCTCCCTGCTCAACGAACAGGATAGCCAGCTGGCCGTCTTCGGCTTCAATGCTGGAGGGCAGCTGGACGATGGCGCTGTTGGCTTCTATCGTGTGTTTTTTCTTCACGCTGCTGAACACATCGCCTGTCAGGGTGTAGTTGGTCATGTTACCGCTTGTGGGAGACACTTTTACCTCCTGGATGTTTCCTTTCAGAATGTTCACGTAGTAGTCCGAGGTCTGGGCGCGGGGCACCTTGTATGTCCCCGGCTCTCCCTTCACGACCATTCCATTAGATGCCGGCATGTAGGTTGCAGGAACCATGACCACGGCATTTGCCGTGCTTACGAATCCGACGGCGATGTATGCCGTGATGCCTTCCACGCCGCTGAAGTCGAGGGCGAGGTCGCTGCAATATGTAGCTATTCCGTCCTCTCCTATGGTTATGTATGCCACTGTTGGGTGGAAGGTCGCCGTCACCTCAACATTGTCGCGCACGTCGCGGATGGTGTATGTCAGGTCGGTCACCTCGGGAGTCACGTCGTTGCCATTGACGGTGAGCGATGCCAGCTCATAGTCCTCGTCGGGAGTGATGGTCACGATAATGTCGCCGCCCCACTCCGTCTGCTCCGAGGAGAGCGCGATGCTGCCTCCCTCGCCTGCTGTGGCGGTTATTGTGAAGCTCTTCTTCTGGAACGTTGCCACTATCTCCAAGTCCTCCGGATGTTCGGCGACGGTCAGCAGTCCGTCCGCCACCGTATTCGTCACGTCCTCGCCGTTCAGCGTCACGCTCTGCAGTAGGTAGGCCTCCTCAGCCGTGATCTCGAACGTCAGTTCGTCGTTGGTCTCCACCACTATCTGTTTCGTTTCGCCGCTCACCACTTCGTCGCCCAGCCTGATGCTGCCGCCCTTGGTGGCCGTCATTGTCACGTTGATGGGCACAATCTTCTTGCTCACCGTCAGCGTGTAGCTGGCTTCGGCGGGGTTGTAGGTCTCGTTGCCCTTGAACGATGCCTTTATTGTGGTGATGCCCTCGGCCAGGATTGTCACCTCGCCCGACGCCTCGTCCACCGTTGCCACCTCAGGATTGCTGCTGCTGTAGGTCACGTCGACGACAGTTCCCACAGGGTCGATGGTCAGCGTTGGGGCTGTGAACTCCTCGCCGATGACAGCATCGACGCTATCGCAGCTGAACGACAGTATGACGTTGTGTTTCTCCGGCGACTGTGTCCCGCTGTTGTCGCGCATCATGTAGAGGTTTGCACGAATCATCGATGCCGTGGCGTTGGTGGTATATGTGGTGAAGCGCGGGCTGGCAGAGTTATAGGTTATGGTGCCTAAGTTGATGTCTCCATAGTCGAACGACATTTCCACTCCGTTGCTGCCGTCGCCGAGCGTCCACGTCTGTGCGTTGGAGTCGGTGTACCCCATCTTCTTCACATCCACTGCATAGAGGAAGTTGCCGGTCTCCTCGTTTCTCATTGTCCATCCGTCGTTTACGTCACCTTCGAGAATGAACACAGCCACTTTTTCGCCGATGGTCATGGTGTCGGTGCTAACGGTAACGTCAACTGCGGTGAGGTATGTGCTGTTGAGTGTTCCTGCGGCTTTTGCCTTGCTGCCGCAGCCAATAACATACCGGTTTCCTGCCACGAGATCGTCCACGGATTTCACTTTCACGAACGAGTTTGAGACATCGTTGCTGACGATGACATAGTTGGCTGTCGCCACGTCGCTCATATCGTCGTCGACCACTGCCACTGCCTTCACCGTCGTGGCCTTGCTGATGGTTATGGCCTCGGTGTAGACAGTACTCTCCGTCGTAGGCTCTGTTCCGTCGGTGGTGTAGTAGATTGTTGCGTCGGCGGTCTTGCAGGCAATGGTCACCTGCTGTGGCTCAGTGTATCGTCCCGCTGCGGGGGTGAATGTCGGAGCGGGCACGTTGCTGGGCGCCTTGAAGCGGAAGGATATTGTGCGGTTGGTGTTCTTTGTGATGTTCTCTACCGACGAATCGAGATAGTATGTCTTGTCAATGTTCTTGTTGTAGAACTTTGCCGCCGGTGTTGTGTTTTTCGAGAATGCGTTCACCTTTCCCTGTGGGTAGAGGTCTTTTGCCTGTCCTTGGAAAGTGTAGTATTTGGTGCCATTGTACATCTCGTACTGGTATTCGTTGTCAGCCGGAATCCATGTCATGCGCTGGTGCGAGGGGGTGTCGTTGGGCTGGTTGTACTCCCATGCCGTCTGGTTGTAGTCGACGTGCACGATGAGAAGTCCCGAAGCCGGCAGTCCTGCGTCCCATCCTGTCTGCTGCCTGTTCTCCAGCATGAAGTATTCGTTTCTGTTGCCATTATTATAAATAATGTATGATTCGCCGCCGTTGTTCAAGGCTTTCATTTCCTCAACGTTCCGTGTTGCGGTCAGCTCTATGGGTTCCTTCCATCCGGCCACCCATCGCTCGTAGGCTGTGTACCCTGAGGGTCGGTATCCGTCGCCGTTATAGCATCCAGAGTCCATGAGGTCCCAGTAGCCCATGCCCTGGCCTCCGCTGTAGTCGGTGTCGTAGAAGTCGGGGTAGCCCAGACAGTGGCTGAACTCGTGGCACATCGTGCCAATGCCGTCGATTTTGCCAGATCCGTTCAGCTCGCCACCGCAGGCGTATGTGTCGATTTTCACTCCGTCCAAGGTCTGCGCCCCGCCTCCGTCGCCGTAATAGGCTGCCTCCGTCAGGCTGTAGGCATGAGGCCAGATGGTTGTTGAAGCTCCGCCGTCGGCCTCGCCCTGTCCGGCGTAGACTACGTAGATCTGTTCCACCTCTTTGTCGCCGTCCCAGTCGTAGTCGGCGAAGTTCACGTCTTTGTTGGCCTGCTTCAATGCCTCGACGACCATCTCGCCGGGGTGCTGGTCGTTGCCCTGGCTGTCGTTTTTGCCATAGTAGCTTCTGTCTTTCGGCATGGTGTATGGGCCGGCCACGTCGAAGGTAAGCTCGAACTGCCCGTCGCTCTGGTCAAAGAAATAGTCGTACATTGAACCGACGAAGTCGCCGTCGGAGAAATTCTTCTCGTTGGCTATCCTTTCGTAGTATGGCTGGTTGTTTGCGCTTTTGAACGACACATTATTGAAGTTCACCAGAATGATAAGGCACTTCTTTTGTCCGGTGATAGCTTTGTTGACTTTTGCACTCCCGTCTTGTTGTCTTGCCTTGAGTCTTTTGTTCCATTGCGTGTTTGCCTTTGTCCTGCGCTCCAAGGCATTCTGCCTTATTGCCTGTACGTCGACGTGTTGGTAGATTTCCTTGTCATCGGTGGCGATGTATGCCTTGCCGTCCTGGGCAAGCCAGTAGTGTCCGTGCTCGTCGCCGACGAGGCGTGCGCTGACGGTGGTGCCGTCGGCCAGTCTCAGCTGGCGTGTCTGTCCGGGCTTTGCCGGAATGGCATGGGCGGTGACACCCATGATAAGGAGCAGCAGCATGGTGGCTGCAATCCGTTGCAGGTACTGCGATAATGCGTTCTTCGTTTTTTTGTTCATTTCTTTTTCGTTTTTTTTTATTAGTGTAGTGAATTAAAAGATACAGACCCCACCCCTAACCCCTCCCCTTGAAGGGAGGGGAAGGGCTGCGCAATATTTAATAGGTTCTTGGAAATCATCATAATCATAAAGGACTCAGTTTTTCAGCAAGTCGAGGCATCGCTCGATGAATATTCCGCACATGCGGTCTTTGACGTCGCGGTTGCGCATAATCATGTCGCGCACCACGTCCATGGCCTTGCGTGTGCTCTGTTTCAGCGGTTCTCCCTTCATCAGGTGGGCGATGAGCACGGCAGAGAAGATGTCGCCCGTGCCATGGAAGAGGCCCGGCACCTCCTGGTACTCCAAGAAGAAATAGGCTTTCTGGGCCTCGTAGGCTGTTGGGGCTACTGGGACTACTGGGGCATCTGGGTCTACTGTGGCTTCTGGGGCCTCTGAGCTTTCACATACCCCGCAGACGTGGTTTTTGCCTTCGATGATGCAGCTGGTGATTACTGCCGAGCGTGCTCCCAATGCCGTCAGCTTGTCGAGCAGCTGGCAGGCCTCGTCGCGTGACAGCCCCTGCGGCTTGAACTGCACCCCGGCGAGATAGCAGGCCTCAGTATAGTTGGGCATGGTGAGGTGTGCCACGCTGACCATCTGGCGCATCAGTTCCACCTGCCGCTTGCCGATGCCGTTGTAGAGCTTGCCGCCGTCGCCCATCACGGGGTCGACGAAGACCGTGCATCCCTGTTTCGCCTGTTCGCGGCAGAAGCGGGCCACCAAGCGCGACTGTTCCTCGCTGAACATCAGGCCGGTGCAGATGGCGTCGAAATGGAAGCCTAAGCGGTGCCAGATGGGTAGTGTCTTGCGCATGTACTCGGTGGTGTCAAGCTGGGTGAACTCGCCGTAGTTCAGCGTGTTCGACACAAGGGCCGTGGGTAGGCAGAAGGCGGGTATGCCAAGGTAGGAGAGGATGGGTAGCATGGCCGCCATGCCCACCTTGCCGTAGCCGGCGATGTCGTTGACTAATAGTATCTGCTTCATGTTATGGGACTTATGGGTCTTATAGGTCTTATGGGACTTATGGGTCTTATAGGTCTTATAGGTCTTATGGGACTTATAGGTCTTATGGGACTTATAGGTCTTATGGGACTTATAGGTCTTATAGGTCTTATAGGTCTTATGGGACTTATAGGTCTTATATGACTTATAGGTCTTATAGGACTTATAAGTCGATGCACTTCAGGTTCTTCTCCAACTGGGCGGTGCTGCTGGCTCCGACGAGAACCGAGGTGACACCTCGCTGCTCCAGAATCCATCGCAGGGCATGCTCGGCCAGTGTCTCGCCACGGTCCTGTGCCTGGCGGTTGTAGTCGCGCAGACGCTGGAGCAGCTCGTCGGTGAGCATCTCCTTCTTCAGGAATTTCCCACGCGACATACGCGAGTCGTCGGGGATGCCGTTGAGGTAGCGGTCGGTGAGCAGCCCTTGTGCCAACGGCGAGAACGAGATGAATCCCACGCCGTTGTCGGCGCAGAAGTCCATGATGCCCTCCTCCTGCGGCGAGCGGTCGAGCATGTTCAGCCGGCCCTGGTAGATGAGCAGGGGCACGTCGCGCTCCTTCAGATACTTGTAGGCCACCTTCGTAGCCTCAAGCGGCCAGCGCGAGATGCCCACGTAGAGTGCCTTGCCCTGGCGCACGGTGTCGACGAGTGCCTGCAGGGTCTCCTCGAGCGGCGTCTCCGGGTCGTAGCGGTGGCTGTAGAACAGGTCGACATAGTCCAGGTGCATTCGGCGGAGGCTCTGGTCGAGGCTTGCCATGAGGTATTTCCTCGACCCCCAGTTGCCGTAGGGGCCGGGCCACATGTCGTAGCCCGCCTTCGTGGCAATGAACAGCTCGTCGCGGTATGGGCGGAACGAGTCGTCCATCAGTCGGCCCATGGTCTCCTCTGCCGAGCCGTAGACTGGGCCGTAGTTATTGGCGAGGTCGAAATGGGTGATGCCGTGGTCGAAGGCATAGTGGGTTATCTCACGGCTGCGCTCATAGCTGTCCACGCTGCCAAAGTTGTGCCAGAAGCCCAGGCTAACGCTGGGAAGCAGCACTCCGCTGCACCCGCAACGGACGTACTTCATGCCGCTGTCGTAGCGGTTTTCGGATGCTTTATACATATTTATTAATATTAATGGGGTGCAAAGGTACATCAAAATAATTGAAAAGCGGCATACAAATACTTAAAAAAGCAGAAAAACGTTGGCTGTTTCGGAAAGATTCTATATTTTTGCACATTGAAACGCAATTAAATCTAATTAGATGACAACATTCACAGAGTTGGCCAACAAGATTTTCCGTCAGGCCATCAGCGACTACCACCTCACCGACAACGTAGACACTCCTATCAGCAACCCATACGAGCGCGGCTCAATTGAGTACCGCCTCTACATGAAATGCTGGATAGACACCGTGCAGTGGCACTACGAGGACATCATCCGCGACCCGCACATCAACCCCACCGACGCATTGGCCCTGAAGCGCCGCATTGACCGATCGAACCAGGACCGCACAGACCTGGTGGAGGACATCGACACATGGTTCCGGCAGCAGTACAGCGACGTGCGCCCGCAGCCCGACGCAAGGCTGAACACCGAGAGTCCGGCATGGGCCGTCGACCGTCTGTCAATCCTTGCCCTGAAGATCTACCACATGAGCGAGGAGGTCACGCGCCCCAATGCCTCCGACGAGCACAAGGCCCGCTGCCAGGCAAAGCTCAACGTGCTGCTCGAACAGCAGATAGATCTCTCAACGGCCATCGACCAGTTGCTCGAAGACTATCAGGAGGGCCGCAAGATGATGAAGGTCTACCGGCAGATGAAGATGTACAACGACCCCGCCACCAACCCCGTCCTCTACAAGAAGTCCTAACCCCCCGTCCTGTAAACTGCGGCATGCCGCAGTCTGCAAAAACCACCCCCATGAAACGCCAACACATTCTCGTCATCCGCTTCTCTTCGCTCGGCGATGTGGCCATGACCGTTCCCGTGGTCTATGCCGTGGCACGCCAATACCCCGATGTGCGCATCACAGTGCTCAGCCGCAGCTATGCCCGTCCGCTGTTCGAGGACTTGGCACCCAACGTCAATTTCATGGTGGCCGACATAAAGGGCGAATACAAGGGCATCTTCGGTCTCAACGCCCTCTACCGCCGGCTTGTGGCCAAGCAGTTCACCCACGTTGCCGACTTGCACTCCGTGCTGCGCTCGGGCTATCTGCGTATGCGCTTTAACCTCGGCAGGTTCAAGGTGAAGCACATCGACAAGCACCGCAAGAGCAGGAAGAGACTGGTGGCACAGAAAGGGAAGGTGAGGCAGCAACTGCCGTCGTCGTTCGACAACTATCTCGAAGTGTTCAGCAAGCTGGGCTTCCCCGTCAGCGCGACCGATTTCCACTCCATCTTCCCGCCAGAGGGCGGCAACCTGAACCTTCTGCCGAAAATTGTTGGCCCCAAACGCTCGTGGGAGCAGTGGATAGGCATAGCCCCCTTCGCCGCCCACAGAGGCAAGATTTACCCCAAAGACAAAACGCAGCAGGTAATAGAGCTTCTTACCCAGCAATACCCCAAGGCACGCCTGTTCTTCTTCGGGCGCGGCAAGGAGGAGGATGCTGTCTTCGACGAATGGACGGAACAGTTCCCTCAATGCGTGAACGTCGGCAAGCACCTTGAGACGCTCCACCAGGAGCTGATTCTCATGAGCCACCTCGACGTGATGCTCTCCATGGACTCCGCCAACATGCACTTGGCATCGCTCACCGCCACGCCCGTTGTCTCTGTGTGGGGGGCCACCGACCCTCTCGCCGGCTTCATGGGATGGGGGCAGAGCCGCGACAACGCCATCAGCCTCGACCTCGACTGCCGGCCGTGCAGCATCTACGGCCAGAAGCCCTGCCGTTTCGGCGACTACCGCTGCATGAGCGGCATCAAGCCGGAAACCATCGTCGAGAAAATCACCAAACTGCTGAAATAAGACCCATAAGTCTTATAAGACCTATATGACCTATATGACTTATAAGACCTATAAGACTTATAAGACCTATAAGACTTATATGACCTATAATTATTAACCCCTAACCCCCCAAAAAGACTATGAAAACTTATGTTTGCGACATCTGCGGCTACGTCTACGACCCCGCAACAGGCGACCCCGACAACGGCATCGCCGCTGGAACAGCATTTGAAGACCTTCCCGAAGACTGGGTATGCCCCATCTGCGGCGTTGGAAAGGACCAGTTCTCAGAGAACTGATTTCTATGGAGGGGTAAAGTTAAAATCCTACAGGGATTATAACTTTACCCCTTTCCTCTCATTCAGCCGATCAAACGGCCTAACCAACGGCCTGAAAGGCCAGTAAGCACATAGCCCAGGGCAGCGCCCTGGGTATTCTGACGAAACGAACTGCGCCCTGCAAGGGCAAAAGAATTATACGGAGGCACCGCCTCCTATTATTGCTTTTGCCCTTTGCAGGGCGAACCGTCACCGCCAATTTTACCCAGGGCGCTGCCCTGGGCTAATTGCTCATTGGCCTTTCAGGCCGTTCAAAGAGTGGTGCCTTTTATGCCGTTTTCAGAGAGTAGTGCCTTTCAGGCCGTTATCAGAGAGTGGGCACCAGTTCTCTGTCAAAATCGTCTCCGACACGTCTTTCAGTTCGCACGGCGCGAACTCGGAGTTCGCCCGGCGCGGACTGACAGTTCGCACGGCGCGGACTGACAGTTCGCACGGCGCGAACTTTTTAAGCCCTCCGGGGGGTCTGTCGGCGTGAAAAGTCACACCGAGGGGACCTCCCAGGCCCATTTCAATCTTCGTCCCCGAGAGCCTCGACGAAGTGGTAGATGACGATGCCGGCTGCCACCGACACATTCATGGAGTGCTTCGTGCCGTGCTGCGGAATCTCCAAGCAACCGTGGCTCTCGTCGATAACCTCCTGGCGGACACCCTTTACCTCATTGCCCAGGACAATGGCATAGTGGTGACCCGGCAGGGGGTGGAAATCGTGGAGCATGGTAGACCCTTCAGCCTGCTCCACACTATAGACCTCCACACCACAGTTTTTCAGTTCGCGCACGGCCTCCACGGCGGTGGCGAAATACCTCCAGCTGACGCTGTCCTCGGCGCCAAGGGCTGTCTTGTGTATCTCGGCGTGGGGTGGCGTGCCAGTGATGCCGCACAACCATACGGCTTCTAAGCGGAAGGCATCGGCGGTGCGCAACACCGAACCGACATTGTGCATCGACCGCACATCGTCGAGGACAACGATTAGGGGGACTTTCTCGGCCTCACGGAACTCTTCGGGAGTGAGGCGTTTCATCTCAATAGTACGCAGTTTTCTCATTTTCTTTTCTATACGACCACAGATTTCACAGATTAACAACTTAAACGACCACAGATTTCACAGATTAAGCGGATTATTTTGCCTATTACAACGACCTGGATTTCACAGATTAACAACTTGATGATTAAAAATAGCTTGGTACGATTTTGTGTGCTCGATCACGCCCCGTAGGGGCAATGAGCAGTTAGCCCAGGGCAGCGCCCTGGGTAGGCATGAATGCACAGCCCCCGCCCTGTAGGGGCAAAAGAATGAGTAGGAGGCATCGCCTCCGTCCAAGGCTTTTGCCCTTTCAGGGCGACGATAACCCTGTCATCATACCCAGGGCGTTGCCCTGGGCTGATTGCTTGCTGGCCTTTCAGGCCGTTCTGCGTAAACATACGATAATCACCTATTTGTATCAACATATTTTTATTTACTTGTACTTAAACGACCACAGATTTCACAGATTATGTTGGATTGTGCGCAGCCAAGATCTGTGAAATTTGCGAAATCTGTGGTAAAACATAATCATATTTGTAGACTTAATTCTTAGGTAAAGTGACCGTCATCACCTTGTTCTTGCCCAGCTTGATTTTCCTCGAGAGCGTCTTACCGTCGGCGAGCATGGTGACGGTGATGGTGTTCCTGCCCTCAGTCAGGTTCCTGATGCGGATGGTGGTGGGGTCGCCGTCGGCCTGCTCGGCCTCAACGTCGCTGCCGTCGATGAAGAAATGCAGGGTGTTTGCAACCGAGTTGTTCTGCCCTGCCGTGAACGTTGCCGTTGAGCCTTGCGGCCCGATGACGGTCTTGGCGGCGAAGACGGGGCTGCCTAAACGGTTGCGGAAACCGCTCACCCTGCACTCGTCGGCGGTGCCGTCGAAATGGCTCAGAAGCATGTAGTAGGCATTGCTGTCGCCGCATGAGTCGGGGACGACGATGCCGTTCCATCCTTCCGACGAGAGGTGGGGGGCGAGAGACTGGAGGTCGCCGGCAAGCCAGCTGGTCTGTGCGTCGGTGACATTGCTGTAGTAGACCACGGCGCGGCGGTCCACCACGTCGCCTTTCGCCACACTCCGGCGCTTGTCGGAGTAGGAGGCGTAGAGGAGCGAGGTCATTATTGAGTTGTTGTTAGTGCGCTCGCCGAAGGCTATGTTCGTGGCAGTTGGGGCAATGATACCGAAGGTGTTGTCGATGTTCGCCCAAAGGGGCAAGGCGTTGTCCCTTTGGCCGGGGATGACTGTGAACGACGAGCCGTCGAGACACAGCGAATCGGCAGCCGACGGAACGTCTGCGCTGGGGTAGGAGAGGGTTCGTCGCGTGGTAGTGAACTCGTCGGTGCTGATGGCCATGAGGCCACCCTTCTCGGCAGTTATGGTGCAAGGCTCGTCGGCACGGACATTGTCAATGTAAATCACCGGGTTGCCAGGTGTCGACCAGATGGCGAAGCGGTGGTTGAGGGCGCCGTCGTTGGTCTGCAGCTCGCCGTTCATCAGCCAGGCGGTGCCGTCGAGCTGGTATATGCCGCTGACGACGGGCACGGCATTGGTCTTGCGACCCTCCACGTCGTACCAGCCGAGGAAATTGCCCGTGTTGTTGCGGCGGAAGGGGACGATGAGGTTGCCCGACGCTAACGCGCCGGGAACGGTGGCTTTGCCCGTAGGAGAGGCGGCGGAGGGCGACGGGACGGTGGCGGGGGTTGGGGCGATGTAGCCGGTGTAGCTCTTCAGCCCCTCGCTCCACGAGAAACAGGTGAAGCGGTGGCTGTTGGCGGCGCAGACAATGTTTTGCGATGGGAGAACCATCGCACGCGAGTACTGGCGGAGGAAGTCGGGCCAGGTGGTGGGGACTACATGTCCGTTGGCCGCGTAGGCTGTGCCAGATGCGCAGTCCCCCTGTACGTGGTGCATGAGCCACGTCATCATTACGCGGTGGGCCTGTACGCCCATGCGGCGTGCACCCACGTCGGGGCGCAACAGCCATGAGCCGTCGGTGGTGGTCTGCTGTCGCGCCTGTATCTGCCTGTAGGCCAGTCGCTCAAGCATCAGGGCGTGAGGGTCGCCCAGGAAGCATGCGTTGGTGGAGTATGAGGTGATCTGGTCGTAGAGGAAGAGGCTCCAGTCGTTGCCGTTGGGCATGGCCAGCTCGCCGTCGGGGAGTGCCAGATGGTAGAGCACGCTGTCCATCACCTCCTGGCAGTTGTGCATCAGCGCGTTGGTCTTCCACCGCTCATGGCCGTGGAGGTCGCGTTGGAAAAGCTTCATGGCCAGGGCGGCCTCGCCCAGCTCCTGTATGACGACGTTCTGGTAGGAGGTGTGGAAGTAGTTATGGTTCTGCAGCGTGTAGTCGTCGTAGAGGTTCTGCCCCCGGTAGAGGTCGGCGACGGTAGTCTTGTCGTAGCCGGGGTCGATGACGGTGGTGTCGTTGGCGTCGTGGGGGTGCGAATAGCTGTTGATGGCGAAGAGGCGCAGCCGCTCGAACCACTGTGGAGCCAGAGGGTCGTCGGGGAAGAGTCCTATCGTGGCGGCGAGCACGTCGGCCTCCCATCCGTTCTCCTCGGCCTTTGTGTCGCCCTTGTAGCCCGTGGGAATGTCGCGCTCCAGCTCGTAGTTGCACTCGGCCTTCAGGAGGTTGTAGACATAGCCTCGCTGCTCGTCGCTGAGGCTGTCCCACTGGAAGAATGCCGAGTAGGCCACCGACATGGCCCACAGCGAGCTTTCCCACACGCGGTCTGTTGCCGATGTGCTGCCCCAGTACTTGCCGCCGGAGCAGACTTTCAGGCGGTTGGCCTTGTGGGTGCTATAGGCGAAGACGAGACTCTTGCGGGCCATGTCCCTTAGGTCGTTCCAAGTGACACCATCGGGCAGCTCCAAAGCTGGAGCTTCTGGGGCTCCGTATTTGACCAGGAATGCGCATATCATTGAGAGGTCGGCATTGGGCCGCACGCCACGCTCGTCAGGCCCCATGGTGTTCTCGCCACGGAAGCAGCCGCACTCCTCGCCGACGCTGTTAGGCTCGACGCAGGGCTGGAAATCGGCCTTCATGTACTCGGTGAAGCGGGCAAGCATCTGCATGAGTCCGGTCTGCATCTCTTCCCCGGAACAATCTGCCGCCGAACCGTCGGACGTGCGACTGGAGGCCGCCGCCGAACTGTCGTGCACGCGGCTGTAGGAAGGAACAACTGAGACGAATGAAAAAACCAAAAGAATCAGGGATGCAAGGCGCAGTTTCCCCCTGTTGCTGTAATCCCTCTTGCGACTTTCCATAATTTTGATATAAGTTGGATGCAAATTTACGGAAAAAGCGGCAAACAGCCAAAGGTTTTCGCAAAAAAATATGAAAACATTTGGCTGCCTCACACAAAAGACGTACCTTTGCAAATGGATGTACCATTATTATTTCTCATTATGCGCAAAGTATTCGGTATAGGCGAGACCGTTCTCGACATCATATTCAAGGCCGACCAGCCTATAGGGGCCGTTCCTGGCGGCTCAGTGTTCAACAGCATCATCTCCTTAGGCCGCTGCGGTGCCAAGGCGTCGTTCATCAGCGAGACAGGCAACGACCGTGTGGGCCGGCGTATCATCAGTTTCTTGGAGGACAACGGTGTCGACGCAAGCTGCGTCTACGTCTACCCCGACAGCAAGTCGCCCATCTCGCTTGCGTTCCTCAACGAAAACAACGATGCCGAATACATCTTCTACAAAGACCACCCCAGCGACCGAATAGAGTTCGTGACGCCTGAGGTGAACCGCGACGACATTGTGCTCTTCGGTTCATACTATGCCGTCAACCCCGTCATACGCCCTCAGGTGCTCGGCTTCTTGGAGCACGCCCGCAGTCGGGGCGCAATACTCTACTACGACGTGAACTACCGCGCCAGCCACAAGGACGAGGTGATGAAGCTGACGCCCAACATCCTGGAGAACCTGGAGATTGCCGACATCGTGCGCGGCTCGTCGGAGGACTTCGAGGTGATGTTCCGCAAGAGCGATGCCGACAGCGTCTACCGCACACAGATTGCCTTCTACACAAAGAAGTTCATCTACACCCAGGGGCCGAACCCCGTGGAGCTGAGGGCCGAGAACGGTTTCAGCAAGCAGTACCCTGTGGCACCACTGTCTGCTTCTGGGGCCTATGAGACCTATGGGGTTTTGGAGGATTCTCCGCAAATAGTCAGCACCATTGGGGCGGGCGACAATTTCAACGCGGGCTTCGTCTACGGGATGCTGCGCCACAACATCCTGCGCGATGACATTGAGCGCGGACTTACTGAAGAGCAGTGGGACAACCTCATCGCTTGTGCACAGAGCTTCTCAGCCGACGTGTGCCAGAGCCTCGACAACTACGTGTCGCTTGATTTTGCACGCCAGAGGAGGGGCGAACTATGATGCGCTTCGCTCTCTTCGGCTCGGTCCACCCGAAAGGGAACACGGCGGTCATACACCAGATGCTGGCCGCCCTGCGCCGTCGTAATGCCCATATTGCCATCGACCAGCACTACTACGATTTCCTGGTCGCTATGCCCGAAAGCCCACTTTGTGGCTCAGCCGTAACCGATGCTGCGCAAGATGCGCAACCCACCCCGGACGTCGAGGTCTTCACCGACCTTCCCCCCTGCGACTTTGCCATCTCCCTCGGCGGCGACGGCACACTGCTGAAGACCGCCAGCCGCATTGGTTCGCGCCAGGTGCCTATTGTGGGGGTGAACATGGGAAGGCTGGGCTTTCTTGCCGATGTCAGCGCCAACGACGTGGAGGACTGCATCGACGCCCTCTACAGCGGCGACTACACCATCGAGGACCGCGCACTGGTACACGTGGGCACCGACGGCGAACCTATCGAGGGTTACGACTGCGCACTCAACGACGTGGCAATACTGAAACGCGACACCGCCTCGATGATCTCAATCACGGCATCTATCGACGACGAGCACTTGGCAACATACCTGGCCGACGGACTTATAGTCTCGACACCCACAGGCAGCACCGCCTACTCGCTGTCCAACGGCGGACCCATCATAACCCCGCGCACTGGGGTGCTATTGATGACTGCCGTCGCGCCACACTCGCTGAACATAAGGCCTATCGTCATACCCGATACCGCCACCATCAAGCTAACAGTAACGTCAAGAAGCCACACGTTCCTCGTCGCCATCGACGGACGCTCACAGAAACTGCCCGAAGGCACTACCATCATCCTGCGCCGGGCCTTCTACAACGCAAAGATTGTGAAGCGAAAAGGCTCGAACTATTTCTCAACACTACGCGAGAAGCTGCTATGGGCCACCGACAGCAGGGAATGAGACCATTGAAATAAATTTGACAACTACAAGACAATGAAGAACATAATAATTTTCCTAACCCTCTGCCTCTTCATGGGCGGAAGCCAGACGGCACGGGCGCAGAAGGTCACTGTGGTGGCCGACACCGTCGATGCCGGGCGTACTGGGTTCCGTGTTCCCGTCACCGCAACGTTCACTATCCACAACGGCAGCTCGCGCCACATCAGCATTAAAGAAGTGAAGACCGACTGCGGATGCACATCCGTAGACTATCCAACCAACAATATCGCCGCCGGCGAAACGTTTACCATATCGCTTACATACGATGCCCGTATGCTCGGCCATTTCACTAAGCAGGCCGCAGTACACTACAGCCACTCCAAACAGCCGCTGTGGCTCACCATGAAAGGGCTGGTGCTGCGCGAATGGGTGGACTATGCCAAGGTCTATCCCTTCAGCTTCGGACAGCTGCGCTCCGACGCCGCAGAGATTGAGTTCGACGATGTGAACAAGGGCGACATGCCGAAGATGGAGATAAAGCTCTTCAACAACAGCGAGAAGCCCATGGAGCCGAGGCTGCTCCATCTGCCGTCGTATCTCTCGGCTGAGGTGCTGCCGCCCCTGCTGCCCGCCGGCGACGGGGGTGTCATTAAGGTGACACTGAACAGCAACCAGCTGCACGACTACGGGCTGACTCAGACTAACGTCTACTTGGCACAGCAGTTAGGCGAGAAGATAAGCCCCGAGACGGAAATACCCGTCTCAGTGGTGCTGCTGCCCGACATGTCGCAGTTCGAGGGCACAAACATCGCACCGCGACTATACCTCTCGCAGGACTCACTGACCATGGGCATGGTGGAC
This sequence comes from uncultured Prevotella sp., assembly GCA_905233425.1. Classification (GTDB taxonomy): domain Bacteria; phylum Bacteroidota; class Bacteroidia; order Bacteroidales; family Bacteroidaceae; genus Prevotella. Next base: position 15,462 of record CAJOEC010000030.1, on the reverse strand, counting down.
GGCAAGAAGATGCTCAAGGCCACCATAACCGTGGGAAACATGGGAAAGAGCGTGCTCAACATCTCGTCGCTGCAGCTGTTCACACGGGGCATAACTGTCACATTGGACAAGCAGCAGCTGAAGCCACAGGAGACGGCAAAGCTGAAGCTCACCATCGACCGCGAGAAACTGCTCACGTCGCGCTCGCGCCCAAGAGTGCTCATGATCACCAACGACCCCAAAAGACCAAAGGCCACGATAGCCATCAATGTTAAATAACTCCCGGAAATATGGACCATCCTGAAAACAGCAGCGAATACGCCGGACTGCAAGTGAACAGCGGCGTGGAGCAACCCTCCATCATAAACCCCTATCTGAAGCGCGGACGTTTCCGTTCACGCCAGTTGAGCGTCGGCGAAATGGTCGAAGGCATACTGAAGGGCGATGTCACCGTCCTATCACAGGCCGTGACACTCGTCGAGAGCACCCACCCCGACCACTATGCCCGTGCGCAGGAGGTCATCGACCGCTGTCTGCCACATAGCGGGCGCAGTGTGCGCATAGGAATAAGCGGTGTGCCGGGCGCGGGAAAGTCGACAAGCATCGACGAGTTTGGCATTCATCTGCTCAAAGAGAAGGGCGGACGACTGGCCGTCCTTGCCATCGACCCCTCGAGCGAGCGCTCGAAGGGAAGCATACTCGGCGATAAGACGCGCATGGAGAAACTCTCCGTACACCCCGACTCGTTCATACGCCCAAGCCCGTCGGCAGGAAGCCTCGGTGGCGTAGCAAGAAAGACCCGCGAGACCATTATACTTTGCGAGGCCGCCGGCTTCGACAAGATTTTCGTCGAGACAGTAGGGGTGGGGCAGAGCGAGACTGCCTGCCACTCCATGGTCGACTTCTTCCTCCTCATACAAGTGGCTGGAACAGGCGACGAGCTGCAGGGAATAAAGCGCGGCATCATGGAGATAAGCGACGGAATAGTCATCAACAAGTGCGACGGCGACAACGTGGACCGCTGCCAGATGGCCGCCACAAACTTCCGTAACGCCCTGCATTTCTTCCCGATGCCCGAGAGCGGATGGACACCAAAGGTGCTCTGCTACTCAGGATTCTACGGTACAGGTGTGAAGGAGGTGTGGGATATGATCTACCAGTACTTCGATTTCGTCCGCGCAAACGGCTATTTCGACTACCGCCGAAACGAGCAGTCGAAATACTGGATGTATGAGAGTATCAACGAGAACCTCCGCCTCAACTTCTACAACAACGCCACGATAAAGAGTCTCCTGCTCCAGGCGGAAAACGACGTGCTGCAAGGTCAGAAGACCAGTTTCGTGGCCGCACAGCAGCTTCTCGATACTTACTACAGGAGCCAGAGCACACTACAGTATGTTGCGACTCAGTCGCAACACTAACCCATTCCCCACACCATGCAAATAGAAATCGACAGCGAAAGTGGTTTCTGCTTCGGCGTCACCACTGCTATAAAGAAGGCAGAGGAAGAACTTACTGCCCACTCCTCCCAAAAACCTTTTTTCGTCCATTGTCCCGACTGTAAGTCGGCAGTAGCCCCCCCCACCCTCTACTGCCTCGGCGACATCGTTCACAACGGCATGGAGTGTGAGCGTCTGCGGCAGATGGGGCTAATAACCATCAACCACGAGCAGATGAAGCAGCTACACAACGTGAAGGTGCTGTTAAGGGCTCACGGCGAACCGCCCGAGACCTACGAGCTGGCACGGCGGAACAACATTGAGATTATCGATGCCACCTGCCCCGTTGTGCTCAAGCTGCAGAAACGCATCCGCGAAAACTACGAAACCACAGGGTCCCCCAAAATCCCATCAGCCCCATCATCCTCAGAAGCCACATCGTCCCCATCTCCCCATCCCCAAATAGTCATCTTCGGCAAGCGGGGACATGCCGAGGTGCTCGGACTTGTGGGCCAGACAGAGGGGACGGCCATAGTCATCGAGAATTTTGACGAGGTGAAAAAGCTCGACTTCTCACGCGACATCTGCCTATACTCGCAGACCACAAAGAGCCTCGACGAGTTCCACCGCATCATCGACTACATACAGACTCACATCGCCCCGACGGCCACCTTCCGTAGCTTCGACACCATCTGCCGCTCGGTAACCAACCGCATGACGGGCATATCGCAGTTCGCAGCTCGCCACGACCTCATTCTGTTCGTCTGTGGGCGTAAGAGCAGCAACGGCAAGGTGCTCTTCAACGAGTGCAGCCGCGTGAACCCCAACAGCCACCTCATAGAAGGCCCCGAGGAGATAGACCGCCAGTGGCTGCAAGGCATTGAGACTGTTGGCATCTGCGGAGCAACGAGCACTCCAAAGTGGCTCATGGAGCAGTGTCGCAAAAGCCTCCTCCTTTCGTTGCTTTTCCTCCTTTCATTTTTCGCCACCCCTGCCGCTGCCCAGCGTCCACACTACGACAAACTGTCGCCAATGCTCCGACAGCTCACCCGCCAGGAGGTTTCAAGCCACCGTGTCCGGCGCGTTAGCGTCGGAAACCGCCACCGTTCCCCCAGTTTCTCTGTCGGGAACAGCCCCGAGGTCTGCGCCTTCGTCAAGGTTGCACCCGGTGGCGAGGATGTCCTTGCTGCCAATGGCTGCCGGCTGCTGGCACAGGAGGGCGACATCTGTATAGCCAACATCCCCCTGAACCGGTTGGCAGCACTATCCCTCGACAGCCGCATCTTGCGCATTGAGGCAAACCAGCACAACCAAGTGCAGAGCGACTCCATGGCCTGGTATCTCAACGCCCTCCCTGTCTATGATGGACTGGGTCTGCCCCAGGCTTACACCGGACGGGGGGTCATCGTCGGTGTCATGGACATTGGCTTTGACCTCACACACCCCAATTTCTACAGCCGCGACACCACCGAATACCGCATACAGCGGTTCTGGGACATGCTCTCGGCCGACACCGTAGGCAGTCAGTTGCCCGTTGGGCGTGACTATGTCGGGCGCGACGAGCTATTGGCCGTGGCACACGCCCGCGACGGACTGAACCAGACTCACGGCACACACACCTTGGGCATCGCCGCAGGAAGCGGATACGATTCTCCATACATAGGAATGGCCCCCGAAAGCGACATCTGCATCGTGGCCAACGCCGTGACGGAGGACACCATCTACGTCTCACCCGACGACTACTACAAATACACATTCGCCACCGACGCCCTCGGATTCAAGTACATCTTCGACTATGCTGAGAGCCGAGGGCTGCCCTGCGTCATAAACTTCAGCGAAGGCAGCCAGCAGGATTTCTGGGGCAACGACTTGCTCTACTACGAGATGCTTCAGCGCATGACCGGTCCGGGACGCATCATCGTCTCCTCAGCGGGAAACAATGGCGGCGACAAGGTGTGGTTCAGAAAGGAACCGGGCCGTGAAGTTGCCGGCACTTTCTACACCTATGGAGGCCAAAACGCCATCTTCACCATCAAGGGCGACCGCGATTTCGACTTGCGGTTCGTGGCTTACGGCAGCAATGGAAACGACACGCTTTTGGTGAACACCAGTTTCATTGCCGAGCAGGAGGACTCGGTGCTCAACGCACAGCTGAGAACCAAGGAAGACACCCTGAAAGTGCTGATTGAGGCATACCCGTCATGCTACATCGAAGGCGAGGGATGCTATGACATCACCATCAGCGGAAGGAAAAACGTGGGATATGCGCCAAGGCTCTCCGTGGAGGTCATTGGTACTGAGGCCGACATTGAGTTCTACCGCGTCAAGGGCAATCTGACGCCAAACAAGCTCAACCCCGCTCTCAGCGAGGGCGAGTATTCACACAGCGTGCTCTCACCGGCCACAGCACCTTGCGTTATCTGCGTCGGAGCTACGTGTTACAGAAAAAGCATCATCAACTACAAGGGCGAGGAAAAAACTTTGAACTTAGGCGATTACGGCGAGAAAGTACTCTTCTCAGCCATAGGGCCGACTTTCGACGGGCGCATAAAGCCCGATGTCATGGCCCCGGGAGTAAACGTCATCTCGTCATACAGCAGCTACTATCTCGAGAACCATCCCGACGCGGGCGACATTGAGGGCGATGTGGCCCATTTCGACTTCAACGGCCGTACATACGCATGGAACACCAACACCGGGACATCGATGTCAAGTCCTGCTGTGGCCGGGGCCATTGCTCTCTGGCTTCAGGCTTGCCCCACGCTCACCACAGAACAGGTGTTCGATGTGTTCGAGCATACCTGCCGCCACTACGACGAGTCGCTAACCTTTCCCAACAACCACTACGGCTACGGTGAAATCGATGTCTACCGAGGGCTCCTCTATCTGCTTGGCGCGGACAAGATCGACGACATTTCAACATCGATGACAAAGGCCAGTGTGGCCTTCACCATCGACAACAGCGGCTCTTCCTGTCGTCTTACCATCGAAAGCCCCGAACTTCTTTCGGCCCCTGCCGTCGTCCGTATCTTCTCCCTCTCCGGTCGTCAGGTGTTCTCGGCCACTCTGCCCGCAGGGGTTAAGAGCCACTCGCTGATATTGCCGTCGCTGTCCGAGTCCGTCTACGCCCTCCAGATTGACGGTCCGCAGACCATTGCCGGCTCGCAACTGATTACTGCCAAGCTGCGCTGAATGCGCAGCCCATAACAAAAACAGGCAGGGAACTTCTCCCTGCCTGTAACTGTTAGTAACAATTCGTGATTACATCATTCCGCCCATTCCGGGGTTGCCCATCGGCATGGGGGGCTCCTTCTCGGGCTTGTCGCAGACGACGCACTCGGTGGTGAGGAACATGCCGGCGATTGAGGCGGCGTTCTCCAGAGCTACGCGGGCCACCTTGGCGGGGTCGATGATACCGGCCTTGCGCAGGTCCTCGTACTCGTCTGTGCGGGCGTTGTAACCGAAGTCACCCTTGCCCTCGCGCACCTTCTGAACGACCACGGCACCCTCGGCACCACCGTTGATGGCAATCTGGCGCAGCGGCTCCTCGATGGCGCGGCACACGATGTTGATACCCGTCTGCTCGTCGGCGTTGTCACCCTTCAGGGCTGCCAGAGCCTCCTGGGCACGGACGTAGGTCGTACCGCCGCCGGCAACCACGCCTTCCTCGATGGCGGCGCGGGTGGCGCACAGGGCATCGTCCACACGGTCTTTCTTCTCCTTCATTTCCACCTCGCTGTTGGCACCGACGTAGAGCACTGCCACGCCTCCTGCCAATTTGGCAAGACGCTCCTGCAGCTTCTCCTTGTCGTAGCTGCTGGTGGTCAGCTCGATCTCCTTCTTGATCTGGTTCACACGATCCTTGATGGCCTGGCTGTCGCCAGCACCGTTGACGATGGTGGTGTTGTCCTTGCTTACGGTCAGCTTCTCGCACGTGCCCAGCATGTCGAGCGTAGCCTGCTCGAGTTTCAAGCCCTTCTCCTCGCTGATGACGGTGCCGCCAGTCAGCACGGCGATGTCCTCGAGCATGGCCTTGCGACGGTCGCCAAAGCCAGGAGCCTTGACGGCGCAAATCTTCAGACCGCCACGCAGACGGTTGACGACGAGCGTGGTCAGGGCCTCGCTGTCAACATCCTCGGCGATGACGAGCAACGGGCGTCCGCTCTCAGCAGCAGGCTGCAGGATGGGCAGGAAGTCCTTGATGTTCGAAATCTTCTTGTCGTAGATAAGGATGTAGGGATTGTCCATCACGCACTCCATCTTTTCAGAGTCGGTGACGAAATAGGCCGACAGATAGCCGCGGTCGAACTGCATACCCTCGACGACGCCGATATGGGTGTCGCGGCTCTTGCTCTCCTCGATGGTGATGACGCCGTCCTTAGAGACCTTGCGCATGGCCTCGGCCAGCAGCTCGCCAATCTCCTTGTCATTGTTGGCAGAGACGGTGGCCACCTGCTCAATCTTCTCGTAGTTGTCACCCACCTGCTCGGCATCCTTCTTGATGTAGTCGACGACGGCCTTAACAGCCTTGTCGATACCGCGCTTCAAATCCATGGGGTTGGCACCAGCGGTGACGTTCTTCAGACCCTCGCTGACGATGGCCTGTGCCAACAGTGTGGCGGTGGTGGTGCCGTCGCCGGCATCGTCGCCGGTCTTGCTGGCCACGCTCTTTACGAGCTGTGCGCCGGTGTTCTCAAAGTGGTCCTCCAGCTCGATTTCCTTGGCCACGGTAACACCGTCCTTGGTAATCTGGGGAGCACCGAACTTCTTCTCAATAACTACGTTGCGACCCTTCGGGCCGAGGGTCACCTTTACTGCGTTTGCCAACTGGTCGACGCCCTGCTTCATCATCTCGCGGGCCTCGATATTGAATTTAATTTCCTTTGCCATAGCTTTCTATAAAATGATTTTTACTTTGTTTTCTGAAACGAATTTGTCTGATTGACCAATTAATAAAATTCGTGGAACAAATTAAAGTCAATTAGGGAAATTCGTTTCTCTTAAATATAAAAAGAACTCTTAAATTTATTTTTCGATGATTGCCAAAACATCTGATTGGCGCATCATCAGGTACTTGGTGCCCTCAAGCTCAATCTCGGTGCCGCTGTACTTACCGTAGAGCACTTCGTCGCCTTCCTTGAGGATCATCTCTTCGTCTTTGGTGCCCTTTCCTGCGGCCTTGATGATTCCGTGGAGGGGTTTCTCTTTTGCGGTGTCGGGGATAATGATTCCGCCAACTTTCTCTTCAGCCGGTGCGGGGAGAACGAGCACGCGGTCTGCCAATGGTTTGATAGTCATAATTGCAAATTGTTTTTAGTTTGTTATTTAAATGATTTGTTGTCATCTGCCTACCCCTACGCGAAAAGTGTGCCAAAACGTCGTGACTGACATTTTGGCACGCCTGTTCACGAGTGGTGAAAAGTGAAAATCTATCATTCGCGGAAACGTGGAATAGCGAAATGGCCAAAGTTTTTCGGGAAAACTTTTGGCCGTTAGGAGGAAAATGATTAATTTTGCCCCTGTAAAATGAAACCTGGACTCCGTGCTTGCTTGCTTGAGTACCAATTAATAACATACAATCACGAAGAAATAGTTAATTCACTCGATGGGAATATTCATTAACAAGGGGAACGAGGGGTTCCGCCAGATTCGCAACAGCGAGTATGTTGACAAGACTGGGCTTATAGCCGTGGTGAACAATACGCTTTTCACACGACAGAAACTGAGTTGCGTGACGCGCTGCCGCCGCTTCGGGAAGTCGATGGCGGCTGAGATGCTGGCGGCTTATTATGACCACTCTTGCGACTCGCGCAGCCTGTTCGCCGACCTGGAAATAGCCGGCGACCCCACGTTTGAGCAGCATCTGAACAAGTACCCGGTCATATATGTGGACATGACCTACTTCATAACGAATTTCAACAATGAGCATATAGTAGGCCACATACAAGAAGAGCTTATTGCCGATGTAGGCGAGGCATACCCGCAAGTGCCTTATAAGGAGGGAGAGCCAATGATGAAGTTCTTACAGCGAATAGCTCTCACAACGGGTGAAAAATTCGTCTTCATCATCGACGAATGGGACGCCATCTGCCGCGAGTTCGGCGAGAAGCCAGAGGTGATGGACAAGTACGTGAACCTGCTGCGTGGTATGTTCAAGGATGTTTCTGCCGTTGACACTTTTGCCGCTGTCTATATGACCGGCATCCTGCCAATAAAGAAATACAAGACCCAGTCGGCGCTGAATAATTTCCAGGAATACTCGATGATTACGCCTCGCAAGATGGCGCCATACTTCGGATTCACAAAAGAGGAGGTGAAGGCGCTTGCCGCCAAACATGGGATGGACTTTGACGAACTTGAGAAATGGTACGACGGCTACCAGATAGGTATACAACCCTCAATGTTCAATCCAAACTCCGTGATGCAGGCAATCGACAACGGGCGGTGCGAGAGTTTCTGGGCCAGCACGGGTGCCTTTGATTCCGTTTCCGACTATATAGAGCGGAATTTCGACGGGCTGAAGGACGACATACTGGATGTGCTTGCCGGAGGACGGGTGAAGGTGAACACCACAAAGTTCCGCAATGACCTGTCGGACATACGCAGTCGTGACGACGTGTTCACCGTGCTAATCCACTTAGGCTATCTTTCTTTTGACTGGCAAGAGCGCGAGTGCTATCTGCCCAACTATGAGGTGTCCGAGGAGTTGGCAAATGCAGTTGAAGAGTCATCCTGGACGGTCGTCGCCCGCGCCCTGCAGCAGTCCGAGCGTCTGCTTACGGCCACCCTGCGCGGCGATGCCGAGACCGTGGCGCGAATGGTGGAGGCCGCCCACGACAGCGAGGCCAGCATCTTCAAGTACAACGACGAGAACACGCTGTCCTGCATCATCAGCATCGCCTACTACTACGCCCACGGCGATTACATCTTCCACCGCGAGCTGCCTACTGGCAAAGGCTATGCCGACCTTGTGCTGATGCCGCGCAAGAATGTTGCCAAGCCCGCTATCGTCATAGAGCTGAAGAGCAATAAGACCGCCAGCAAGGCCATAGAGCAGATCAAGGTCCGCAACTACCCGCAGAAGGTGGCCGAGTATACTGGCGACATCCTTCTTGTCGGCATCAACTACGACACAGAGACTAAACAGCACATCTGCACCATTGAGCGGTGGGAGAAATGACCAGCAGACGGTCTCACCCTGTCGGCACAACATCGAAGTCAGTGATATAAAGCGAGACGGCCAAAGGTTTTCGGTAAAACTTTTGGCCGTCTCGTGGAAATTGCTTAATTTTGCAGCAGTTTTAAATTGTAAATTCATCTGATGGGAATATTCATAAACAGAGGGAACGCCGATTTCCAGCGGATTCTCAACGGAGAGTATGTTGACAAGACCGGGCTAATAGCCGTGGTGAACAGAACTCTTTTCACTGAGCAGAGCATGAGTTGTGTGACACGCTGCCGCCGCTTCGGCAAGTCGATGGCGGCAAGGATGCTGTGCGCCTACTACGATGACTCCTGCGACTCGCGCAGCCTCTTCGCTGGCTTGGAGATAGAGCGGGATGCGTCGTTTGAGAAGCACCTGAACAAGTACCCGGTCCTTTACGTCGACATGACCGATTTCATCACGCGTTTCAAGGGCGACGACAACATCGTCACATATATAGACCTCGAAGTGCGTACTGATGTACAGACGGCTTTTCCCGACATTCCGGGCGAGGAGGGCGATGACTTGATGAAATATCTGCTTCGCGTGGTGCAGAAGACAGACAGGCCGTTTGTCTTCATAATCGACGAGTGGGATGCCATCTGCCGCGAGTTTCCTTCTGGTTCGAAGGGCATGGACAGCTACGTGAACTGGCTGCGACGCATGTTCAAGAGCGTGACAGCCAATAATGCTTTTGCCGGGGTCTATATGACAGGCATACTGCCCATCAAGAAGTATGACACGCAGTCGGCACTGAACAATTTCCGTGAGTACTCAATGGTGTCACCGCGCAAGATGTCCCGCTATTTCGGCTTCACCAAGGATGAGGTGAGGATGCTGTCTGAGCGTCATGGCACTGACTTCGACGAGTTAGTGGCATGGTACGACGGCTATCAGATAGGCGACGAACCGTCGATGTTCAACCCAAACTCGGTGATGCAGGCAGTAGAAATTGGCCGCTGCCGCAGTTTCTGGTCTGGCACGTCGTCTTTCAACATTGTGTCAGGTTATATAGACATGAATTTTGAAGGCCTCAAGGACGACATCGTCAGTATGCTGGCCGGCAACCGATGCGGGGTGGACCCCACGGGGTTCCAGAACGACCTAAAGGAGGTGCACAGCCGCGCAGCTACGACTGGCGCGAGAACGAGTGTTACATCCCCAACTATGAGGTGGCGGGCGAGATGGTGAACGCCGTGAAGGCCGTAAAGTGGCACGTGGCCAATGCCCTGCAACAGTCGAAGCAGCTGCTGAAAGACACCATTGCCGGCAATGAGGCTGCCGTAACCCGCGCCTTGGAGGCCGCCCACAGCGACGACACAAGCATACTGAACTACAACGACGAGAACTCCTTGGCCTGCGTCATTAGCATAGCCTATTACTATGCCAAGAACGACTACCATGTTCACCGTGAATATGCTACGGGCAAAGGGTTCGCCGACTTGGTGATGATACCGCGCAACAACGTCAGCAAGCCCGCCCTCATTGTGGAACTGAAGAAGGACAAGGATGCTGAGACGGGCATTGACCAGATAAAGAAGCGCAACTACCCGCAGAAGGTGGCCGAGTACACAGGCGACATCCTTCTTGTCGGCATCAACTACGACACGGACACGAAGGAGCACACGTGCAAGATAGAAAGGTGGGAGAAGTGACCGTCTTCGTTACTGCTTCAGCATGAACGACTGCTCGATGCTGTCAATGTCCTGCTTGAAGGTCTTGTCGACCTTCAGGCGCTGCTCCACGGTGTTGCAGCTGTGGATGACGGTGGAGTGGTCGCGGCCGCCGATGAGCTGCCCTATGCGCGAAGCGGGCATCTTGGTGTATTTCTGGGCCAGGTACATCGAGACCTGGCGCACCTGCACAAAATCGCGCTTGCGGCTCTTGCTGAACACGTTCTGCTGGTTCACGCCGTAGTGGTTGCACACCTTCTCCATGATGTCGTCGATGGTCAGCGGATGGTTGTCCACCTTCACCGCACGCTTGATGACTCGCTCGGCCAGGTGCATGTCGATACCCGAATTGTAGACTATGGAGTGGGCCATGAGCGAGATGAGCACTCCCTCGAGGTCGCGCACCGAGCTGTTGGCCGTTGTGGCGATGAACTCTATGACGTCGGCGGGCACGTTCAGTCCGTCGTGTCGGCATTTCGACGTGAGAATGTCGATGCACAACTGGTGGCTGGGCTTTTCCAGCTCGGCAATCAGTCCGCACGAGAATCGCGTCAGCAGACGGTCTTTCACCCCCTCCATGTCCACTGGTGGGCGGTCGCTGGCCAGCACTATCTGCTTGCCGAGGCGGAAGAGGTGGTCGAAGATGTGGAAGAACGTGTCAAGCGTCTTCGGCGAGTTCATCCATTCCTGTATGTCGTCGACGATGAGCAGGTCGATGGTCTGGTAGAAATTGATGAAGTCGTTTGTGGTGTTCTGCCTTACTGAGTCGGTGAATTGCACCTGGAAGAGCCGTGCCGAGACGTAGAGCACCCTCATCTGCGGGCTGGTCTTCTTCGCCTGCACGCCTATGGCATTAATAAGATGTGTCTTTCCGCACCCCGACGGTCCGAAGACGAAGAAGGGGTTGAACATCGACTTCCCCGGATTGTCGGCAATGGTCAGTCCCACTGTGCGTGGCAGCTTGTTCGATGTGCCTTCAAGGAAATTGTCGAAGGTCTTATTCGGGTCCAGTTGCGGGTTTATTTCCTGCGGCTTTGCAGCGTCGAGCTTTGTAGGTGCCTTGTTGGCGCGAAGCGATGGCTGTTGCGTCCCAATGTCGGCGGGGAGGTCGCCTTCCCATTCCACGTCCTTCTTGTTCTCCTTGTCCACCATCAGCCTGTATGTCAGTTTGACATTCGTCTTGAAGCTGTTGGCCAAAGCCCATGCCATGAGCCTGACATAGTTCTGCTCCAGATATTCGTAGACGTAAGGGCTGGGCACCTGCACAAGCACCGTCTTCTGCTGCTCGTCGTAGCTTTCGAAGACAATGGGCTTAAACCAGGTCTTGAACACCTGGTCGGTGACATTCTGCCTGATCAGTTGCAGACAGATGTTCCAAAGTGCACGATGACTTTTCTGTATCACTGGTATAATCTTTGCTGTATCTAAGGGGCAAACATGGCTGGTGTATGCCCGTAGGTTTTCAATTACGAGTGCAAAGGTCGCAAAAATTTTTGAAACATACAAATCGCCGAAAAACATTGCCTGTGTTTACAAATATCGTAACTTGCTAACTTTGGCTTGATTATGATGTTTCACGTTTTTTCAACACCGAGGGGGGTTGCATAATTCATCGTTTCTCATTTTCAAGCGGTTAGAAAAACCTTAAAAGGTCTTTCGGGAAATTTATTATTTAGACAAATTAAAATTAGAGCAAAATCTTCCCGCCAACGTCCCGCCACGGTGGGGTAGTCTCACATGTCTGCCCGCCGCCCATCCTGCACCTCTGCTGTCGTTCCAACAGCCCCTCCGAAGCCGACTCTCCAGCCCCTCCGCCGTCGCCCAAAAAGGCCTCCGGGACGCCTTGGAGTTCGCCCGGCGCGAACTCCGAGTTCGGCCCGTGCGAACTGACAGTTCGCCCGGCGCGAACTTTTTCAGCCCTCCGGGGCCATTTTGTCGCCTCTCCGGGGCTTCTGGCGGCGTTAAGCAGAAAAAGTGGAAAACATTTGGCCGTGTGCTGGAAAATGACTACATTTGCACACGAAATGAACACTGACTTACGAATCGGAACATCACTATACATATTTATATTATGAAGAAGACTGTCTTTTCCCTGCTTTCGCTTCTGGCCATGCTTCCCTGCCATGCCGACGAAGGAATGTGGACGCTCTACAACCTGCCCAACGCGGTGTACGAGCTAATGAAGGGCTACGGCTACGAGATGCCCTACGACAAACTGTACAATGCCGACGACGCCATAATGAAGTCGGTGGTGAACTTCTCGGGCTACTGCTCAGGCGTGGTCGTCTCGTCCGACGGGCTGGTGTTCACCAACCACCACTGCGGCTTCGAGGCCATAAGAAGCCACAGCACCGTCGAGCACGACTACATGCTGAACGGATTCTGCGCCAACAGCTTCGAGGAGGAACTGCCAAACGAGGACATGTTCGTGGCATTCATGGTCGACCAGAAGGATGTCACCGACGAAATCCTGGCCCTCGGCATTCAGCAGCTGTCACGCGAAAAGAAGGCCGAATTGATCGATTCCATCGAGAATGCCATGTCGAAGGAAGTCAAGGCCAAGGACTCCACACTGCGCTTGGAGATCAACGCCTTCTACGAGGGCAACCGCTATTTCGCCACCACCTACCGCGACTTCCGCGACCTGCGCCTCGTCTTCGCCATTCCCAAGTCGATGGGAAAGTTCGGCGGCGAGACCGACAACTGGATGTGGCCCCGCCAGACGTGCGACTTCTCAGTGTTCCGCATCTATGCCGACCCCAAGACCAACGGCCCCGCCGACTACTCGAAGGACAACGTGCCCTACCACCCCGAGCACTGGGCCCGCGTCAGCGAGGAGGGCTACAAGGACGGCTCGTTCTCGATGACCATGGGCTACCCCGGAAGCACATCGCGATACCTGAGCAGCTACGGAATAGGCGAGCGCTACCGCGACAACGCCATCCGTGCACAGGTGCGTGGCGTGAAGCAGGAGGTGATGAAGCGCCACATGGACGCATCGGAGGCTGTGCGAATAAAGTACGACTCGAAGTACGCACGCTCGTCGAACTACTGGAAAAACAGCCTCGGAATGAACAAATGTATCGATTCCATCGGCCTCATCAGGCAGAAGGAGGACTTCGAGGCGCGGCTGCGGCAGTGGATGAAGGAGACGGGGCAGTTTGAGGGCCAGCTGGACTTCGACAAGATGAAGAGCCTCTACGAACAGCGGGCAAAGCTCAGCGATGTGGAGATGTATTTCCTCGAGTCGTTCTGGGGCACCAACGAACTGGCCGACCGCGCACGCTTCGTTCACAACGGTATGCACCCTAAGGGCCACGGCAAGCGCCAGCACTATGTGTTCAAGGACAACACTGAGACTTTCGACTACGACACCGACCGCGAGATACTCGGAGTGATGCTGAAGAACTATCGCGAGAACGTCACCGACCAGCGGTACATACCCGACTTCTACAAGACCATCGACGAGCGTTTCGGCGGCGACTGCCAGAAATACGCCGACTACCTCTACAAGAACTCGGTGCTGATGAAGACGGGAAAGCGCATCTATACGAACAAGAAGAAGTTCTACAAAGACCTCGGTGTGCAGATGGGGCTCGACATCAGCGAGATGCTCAGCGACCTGAAGGCCGGCTTCGACAAGGTGCGCGAAGGCATCCTCGCCCAGGAGCGGCTGCTCTGTGCCGCCAAGCTGCGCATGGAGGAGGGTCTGCCCCACTACAGCGATGCTAACTTCACCATGCGACTGAGCTACGGACAGGTGAAGCAGTACAACCTCGGCGGTCGTCCGTCGGGCTATCAGACCACGGCCCCGAGTATGGTGGAAAAGATAAAAATGGCCGGTTCCATCGAGGACTATAAGGTGGAACCCGAAATGGTCGACCTGATTGCCGGTGCCGGACAGCTGCCTCTCTGCTTCCTCACCACCAACGACATTACGGGCGGAAACAGCGGCTCGCCGATGTTCGACGCGCAGAACCGTCTCATAGGCCTGGCCTTCGACGGTAACTGGGACTCACTCTCCAGCGACATCTTCTTCGACTCCGACCTGGCCCGCTGCATAGGTGTCGACATGCGCTACGTCCTCTTCATGATGGACCGCTGGGGCCACGCCGACCGCCTATTGGAAGAGATAAGAAGATGAGACAGACCATTGCCGACAAACACGATGCCATCGACCCCGTAAAGCCTGCTGATACACTGTCATTATGACCCTGTCGCACGACACCCGTTCTCTATTCCTTTTCATGACGGTCATCATGCCCGTGGCCGCCCTTCTCCTGGCTGCCTGTTCTGGCGACCCTGCCATCGACGCCCTCCACCGTACTGCCGACAGCCTCATGGCTGAACATCCCGACTCAGCCCTCCTCCTCCTCAATACACATGGCCCCATACCCCCCTCCTCCGGGGAGGAGGGGCAGGGGTGGTGGGGTACTCACTCCTTCTCCCGCCGCCAGCTCATGCGCCACGAGCTGCTC
>CAJOEC010000030.1:0-679 GCA_905233425.1 uncultured Prevotella sp. | reverse complement strand
GAAGCTGGTCGCCGACTACTACGACAGCCACGGCACACCCAACGAGCGCATGGAGGCCCACTACCTCCTCGGATGCACATACCGCGACATGGGAGAGGCACCCCGCGCAGTAGACTGCTACCTAAACGCTACTGGAAAAGCCGATACAACTTCGGTAGATTGTGACTACGAAACACTCGGTAGTATATATGCCCAGCTGGCTCACTTATATCATAGGCAACTGCTGTTTTCTAATGAAATTGATTCACACCATAAGGCATACCATTATATAATACTGTCTGGTGACACACTTTACGCTCTCTATGAACAAAGGGCTATAGCCGGAGTATATATTATGGAAGGCAAAGCTGACAGCGCTGAGACTGTCCTTCTCAATGTTTCACGATTATACAAGGAAAACGGTTATACACAAGAAGCATTGCTAACATCAAACATGCTGATGTACCTGTATGCCGAAAAGCCAGAAAAGGTGAATGACTTGAAAACGCTCGTAGAAAAATATGACTCTGAAAGCCATTTCTTTGACGAGCGACATGAGCTTCCTGCCTCGAAACGCCTTTTTTACGGGTACAAAGGGAAATATTTCGACCTGTAAGGTTGGAAATGCAGTTCTAAGCCGCCTGAGGCAGTTTAAGCCATTCCCTTTCTCCTCTGAACCAACTGTGCAGTTTGCCGTTGA
>CAJOEC010000029.1 GCA_905233425.1 uncultured Prevotella sp. | reverse complement strand
CTTTACCCAATATAAATAATGTGGCCCTGATGTCGAAAGTACAACAGGGCTTCATAGTTTCTCGATTCCTCGAAACCACGAAGCCCTGTATCGTTATTTGTCTGCTTTTCAGTAGGGGCACCGTCATTCTTGGCAGCAGTTGTGCGGGTGCTACAGCACCGCTTCGAACAAATCGTCCATCGTCACTTGGCTCTGCACGATGCTGCTGTACATGCCCTGTTTCACTCCGTATGTAGTGATGAAGGTAAGATGGAGGGCTTTGTTGGCAGTCTTTGTGGCATAGCGGAAGGCCCCAATCTTGTTGCGAAGTGCCATGTCGTAGTCCTTATCGATGACAAACTCCTTGATGCTGAATTTCATCTCGCAGAGGTTGATGACATTATCGCGGCGCTCAATGACGAGGTCTATCTCTGCCCCACGGTCATCCTCGTTTTTCCCGAACCACGACGAATACTGACTCAGCACGGCTCCGATGCCCAGTTTGCGCTTTACCTGCGCCAGATGGTCTTTGCACACTTGTTCGAAGGCATAGCCCGCCCAAGCTCTCCGCGCGGGGTTGTCGATGGTGTTAGTCCAGAAATGTTCGTCCAGCCCGTGTCTGTCTTTGATGAAGTGGAGATAGAACAGGGTGTAGTAGTCAGCCAACTGATAGAGCGTGTCGCGCTTCCTGCTTCCATAATAATTATAAAGTCGTATAAAGTCGCTGTCGGCAAGGTTTTCGAGCATTGTCGTGAGGGAGCCATTGGCGGGCAGCCCCGTGTTCTGGGCTATCTCTCTGCGCGTCAGTCCTATTCGCTTGCGTGCCAAGGTCTCGACGATGCGCTCGTAAGTCTCGGCATTGCTGAACAGCGTGCGGTAGAGGTTGTGGAACACATCCCATAGCACGGCTTTCTTTGCGAAAAACAGTCGGTCAATGTTTTGCATATAGCTCTGCGAAGGGTCTATCTGGCGCAGATAGTAGGGTATGCCCCCCATTACCATGTAACACTCCACTGTCTCATAGTGGCTCCAACGTATGTTGTTGGCCAGCAGATACTGCTCTGTCTCATGTAGTGTGAAGGGATGAAGGTATATGCGTGCAGTGGCGCGGTTGTAGAGTCCGCCGATGTTGTGGAGTAGTTTGCTGGTTATCCATGTGGTCGCCGATCCGCATACAATGAACACAAGATTGTGAATGGCCGATCCCCATCCGTTCCAGAACCACTCCAATGCGGTCAGGAAATCTGTCTTTATCTTACTTTTTTTACGAGATAAAGACAAACGAAGTCCTCTCCGTATGTCTTTATCTCGCTTTTTTTATGAAATAAAGACGATTCTGTCTCCATGCTCAGTGTCAGTGCAGACAAAAAATTTGCCCATATCGCACCATTCAGGACATGACGATGCGGGACCTACAGGTCGCTTATCCGATGTTTGTGCGACGGTAGAAGTCGATGTTCTCCTTTGTTAGCAGTTCTATGGGCATGTAGTTGACGGGAGTGACCTCGTGGCGGAGGACGATGGCCTGGAAGAGAGTCTCGACGCATGAGTAGCCTTGCAGGTAGGCGTGCTGGGCAATGAGGAAGGAGATGCTTCCCTGTCGGACACACTCGGCGTTCTTCGGCACCATGTCGTAGCCCATAATCTGGATGTTGCGACGGTTGGTGCGCAGCAGGAACTCGCCGACAAGGTGAGCCTTCGAGTTGAACGTAATGCAGTGGTGGACGTGCGGATGCTCGGCGAAGAATGTCTCCAATATCACGTCGAACGACTCCTTCGGCTGTCCTAACGGCAGATTCACCTCGGTAATCTCTATCTCGGGGAAGTGGTCCTTCATGTAGTGGCGGAATCCTGTCTCGCGGTTCGACTGCTGTTTCGAGCCAATGTGTCCGTCCTTCAGCTGTTTCATGACCATTATCTCCTTCTCCCTCGACGCGAGGAGCATCATCATGCGTGCAGCGAAATATCCGCTCTGGAAGGAGTCCTGCCCGAAGAATGCCAGGGGCTTCAGGTCGGGGAGGTATGAGTCGAGAAGGATGAACGGTATTCCCCTCTCTGTCAGCTCGTCGGTGAAGGCTCGTGTAACCTCAAGTTTAGCGGGTACGACAATGACGCCGTCGACCTTTTCGTCGAGGCATTCGGCAGCCGCCTTCTCGAATGTCGGGGCGTTGAAGCGCTCGTAGTAGAGCATCTTCAGTGTGACGTGGAAGTCGCGCCGGTGGTGTGTTGCAGCCTGCACGCCCTCCTCGATCTCGTCCCAGTATGCCTCGCTGTCGTGCATGGGGATGATGCATACGAAGGTGTAGTCCTTGTTGTATGCCAGTGCCGAGGCATAGACGTTTGGCTGGTAGTCCATCTCGGCCAGTGCCTGTTCCACCTTCTCTCGTGCGGGTTTCGAAACGTTTGGCCTGTTGTGGAGCACGCGGTCCACTGTTCCTACGCTGACCCCTGCCCTCACGGCAATGTCTTTTATCCTAATCTTGTCCATATCTTAGTATGATTCGCTCTCGTTGGGGAACTCGCCGCTTTTCACGTCGGTGACATACTGGCCGACGGCGTCGGTGATGACGGTGTTGAGGTCGGCATAGCGGCGGAGGAAACGGGGCGAGAATCCCTGCGTCATTCCCAGCATGTCGGCGATAACGAGAACCTGGCCGTCACATCCTGCCCCGGCACCGATGCCTATGGTGGGTATGGCAATCTCCTCGGTGACCTTCGCTGCGAGTGCTGCGGGCACCTTCTCGAGGACTACAGCGAAGCATCCAACCTCGGCCAGCAGACGGGCATCGTTCATCAGCTTCTCAGCCTCACGCTCTTCTTTAGCCCTGACGGCATAAGTGCCGAATTTATTGATACTTTGCGGTGTCAGCCCTAAGTGTCCTATCACGGGTATTCCGGCATCGAGGATGCGCTTCACCGTGGGCAGAATCTCCTCTCCGCCCTCGAGCTTCAGCGCGTCGCATCCGCTCTCCTTCATTATGCGTAAGGCGTTGCTCACTCCGTCGTGGCTTCCTATCTGGTAGGAGCCGAATGGCATGTCGCAGACCACGAGTGCGCGCTTCACGGCTTTGACCACCGAGCGTGCGTGGTATATCATCTGGTCGACGGTGATGGGCAGTGTTGTGGTGTTTCCCCCCATCACGTTCGATGCCGAGTCGCCGACGAGAATAGAGTCGACGCCCGCGCGGTCGACGATGCTGGCAGTGGTGAAGTCGTAGGAGGTGAGCATCGATATTTTCTCACCCTTCTGTTTCATTTCTATGAAGCGGCGGGTGGTTACTTTGCGCTCGTCGCTGACTAAATATCCTGACATTGTTCTTTTTATTTAGGGAGTGAAGGGGGCAGTCCATTCACTCCATTTTAGATGATTATAGTTTTCTGTCTGTAAGTCCGACAGCGGGGCGATGGCTTCGCGGCTGTTGGTGGTGACGAGGCCTACGACGAACATCCGCGCAGCCCTTGCCGCGCGCAGCCCGTTGAAGCTGTCCTCGAACACCACGCATTCCTCCGGGTCGGCCCCGAGTCGCCTTGCGGCTGTCAGATAGCACTGCGGCGAGGGCTTGCTCTCGGTGAAGTCCTCGCTGGTGAGTATTTCGTCGAAGAGCAGGCGAAGTTCCGGGCGCCTTCGGTAGACGCTGTTCATCTTCGCCTGATTCGAGCTGGTGACGATGGCGGTCTTCACGCCGTGGCTTCGCAAGTCCTCTACAAATGCGACAAGGCCCGGCACATAGTCGTAAGTCATCTGCGCCTCAAATTCGTCGAGGCGCCGTGTTACAGCCTCGCGCTCGGCCTCGAGCGGCCCGGCCCACCAGCGGTCGAATATCTGTTCTAGCGTCGAGCCTTTAATCTCGTGCTCCAGCCCCGGATGCTCAGGGTGGTAGAGCCGGCACTGGCTCCCCCAGAACACAGTGTACTGCGGCTCAGTGTCGAACACCACGCCGTCGAGGTCGAAGAGTGCAGCCTTCAGCCTGCCCGTCATTCTTGTTTGTTTAAAATTGCGGATCACAGAGCGAACTTGTAGCCCACGGTGAACTGGATGACATTGTTCTTCATGTCCTTCACGCCCGTGACGCTTTCCTTGTTCACCTTCGTCAGTCCGAGATTGTAGCGCAGGTCGAGGACGATGGGCACCTTGAACTGGTATGACACGCCCATGGGGATCGAGAGGTCGAACTTCTCGAAGCTGTCCTTCACGTCGGTCTCGAATGTGTATGTGCTCGTGGTCTTGTCGTATTTCGACTCGATGGAGTTACAGTCGTCGGCATTCGTCAGGAATCCGAACTGCACGCCGGCCTTCACTGCAAATCCCTTGAACAGGTAATAGTTGGCGGTGACGGGCACCGTGATGTATCCTGTCTGGTACTTCACGTCCTTAATCTCCACCTCGTCTTTTCCGTTCTTGTACTCATAGTCGTCCCATCCTCCGCCTTGCAGCGAGTAGTTCACTCCGGCGGCGATGCTGAAGCTGCGGAACAGCTGGTATTCTGCCTCCACGCCGATAAGCTCGCCCACAGTGACCGACTTCTCGAGGGTCACGTCCTTGCTCAGTTCCATTCCCACGTTTTTCAGCAGTTCCCTGTTCACGTGCAGGTCTGGAAGGTTGCTCAACCAACATACCGACACTCCCACCTTAGGCTGTATGGAGAATGTCCCTGGTTCAAACTGTGCTTTTGCACCCACGGCAGCCACCATCATGGCTGCAACAATCATAATCTTTTTCATTGTCTTTTTGGTTTTTACTGATTAATTACTGTTTTTCGGCTGCAAAGGTAACACTTTTTCGGGAAACAGAACAATGTTAGCGAAGAAAAATACAAAATTCGCTGTTTTTCCGTCGGATATATGAATGAGAATGAAAGAAATGCCTGTTTTTTGGGGGGAAAGAAATTGGAATAATAAGAATAATGGGCTTGCGCGATAGGTGCCGTAGGGGAAATAATAGGCACGGGCTTACGAGGGAGAGGGGACGGGGTTACGAGTGTGAGAGGACGGGCATCCGAGGGAGAAAGACCGCATTTCCGAGGGAGAGAGGACGGGCTTACGAGGGAGAGAGGCCGCGCATCGGCGGTTCACGGCGCCCGCCACGGACATTCACAGCGGCCGCCGTGAATGTCCGTGGCGGGCGGCGCAATTATTCACAGCGGCCGCCGTGAACCGATTTTCATACCGTCTACAGCATCTGTAGGGACGCGACACGTCGCGTCCACATTTCGGACGCGACACGTCGCGTCCCTACAGTGTGGTAGGCATATCATTATTTTTTTTGGCACAACTTTTGCATTTATGGACGAAAGGAAGCAAAAGCTACAATATTGTTGCATAAAAACAGTTTATATTATTAAATGATAAGTCAGTTTTCAACCAAGGTGACCGAGATTCTGGCCTTCTCGCGTGAGGAGGCCGCACGCCTGTCGAGCACGTCGGTGGGTCCTGAGCACCTGCTGTTGGGCATGATGCGCATGAAGGACGGTGCGGCCAACAACCTGTTCCGCCGCCTTCGGCTCAACACTCCGGGCATAAAACACTCGTTGGAGCAGAAAGTGCAGCACGACGCTATGAACAGCACCATGAGCACCACCGACCTGGTGCTGAACGAAGGGGCATCGAACATACTGAAGCTCGCGGTGCTCGAGGCACGCATACAGCACAAGCAGCCCGTGGAGGAGGAGCACCTGCTCTTAGCCATACTGCACGACCAGATGAACAACGGCGCAAAACAAATATTAGAGACAAACAACATGAACTACGACGAAGTGCTGACCCTGCTGAAGGGCGGCGAACCAACCCCACAACTCCACAACTCATCGACCACACAGGACGCCCTGAACCTGCCCGACGAGGACGAGGAGGACGATGACGAGGGTACAACCACCAACACCACCGAGAAGAAGGGCGAGGGGAAGAAAGAGAAGTCGAAGACCCCTGTGCTCGATAATTTCTCGACCGACCTGACGAAGGCCGCCGCCGATGGCAAACTCGACAAAGTGGTGGGCCGTGAGCGCGAGATACACCGCGTGATGGAGATTCTGGGGCGGCGCAAGAAGAACAACCCCATACTCATCGGCGAGCCGGGAGTGGGAAAGAGCGCGATTGTGGAGGGTCTGGCACAGCTCATCTCCCAGCACAAGTGCTCACCCATGTTCTTCGGCAAGCGCATAGTGAACCTCGACATGACGGGCCTTGTGGCCGGCACGAAATACCGCGGACAGTTTGAGGAACGCATCAAGGCGCTGCTCAAAGAAATAGAGTCAAGCCCCGACACCATTGTCTTCATCGACGAGATACACACGATGATTGGCGCTGGCGGCACCGCAGGATCGATGGACGCTGCCAACATCATGAAACCCGCACTGGCACGCGGCACCATACAGTGTATCGGAGCAACGACGCTCGACGAGTACCGCAATTCGATTGAGAAGGACGGGGCGCTGGAGCGGCGTTTCCAGAAGGTGCTGGTGGAGCCGACGACCGTCGACGAGACCATACAGATACTACAGAACATAAAGGACCGCTACGAGCATCATCACCATGTCAGATACACCGATGATGCCATATTGGCGTGTGTCAAATTGACAGAACGCTATGTCACCGACCGCAGCCAGCCCGACAAAGCCATCGACGCCCTTGACGAGACAGGCTCGCGAGTGCACCTGAAGACGGCGCAGATTCCGCCTGAGATTACCGAGAAGGAGAAGGAACTGGCCGTGGTGAAGGACAAGAAGCAGAGGGCTGTGACCAACCAGAACTTCGAGCTTGCCGCCAGCTACCGCGACAAGCAGTTGGCACTTGAGCAGGAACTGGCCAAGATGCAGGCCGAATGGCAGACCGGCGGCATCGACGACAGCCAGACGGTCGGCGAGAAGGAGGTTAGCGACGTGGTGTCGATGATGACGGGAATACCCGTTCAGCGCATGGCCGAGAACGAGGGCCAGCGGCTGAAGAACATGGGCCCGACGCTGAAGGACTGTGTCATCGCACAGGACAAGGCCATCGACAAGATGGTGAAGGCCATACAGCGCAACCGCGTGGGACTGAAAGACCCCAACCACCCCATCGGCGCGTTCATGTTCCTCGGCCCGACGGGCGTGGGAAAGACATATCTGGCGAAGAAGCTGGCAGAGCAGATGTTCGGCTCGGCCGACGCGCTCATTCGCATTGACATGAGCGAGTACACCGAGTCGTTCAACGTCTCGCGCCTCATAGGTGCGCCTCCGGGCTACGTGGGCTACGAGGAGGGCGGACAGCTTACTGAGCGTGTGCGCCGCAAGCCTTACAGCATAGTGCTGTTGGACGAGATTGAGAAGGCCCACGGCAACGTGTTCAATCTCCTGCTGCAAGTATTGGACGAGGGTCGCCTGACCGATGGCAACGGCCGCTTTGTAGACTTCCGCAACACCATAATCATTATGACCAGCAACGCCGGAACCCGCCAGCTGAAGGATTTCGGCCGCGGTGTGGGCTTCACGGCCGGTAGCATAGGTCTGGCCATGGACGAGAAAGACCGCGAGCATGCCCGCTCGATAGTACAGAAGGCGCTGTCGAAGCAGTTCTCGCCTGAGTTCCTGAACCGTCTCGACGAGATCATCACCTTCGACCAGCTCGACCTCGAAGCCATCAAGCGCATCGTTGATGTCGAACTTCGACCGCTGGTGAAACGCATCGGCGAACTGGGCTACGAGGTGACGCTGACCGACGCCGCCAAGGAGTTTGTGGCCACGAAGGGCTACGACGTGCAGTACGGCGCACGACCGCTGAAACGTGCGCTGCAGAACTACGTCGAGGACGGGGTCTGCGAACTGATTCTCGGCGAAGACCTCCGTTTAGGCTCGGTGATACACATCGACAAACACCCCGAAAAGGAGGAGCTGACATACACCACAGAGCACGCCTCAGAGAGTTAAATCGTATTAATTCTGTTGAAATTATACAGAAAGAGAAGCAATAGGAAGAAAAAAAAGCGTAATTTTGCACGCAATTTAAATGCACATTATTAATTATGTCATCTTTTATTGCAGACAAAATTGTGATGGACGGTCTGACCTTCGACGACGTCCTGCTTATTCCAGCCTATTCCGAGGTACTGCCCAAGACAGTAGAGTTGCAGACACGCTTCTCGCGCAACATCGTGCTTAACATCCCCTTCGTGACCGCCGCCATGGACACCGTCACGGAGAGCCAGATGGCCATAGCCATCGCCCGTGAGGGGGGCATCGGCGTGATCCACAAGAACATGTCTATCGACGACCAGGCCCGTCAGGTGGCCATTGTGAAACGTGCCGAGAACGGCATGATCTACGACCCGATAACCATACCACGCGGGTCGACCGTGGCACAGGCATTGGACATCATGGCCGAATACCACATCGGCGGCATACCTGTGGTCGACGATGACAACCACCTTGTGGGCATAGTGACAAACCGCGACCTGCGCTTCGAGCGCCGTCTCGACCGTCCTGTCGACGAGATAATGTCGAAGGACAACCTCGTGACCACCCACCAGCAGACAGACCTCTTCGACGCGGCCGAGATTCTGCAGCGCAACAAGATTGAGAAGCTGCCCGTGGTCGACAAGGACAACCGGCTGATAGGACTCATCACTTACAAGGACATCACGAAGGCGAAGGACAAGCCCATGGCCTGCAAGGACGAGAAAGGCCGTCTGCGCGTGGCCGCCGGAGTGGGCGTCACCGCCGACACCCTGGAGCGTATGCAGGCATTGGTGAACGCCGGCGCCGACGCCATTGTCATCGACACAGCCCACGGCCACTCGCTCGGAGTGGTTGAGAAGCTGCGCGAGGCAAAGGCTTCATTCAAGGACATCGACATCGTGGTGGGCAACATTGCCACGGGCGACGCCGCACGTATGCTCGTGGAGAATGGCGCCGACGCTGTTAAGGTGGGCATAGGCCCGGGAAGCATCTGCACCACGCGCATCGTAGCCGGTGTGGGCGTGCCGCAGCTGTCGGCAGTCTACGACGTGTACAGCGCACTGAAGGGCACGGGCATCCCCCTCATCGCCGACGGCGGACTGCGCTACTCGGGCGACATCGTAAAGGCCCTGGCCGCAGGTGGTTCGAGCGTGATGATAGGCTCGCTCGTGGCAGGAACGGAGGAAAGCCCAGGCGACACAATAATATATAATGGACGAAAGTTCAAGAGCTACCGAGGCATGGGCTCACTTGAGGCCATGGAGCAGAAGCACGGCTCGAAGGACCGCTATTTCCAAGGCGACACCAAGGACACGAAGAAACTGGTGCCCGAAGGCATCGCCGGACGTGTGCCCTACAAGGGAACGGTGCAGGAGGTCATCTACCAGCTCGTCGGCGGACTGCGCTCAGGAATGGGCTACTGCGGTGCCAACGACATCGAGACCCTGCACAACGCCAAGTTCACACGAATCACCAACGCAGGAGTGAACGAGAGCCACCCGCACGACATAACAATCACCTCGGAAGCCCCGAACTATTCCCGCCCCAACGACTAATCCTATATGACCCATAAGACCTATAAGTCCCATAAGACCTATAAGACCCATAAGACCTATAAGACCCAATAAAAAAAATGAAACTGAAGACACTTTTTGCGGCTTGTCTGCTGAGCACCGCCGCTACCGCACAGACAGCATCTGACCCTATAATAATGATTGTAAACGGGCAGAGCGTGCCTCGCTCCGAGTTTGAATACTCATACAACAAGAACAACTCTGAAGGAGTCATCGACAAGAAGTCGGTGAAAGATTATGTCGACCTCTTCATCAACTACAAGCTGAAGGTCTTCGCCGCCCTCGACGCCCACTATGACACGCTGCAGTCGTACAAGGACGAGTTCGCACAGTACCGCGACCAGCAGGTGCGCCCGCTGATGGTCACCGACGAGGACATAGAGAAGGAGGCACGCAAAATCTACGACCGCACAGCCGAAAGCATCGGCCCCGACGGACTGGTGAAATGCGCCCACATACTTCTCAGGGCAAAACAGCAGGCACCGCAGGAGGAATGGGATGCCGTGCGCGTGCGCATCGACTCCGTCCACCAGGCTCTGCTCAACGGCGCCGACTTTGCCGAGCTGGCAAAGAAAGTGTCGCAGGACGGATCGGCATCCGCCGGAGGCGAACTGCCATACGTGCAGCGTGGACAGCTGATCAAGGAGTTTGAGGACGCCTTGTTCGCGCTGAAAGACTCTGGAGACATCTCGCCAGTAGTCCAGACTGCCTTCGGATACCATGTCATAAAGCTGCTCGGAAGAAAACAGTTCGAACCGTTTGAGTACCACCACGACGACATCATCAAGTTCATTGAGAAACGCAACTTACGCGACAATATTGCCGAGGACAAGGTGAACGCCATGATTGCCGCCGACAGCACGCTGACAAAGGCACAGATAATGGAACAGAAGGCCGCAGAACTCTCGCAGAACGACCAGGAGCTGAAATACCTCATACAGGAATACCACGACGGACTGCTGCTCTACGAGATAAGCAACCGACTGGTATGGGACAAGGCCGCCAAGGACGAGGAGGGGCTGGCCCGATACTTCAAGAAGCACAAGAAGAACTACCAGTGGGATTCGCCGCGCTATAAGGGAATGGCATACCACGTGAAGGAACAGGCCGACGTTCAGGCCGTGGCCGACTGCGTGAAGAATCTGCCCTTCGACAAGTGGGCCGAGGCTCTGCGCACAACATTCAACGCCGACAGCGTCATACGCATCCGCGTGGAGAAAGGAATATTCAAGGAGGGCGACAACGCTCTCATTGACAGCATCGTGTTCAAGAAAGACACCATCGTGAAGCACCTCAAGGACTATCCCATCGATGCCGTCTACGGGAAGATACTGAAGAAAGCGCCAGAGGACTACACTGACGTGCGCGGACTGGTGGTTGCCGACCTGCAGGAGGAACTGGAAAAGGCATGGGTGGCAGAACTGCGACGCAAATACACCTGGACTATCGACGACGCCGTTCTCAAAACTGTGAATGACCACGAATGAATAGGATATTATTTGTTATATTGTTCGGCTTGTCGGCCCTCGTTTCGCCTGCACAGGTCATCGACGAGGTGGTATGGGTGGTTGGCGACGAGGCCATACTGCGTAGCGACATCGAGGTGACACGCATCCAGGCGGCCATGGAAGGAATGAAATGGGTGGGCGACCCCGACTGTGCCATTCCCGAACAGTTGGCCGTGCAGAAGCTGTTCCTCCACCAGGCGGCCATCGACAGTATCGACAAGGACGTCACCGAGAGCGACATTCAGGCACAGATTGACGCCCGCATAGACTACATGGTTGAGCAGATAGGCTCACGCGAGAAACTGGAGGAATACCGCAAGCAGAGCATCACGCAGATAAAGCAGTCCATGCACGACGATCTGCGCGACCAGATGCTCATCCAGAAGATGAAGCAGAAACTGGCCAACGACATCGTGGTGACACCTGCCGAGGTGCGCCGCTTCTTCAAGGACATGCCGCAGGACAGCATTCCATTCGTGCCAACGGAGGTGGAGGTGCAGATAATTGCCATGACACCGAAGATCTCCATCCAGGAGATAAACCGCGTGAAGGACGAACTGCGTGAATACACCGACCGCATCAACCGCGGCGAGACATCGTTCCAGACACTGGCACGACTCTACAGCGAAGACCCCGGCTCACGACGGCAGGGCGGTGAGATGGACTACACCGGCCGTGTAGTGCTCGACCCAGCTTTCGCCGCTGTGGCATTCAACCTCAACGACCCGAAGGTCATATCGAAGGTTGTGGAGTCGGAGTTCGGATTCCACATCATCCAACTCATCGACAAGCGGGGCGACAAGATTAAGGTGCGCCACATCCTGCGCAAGCCCGTAGTGTCCGACTCTGCCGTTCAAGAGACTATCGTGCGCCTCGATTCCATTGCCGACGCCATTCGCCTGGGACAGGTCCCGGAGGTACTGAAGGGATTGTACACCGGCACCCAATTCACATTCGAGGACGGAGTGTCGGTATTCTCCGACGACAAGGACACTCGCAACAACCGCGGACTGATGGCCAACCTCTCGGAACGCGGACAGACATCGCGGTTCCGTCTGCAGGATCTGCCGCCAGAGGTCGCCAGGGTCGTCGACACGCTTCAGGTGGGTCAGATATCACAGGCCTTCTCCATGATAAACAACCGAGGGAAGACCATCTGCGTAGTGGCTAAGCTGAAGAGCAGACGCGAAGGCCACAAGGCCACCATCACCGAGGATTTCCAGGTGATGAAGGAGGTGGTGATGGACAAACGGCGCGAGAAGAAGCTCCACGACTGGGTGGTGGACAAGATAAAAAGCACCTACGTCCGCGTGGGCGACGAGTACAAAGACTGCCAGTTTGAGTATGAGGGGTGGATCAGGTAGGTTGCCGGCATTACTGGCTTGCACAATCTTTGCTATGGGCCTCATGGGGCATATAAGTCCTATAAGCCCTATAAGTCCTATAAGTCCCATAAGCCCTATAAGTCCCCAAAAGTCCAAAAAAGCCCCGAAAGCGCCAAAGAAAGACAAAGACCGCGTCTACCTCATACACGCCGACGAGCTGCGCTACGACCGCTACCGCAACGGCAACGCAAAGGTGCTCACCGGCAATGTACACTTCGAGCACGACGGGGCAAACCTCTATTGCGACAGCGCAAACTTCTACGAGGACACCAACTCTTTTGAGGCTTGGGGCAATGTGCGTATGGTGCAGGGCGACACCCTCTCGCTCACCAGCGACTACGGAAAATACATCGGCGACATAAAGTTCATCGAGGCAAAAACGAAGTCGTCAATAAACAATCTCCCCTACTCTCTTTCACGTGATGTTTCGCCAACGGGTGACGGCCATGACAAGGTCGTTCTGCGCAACAAGACCACAACACTCTACACCGACGAACTCTATTTCGACCGCATAGAGAACCTTGGCTACTACGACACAGGCGGAGAACTGGTGGACAACACCACCACTCTGACATCCGTCTACGGCGAATACCATACCGACACGAAAGACGCATTCTTCAACGACGACGTGAAGATGGTGGACAAGAAATTCGAACTCACCACCGACACGCTCGTCTACAACACAGCATCGCACAGGGCACACATCGTAGGCCCCTCGGACATCACTAGCGGGCGCAGCCACATATACTCGGAGCAGGGCTACTACAACACCGAGACCGAGGAGGCCGAACTGCTGGAACGCTCAATACTCGACAACGGCGGACGGACACTCACAGGCGACAGCCTTTGGCACGACGGGCACTCGGGCATCAGCGAGGCATTCCGCAACGTCATCTTCACCGACACGGTGAACCACAACATGCTGCTCTGCGACTACGGATTCTACAACGACTCTACGGGCTATGCAATGTGCACCGAGAAAGCCATGGCCGTGGACTTCTCGGAGAAAGACTCGCTGTTCATGCACGCCGACACGTTCAAGGTGTTCACATACAACATCGACACCGACAGCATCTACCGCATAATGCACGGCTACAACCGAGTGCGTGCATACCGCCGCGACGTGCAGGCCGTGTGCGACTCGATGGTCTACAACTCGAAGGACTCGTGCCTCACACTCTACACCGACCCCATACTCTGGAACATGAACCAGCAGCTCTTGGGAGAGGAGATAAAGGTGTACATGAAAGACTCTGTCATCGACTACGCCCACGTCATCAACCAGGCATTCTCAATCGAGGAGCTGCGCGAGCCGGAAGTGTTTAACCAGGTGTCGTCGAAAGAGATGTTCGCCTACTTCACCGACGGCGAGATACACGAGGCACAGGCCGTGGACAATGTTCTCATAGCCTATTACCCCGAGGACAATGCCGACACCACCTACGTAGGCCTGGTGAGCATGGAGACCACTAAGCTGCGGATGTTCATGGAGAAAAAGAAACTGCAGCGCATCTGGACACCGAAGAGCGACGGAGTGATGTACCCCATGACACAGATTCCGCCGGCAAAGCGCTATTTGGAGAATTTCCAGTGGTTCGACTACGTGCGTCCCACGTCGAAGGAGGACATTTTCGTGTGGAGGGGGAAGAAAGAGGGCACTGAGCTGAAAACGCAGAAGAGCAGCAACAGGAAACAGCGGTAGTAGATTCTTCACTTTTCACTCTTCACTCTTCACTTAATCCATGGACAACCTTAAAGACAAGACCGCGAAAGGCATTGCCTGGGGAGCACTCAACAACGGCACCACACAGGTGCTCAACCTGCTCTTCGGCATTGTGCTCGCCCGTTGTCTGTCGGAAAGCGACTATGGAATCATTGCCCTGCTCACCATCATCACCACGCTGGCCGGCTATCTGCAGTCAGCAGGTTTCTCACAGGCGCTGGCAAACATGAAGTCGCCAACACAACGCGACTACAATGCCGTCTTTTGGTTCAACGTTCTGGCAGGGGCGACCATGTATGTCATCCTGTTCTTCGCCTCCCCCCTACTGGCCGCGTTCTTCCGCCTTCCCGTTCTCGTGGACGTGGCACGGCTCACCTTTGTCAGCATACTGGCCTCGGCTCTTGGCATCGCACCAAACGCGAAGCTGTGGATTGAACTGCGCAACCGCGAGCTGGCCATCACCTCAATAGTAGCCCTCATCGTGTCGGGATGCACGGGCGTATGGCTTGCCTTCCACGGCTACGGCTACTGGAGCCTGGCATGGCAGCAGCTGATCTTCATAAGCCTGAGCACTATCTTGAAATGGTATTTCATACGCTGGCGTCCTACCCTACCCATTGATTTCAGCCCGATTAGGGGCATGCTGCGCTTCTCGTCGAAGATGCTCGCCACGAACATGCTCAACGTCGTCAGCCAGAACGTGCTGACACTCATCTTCGGAAAACTGCTGCCCATAGGTGTCGTGGGACAGTGGGGGCAGGCCAACAAATGGAACATCATGGGCAGCTCGTTCATATCGGCAACCATGCAACAGGTGGCTCAACCCGTCCTCACAAAAGCCGCCGCCGATGATTCAGCCACTGTTCCCGCCGTTTCTCCGCAGGGTTCAGCCACCGTTCCCACTGCTTCTCCACAGGGTTTCCAGCGTCAGGAGCGGGTGTTCCGCAAGATGCTGCGCTTCACGGCCTTCGTCTCGTTCCCCCTGATGCTCGGCCTCGCCCTCGTCGCCAAGGAATTCATTGTGCTCACCATCGGCGCGAAATGGCTACCTTGTGTGCCAATGCTGCAGACGCTGTGCATAGGCGGGGCATTCCTTCCGCTGCACACCCTCTACCAGAATTTCATCATCAGCCGTGGACGCAGCGACCTCTACCTCACGTGTGTCTCGCTGATGATTGCCCTACAGGTGGTGCTCACCCTCGGTCTCTCGCCATGGGGCATTATGGCCATGGTCGTCGCTTTCACCACGCTCAACGTTGTCTTCACTGCCGTCTGGCACTTCGCCCTGCGGCGCATACACCCTCTGGGTACCGTCGCTGCCTTGCTCGACACCATGCCTTTCCTTCTTGTGGCCGTGGCCGTCATGGCGACGACATACGCCCTCACCTCGTGGACTGACAGTCTGCTGTTGCGTTTATGCCTACGCATCCTCATTGCCGCAATTCTCTATCTCGCGGCAATGAAGATGCTGAAAGCAAAAACGTTGGAAGAGTGCATGGCCTTTGTCGTCAGGAATCACCACTGAGCAGACAAAAGCCATGCCAACAATTATCTTATGAATAGTAGCTCGCGGTACTTCGGCAGAGGCCAGAGGCTGTCGTCGACGATGAGTTCCAGCTTGTCAATCTCATAGCGGATGGTGTCGAGATAAGGTTCCACCTTGTCGTGGTAGGCGATGGCCTTCTCGTGCTCGTCCTCAATCTTGTTGGCCAGCTTGCGGGCATTGACAAGTTCCTCGACGCCCTTCTCTATGGCACTGGTACGCTCGGCAATCTCCTCGATGATCTTCAGGTTGCGGGCGTTCAGCTTCTCCGACTTGTTGAGCGGGAATACGGTAGAGACGCTGTCGACGTTCTTCAGAAGGGCGCTCTGGTAGCGGGTGGCCACGGGGATGATGTGGTTCATCGACAGGTCGCCGAGCACGCGGGCCTCAATCTGTATCTTCTTCGTGTAGGTCTCCCACTTCACCTCGTTGCGGGCCTCTAACTCCTTCTTCGTCATCACTCCAAGGCTCTCGAACATCTCGATGCTCTCCGGGTCGAGGTAGCGCTCGAAAATCTTCGGGCACGATTTCTCAACGTCGAGACCGCGTTTCTCGGCCTCCACGACCCACTCGTCGCTGTATCCGTTGCCGTCGAAGCGTATGGGCTTGCAGGTCTTGATGTCCTCACGCAGCACGTCGATGATGGCATGGAACGTGGCGCTGTGTCCGGTGCCGGCGAGCTTCTTCTCAAATTCTGGAATCTTGGCGTCTACTCGCTTCTTGAACGACACGAGAGCCTCGGCGACGGCACTGTTGAGGGTGATCATCGCACTGGCACAGTTGGCCTCGCTGCCCACGGCGCGGAACTCGAAGCGGTTGCCGGTGAAGGCGAATGGCGACGTGCGGTTGCGGTCGGTATTGTCGATGAACAGTTCGGGAATCTCCGGGATGTCCATCTTCAGGCCCTGCTTGCCGGCCATGGCGAGGATATTGTCCACGTCGGCCTTCTCGATGTGGTCGAGCAATTCGCTGACCTGCTTTCCGAGGAACGAGCTGACGATGGCGGGAGGAGCCTCGTTGGCTCCCAGACGGTGGGCGTTTGTGGCGCTCATAATGCTGGCCTTCAGCAGTCCGTTGTGCTTGTAGACACCCATCAGCGTCTCAACGATGAAGGTGGCGAAGCGCAGATTGGCCTCGGCGGTCTTGCCGGGTGCATGGAGCAGTATGCCGTTGTCGGTCGACAAGCTCCAGTTGTTGTGCTTGCCAGATCCGTTGATGTCTGCGAAGGGCTTTTCGTGGAGCAGCACGCGGAAGCCGTGCTTGCGGGCCACCTTCTTCATCACCGACATCAGCAGCATGTTGTGGTCGACGGCGAGGTTGGTCTCCTCGAAGATGGGAGCCAGCTCGAACTGGTTGGGGGCCACCTCGTTGTGGCGCGTCTTGCAGGGGATGCCCAGCTCCAAGGCCTCAATCTCCAACTCACGCATGAATGCAGCCACGCGCTCGGGGATAGAGCCGAAGTAGTGGTCGTCCATCTGCTGGTTCTTTGCTGAGTCGTGGCCCATCAGCGTGCGACCCGTCAGCAGAAGGTCGGGACGTGCGGCGTACAGCCCTTCGTCGACAAGGAAATACTCCTGCTCCCATCCGAGGTTCGACGTAACCTTCTTCACGCTGGGGTCGAAGTAGTGGCACACGTCGGTGGCGGCGACGTTCACGGCATGGAGGGCACGTAGCAGCGGAGCCTTATAGTCGAGCGCCTCACCACTATAAGATATAAATACTGTGGGGATACACAGCGTGTCGTCGATGATAAAGACCGGCGACGTGGGGTCCCATGCCGAATAGCCGCGAGCCTCGAAGGTCGAGCGGATACCGCCACTGGGGAACGAGCTTGCGTCAGGCTCCTGTTGGACGAGCAGCTTGCCTGTGAACTCCTCGACCATGCCGCCCTTGCCGTCGTGCTCGATGAACGAGTCGTGCTTCTCGGCGGTGCCCTCGGTCAGCGGCTGGAACCAGTGAGTGTAGTGCGTCACGCCCTCCTCGGTGGCCCACTGCTTCATACCTTCGGCCACAGCGTCGGCCACCTCGCGGTCGAGCCTTGCGCCATTGTCCATCACGTCGATCATCTTCTCGTACACGTCCTTTGGCAGATACTTGTACATCTTCTCACGGTTGAAAACTCTCTTGCCAAAATACTTGCAAGGTCTCTCACTTGGTGCTTTTACGTCGAGCGGCTTCTTCTTGAATGCCTCGCCGACAACCTGAAATCTTAATGCTTCCATCTTGAACTAATTTACAATTTATTAATTTACTATTTGTCACTTATGCCATAACTACAATTATTTGTCTGCTTTGCAGTAGGAGCGCCACCATTCTTGGCGGCTATCGTGTGGCAAGAATGCCAGACCTTCTACATTTCCGCTGCAAAGGTACGACAAAAAAGAAAGGAAGCTGCCGACTTCCTTTCAATTTGTTTGTTAAATCTTTATCTTTGTGACAATTTGTATTGTTTTAGCATTACAAATCTATCACTTTGCTTACAGATTATCACAAAACCATATCATATTGCCACAAAGCGTCACTTCGTCTGATTATTTGACTATTCGCTTCTTACCTTTATATATATACAAGCCCTTGGCAGTAGGCATGCCCGAGACCCTGCGCCCGTCGAGGGTGTAATAGCAACTGTCCCCCTCGCCACTGTCGGGGCCGTCCCCGTGCCTATCCTCGGGGATGAGGCTGATTCCCGTGGGGTCCTCGACGGTGAACACCCATCCATCCAACGAGAAGTAGTCGTTGGAGTTCATGCTCTTGAAATCGTTGGCAATAAGCAGGTCGACGTAGTATCGGGCGGGTTCCAAAGGAGCGGGCAAGAAAATGGATACATAATCCTGCGAGTTACCGGGCAGCATCAGATAGGAGAACAGGACTTCACCGAATGGAAACTCATAGGGTACGATGTAGTTGTCTTCGGTGATTGTGTATAAGTTAGCCACTATGGCAGCATCGTAGTCCATCGTGGTATAGTTGGCCACGGCGAAGTCGATGCTGTATGTGGCTTTGCCCTGCCCGTATGTCGTCACGTTGTAATACAAGTCGTCGATATAGAAAGGCAGATCCTCCAACACGAAGCTCCTGTGGCCAATGTGTCCGGGAGATTTCGAGATTTCGGACGTCAAGCAGCCAGCGAGTGACTGCAAGTCATTGGTCAGCGACACCACCGCCATGAGTTCTCCCATGCTGTTCACGCTTACGGGGAAACTGACCGTGACTGTTTCTCCTGCCTCAATCATTATTCCTGTGTACGAAACAGCCACGGGATAAGCCAGCGTCGAGTTTCTCATGCCGTAGACAACACATGCCAGACCGCCGATGTAGTCTTCGTCGCCTTCGTTGGTGACAGGCAGCGAAATGGTCTGCTTGAGACTGCGCATCTTCACGCCATCAACCTTAATCTTCCGGGTTGAGGTGGTCAACTTGGCAACCGGGTGGATGACCGACTCGGCGACCAGTCCGGCATCGTCTACCAGCACGTCCACCGAGCAGTTGGGGCCGTAGACCGGCTTCCAGGGGGCGTCGGTGCCCGTCTCCCTTTGCATTACCCTCATCTTGTGCCATCCCGGGGCAAGCCCGTCGAGCTTCTCAGGAAGATCGAAGGTGCCCAGCGACTGCATGGTCAGAAAATTGTAGCCGGGGAACTCCACGACTTCACAGTTGCCTGTATTGTCGAGGTCTAACGTCCCGTCTGCCGCCTCCTCGGCAAACAAGATGGCAAACGAGCCGGGCTGGCAAGAGGTGTTGATCATCGTGAACCTGTTGGGGATGCTGTCTGCCGTGACGTTCCAGTCCATGCCCTCGAGGTAGCGGCCGTAGTTCTTCCTTTCGCCCTTTGCCGGCTGTAGTCCAACGAGTGCCCTCTGGCTTCGGTTGTAGCCGTCGGAAGTGGTGCTGGACCCCGTGCCGTGGGCAGAGGGGTCGAGCAGGGCCATGCGGAAATAGCCGTTGTCGTCTCCTCCCCATCCCCAGTTCACGTGGTAGAGTCCGACACCGTCCTCCACACGGTAGCCGTCGACCACGAAAGCGTGGCCCATACCCGTCGAGAAGCCCATATAGACAAGTGGCCGACCCTCCTTCAGTTCGTTGTATATCAGGTTGTCCCAGCCGCCCGGCGTATAGTATTCAGAATGGGCGGTGAAGAGGTCCTGGTCGTAGCCGAACAGCCTTACGAGCAAGTCCAGGTCGTAGCACAGTCCGGAACCTAAGCTGGGGGTATAGCTCATCTGCACCGACTGCCCTATGTAGCGCATCAGCTTCGCCACGGCCTTCTGCTGGTCGTCGGTCGTCCCGCCGGTGTAGTCGTCGACCATGAGGTCCCAGTCGAACGACGTGACTGGCAGCTCGTCAAGCTCCAGGTCGGGAGTCGAGGTGTAGGCTGGCAGCGGTCCGGCTATCGGCTCCTGGGGCCAGCGGTGGTAGTACATCACCTGGGCCAGTGCCGTCGCCATGCAGCCGGTGACGCAGAGCTTGCCGCCCACTTTCGGACAGAACATGTTGTAGGGGTTGCGGGGTTCGTAATAGTTGGCTCCCTGGTCCCAAAGTGCCGTCACCAGCGTGTCGATGTCCTCATGGAGTTCCAGCGCCTTGGCCTTCACGCCGAGACGGCTGAGGGCACTTATCTGGCAGTCCATCTCGTCAAGCCACCACCGCAGATTGTCGGGCACGTGGTCGGCATCGAAACTGCCGGCAGGAGAATAGCCTAAGACGAGGTTTGTGCCGACGCAGTCGTCGCCGCTCACCACGACAAAGCCCCGCGAGGCCGATGCGTTGAACACGTAGTAGGACACCACGTCTACGTCGTCGCCGTCACCCGGCAACCATTGAAAGTGCTGCCCGCCTTGTGCCGACGGGAATGCCGGCCCTACTTGTGGAGCGGCACGGCGCGGCGAGCGCACGACTTCGCCCTCTAACCGGGCACCTTTCTCTTTCAGAAACTTGGCGGCAGCCTCACGTGCAGCCTGTGGCGACACCGGCTCCGCCGTAATTGTCATTTCGCAGCAAAGGACGGCTGCGAGCGTCATCAGAATCTTTTTCATTATCATCATTATTTTGACATTTCAGTTACTGCCCGGACGGCACAGCCGTTGGAGCGCGGGGTTTCCTTGTAGTTGGTGTGGTTGACGAGTCGTGGCGTGAAGCGGAGTGCGAAAGCCACGTCGAGCAAGTAGGTGATGGCATCGCCCGACCAGTAGAAGCCTTCGCTGCTGCCCGCAAGATGACGCTTGCCGGTACGGATGCCTGTGGCAGGAAGGAAAATGGAACTCCCGTTAGGACCCGTGACGCGATAGCCGGTGGAGTCGGCATTAGCCACCCATTGCCACTGGCATTTCTCAGCCAGTTCGGTCAGCTCTTCGCGAGTGGGCATGCGCCAGCCGTCGCCAAGCATGGCGGTGGCGGCATCGTCCTCGGACTCGAGGCGCGACTTGCCGTCGGGCGTGGCGTAGGAGGCCTGTGACTCGCAGACATACTTCGTGGGGTGCCAGAATTGGCCGGTGCCGAAGCGATAGTTGTCGAGCGTGTACTCAGTTTTGGGTTCCAGTTCGCCCCATGCCAGCATGAAACCGACGGCGGTGGGGCGGTCGGCACCGACGTTACGGTCGGCCCAGGCCACGCTCAGCCCCAGGTCAACGGTTTGTTGTGCCTGACAGGGTAGTTGCGCTATGAGCAATAGTAGGATTATGATATACTGTTTCATTTTACGATGCATTTCTGATTGTCATTAATATAGATGCCCTTATAGGCATCCGGCAACGACAAGCGGCGGCCTTGCAGATCATAGCAGGAGTCATTGGGGACTTTGCAACGCTCGGAGGCGTTGCCCACTACAGACTCACTTTTGACGGCCTTCACCGCCGTAGGGATGTAAGGGTCCAGCAATTGGCTTATGGTCTCATGACTGTTGGCATACCATTCGGTCATGTATTTGGCAGCCTCGGCGGCAGTCTCTTCGATAGTCACAGGATTGTAGTTCCACAGTTTGAGCTCGCGCTGCCATGCACCCGACTCGTCGAGCCGCTGCGCATAGTCGTTGATGAGCTGGCTGACAGCCTCTACTGAGAGTACACTGTCACGCAACTCGGCCCATCTTTCGGCCAACGATGCGATGAATCCGTGGCTGTCATCCCCCGTCAGACGATTGAACGGGCGCACGAAATGGAACGTGTTCTCTCCCCTCAACTGGGGCTTCTCGTCCCAGTAGCATCCGTTCCAGGTGCAGCCGAAAGTATAGTCCATGTCCAATGGCGCAATCACGAAGCGACCGTCGGCCGTGATGTCGGGACAAGCCAGATAAGTGTTTTTATACCCCATGTCAGCCAGGCCGCAGACCATGGTGAGCAGATAGACATCCACTAAGTTGTCCCAGTAGAAATGACGACGCACAGTGTCGGCGAAATCCTCGTCGGGAATGTTGTCCCATGCGACGTCAAACAAGTCCAGTAGCGGCTGCCAGCCATCTGCTGTAGGCTCGTCGGGATATTTCAATGCCCACGAGTTCCATTCTTCTTCCCCGTCGGCAGGGCCTTCCTCGTAGGGAACCAGGTAATTGCCCGAACCATAGCTCTTGCCCTGGTAGATCACGCAGCGCGTCTGGCCATCCGTCGTGGTCTTGCCGCCTAACAGTTCGCGGTTTATCCTGTCTGACAGGCAGAAGAGTCCCCGGTAATCGCCATTGACCCACACCTCTACACAACGGCCCACGCTACTGTATCTGCCTGCGTTGTCGGTTTCATAGGGCAGACGCGAATAACTACCTAAGATGTCCATGGCCACACGGTTGCGCAGTCGTGAACGGTCGCCCACCGCCGCGTCGAGTATCCACTTGCTGCAGTTCCCACGGAGTCCCATCAGGTTCACATATTGTTCCTTGCCGTCTTCGTCAATGAAGCTGACGTTAATCGATCTCTTGTCGTAAGCCGACGACGACTCTCCCCCGTAATTCAACAGACAGTTGTGTGTCTCTGTCGTTGTCGAGCCGGTTGCCTCGTCGGTCTGTTCCAGCGTGAAGACAGCCTTGACCTTGTGATCATTGCCCAGCTCCTCTGTCGCGTCGAACATGATGCGCGGTAATGTGGGCTGTGCATGGATTCCCACCGAGACCACAGCCCAGAATGCAATTATTAATAATGTTACTTTCTTCATATTTAAATTGCATATTTGTATTTTTCGGCTGCAAATTTACAAACAAAATCCCAAAACTGGTTAATTCCGCCTTAGTTTTTTTCGATTATTGGGATGATAATAGTATTTTTTATGTTTATATTCTGTTATTTCAAATAATCTTTGTACCTTTGTCGTCGTAAACCAATAATTGATTATGATTATGACAGCAAATGTATTGAGAAAACCGTCCCCCAAAATTGCCCCATACTGGGGAATGCTTCGGGAACTGAGCATCCCTATGAAGTTGGAGTTAGTAGTGTTGTTGAACGAGTCAATAAAGGAAACGAATGAGATTGCTGTTCCCCAGGAAATTGAAACTCCAAAGCTGAGTAAGGAGGAACGCAAACGCAAGCTGATGGCTCTGGCCGGATGCTGGGCCGACGATCCGGAGGATGCTGCCCGCATGGAGGCCGCCGTGAAGTCGTGCCGCGAGAACGACGTGTTGCGTGAGGTTAATATGGATTGACGGATATGGAGAAATACATTCTTGACACGAACACGTGGATTGAGTATTTCCACCGACGCAACGGCGTGAGAGAGCATGTCGAGACCATGGATCCCGACCAACTCTTTGTCTCGGAAGTGACACTGGCCGAGTTGACCTTCGGTGCCTACAACAGCGATGACTACGAACGGCATATACAAGAACCCCAAGAGTTGCGCGAGTCGGTCAATGTTGTCCGCATCGGTGAAATCTTCGACGATTATGCCCAGATTCGCTGCGCCCTGAAGAAGATTAAAAAGTCGCTGGACAAGGAGATTGGCAACTTCGAC
This sequence comes from uncultured Prevotella sp., assembly GCA_905233425.1. Lineage (GTDB taxonomy): Bacteria > Bacteroidota > Bacteroidia > Bacteroidales > Bacteroidaceae > Prevotella. Next base: position 34,243 of record CAJOEC010000029.1, on the reverse strand, counting down.
ATCCTCATCGGTGCCACCGCCTTGCACTACGATCTGACAGTGGTGACAGACAACGTGAAGCATTTCGAGCCGATGCCCGGCGTGAAGGTGGAGAACTGGATTCAGCGCAAGTAGCCCTTCGAGGAATACCGCATATTGGAGGGAGGACGACCGCACACTCGAGGGAGGAAGGCCGTGCCCTCGCGGTTCACGGCGGCCGCCAAAAACAATCACAGCGGCCGCCAAAAATATTCGTAGCGGCCGCCAAAATTATTCACGGCGGCCGCTACGAACCGATTTTATGACATGATCAACCCTTGCTCCATGCCTCAATGCGGTCGAGGGCCTCGTCGGTCTTCTCACGACTGTTGAAGGCGGTGAATCGGACATAGCCCTCGCCACTGGGGCCGAAGCCGACACCGGGGGTGCATACGACGTTGGCGCCGTAGAGGAGGTTCTCGAAGAACTGCCACGAGCCAGAGCTGTCGGGCGTGCGCATCCAGATATACGGTGCGTTCTCACCGCCGTAGACCTCGAAGCCCAGTGCACGCAGCCGTACCAGCATACGGTGGGCGTTGTCCATGTAGTAGTCGATGGTGGCCTGTATCTGCTGACGGCCCTCGGGCGTGTAGATGGCTTCGGCGGCGCGTTGCGAGATGTAGCTCGTTCCGTTGAACTTCGTACACTGTCGGCGCAGCCACAACTGGTTCAGCGGTATGCGCTCGCCCTCGAATGTTGCCACGCTGACCTCTTTCGGCACTACGGTGTAGCCGCAGCGCACGCCGGTGAACCCGGCTGTCTTGGAATAGGAGTGGAACTCGACGGCGCATTTGCGGGCACCGCGTATCTCGTAGATGGAGTGAGGAATCTCAGGGTCGCGGATGTATGCCTGGTAGGCGGCGTCGTAGAGTATGAGCGCGTCGTTCTTCAGCGCATAGTTCACCCACTTGCGCAGTTCGGGCTTGGTGATGACGGTGCCCGTAGGGTTGTTGGGATAGCACAGGTAGATGACATCGACAGGGCGGCCGGCAGGCAGTGGCGGCACGAAGCCGTTCTCGGCCGTGCAGGGCATATAGCGCACGTTAGTCCAGCGACCGTCGCGGAAGGTGCCGCAACGCCCAATCATCACGTTTGAGTCGATATATACGGGATAGATAGGGTCGGTGACGCCGATGAAGTTGTCCCAGTGGAGCAGCTCCTGGAAATTGCCAGTGTCGGACTTTGCGCCGTCGTTGATGAAAATCTCGTCGATGTCGAGGTGGACTCCGCGTGGAAGGAAGTCGTTCTTCAGTATGGCCTCGCGCAGGAAGTCGTAGCCCTGCTCAGGGCCGTAGCCCCGGAAGCCCTTGATGGTGCCCATCTCGTGGGCAGCCTTGTGCATGGCCTCTACTACGGCGGGGGCCAGCGGTTGTGTCACGTCGCCGATGCCTAACGAGATGACATCGGCCTTGGGGTGCATCACCTTGAAGGCATTGACCTTCTTGGCAATGTCGGCGAACAGATAGTTCTGCTGCAGATTCAGGAAGTGGATGTTTACTAATGCCATGTACTGAACCCCCTAAGTGAGGGGGATGGTGGGAGTTAATACTATTGTTATTTCTTATTGAGAGTCTGTTCAGACCAAGGCTTCTCCGTCGAAGACGAACTCGGCGGGGCCGGTCATATACACGTGATTGTCGCTCTCGCGCCACTCTATATCAAGCGTTCCGCCGTCCATCACGATTTTCGATTTCCTCCCCGCCCTGCCAGTGACAGCTGCGGCCACGGCAGTGGCGCAGGCGCCCGTTCCACACGCCTGGGTGATGCCGCTGCCCCGCTCCCACACACGAACACGGAAAGCCGCCCCCGACAGGGGGGCAGCGAACTCGATGTTGCAACGCTGCGGGAAGGCAGGATGATACTCCAAGGCGCGCCCGGTGTCACCCACTTGGTCGACATTATTGGTGAAGACGACATAGTGGGGATTGCCCATCGAGACAAACGTACCATTGGTGAGGCCTCGCGAGGATAAGAACAGTGTGTCGTCCTCAAGGACCGGCCTGCCCATATCGACAGTGACGGAGTCCACCACACCTTCTGTGTCAAGGTGCAGGTCGAGCACCTTGACGCCAGAAAGCGTGAGCAGACGAATTTGTGTTTGTGTTGTGATGTTTCTGTCATACAGGTATTTCCCTATGCAGCGGCTTGCATTGCCGCACATCATGGCCTCTGAGCCGTCGGCATTGAAGATACGCATGGAGAAATCGGCCTCAACCACGGGGCTCTTGCATATAAGCACCAGCCCGTCAGACCCGATGCCCTTGTGGCGGTCGCTCCACGCGATGGCCACTTCCGAGGGATTGGGCACAGCACACTCCATCGTATTGACATAGATGTAGTCGTTGCCGCAACCGTGCATCTTCGTGAACTTGATTTTCCGTGCCATACTGTTTACTCTGCTTATATCGAATTATCCTTTTGTCACCGTTTCGGCTGCAAAGGTAATCAAAAAGCAAGTAACGGCAAAGAAAATATTCCATTTTGGATATAGAAAATTAAAATATCTGACATTTTGTAAACAACAAAAGAAACATTCGCCACCTTTTGCTTACGCCTTGACCCCCTATCTCCACGTTTGGTGGCAAAGTGTCAGATACAGATTAAGCACATTATAAATGAAAATGTCCAGCGGAAACAAAAAAAATTCGGCTAAATCCATTGCGATTTGAAAAAATATGCTTACCTTTGCCGTGCAATTCATTCTATTAAAACCTTATTCAAAAAAAATGAGACATCAAGACTTCAAGACATCAAGAACAGTGTTTTTCTTGACAGCGGCCCTCACGGCGGCCAGCTTGCAGATCAACGCACAGACCCTGGCCTCAGAGTTCAAGGGCACGAGCGACGGCAACCCCATCAGCGGATGCGTGTATTGCGCTGACCCCACGGCACTCGAGTACAACGGGCGCCTGTACGTTTACGGTTCGAATGACCACCAGCAGTTCATTGCCAACGGAAAGAAAGGCGAGAACACCTACGGTGAAATCAAGTCGATAGTAGTATTCTCTACTGCCGACATGGTGAACTGGACTTTCCATGGCACTATCGACACGAAGAAACTCTGTGCCGGGTGGGTGTCAAATCCCTGGTATCAAGGCTACGGCGTGTCGTGGGCGCCGTCGGTGACATGGCGTTCCAATGAGGACGGCACCGAAGAGTTCTTCCTCTACTTCTGCAACAGCAGTCACGGCGTGGGCGTGCTGACAGCCAGTTCACCCATAGGCCCATGGAAATCGCCCCTTAACAAGTTGTTGATTCACTACGACACTCCAGGCGCAAATAAACAGGGTACCAATGCAAATTTCGACCCAGGTGTCACCATCGACGATAACGGTGTCGGCTGGCTTTCTTTCGGTGGGCTTGGCCCCAGCACGATTATGCCCGAAGCTGCCCGCATTGTGAAGCTGAAGCACTCGATGACCGAGGTCGACGGGTCGGCTGTCAAGATTCACGCCCCATACCACTTCGAGGCCAACGAGCTGAATGTCATCAACGGTAAGTACGTCTATACCTATTGTACTAACTGGGCACAGCGCAACGATGCCGACTGGAACACCTACAAGGAAGAGAATGGCATCAGCGTCGGCAAGCCCGACATGTGCGTCATGGCCTATATGGTCAGCGACAATCCCTCCGACCCCGACTCATGGGTTTACAAAGGTGTCTACGGCCCTCATCCCGGCATGGGGACAAACAACAACCACTCCCACCTGCAGAAGTTCAAGGGCGAGTACTACCACCTCTATCACGGGGCCCCCTTGATGGAGAAGATGAGAGCCGCCGGGGTCATAGATAACAATTGCGGAATATTCCGTTCACTCTGCGTAAACGCGGCTACGGTGAACGAGGAGACGCAGACAATCGAACGTGTCACGCCAGACCTCAAAGGTGTCGATGCCATCGAGAATTTGAACCCCTACGAACTGCAGGAGGCTGAGACGATGGCCACGTGTGGCGGCATCGAGTACGAAGACTTCACGAACATCAGCAAGAACGGCCGCGTCAGCAGCTTGGGCAACGACGCGTCAAGGAATCTTCAGGTCAGGATGAAGCCCGGATCATGGACCCAGCTGCGCAAGGTTGACTTCGGCACAGAAGGTGCCTCGTCGATCATGTTGCGTGCCAAAGGTAAAGGCACCGTAGAGTTCCGCTTTGGCAGAAAGGGAGCAAAGGCATCGGTTACATTCAACGTCTTATCGCCGAACGAAATGACAGACTACACCGTCGATGTCGACCCCACAAAATTCACGGGCACGAAAACCGTCTATATTGCCGTCACCTCAGACACCGAGGTCTACGTCGATGCATGGCAGGCAATAGAGGCTGTGCCTGATGCGATCAATGACATCGAAGATAGCAAACCGGCAGACAGTAAACTATATGACCTGTCAGGCCGCCGCATCTCAGGCGCCAATAATCACCATGGCGTCGTCATCGAGCAGTACACCGACGAGAAAGGCATGAAGCGCAGCCGCTTAAAGATGTAGGGCACATCAATGCCTCTACGGCTATTTGAGCCGTAGGTAAGCATCAACATCTTTGGCCGTCTGCTTGCCGCTGGCCATAGCACGCACCACAAGAGAGGCTCCATTCTGGGCATCGCCACATACGAAGACATTTTCTGCGTAGTGGGGATGCTCAGGTTTTATGAACCCCATGGCGAGAAGGACAAGCTCGGCCTTGATGATTTCGGGTTCACCGGCTTCGACCATGATGGGACGGCCACCGTCGGGATTGGGCATCCAGTCGATGGGCTGGATGCGGACACCGGCGACGCGGTCGGCGGGACCCGACGCTAACGCGGCAGGCACAGTGGCCTCAGCAGCGAGGTCGGCAGCGGAGAGGAATTCGAGGGTGTTGATGTTCCAGCGACGGGTGCATCCTTCCTCGTGCGACGAGGTGGTCTTGAGCGTGCGCGGCCAGTTGGGCCATGGGTTCTGCGGGTCTTCAGGGCCTTCCACGGGCTTAGGCATAATCTCAATCTGAGTGACGCTCTTGCATCCCTGACGATGGGCGGTGCCGATGCAGTCGGAGCCAGTGTCGCCGCCACCAATGACGAGGACATCCTTGCCCTTTGCAGTTATGCGCTCGTCCTTGGAGAACTCCATGCCAGCCAAGACACGGTTCTGCTGCGAGAGCAGTTCGAGGACGAAATGAACGCCTTTCAGCTCGCGGCCAGGGGCTTTCAGATCGCGGGCGATAGGGGTGCCGGTGGCAATGACGATAGCATCGAAAGCCTCCCCAAGCCCCTCCCTTGGGGAGGCTTCTACGTTGTAGCGGAACTCAATGCCCTCCTGCTCCATCAGCTTGATGCGGCGGTCTATGATGGCCTTGTTGAGTTTGAAGTTGGGGATGCCGTAGCGCAACAGACCACCGGCGGACTCGTTCTTCTCGAAGACGGTGACGCTGTAGCCCATGAGGTTAAGGTAGTAGGCGGCAGCAAGACCGGCAGGGCCAGCACCTACGACAGCGACGCGCTTGCCATTGCGCACAATATCTGTGCGGGGACGGATATAGCCCTCACGGAATGCTGCCTCGATGATGGCGGCCTCGTCCTCGCGGTTAGTCGTAGGCTCATGGTTGAAACGGTTGAGCACACAGGCCTTCTCGCAGAGTGCAGGACAGATGCGCCCCGTAAATTCAGGGAAGGGGTTGGTGCTTGTGAGCAGACGGTAGGCCAGTTCCCAGTCGCCTTTACACAGGGCGCTGTTCCATTCGGGTGCCTTGTTGCCCAACGGACATGCCCAATGGCAGAAGGGCACGCCACAGTCCATGCAGCGCGACGCCTGTTCGCGGCGCTGGTGTGTGTTCAGCGTCTGCTCCACTTCGCTGAAGTCGTGGATTCTATCCTGAATCGGACGATAGCCGGCCTCCTGGCGGTGTATCTCCATGAATGCTTTCGGGTTTCCCATAATCTTCTATCTTTATATTTGTTCGTTTCTGTTTCGTTTTGGCCAGTAAAATGGATTTTGCTCCACCTCTCAGCGCTCTGCGGGCCAGTAAAATGGATTTTACTCCATATTCTGTCCCCGCTGACGAGCACTAATAGTCGCGCTGTATGTCGGCGATTTTCTCGTGAAGCTTCTTCATTTTCTCCTCCTGTAGAACACGCTTGTACTCGATGGGCACAACCTGGATGAAGTCGTCGATGTAGCGGTGCCAGTCGTCGAGCATACGGCCAGCCAATGCCGACCCCGTGTGGAGGTAGTGCTGGCGGATGAGTTCGAGCAGTTCCTTACGAGACACGGAGTCTTCGACAAGGCCAAGCTCCACCATATCCATGTTGCAGAAGTAATCGAAGGTGTGGTCGGGATCGTAGACGTAGGCCACTCCGCCCGACATGCCCGCAGCGAAGTTGCGCCCTGTCTTGCCAAGCACGACGACGCGGCCACCGGTCATGTATTCGCAGCAGTGGTCGCCGGCACCTTCGATGACAGCTATTGCTCCCGAGTTGCGCACTCCGAAACGCTCACCCACCTTGCCATTGATGTACAGCTCGCCAGAGGTGGCACCATAGAGGCCCGTGTTGCCGGCGATGATATTATCCTCGGCCTTGAAAGCCTCGCTTCTTCTCGCCGGGGGGAGAATGCTGATGCGCCCGCCGCTGAGCCCCTTGCCAAAGTAGTCGTTGGTCTCGCCCTCGAGACGTATGTCAAGGCCGCGCACGGCGAAGGCTCCGAAGCTCTGGCCCGCACTACCCTTGAACTTTATCTTTATGGTGCTGTCGGGCAGACCAGCCTCGCCGTATTTCTTGGCGATTACGCCTGAGAGCATGGAGCAGACGGCGCGGTCGGTATTCTTTATTGCGTAGTCGAGTGACACCTCCTCTTGGTTGTCGATGGCCTTCGCGGCGGCATGGATGATTTCCTCGTCCTTCACACCGCTGACTTTCGTAAATTCGCCGCGATCCCAGTATAGAGGCTTGTCGCTTTCCGGCTTATGCAGCAGCCGCCCGAAGTCAATGGTCGCCCATTTCTCCTCTGTAGCGCGGTTGCGTGCTACAGTTCTACCGCCGTCGGCCGTCGCACCGTCCTTTCGTCCGTTGTCCCCGCTGAGAGCGGGGGACGCCACCTCAATCAGATCCGTCCGCCCGATAATCTCCTTCAGGCTGTGCACACCTATCTCAGCGAGATATTCCCTCACCTGCTCGGCGAGGAAAGTGAAGAAGTTCACCACATACTCGGCTCTTCCCTCGAAATGCTTTCGCAGTTCGGGATTCTGCGTGGCTACGCCCATCGGACAGGTGTTTGTGTTGCATTTGCGCATCATCACGCAGCCCAGCACTATCAGCGGCAGCGTGCCAAACGAGAACTCATCGGCACCGAGCATCGCCATGATTATTACGTCCTTGGCAGTCTTCAACTGACCGTCGGTCTGCAGACGCACCTGGTTGCGTAGCCCGTTGCGGACGAGCGTCTGCTGCGTCTCGGCGAGACCTATCTCGGGCGAGATACCCGCGAAGCGCATGCTCGATGCCGGCGATGCGCCCGTACCGCCCTCTGAACCGCTGATGACTATGAGGTCGGCCTTGGCCTTCGCCACTCCGGCGGCAATCGTCCCCACCCCACTCTCGGCCACGAGCTTCACGCTGACGGCAGCCGTGGGGTTGATGTTCTTGAGGTCGAAGATGAGCTGAGCCAGATCCTCGATGCTATAGATGTCGTGATGGGGCGGCGGCGAAATGAGCGAGATGCCAGGGATGGCATTGCGTGTCTTGGCAATGATTTCGTTCACCTTGAAACCAGGCAACTGACCACCCTCGCCGGGCTTCGCACCCTGCGCCACCTTAATCTGTATCTCCTCGGCGTTCACCAAATATTCAGCTGTGACACCGAAACGGCCACTGGCAATCTGCTTCGTCTTGCTCGACAACGAGACGCCATCGACTTCTGTGTGGTAGCGGGCATTGTCCTCGCCACCCTCGCCAGTATTGCTCCGGGTGCCTAACTTGTTCATGGCCAATGCCAACGCCTCATGGGCCTCAATGCTAAGGGCACCAAACGACATGGCTCCCGTGACGAAATGCCTGACAATCGACTCTACAGATTCAACGGCCTCAATCCCTTGCCCTTCTCCCGAAGAGAGGGGGGCAGACACCTTCTTAAAGGTGAGGAAATCGCGCAGGAAGATGGGCGAGTCCTTCTCATCAACCGTCTTGGCCCACTCCTTGAACTTCTCGTATGAACCAGTACGGCAAGCCAACTGCAACTTCGCAATCGTCTCTGGGTTCCAGGCGTGCTTGATTCCGTCCTTGCGCCATGAAAACTGCCCTTGGTTCTTCAGCGCCGACGTCCCGTTTGTTGCGACTGAGTCGCAACATACAGAGAAGGCAGCATCATGCAGACGGATGGCATCGCGCGCAATCTCCTTCAGTCCGATGCCGCCGATGGTACTCGTCTCTGTGCCGAAATACCTGCGCAGCAAGTCCTCGCCAAGACCGATGCTCTCGAAAATCTTCGCGCCACGATAGCTGCGGATGGTCGAGATACCCATCTTCGACATTATCTTCTTCAGCCCCTTGTCCACCGCCTTGATGTAGTTGCTCTCAGCCGTGGCATATTCCTCCTGGATCTTGCCCCTCTTGACCAAGTCATCGAGAACGGCAAACGTCATATACGGGCACAGGGCACTTGCGCCATAGCCCAGCAGCAGCGCAGCATGCATGGTCTCGCGTATCTCGCCACTCTCCACAATCAGAGCCGTCTGCACACGCTTGCCCACACTTATGAGATAATGGTGAACAGCAGAGACGGCCAGCAAAGAGGGGATGTAAAAGAGACCATCCTTCTGCAGACCCTCCCCCTGCCCCTCCCTGAGAGGGAGGGGAGTAGATACCTCTGTATCTTCAATTTTATCAGTTAATATAATGTAGTTCACGCCCTCATCCACGCAGGCCTCAGCATCCTTGCACAGCTTATCGAGAGCAGACCTTAGCGCTTCTCCGGCTTGAGTGTAATCAGGCTCCCCTCCCTTGGGGAGGGGTTGGGGGTGGGCTTTGAATACCATCGCCAGCTTCTTCGTCTTGAACCCCTTATACCTTATATTACACAGTATATCGAGTTGCGTGTTGTTCAAAACGGGTTGAGGCAGACGCACCATCTTGCAGTTCGAGGCGTCGGGGGTCAGGATGTTTGTGCCCACGGCACCTATATACTCCGTCAACGACATCACCAGCTCCTCGCGGATGGGGTCGATGGCAGGGTTTGTCACCTGTGCGAACTGCTGACGGAAATAGTTGAAGAACACCTGCGGACGGTCGCTGATGACGGCCAGCGGCGTGTCGTTACCCATAGCGGCCACGGGTTCCTGTCCTGCCACAGCCATGGGGATGATTGTCCTCTCGATGTCCTCCTGGCCGAAACCGAAGTTCACGAGCTTGCGCTCCAAGTCGCTGACGCCGTTCTCCACGTGACGACCACTCTTCAGCTTCTCCAACTGCACACGGTTCCCGCTGAGCCACTCACGATAGGGATGGGCCTTGGCCAACTGTTCCTTGATCTCGCCGTCGTAGAATATTCTGCCCTCCTGCGTGTCGATGAGCAGAATCTTTCCCGGTTGCAGACGGCCCTTGCTCACCACGTCGCCAGGCTCAAAGTCCATAACACCAACCTCGGAGGCCACGACCATCATGCCCTGCTTCGTAATGGTGTAACGGCTGGGGCGCAGACCGTTCCTGTCGAGCATTCCGCCCGCATAGCGCCCGTCGGAGAACAGCAATGCAGCAGGACCGTCCCACGGCTCCATAAGTATCGAGTGATATTCGTAGAAGGCCTTCAAGTCCTCGCTTATGGGGTTCTTGTCGTTGAAGCTCTCAGGCACCAGTATCGCCATAGCCTGAGGCAACGACAACCCGCTCATGATTAGGAACTCAAAAACATTGTCGAGACTTGCCGAGTCGCTCATGCCATCCTGCACAATCGGACATACATCTTCTCTATTGAACATTGAAGACCGACCACTGGCCAGTGGCTGCGCACCATAATGCTCCGTCTTCGATGTTGAACGGTCAATGGTTAGCACACTCTCACGAGCCTTCATCCAACCGCGATTTCCCCGGATGGTGTTGATCTCGCCATTGTGAGCCAACAAGCGGAAGGGCTGGGCCAACGACCATGTTGGGAATGTGTTTGTGCTGAATCGTGAGTGCACCAGCGCCAGACCGCTCGTAAAATATGGATTGGACAAGTCGGGGAAATACCGGCGCAGCTGTCCGCTCGTCAGCATCCCCTTGTAGATGAGGTTTTTGCTCGAAAGAGAGCAGATGTAGAAATCGGACAGAGACCCACCCCCCTGCCCCTCCCTGTGAGGGAGGGGAGTAGATACTTTTGCTAATTCGTCTATGCGACGTTCGATTCTCTTCCTTATTATATATAATGTGCGCTCAAACGCCTTCTCTTCCTCGACCGGGTTGTAATCACTCCCCTCGGACTGGGGGTGGGGCTGCTTCTTCACAAATATCTGCTTAATCTCAGGCTCCACTTCACGTGCCGCATCACCCAGCACTTCGGGACACGTCGGCACCGTGCGCACATGCATCAACGTCAGGCCTTCGCGCTCAATCTCCTCGATCATCACGCTCAGGATCTGCTCCTGTGCCGTTTTGTCTTTTGGCAGGAATACCATTCCTGTGCCATAACTACCTTTCTCCGGCACGGGGATGCCCTGCAACAGAATAAACTCGTGGGGAATCTGCACCATGATGCCTGCTCCGTCGCCCGTCTTGTCGCGTGTCTCAGCGCCACGATGCTCCATGTTCTCCAACACCTTCAGAGCGTTGTCCACCAGTTCGTGGCTCTTACCGCCATGGATGTTCACCACCATGCCCACGCCACATGCGTCGTGCTCATAGTCGGGCTGGTAGAGCCCCTTCTCAAAACTCTGTGCGCCCCATTCCATCTGCGCTCTCCGTGTTTTACAATTTGTCATAGAAATCCAACTTTTACTAACGTATTGTACATTTTCGAGTGCAAAGGTAGAACAAATCGTCGGAGCAGACAAACATTTGCTTTCGTTTTTTCTTTTTGTTTGAACCGCAATTAACGTTTTGCACAATTTCCCTGCCTTTTTCTTACAACATGTCATTTTTACGCCCCGCCCCACCCTCGTTTCCTTACACTTTGCCATTTGTGTGCGTTTTTAACAATCAAAACGACACTATTATTCTTGTCATTTCCCCAAATAGCAATACCTTTGCCGACGCAAACAAAACAAGTAAAAACATATTCAACTACAGTAAAAAAAGGTAAAGTTATGAAGGTAAAAAGACGTTGGATAATACTGATGACGGCAATGACGCTCATTGCCTTTGCAGGGATAGCCGTGGGAGAGCCGTCGTTTGAGTGTGACTGGTCTGTGATTTCTGCGGCCGACGTGGCGTGGCTCATCACGGCCACTATTTTCGTGCTTATGATGACACCCGGATTGTCGTTCTTCTACGGCGGCATGGTGGGGGCGAAGAATGTCATCTCGACCATGCTACAGTCGTTCATCGCCATGGGACTGATTTCGGTTCTCTGGGTGGTGGTGGGCTTCTCGCTGTGCTTCGGCGACGACATCGGCGGCATCATCGGCAATCCGCTGACGTTCCTGATGTTCCACGGCGTAGGAGGCGAGGTTTACACCACTCCGGCAGGCAACATATTAGGCGGTGCGACCATTCCGCTGGCTCTGTTCGCCCTGTTCCAGATGAAGTTCGCCATCATCACGCCGTCGCTGATTACCGGCTCGTTTGCCGAACGCGTGCGCTTCTCGGCCTACATGTTCTTCATGATGTTCTTCTTCTTTATTATTTATTGTCCGCTTGCGCACATGACGTGGCATCCCGAAGGGCTGTTTATGCGCTGGGGGGTCATCGACTTCGCGGGCGGTATCGTTGTCCATGCCTCCAGCGGCATCGCGGCCTTGGCGGGTGCCATCTACTTGGGACGGCGCACGACGGAGAAGAGCGAACCGGCCAACATCCCCTTCGTGCTCCTTGGCGCGGCCCTGCTGTGGCTAGGATGGTTCGGATTCAACGCTGGCTCGTCGCTCCATGCCGACGGCCAGGCCATTAAGGCATTCCTGAACACGAACACCGCCTCGGCCACGGCCATGATGACGTGGATATTCTTCGACTGTCTGCGCGGCCGCAAGCCGTCGGCCATGGGTGCCGCCGTGGGTTGCGTGGTCGGTCTGGTAGCCATCACGCCGTCGGCGGGCTACGTCACCGTCGGCCAGAGCATCTTCATAGCCTTCATCATCACGCTCATCTGCAACGTCGCCGTCTACTGGCGCTCACGCAGCAGCATCGATGACGCTCTCGACGTGTTCCCGACGCACGGCACGGGCGGTATATTCGGCACCGTCCTCACGGGCATCTTCATCCAGGAGGGACTCATCGCCGGCACGTGGGAGGGGTTTGTCATCTTCCTCTACCACATTTTGGCCATCGTCATCGTATTCGTCTACACCTTCGCCATGAGCTGGTTAGGCTACAAACTGATCGACCGCATCATCCCCATGCGCGTCTCGGCATACAGCGAGAAAGTCGGCCTCGACTTCTCACAGCACGACGAGCACTACGGCCTCGCCCACATCGGAGAGCGTGAGCTGGCGGAGTATGAGGAGCACCTGAGGGAAAAGAACAAGTGAAACCACGAGTCACCGCTCATTGGCCTTCAGGCCGTTTTTAGCGGATACTAATAATTTGTGTACCCAAAAACTGCATGGGGCTACCTAATGTAGGGGCAGGCACAGGGCCTGCCCCTTCACCATCGGAAAACTTACATATCATTCTAATAACTTAGGTGAAGGAAAAGCGTTAAAAGATGTCTAAAATGTACCGTTATTGATATTTTTGCGTAACTTTGCGCCTAATATTTCAGAGCAAACTAAACAATCAAGCCAAAAGAGAAAGGAAATATCTATTTTTGACTATGAGTGACAAGAGAGAATACATACGATTTGACTGGGCCATCAAGCGTATCCTGCGCGACAAGGCCAATAAGGAGGTGCTCGAAGGCCTCATCCAGGTGCTCATCGGCGAACCCGTGTCCATTATGGAAATACTGGAGAGCGAGAGCAACAAAGACCGTCATGAGGACAAGGGCAACCGAGTGGACGTGAAGGCAAATACGGAGCAGGGCGAGATTATCATCGTCGAGGTGCAGCTGACGAAGGAGCGCGACTTCTTCCAACGCATACTCTTCGGAACGGCCACGGCCATCTACGACCAGATAGGCATAGGCCAAGACTATGAGGTCATCAAGAAGGTGTACTCCATCAACATCCTTTACTTCAACTTCGGCTCCGGCGACGACTATGCCTTCCACGGCGTGACAACGTTCAGGGGTATGACCAATAAGGATGCCGTGCTGGAACTCAACACGGAGAACGAGCGGAAATACATCTCGACCGAGACTAAGCGCATGACATCTCCCAACGAGGTGTTCCCCGAGTATTTCCTGCTTATAGTGGACCGTTTCAACGAGGTGGCCAAGACTCCCATTGAGGAGTGGATGGCCTACCTGAAGGACGGAGCCATCCGCGAGGACACCACGGCACCCGGACTGCAAGAGGCCCGTCGCAAGCTGGAGTACATGAGCATGAGCGAGGAGGAACGCCGTGCCTACCGTGACTATATGGTCAGCGTGCATGCCGCCAAGGATGCCTGGGACACCGCTGTTGACGAGGCTAAGGCGGAAGGCTATGCTGATGGTAGAGCTGATGGTATTGAAGAGGCCAAACGCGAAAATGCCAGAAAGATGAAGGAGGACAATCTGCCTACAGAAATGATTGCCAAGTACACCGGCCTCACCGTCGAGCAGATAAACAGCCTGTAAAAAGGGGTTCTGAGCCATCGGCAATTACATTCCCCCGGTGGGAACAATTTATTCCCACCGGGGGAACGTTTTATTCCCACCGTGGGAACAATTCATTCCCACGGTGGGAATGTTTTCGTTGCTCCGTGCACTTGCCGAAACGAAGCGGTACCGTGCTTGCTGGGGCACTCGACTGACAATTAGTAACGAAATGATTGGTTTTGGGAGAATTAATACACCAAAATGTCATTTGTACGGTGCTTTTGGTTTGCACAATGTCAGAAAATGTTGTTTTTAACAATTAAAAGCGAAAGTGATTTTGGCGTTTTTCTTTCAAAATGATGTAACTTTGCACACTAAAATGTGCAATATGTAACAGAATGTTTAGGTAAAGAGATTGGAAGTTATGGACACAAAGTACATCTTCGTCACGGGCGGTGTCGTTTCCTCGTTGGGAAAGGGCATTATTTCGGCCTCCATCGGAAAGCTGCTGCAGGCACGCGGTTATAAGGTCACCATCCAGAAGTTTGACCCTTACATCAATATTGACCCGGGGACACTGAACCCCTACGAGCACGGCGAATGCTACGTGACGGAGGATGGTTTCGAGACCGACCTCGACCTGGGGCACTACGAGCGGTTCACGGGAATCCACACCACACGCGACAACTCCATTACGACGGGCCGCATCTACAAGACAGTTATAGACCGCGAGCGTCACGGCGACTATTTAGGGAAGACCATCCAGGTGGTGCCGCACATAACGGACGAGATAAAGAGGCGGATGCTGAGAAGACCCTCCCCCCAGCCCCTCCCTGCGAGGGAGGGGAGTAATTACCAAGCAGGATGTAAGTCAACAGAAGGAGTAACTACTCCCCTCCCTCACAGGGAGGGGCCGGGGGAGGGTCTTTTCGACTTCATCATCACCGAGGTAGGCGGCACCATCGGCGACATCGAGAGTGCGCCGTTCATGGAAGCCATACGACAGCTACGCTGGGAACTGGGGCGCAACGCGGTGTGCGTGCACCTGACCTACGTGCCCTATCTGAAGGCCGCCGACGAGCTGAAGACCAAGCCGACGCAGCACTCGGTGAAGGAGCTGCAGAGCATGGGCATACAGCCCGACATCCTCGTACTGCGGACAGAACGCCACCTCAGCGACGCTATACGCATGAAGGTGGCGTCGTTCTGTAATGTCGATTTGGAATGCGTGGTGCAGAGCGAGGATATGCCAAGCATCTACGAGGTGCCTGTTAGCATGCAGCGGCAGGGGCTGGACACAGCAATTCTGAAGAAGACAGAAAGCCTCACCCCCGGCCCCTCCCTCGGAGGGGAGGGGAGTATATACTCTCAAGAACAGAAATCCTATGACAGACGATTAGAAGATGTAACCACTCCCCTCCCCCCTGCGGGAGGGGTTGGGGGTGGGGCTGGTATGGCCTCATGGTATGCCTTCCTCGAAAAACAGCGCAACGCCACACGTGAGGTAAACATCGCTCTCGTTGGGAAGTACGACCTGCAGGATGCCTACAAGTCAATACGCGAAAGCCTGAACTTAGCGGGGATTTACAACGACGTGAAGGCCCGCATCCATTTCGTGAACAGCGAGGAGTTGGCTACGGAGAACGTCGCCACGCGACTGGCGGGCATGGCGGGCATCGTCATCTGTCCGGGCTTCGGGCAGCGCGGCATTGAGGGGAAGATTGTCGCAGCAGAGTACGGGAGGACGCACGATGTACCGACATTCGGCATCTGTCTGGGTATGCAGATGATGGTTATTGAGTTCGGACGCAATGTGTTGGGATACAAAGATGCCAACAGCGCTGAGATGAATCCCGACACACCGCATAATGTCATCGACATGATGGAGGAGCAGAAGAGCATCACGCAGATGGGCGGCACGATGCGATTAGGCGCGTATGAGTGCGAGATCGTCAAGGGAAGCCGTGTTGCGGAGGCATATTCGGGAAAGAGCAGAATAATGGAGCGGCACAGGCATCGCTATGAGTTCAATAACGCCTATAAGGAAGAGTACGAGCACGCCGGCATGAAATGCGTGGGCATCAACCCCACCGCAGACCTCGTGGAGATTGTCGAAATACCAGATAAGAAATGGTACATCGGCACGCAGTTCCACCCCGAATACTCCTCGACGGTACTGCACCCGCACCCACTCTTCATGAACTTCATAAAAGAATGTAAATAACGACCACAGATGACACAGATTATAATAACGACCACAGATTACACAGATTACACAGATTTTTATTGATTTTGTCGCAAGCGACGGATTTCACAGATTGCTACGCGCAGCCTAAATCTGTGTAATCTGTGAAATCTGTGGTAAGAAGAATCTGAGTGATCTGTGAAAGCTGTGGTGATAAGAATATTTGTATGGAAGAGTTGAAGCACGAGTGCGGCGTGGCGATGATCCGCCTGCTGAAGCCGCTGGACTACTACGAACATAAATACGGCACACGGAACTACGGTTTCAACAAGCTCTACCTGATGATGGAGAAGCAGCACAACCGAGGCCAGGAGGGCGCCGGCATCGCTTCGGTGAGCCTGAAGAACCAGCCAGGCACCGAGTATATGTTCCGCGAGAGGGCTGAGGGCAAGGATGCCATCACGAAGGTGTTTAGTGCGATTGCCCCCTCGGAGACCGAATGGGGGGCCTCTCTATATATGGGGCACCTGCGCTATTCGACCACGGGCAAGAGCGGATTACAATATGTCCATCCATTCCTACGCCGCAACAATTGGCGGGCCAAGAACCTCTGCCTGTGCGGCAACTTCAACATGACGAACATCGACGAGGTTTTCTCCTTCCTGACAGCACAAGGCCAGTCGCCACGAATCTTTGGCGATTCATACATCACGCTCGAACTTATGGGCCACCGCCTCGACCGCGAAGTGGAGCGGCTCTATCAGGAAGCCCGCAATAAGGGCTTGGAGGGGACGGACATCACCGACTATATAGATAATAATGTGGACATGGCCAATGTACTGCGTACCACCATGTGCCACTACGACGGCGGCTACGTGATGTGCGGCCTGACAGGCAGCGGCGAGATGTTCGCCATACGCGACCCCTGGGGCATACGCACCGCGTTCTACTATCGTGACGACGAAATCATCGCCAGCGCCAGCGAGCGCCCCGTGCTGCAGACCACCTTCGACCTGCAGACCGAGGACATCAGCGAGTTACAGCCGGGGCAGTCGCTCATCGTCCACAAGAACGGCAAGATGAAGTTGGAACAGATCATTGGGAAATCCAACTATTCCGCCTGCTCCTTCGAGCGCATCTACTTCAGCCGAGGCTCCGACCGCGAGATATATCAGGAGCGCAAGCGACTGGGCGAGCAACTGACGCCCGCCATCCTCAAGGCCATCGACGGCGACGCAGAGAACACAGTATTCTCATACATACCAAACACAGCTGAGGTGGCCTACTACGGCATGACCGACGGTTTCCGCCAGCAGGGCTACAACGTCCGCACAGAGAAGGTGGTTTGGAAGGACATCAAGCTGCGCACCTTCATCGCCGACAACAGCGAGCGAAACGACCTCGCCGCCCATGTCTATGACATCACCTACGGTTCGTTGCGGCCCTACGAGGACAACCTCGTCATCATCGACGACTCCATCGTGCGTGGCACAACACTACGCGAGAGCATTTTCAAGATTCTTGACCGTCTGCATCCCAAGAAAATAGTCATGGTATCAAGCTCACCACAGATACGCTACCCCGACTACTACGGCATCGACATGTCACGACTGGAAGAACTCTGCGCCTTCCGTGCCGCCATCGCCCTGATTAAGGAGAGGAGCCTCTCCCCCGACCCCAAGCCTCACCCCCTAACCCCCTCTCCAAAAGGCGAGGGGGAAGCCTACGGCGGAGAGGGGAGTGATTACACTTGCAAACAACAACTTCCCCCGCTTATTGCTGAGGTTTATCGCAAGTGTAAGGAAGATCCGACATCGGCCAACCATGTGCGCAATATCTATGCACCGTTCACCGTTGAGGAAATAAACACGAAGATTGTGGAGATGCTTCGCCCAGACGGTATGCAAGCCCCCGTCGAACTCGTATTCCAGAGCATTGAGGGTCTGCATCATGCTTGTCCCAACCATCCGGGCGACTGGTATTTCACTGGCCACTACCCCACCCCAGGCGGCGTACGCATGGTGAACCAGGCGTTTGTGAATTATGTAGAGCGTGTCCTGAAACTACAGTTATAGCCTTAGTAAAAGTAAAAAAATAAGTTGGTACAAATAGGTGATTATCGTATGTTTCCGCAGAACGGCCTGAAAGGCCAGCAAGCAGTCAGCAGGGCAAAAGCCTTGGACGGAGGCGACGCCTCCTACTCATTCTTTTGCCCTCATTCCCGAGCGAAGCTCGCCTACCCGTAGCCTTTCAGGGCGGGGGCTATGCACTCATGCCTACCCAGGGCGCTGCCCTGGGCTGACTGCTCATTGCCCCTTTGGGGCGTGGTCAAACACACTAAATCGTACCAAGTTATTTTTTAATCATCACTCAATTTCCGGCGAAACGCCCTCCTGTCAATATGTAACATCCTGAAAGGCATTTGCCGACAAACGTTTACATTATGCCGTCAAAACATACGATTTTCTGCCAAAAAGACAGAAAAATAAAGATTTAACAAACAAAACGAAAGAAAGCCTACGGTTTTCTTTCGTTTTTGTCGTACCTTTGCACCGTCAATTGGCAAAGTTCAGCCCAATAAGAGGGTATTAGTATTAATTAATTAAGGTAAAAAGGTATGAAAAGAATCGAAGCAATTATCCGTAAGACGAAATTTGAGGAGGTCAAGGAGGCCTTGCTCAGTTCGGACATCGACTGGTTTGAGTACCACAACGTGCACGGCATCGGCCAGAGCCGACAGGAACGCATCTACCGTGGCGTGCAGTATTCTACTGACGTCATAGAGCGCGTGGCGCTGACCATCGTCTGCCGCGACCAGTTCGTAGACCCGACGGTGAAGGTGATACTTGAAGTGGCCCACACGGGCGAAGTCGGCGACGGCCGCATATTCGTGAGTGACATGATCGACACGTGGAGCATCCGCACCGGCGAACACGGCGACACCGTATTACGTGACAAGAAATGAACCACGAATTAAACGAATTAGTATTAACGACCACAGATTACACGGATTAATTAGTATTAACGACCACAGATTGCACAGATTACACGGATTATTTGAGAAATCTGAGATATCTGTGAAATCTGAGAAATCTGTGGTAGAAAAAAATCAAAGTTATGAACGAAATTGGATTATCACTCGATACTGTATGGATGCTGTTGGCAGCCATGTTGGTATTCT
This sequence comes from uncultured Prevotella sp., assembly GCA_905233425.1. Lineage (GTDB taxonomy): Bacteria > Bacteroidota > Bacteroidia > Bacteroidales > Bacteroidaceae > Prevotella. Next base: position 15,078 of record CAJOEC010000029.1, on the reverse strand, counting down.
TCATGCAGCCCGGATTTGCGCTGTGTGAGGCAGGTTTCACCCGCAGCAAGAACACGGCGAACATTCTGATGAAGAACTTCGTCGACTTCATGTTCGGCTCACTGCTGTTCTTCTTCCTCGGCTTCGGATTCATGTTCGGCAGCGAGGGTGCGGGCTTCATCGGTGCCCCGAACTGGGGCGACCTGAGTTTCTACGGCGGCGAACTGCCAGTAGAGGGTTTCTTGATCTTCGAGACCGTATTCTGTGCCACCTCCGCCACCATCGTGAGCGGTGCCATGGCCGAGCGCACGAAGTTCTCGATGTACCTCATCTATAGCGCATTCATCTCGCTGCTTATCTACCCCATCGAGGGCCACTGGACGTGGGGCGGCGGCTGGCTCTGCAACGATGCCGAGGACAGCTTTATGATGACAACCTTCGGCAGCGTGTTCCACGACTTTGCCGGCTCGGCCATAGTGCATAGCGTGGGCGGCGTGCTGGCCCTCATAGGTGCCATGGCTCTCGGCCCCCGTCTTGGCAAGTATGGAAAGGACGGCAAGAGCCGCGCCATTCCCGGCCACAACCTGACAATGGCCGCTCTGGGCGTGTTCATCCTCTGGCTCGGCTGGTTCGGCTTCAACCCCGGCTCACAGCTCGCTGCCAGTGGTGAGGTGAACCGCATAGCCATCTCGCACGTCTTCCTGACCACCAACCTCGCAGCTGCTGCCGGTGGCGTGGCAACAATGTTCCTCACATGGCTGAAGTATGGCAAGCCGTCGCTCTCGCTGACGCTCAACGGCGTGCTGGCAGGTCTCGTCGGCATCACGGCAGGCTGCGACCTGGTATCGCCCATAGGAGCAGTCATCATCGGACTCGTCTGCGGCACAGTGCTCGTCTTCGCCATCGAGTTCATCGACCACCGTCTGCACATCGACGACCCTGTGGGTGCTTCGTCAGTACACGGTGTCTGCGGCATCCTCGGCACGCTGATGACAGGTCTCTTAGCCACAGAGAGTGGAGCCTTCTACGGTGGCGGATGGGGATTCTTCGGAGCCGAGTGCTTCGGCATACTGGTCATCGACCTCTGGGCTGCCGCCTGCGGCTTTGTCCTGTTCTACGGCATCAAGCGTCTGCACGGACTGCGCGTTGACAAGCGAATCGAAGAGGAAGGCCTCGACATCTACGAGCACGGTGAGGCCTGCTACAACTAATTCCCGGTTCAAAAAACAGATAACCGGCATTCATCCTAATTCCCCAAACAACAAAACAACTAAACAACAAAAGATTATGAAAAAGAATATTATAAGTATGTTTTTCGCACTATTTGCACTTACGATGACAGCGCAAGTGAATACAGAGGTTTCAGGTGACATAGTAAGTAACTACATCTGGCGCGGCCAGGACTTGAGCGACGTGTCGCTACAGCCTACGCTCGGAGTTGAATATAAGGGCCTGAGCCTGACGGCATGGGGCAGCGTGGGACTGACCGACCCTGCCGACACAAAGGAGTTCGACCTGACGCTGGCCTACTCGATAGGCGGCCTGAACATCGGAGTCACCGACTACTGGTTCAATAATGTCGGCCCGGAGCACCGCTACTTCAAGTACGACGCCCACTCGACGAACCATGTTTTCGAGGCCAACATCGGCTACGACTTCGGATTCGCCTCACTACAGTGGTACACCAACTTCGCAGGCAACGATGGCACAAACAAGGACGGCAAGCGGGCCTATAGCAGCTACGCGGAAGTAGTTGTCCCATTTAAGCTGGCTTCCATAGAATGGACTGCTACGGCCGGTGCCGTCCCTTATGCCACGACCTATTACAACGACTGGACAAGTGGCTTTGCCGTAACCAACCTCGCCCTGAAGGCCACAAAGGACATCCGAGTCACCGACTCGTTCTCCATCCCCGTCTTCGCACAGGTCGCCGCCAACCCCTGTACGCAGAAGGCCTACCTCGTTCTCGGTTTGACGCTGCATTAAAAAGCGGTTATCCGCAATAGTACCATTAAAACGCTGAAAGTGTCGCCGCCCAGTTATCTGAGTAGCGACGCTTTCAGTCTCAGTTACAAAATGACAGCTTTTAACGGACAATTGTATCAAAACGGCAGCAAATCGGTAATGACAGATGCTTCGTGCTTTACAAATAGTAAGTTCGGAGCGTTTTTAACAATCTAAAACTGTACTGGGCGGAGTGATTGCGAGCAAATTGCCGTACCTTTGCGCATCATTTCAGACAGCTATAGTCAAGCAGGAACTTCCGGAACTCAAATCGTAATAATGAAAGAAGCAAGATTGATACTCGACGATGGGAGTCTCTTCGTAGGACGCTCATTCGGCTATGATGCCAACACAGTTGGCGAAGTAGTGTTCAACACAGCCATGACGGGCTATCCCGAGAGCCTGACAGACCCCAGCTATGCCGGGCAGATACTGGTGACGACATATCCGCTGATAGGCAACTATGGGGTGCCTGATTTAAGTGAAAAGGGAAGAGTGAATAGTGAAAAGGGAAGAGTGAATAGTGAAAAATTTGCTTCCTCACTACCTGTATTAGAGAGCGACCGCATCCATGTTAAAGGCCTCATCGTGGCCGACTATAGTGAGCAGTACAGCCACTGGAGTGCCCACGAGAGTCTGGCAGCGTGGCTGAAACGCGAGAAGATTCCCGCCATCACAGGCATCGACACACGACGACTCACGAAGGTGCTCCGCGAGCAAGGCGTAATGATGGGAAGGATTGAGATAAGTGAAAAAGGAATAGTGAATAGTGAAAAAGCTGCTTCCGCAGCATCAGAAGAATACGGCAGCGTTAACTGGGTAGAGCAGGTGAGCTGCAAGGAGGTCATTACGTACAAGGGGCGGGGAAAATTAAAACGCGTGGTACTTGTCGACTGCGGCGTAAAGGCGAACATCATCCGCTGTCTGCTCCGGCGAGGCATCGAGGTCATCCGAGTGCCATGGGACTATGACTTCAACCAGCTCGACTTCGATGGTCTCTTCCTTGCCAACGGCCCCGGCGACCCGGAGCGTTGCGAGGTGACGGTGGAACATATCCGCACATTCCTTAGAAACGAAATGGCAAAAAATAAAAGAGGGGCTGGGGGTGGGGCTGTCCGCCCCCTCATGGGCATCTGCCTCGGCAACCAGCTCCTGGCACGTGCCGCAGGGGCAAAGACATACAAACTGAAATACGGCCACCGCTCGCACAACCAGCCGGTGCAGCGCGTGGGAACTACGCAATGCTTCATCACTTCGCAGAACCACGGCTATGCCGTCGATGACTCGACGCTGCCCGAGGACTGGGAACCGCTGTTCGTGAACATGAACGACGGCTCCAACGAGGGCATACGCCACAAGACCCACCCCTGGTTCTCCGCGCAGTTTCACCCCGAAGCGTGCTCCGGGCCGACCGACACAGAATGGATGTTTGACGAGTTCAAAAGAAGCCTCACCCCCGCCCCCTCCCGCAGAGGGGAGGGGAGTATATACTCTCAAGAACAGAGCACAAGTGACGAGCAGAGGCAGAATGTAACTACTCCCCTCCCCCCTGCGGGAGGGGCTGGGGGTGGGGCTTCCAAAGTTATCTTGCTCGGCTCCGGCGCCCTGAAGATCGGCCAGGCAGGCGAGTTCGACTACAGCGGGGCACAGGCGCTGAAAGCACTAAAGGAAGAGGGCATCCACTCGGTGCTCATCAACCCGAACATCGCCACGGTGCAGACCTCGAAAGACGTTGCCGACACAGTATATTTCCAGCCTGTGACGGCGGAGTTCGTGGAGCGCATCATCGAGAAAGAGCGACCTGACGGAATCCTGCTCTCGTTTGGCGGACAGACAGCGCTAAACTGCGGCGTGGAACTATATAAAAAAGGTGTGCTTGAGAAATACGGCGTCCGCGTGCTCGGCACCCCCATCCAGGCCATCATCGACACCGAGGACCGCGACCTCTTCGTGCGTCGTCTCGACGAGATAGGCGTGAAGACCATCAAGAGCCATGCCTGCTCCACCATTGAGGAGATTCAGCTGGCGGCCCATGAGCTGGGCTTCCCCGTAATCCTCCGTGCCGCATACGCCCTCGGTGGCCTCGGTTCAGGTTTCTGCGACAACGACGAAGAGCTGCTGGCACAGGCAGAGGAGGCCTTCTCGTTCTCCCCGCAGGTGCTGGTGGAGAAAAGCCTCAAGGGCTGGAAGGAGATAGAGTACGAGGTGGTGCGCGACCGCTACGACAACTGCATCACCGTCTGCAACATGGAGAACTTCGACCCCTTAGGCATCCACACCGGCGAGAGCATCGTCGTAGCACCAAGCCAGACACTCACCAACAGCGAGTACCACAAGCTGCGCGCCCTTGCCATCAAGATCATCCGCCACATCGGCATCGTCGGCGAGTGCAACGTGCAGTACGCCCTCGACCCCAACAGCGAGGACTACCGCGTCATCGAGGTCAACGCCCGTCTCTCTCGCTCGTCGGCATTGGCCAGCAAGGCCACGGGCTATCCCTTAGCCTTTGTCGCCGCTAAACTCGGTCTCGGCTACGGTCTCTTCGAACTGAAGAACTCGGTGACGAAAACTACCAGCGCCTTCTTCGAGCCGGCCCTCGACTATGTAGTAGTGAAAATTCCACGCTGGGACCTCACCAAGTTCCACGGCGTGAAGCGCCAGCTCGGCTCGTCGATGAAGAGCGTCGGCGAGGTGATGGCCATAGGACGCACCTTCGAGGAGGCCCTGCAGAAAGGGCTGCGAATGATAGGACAAGGAATGCACGGATTTGTCGAAAACAAGACACCCGCTCCCTCTTCAATGACTACTCCCCAAGACCCCGTAGGGGCAGGCTCCGTGCCAGCCTTCGGAGGTGAGGCAGCTCTTTCTTCCCCCACCGACACTCGTATCTTCGTCATCTCACAGGCCTTGCAGATAGGCTACAGCATTGAGCACATCCACAGGCTGACGATGATTGACCGCTGGTTCCTTCAGAAGCTGAAACACATTGTCGAACTTGACCATCAGCTGCGGGAGCTTAGGGGCGATTGGCTGTCCCCAGGGCTGTCGGAGGCCTACGAGTTTATGGAGCCGAGCGAGTTCCGCGAGTATCTTCTCTCGCCAACCGTTGGTGCAGGCTTCATGTCGCCTGCACAACTACTGCATGCCGCAAAGGTCTACGGTTTCAGCGACTTCCAGATTGCCCGTGCCATCGGCCTCGGAGATTCCAAATCCCCTCGAACAATGAAATCCCCTCGAGCAATGAATATGGAGCAGGCCGGCCTTCTCGTCCGCCGCTGGCGCAAGATGCTCGGCATCGTCCCGAAAGTCAACCAGATAGACACTCTCGCCGCCGAATATCCCGCCCAAACCAACTACCTCTATCTGTCGTACCTGTGATTCACTAACAATTCGTTAAGTTCGTTAGATTCGTTATTTTACGCACCTCTCTATCCGGCAGTCATGGCGCTTGGTCTTCTTGTTGTAGCTGATGCCCACAAGGAGCAGCTCGCCAGTGTACTGTGCCACCTTCTCCGTATATTCTTTCTTTCGGATCTGCGAGATGGCTGCCTTGGCGCTGCGGTTGCACTTCAGTTCAAGGACGAGGGCGGGCTTCGCGACGTTTTTTCGTGGCAGGAGCACCAGATCTGCAAAGCCTTTGCCCGTGGGCAGCTCGCGGTGAAAGATGTAGTCGGCATGGGCGGCGTAGTAGGCTATTGAGAGCACACAGGCCATGGAATTCTCGTTGTAGTAGCTGAGTATGCTGGTATTCTCGGAGTGAGCGTTCTCCACCATGCGTGCCACCGTCTTCGCATCGCCTTCGAGGGTGGCCTTTAGCAGCTGGTCCGACTGCTCAAGGGCATCGGCAACGTGCTTCCATCGGTTGGCCTTCACGGCATTGACCATCTCGCCTCCAACCTCTCGGTTGGGTATGTAGCATTCGTTCTCCCGCCAGTTGTAGGCCAGATAGCCCAAATGGATGAGCACGGTGAGCACTTCGTCGCGTGAGTGTATCTCGGAGAGGTCGTTCTGGAAACTGGTGGGGTCCACCTTGCAGCGCTCTCCGGCCAGCATAGCGATGATGTTGTCGCGCAGACCGTCGAAATTCCTGTTGATATAGCCCTTCACAGCCTCGAAGGTGCCGGTGCCGCTCCAGAAACTGCGACAACGACCAATATCAACGGCCTGCATCACCGAGTTGGGGTTGAACATCGACGGCTCGTCGCCAATCTGGTAGCCATCGTACCATTTCTCCAGTTCGTCAAAATCCACGCCATGCTTAATGGCAAGGGTAACCACCTCGTCTTTGGTAAAACCGAAATAGCGGCTCATGCTGCGTGGTTCTACCATGGAATACTCCAAGAAATTGTTCAGGGCCGACTCAGTCTTGTATTTCTTTATGGGAAGTATGCCCGTCATGTAGACTCCGGCAAACACATCGACGGCCGAAATGTCCTTGAACATGCGGCGCAGTAGGTTCACGAAATCGTCCTTCACCTTTCGGTTGTCGCCGTAAATACGGATGACGGCGTCCCATTCGTCGATAATCATCACGAACTTCTCGCCCGTAGCGGCGGAGATGTGCTGCAGGTATTCCATCAAGTGGTCGCCCTCACGGTATTCTACCTGCGGGTATGCCTTTGCAATATCCTCAATAAGTTTCTTCTGGATATTGCCCACAATGTTCTCGTCTTCTCCGCCAGCTGTGAAGGCTGTCATGTCTACGTAGATGACAGGGTACTTGTTCAGGTGCTGCTCAAACGAGGGGTGGGCGGCAATCTCAAGGTCGGCGAAAAGCGGGCGCGAGTCGCACGTGTGGTCGTAGTAGGCGGCCAGCATTTCTGCCGCCATCGACTTTCCGAAGCGGCGGCTGCGCGTCACGCAGCTAAGTTTCTGGCGCGTGAAAAGCGTCTTGTTCACTACGGCTATCAGCCCCGACTTATCTATGTACTCCGAATTGCGCGCCTGGCGAAACGCCTCGTTGCCCTTGTTAATGTATAAGCCCATAAAATAGATTTACGATTAGTTACCTTTGCGGAAAATGCCATTTACGGTTTTCAGGGGCAAAGTTACAAAGAAAACACCGAACCGCCAAACGATTCAAGATTTTTCTTCAATATCGCACGTTGTACTATCGTTTCTTTGTCTAAGGAATCAGGGAATCAAGGAAAGAAATCAATGCCGTGACGATTTGTAGCAAAAAGATGATATTTTTACACAGACAGTAAGCATAATGATATTGCAAGAGGCGGTAATGTTACAAATTGACAGTTCGTAACAAATTTAACAATCAAAATGAAAGGAAGACAATGGCCTCCTTTCTTTTTTTGTCGTAATTTTGCAGCCTGTAATTAAAAAATGTTAGAATTATGTGTGGAATCGTAGCAATACTGAACGTGAAGGAGCAGACGCATGAGCTGCGCGAGAAGGCATTGAAGATGAGTCAGAAGATCCGCCACCGCGGACCCGACTGGAGTGGAATATACTGTGGCGGCAGCGCTGTGTTAGCCCATGAGCGGTTGAGCATCGTAGACCCTGAGAGCGGAGGGCAACCGCTGTACTCGCCTGACCGCAAGCAGGTGTTGGCGGTGAATGGCGAGATTTACAACCATCAGGATATTCGCCGCCGCTATGCCGGACAGTATGACTTCCAGACGGGGTCGGACTGCGAGGTGACACTGGCACTATATAGGAGCCTCACCCCCTCCCCAACGGGAAATTCTCATGAGCAGATTTGCAAGATGCTCGAGCAACTGAGCGGCATCTTCGCCTTTGTGCTCTACGACGAGGAGCGCAACGAGTTCCTCATTGCCCGCGACCCCATAGGCGTTATACCTCTTTATATAGGTTACGACAGCGACGGCACGGTATATGTAGCATCTGAGTTGAAAGCCCTCGAAGGGCAGTGCGAGAAATACGAACCATTCTTACCCGGCCATTATTATTGGAGCAGGGAGCCTGGCATGAAACGCTATTATCAGCGTGATTGGTTTGAATACGAGGCAGTAAAAGACAATCCCGCCTCGGTAGAGGCCATTCACGATGCACTGGAAGATGCCGTGAAGCGGCAACTGATGAGCGACGTGCCCTACGGCGTGCTGCTCTCCGGCGGTCTCGACTCCAGCGTTATCTCCGCCATCGCGGAGAAATACTCGGAGATGCGCATCGAGGACGACTCGAAGACACGAGCCTACTGGCCCCGTCTGCACTCGTTTGCCGTCGGTCTGAAGGGTGCTCCCGACCTGGCCAAGGCTCGGCTTGTGGCCGACCATATCGGCACCGTTCACCACGAAATCAACTACACCATACAGGAGGGTCTCGATGCCATCCGCGATGTCATCTATTTCATCGAGACCTACGACGTGACCACAGTCCGCGCCTCAACGCCAATGTATCTGCTGGCTCGTGTCATCAAGTCAATGGGCATCAAGATGGTGCTCAGTGGTGAGGGTGCCGACGAGATTTTCGGCGGCTACCTCTATTTCCATAAGGCCCCGTCGGCACAGGCCTTCCACGAGGAGACGGTTCGCAAACTGTCGAAGCTCTACCTCTACGACTGTCTCCGTGCCAACAAGAGCCTCTCGGCCTGGGGGGTAGAGGGTCGTGTGCCCTTCCTCGACAAGGAGTTCCTCGACGTTGCCATGAGGACGAACCCAAGAGCGAAGATGGTAGCCCCCCCTTCAGCCCCCGAGGGGGCTACAATAGACCCGCAATCTATAGAAGCCCCCTCGGGGGCCGTAGGGGGGGCTTGGATAGAGAAGCGCATTGTCCGCGAGGCTTTCGCCTCCATGCTCCCCGCCGAGGTTGCATGGCGCCAGAAGGAACAGTTCAGCGACGGTGTGGGTTACTCCTGGATTGACACTCTGAAGAAGATTACCTCAGAGGCTGTCACAGACGAGCAGATGGCACACGCCGCAGAGCGTTTCCCCATCAACACGCCGAAGAACAAGGAGGAGTACTACTACCGCAGCATCTTCGCCGAACATTTCCCCAGCGACTCCGCCGCCCGCAGCGTACCCAGCGAGGCCTCGGTGGCTTGTTCCACCGCCATTGCCCTCGAATGGGACGCCGCCTTCAAGGGCATGAACGACCCTTCAGGCCGTGCCGTCAAAGGTGTACACGAGAAAGCCTATTGAGAGATGACAGTCTTGCGGCCATCTTTGATATAGATGCCACGCTTCAGCTGCCCATCCTTCACGCGCCGTCCATTAAGGTCGTAAACGACTGGGGATTCTGAGTCAGCAGTCGGAAGTTCCTTGATGCCTGTTGCATAGAACTCCTTGGCCTGTATGCTGAGAGGTCCCATCACGAAGTCGGCATTCTTAGCAGCGTCGGCATAGAAGGCGATGACATATTCACCCGCCTTGTCAATATCGAACTCTAATTTCTGCTGACGCTCTCCTGAGACCTTGTTCTCAGTACTGCCACCGATGTTGTGCTTTGGTGTGTATGTCTTCGACGCCACTTCCTGCCCGTCGTTGTCTTCAATGACGATGGTCACCGGTGAGAACTCAGGCTGGTTCCAGTTGTAAAGTCTGTAGATGAGCGTATAGCATCCTTCCTGCAGAGTCATGGTTGAACGTGCTTTCGAGACACCGAACTTTGCCCATGCAGCTTTCTCCTTGCCAGTAGAGTTCTGCACAAGGAGTCCGTAGTCAAAGGCGCGGTTGTCATTGGTGAAACGCAGCAGACGAGGGCCGCTGGTGAATGGCAGTCCGCCGCCCACTCGCGTCGTCGAGCTTGTGCCATTGCTGACGTACCAGTCCTGCGGCACAGCGCCCTCAGTGTTGAAATGCTGACTCAAGTCGAAGGCGTCCTCGGGGGCCACGCAGTTGACCACACAGGAGTTTTCGCCAGTCTTGCCATTGCTGTCGGTCACCACTACGCGCAAGTCGTGTTTGCTGGCATCGGGGGCTGTGAGCGTTGTAGTGTAGGGAGCGGCTTCAAGTGTTTCGATAAGGTTCTCGCCGTCATAGAATTCCACTTTCGCCACCTCGCCAATCTGGGCTTTGGCGGTGGCTTCGACTGTGATGTCAGGGAACGCTGCCTCTCCCGTAGGTGCGAAGTAGAGATATGTGGTCTCACCCGCCGGCTGCGTGATCTTCGCTGTAGGCATATTCAGCGAGAAACGCTTGCAAAAGTTCCAAATGAGGTGGCGGTTCAAGTCCATGGGCCAGTGACCGCCGTTGTTGTAGGAATAGAGCCACACCTCGCCGCCGTTGGGGCCGCCAGTCCATTTTTCCAGGTCGCCGTCGTACCAGCTGCTGGCTATGGGCTTGTACCCCACTGTTTTGCTGTAGTTCTTGTGCTGGTCGTGCTTGGCGTAGTTCTCAATATAGGCATGAATGCCATACTGCTCATAGCCGAACACATCGTCGCCGTAGGCTATGCACTCTAAAAGGTTAACAGGCTTCTTGCAGTTGTTCCAGGGCTGCTCGGAGAACTGTATGCCGCTGGTCGGGGCAAAGGCTGCAATCTTGCCCTGCATGTTGGCAATGCAATGGTGTATCAGCATCGAACCCATCGAGAAGCCCGACCAGTAGACGCGCTCCTTGTCGATGTCGAAACGGGTGGCCATCTCGTCGATGGTCTTGATGACGAAATTCTGGTCGTTGGTGCCTCCAACGTCCCATGTGCTGCCATTGCTGCGCAGATAGGTGACGACAAACTTTGCCGTGTCGATCATCTCGTACATCTTGTCCGAGTCGTACTGGTATTCCGGACTCTGGTTCATGCCATGTGTCACGATGAAGAGCGGTGACTTGGCCGGCAGTTCGTTAGGGGTGAAAACCACCATGCTCCTTTGCTGGTTGTTCACGCTGATGGTGATCGACTGCTTCTTGTAGGCCGATGCCTGCAATGTCAGGAGAAGAAGAAGGAGTGAAATAAATGAACAATGTGAGTATTTCATAAGACAATTCGTGTAATTAGTTGTTTATTGTTTCTTTTTAATAACAAGTTGTTCGCTGGTGTATTTCGATAGCATGTCGAAGATCTGGCGCAGATCTCCATAGTTGTCCGCAGCGTGGGCGAGCTTGTTGACGCTGAACTGGCAGGTCATCTGCACGCGTCCCTGTGTGAGCGACGTATGTACACGGCCCTCGATACCCTTGTCGGGGGTGGTGACAGTGGTGTTTCTTGGTTCGCCGTCTAAAGCGTAGCCCTCGGGCAGGGTGATATTGACCACAACGCGGTTGCTGCCAATACACGGGAACTCTACCGGCATCTTGCGTGTCTCGGAAGTGAAGGGGTTCTCAATCAGCTTGTCAGGGAACGGACAGATGCTGATGGCACCGTCGGCCACCTGCCCCTTCTTCGTGAAATCGGTCTCTGTGGGGTTTGACTTGCAATCACCCACCTGGATGCGGGTCGTCTGCTTGCCTGAGAGAGTGCCGTCGGCAGAGAGCGTCGCCTCAATGAGGGTGCTCTTCTCCGATCTCGACACCTTCTGCAGGTTCACCCACTGGCTCTTGTTATTCTTCTGCACAAGACGGGCCTTCTCCACAAGCATCACCTCCGGCAGACTGTTCAGGCCCTCATACTTCGATGAAGCGTCGAGGTAGACGTTACCCCCCGTGGGCAGGATGACACCCACGATGAATGTCGAGAGTTTGCGTATGGAGGGGAAGTTATATGGCAGCTGCCCCAGGTCGCGAGTCCTGAGCACCACGGGAGCGGCGTTCAGGCCCACGTCGTGGAGCGACTGGATGAGAATCAGGTTGATGTCGGCATTCGTGCCCTCGCCCTTCTTCATCGTCTCCGACGTCAGCACAGGACTCAGATCGTACTTGCCATTCCACTTCAACTTGCCCATCACCAACTGATAGACCGCAGCCACACGCTCACGCAGATCGGCAATCTCCTCAATCTTCGCCCCCTTCAGCTCGTCGGCCAGTGGACTGTGGTCGTTCAGGCGTATGCCCAGTTCGTCAGAACTGAGAATCATATCGTCAATCTGAGCCCACGTCCTCGCGTAGTCCATCTGGTTCATCCCGCGCAGACGGTACTGCTTCAGTTCCGACGTGATGCCGGCACAATAGTCCTGAAGACACCACACATAGTCGTCCTTCGGCATCCCCATCAGGTCGCGGCCCTCATAGACATAGTGGTTAGTGTTCACCGACATAGGGTTAGCCAATGGGTCGCTCTCCACTTTATATTTCATACTTCCCAGCGTACACGTGTACGTCAGACGCTGGATGCCATGATCCTCGATGTTGAAGATCAGGTAGTTCGGGATGTTCATGTCCAGTTTCGCATACGCCACGGGAATCTCCCACTGGGCAAACCAGTCGTGCAGCTCCCAGAACAGCTGGCTATGTATCTTGTACTCATATTCAATCACCGTACCCTCCTTCACGTTGGGCACAGTAAACTCCACAAGATAGTTCTGCTCGTCAATCTTGGTCGTCTCGATCTCGCTCTTCTTCAGCGAAGTCTTCACAACCTTGCCGCCCTCCATGTTGAAGGCCGTCGCCTTCACGCTCTCCACCATCTCGTCGCCGTCGGTGCCGAAAACGCCGTCAGACATCGAGCCTTCATCCTGGAAAGACGTGTTGCCTGTCACCCTCTCCATCGGGATGGCCATAAACGACGTTCTCAAGCCACTGATATTGTTGCCTACCGACATGTTCTTCTGGAAAGGCACCACCACCTTCGCCCAGCGCGCACCGGAAGGTTTCAGCACCTTTATGCGCACCTTGTCGTAATAGTCCACCAGATACCCGACCGTCTGAACCGTGTACTCCACATTCGTCAGCCTGCACAGCACAACAGCCTCAGCATCAGGTTCCCCCTCGTAGACCGTCATCTCCATCTCCTCCTTAGTAGGCTTGCCCATCTTCATGTTCACATCGTCCCCCTGTCCGGGAGTAGCTGCCAACGAATAAGGCGTGGGGGCATCCTGCATGGGCAGGCCCAGTGCCAGCCCGCCCTGTGTGGGCAGCCCCTGTAGGGGCAGGCCCAGTGCCAGCCCGCCATTGGCCAGCCCGCCCATGGCCAGTCCGTAAACCAATAGTCTCGATAACCTTAGTCTCATAATTCTCTATAGTTTTAAATCAATTCGTGAAATTCGTGAAATTCGTGTAATTCGTTAAATTCGTGGTTAAAAAATCCGTGGAATCCGTTAAATCCGTGGTCCAAAACAATTCGTGTAATTCGTTAAATCCGTGGTTAAAAATCCGTGGAATCCGTTAAATCCGTGGTCCAAAACAATTAGTGTAATTCGTTAAATCCGTGGTTAAAATTCCGTGTAATCCGTTAAATCCGTGGTCCAGAAAAACACGCATTATTGTTCAGTGTTTGTATCTTATCTCCTTCATCGAGTGCTTACCCACAAACCGGCTCTTGTCCACCTCGGTTATAACCCCCACGATGCGGCCCTTGCTCGTGTACTGCCACAGCGTGTAGTCGCGGCCGTCCGAGAGCACAGGTTTCTCCTCGCTGTACATCGCGATCATCAGCTTGTAGTCGTCAAGCTGCCCCTGCAGATGTTTGTTGTAGAAATTGCGGTACGTGTACACCAGTGGCTTCTGGTGGTACGTCTCCTCCATCAGCCTCAGGAAACAGTGCAGCGAATCGCAGAACGCCCTCTGGCTCAGGTTCCCCGTGGTCTCCACGTCGAGCATTGGTATAAGGTCCTGCTCGCCCGGCAGACACTGGGCCTTGAAGTTCTTCAGTTGCAGGCTCAGCGGAGTCTTAGGGCGGAAGAAATGATAGCTTCCAACCTTCAGGCCATAGCGGTGCGCCAGGTCGATGTTCCTTTCATACCGGGCGTCAATGTTGTCGCCACCCTCCGTCGCCTTCAGGTACACGTAAGCCATGTTCGTATGCTCACCAACCGTCTCCCAGAACACCTCACCCTGGTAGTGGCTCAGGTCAATGCCGTGAGTGTGGGCGCAAGTGTCCTCGCAACACAGATAAGGGTTGCTCTGCGCCCAGCAACAGCCCATCACCAAAGAGAATACCATTATCAGAAAAACTTTCCGCTTCATCACAATTACAATCCGCTCGTTTTTTGTTTATTGTTTACCGTTTAATTGTTTGTTTTATCAGCCGCAAAGGTACAGATTTTTCGGGAAAGCACAAACAAATTTAATAAATAATACGTTTTTTTTACAGACCAAACGCATTACAAATATTCTTGAAACGAATTTGAATAATTGTCATCTTGTCGCGTCGCATCATTCCCACCGTGGGAATGAATTATTCCCCCGGTGGGAACATTTTATTCCCACTGGGGGAATGTTTTGTTCCCCCGGTGGGAATCCTCGCTCAGATACCTCGCTCTGACAGCATTATGACCGCTATGGCATCGAAAACATCGTAAAAAAATGCCAATTTTGCACCTTTGATGTCACAATGTCACACCGTAAGTCACTGACAATCAATAAGTGTGACATTGTGACATTGATTTTATAAAAAAATATAAGAAAGTATTTCGACCTGTACGGTTGAAAAGCCCTGAAGGGGCGAAAAGACTACAGACGGGGGTGAAACCCCCGGTAAGTCGGCATAAGACGAAAGCCCTGAAAGGGCGATAGATTACCGGCGGGGGTGTAAGCCCCCTTACATTTCAATTCCTATTACCGGGGGTTTCACCCCCGTCTGTAGTCTATCGCTCCTTCGGAGCTTTCCTTGCATAGACTTTCAACCGTACAGGTCGAAGTATTTCTGCAATGTTGGCCCTAATCTCCGACTGCCCACTCGTCAAGCGTGCGGCTGTCGAGGTCGAAGTGGAGGCCCACCTTGACCACTTTCCTGCCCTCAGTGTGATATGGCAGGGCATAGCCTTTCAGGTCAATCTGCTCCAATGCCTTTCGTGCCGACTCGTGCATTTTCAGTTCGAAGATGTAGGTGGCCTGCGGCATATAGACCACCATGTCTATCCGTCCGCCGCGACACTTCACCTGCGTGCGGGCATAAACATTGAGCATGTTGAAGATGAGATAGAACGTGTACTCGTAGAAGCCCTCGGTCACTGCCACTTGTTCTAGCTTTTTCTTGAATCCCTCCACGTAGGGCAGTCCGGCGAGGAAGGACTGCATCTCGCGCAGGGCCAGGTCGAGGTCGCCCTTCTTCAAGGCACGCCAGAACTTCAGGGCAAAGCCCGTGCGC
>CAJOEC010000028.1 GCA_905233425.1 uncultured Prevotella sp. | reverse complement strand
CGCCCTTTCAGGGCTTTCGTCTTGTGCCGACTTACCGGGGGTTTCACCCCCGTCTGTAGTCTTGTCGCCCCTTCAGGGCTTTTCAACCGTACAGGTCGAGTTTTTTCAGGGCTTTCTTATCCTTCGACAGCCCCATGCGCTCGTAGTATTGTGACGACACCTGGCGGTCAAGCTCTTTCTGAGTCCAGCAGCCACGAATCGTTTCTTGTTCGTAAAAGGCTCGTTTCAGAGGGTCATCTATCGTTGCCAAATAAGACAATATTGTATAGTTCAATCTATAGAATAACCTATCTGAAGGCGCTTGCCAGTTTTCTAATTTGGCTGTTTTTGACTGCCAAATTTCATTCTCTTGATTATCAGATAGTTGTAATTTGGCGGTTGAAAACAGCCAAATTGGCGAAGTCTCTAAATTAGCAGACAAAATACGATTATTCTGTAAGTATTTGTAAATCTCTTCACCTAAGATTGGATAAACCTGATAAACATGCCTGTAATCGCTAAGTCGTCGAGGATTGAAACCTCTTTGATTCAATCTGTCAGCCAACCGGTTTATCAGATTTGCACTTTGTCATCGTCAGAGTTTGCTATTATTCTCTTCTCTGATAATCATCGACGGCGGACAGTCGTACATCACACGGGCATGGTTGGTGCGGATAAGCTGGCTTTCAAGGCGCTGGCCGGATGTGCGGTCGATGATGTCGCGATAGACCTCACCATTGCGGAAGACCACACCATCCTCACGTGAGAAATATTCGTTCTCAGCATGGATGTGGAAAGTGTGGGGCTGCTGCTCTGTGGCCCGCAGTTCGCCGCACAGGTATTCGTCGTCCGTCCAGAGTCGTAGCTGATAAGTGTTCTGGGTGTCGTTGCGGAATCGATAGTCGATGTAGTTGTAGGAGATGCTGGTGCCGGTGCCGAAGGGGATCTGCCGGCCGAAGTCGGGGAAGAGGTCAAGACCGTCGTGGTGATGGTGCTCGGTGATGGTCAGTTCGCTGTGCAGCACGAGCCAGTGGATGAGGTTCGACAGCTGGCACATACCGCCGCCGATGCCCTGCGAGGGCTTGCCCTTGGCGATAGTCAGCCCCTCCTTGTAGCCCTTCCGCTTGGTGGTGCGCCCGATGAGTTTCCAGATGGAGAACGTCTCGCCGGGACGGACCAGCAGCCCGTCGATGTGCTTCACCGCCAGGGCGAGGTTCGTCGCCTTGTTCTCCTGCAGCTGCATGTTGACGTTGCCCAGCCGCCGACGGATGAGTGAGTTGTGTCGGTAGACGACCACGGGCAGCGACTCCTCCGTCCGACTCCTGGCAAACCGCGTCTTCCGCAGCATGTCCTGTACGTGGCGCTTCAGAATCTCCTTCTCCATCGACAGCCGATAGGTGAAGGGCGAGATCTCGCAAAACAGTTTCCGTTCCATATTATTCTGTCAATAACACCTCTTGAAAAAAACGACCCCTGTAAATCGGCGATTTACAGGGGTCGTTTTGTAGTCGATAGGGGAATCGAACCCCTATGCCAAGATTGAGAATCTTGTATCCTAACCATTAGATGAATCGACCATTTTTTCGTCGCGGAAGCTGGGGGATTCGAACCCCCGGTACGGGAACCCGTACGGCAGTTTAGCAAACTGCTGGTTTCAGCCACTCACCCAAACTTCCTCGTAGCGTCCGCCGCGAAAAGCACTTTCTCTCAAATGCGGGTGCAAAGGTACGACTAATTTTTGAAACCGCCAAATAATTATTCAAGTTTTTTTGATTTTCTTTCCCCGTGGCCACGTTTTTTGTTATTTTCTAATAAAAAATTTGCACAGCACAGCGTTTTTGCTTACCTTTGCCGACGATTAGCAACCGTTAGCCTAATGGAATCAGCTTTGCGACGCATATTATTATTGTTGTGGGCAGCAGCGGTATTGTCGGCCAGTGCCGCCGAGGAACGCACTTTCGCGGTTATCAATGCTGCCAGCGGCCTTGCCGACAACAGCGCCCAGGCAGTAGTCTGTACCAAAGCGGGCAGGATGATTATCTCCACCCTTGGCAATTTGAATTTCTATAACGGTGTCACTTTCTCACATATCGTCACCCGACATGAATACAAGTACCCTCTGCCGCTCTACCGTGGCGGATACCGTCTTGCGTTCGACAGCTGCCACCACCTGTGGCTAAAGAGCACGAACAGCGTCACCTGCACCAACCTTACAAGCGAAAAGTTCGAGCAGAACGTGGACAGCGTTCTGCGCGACATGGGGTGTCCCATGCCCGTGCAGGATTTGTTCATCGACTCCGTAGGCCATCTGTGGACGGTCTCCGACCAGGGGCTTTACGGACAGGAGCAGAAACGTAACTACACCATGTTCCGCGACCGTAACCTCCAGGACGTCGACGTCTTCGACAACATGCTGCTCACCTTCTACGACAATGGCGAGGAGGTGGGCCAGGACTTGGCAACGGGCAGCACCTTGCACCGCACAAAGGCATACGACTGGGACACGGCGCAGAAATACACCAACACGTCGGTGATAATGAGATACCGCGACGGATATTTCCAGCTGCGCAACGGCGACCGTGAGGCGGTTCTGCTTTTCTTCGACGTGAAGCGACTCCAATGGACGACACTCATAGAGACCCCGTTCCACATGAACAACTTCGCGCTCAAGGACAATACGCTGTACATCGCCTCGGAGCACGGTTACTGCATCTTCGACATTGACACGCAACAGCAACAATGGATTAACGAGCTGACCCTCGTCGACGGCGACAAGGTTGGGGCCGACTGCAACACCGTGGTATTCGACCGCCAAGGAGGGCTATGGGTGGGAACCGAGAAGCGAGGACTGCTCTACGCCCGACCGGGAAAGAAGCCATTCAAGGTCTTCGACGACATGTCGCCCGAGGCCCGGACTTACATTGATGCCATGAGGGGACAGGAGCAGAACATCTCAGAGTTCCAGGGCATGGACGCCAACTGTATGTACACCGACAGCCGTAAATGGTCGTGGATAGGGACCACTACAGGACTGTACATGTATAAAGACCCGCACAAGGAGCCTGTGGTGTTCTCGCGCAAAACGGGATTCTACAACGATGTCATCCACTCCGTCGTGGAGGATTACGACAACAATATGTGGGTTGCCACGTCATACGGCATTTCGTACATACGCTTCGACGGCGAGGAGGTGAGTTTCGTGAACAGCTTCAACAGCATTGACAACGTGCCTAACGAGTCGTTCCTGAACTGCAAGGCGATGCTACTTCCCGACAGCCAGATTGTCATGCAGACAGTCGACCACTTAGTGATGTTCAACCCCAAAGACCTGGAAGAGGTGAACACCCCCCACCCCAGCAAACTGTTCCCGAAGCTGTCGAGGATCATGGTCAACGGATATATTGTGGTGCCGGGCATGGAACTCGACGGGCGTGTCATTATCGACAGGGCCATAGCACGCGCCAACGACATCAACCTGAACAGCGACCAGACGACCATCATGCTGAATTTCTCGGCGCTGAACTACTACAGGCCTCTGCAGTCATACTACCGCGTGAGGATAATTGGCGTCGGCAACGGAGAATGGAACACATACTCGTGCTACAATTCCGACTACGTCGACAACGAGGGAGTGCTTCATCTGCCGCTCTTCGACCTTCAGCCCGGCGACTACACCATTGAGATGCAGGCGTCGATGTTCCCGGATATGTGGGACGGCACGCCTTTCCCGTGGTACATTCATGTCAACCAGTCGTGGTGGCAGGCGAAAGGTGTTTTCTACCTGTGCGGACTTCTTCTGCTGCTGCTCGTCATTGCCAACCTTATATATTATATGAGGAACACACGTATGCGCGTAAGGCGAAACCACGAGGAGGGCGACATCATCAGCAAAATATGCATGTTCGTGGAAAGGGCAGAGAACCTGGCCAACCAGAAACTGTCGCCAGCACTCGACGAGCACAGCGTCACCAGAGAGAAGCAGATGCTCGACCCGAAGTTCATCGAAATCATGCAGAAACTCATCCCCTACGTCAAGGAGAGCAGGAAGGAGAACCTGTCGATGCACAAGCTCAGCGACGTGGCAAACGTAGACGTTGTGCGCCTCTACGAAATAGTGACGGCAAACATCTACAAGAGCCCACGCGACATGGCCAGGAAGGTGAGGCTGAAGAAAGCCGCCGAACTGCTGGCAACCACCGACATGCCCTTGGAGAAGATAAGCGACGAGTGCGGCTTCTACACGCCAAACTACCTGATGGGCAATTTCTTCCACGAATACAAACAAACCCCGACGGAATACCGGGAGGAGAAAAGAGGACATTAACAACACAAACATAAAGTGTAAAAAAGCAACTATGGCAAGACAGAATCTCAAAAAGGTGTTAGTGCTCGGTTCAGGAGCACTTAAAATCGGACAGGCTGGAGAATTTGACTACAGCGGATCACAAGCTCTGAAAGCACTACGCGAAGAGGGTATCAAGAGCGTGCTCGTAAACCCCAACATCGCAACTATCCAAACATCGGAGGGAATAGCCGACAAGGTCTATTTCCAGCCCGTGAACACCCATTTCGTCACAGAAATCATCAAGAAGGAACGTCCCGACGGCATACTGCTTGCTTTCGGAGGACAGACGGCACTTAACTGCGGCACCGAACTCTACCAGACGGGAGTGCTGAAGGAATATGGCGTCGAGGTGCTCGGAACAAGCGTCGAGGCCATCATGAACACCGAGGACCGCGACCTCTTCGTCAAGAAGCTGGGCGAGATTGATTTGAAGGTGCCCGTGAGCCACGCCGTGGAGAACATGGACGACGCCCTGAAGGCCGCCCACGAGATCGGATTCCCCATAATGATTCGCTCGGCCTACGCCCTTGGCGGTCTTGGCAGTGGCATCTGCCCCGACGAGAAGGCATTCCGCGAACTGGCTGAGAGCGCGTTCACCTTCGCCCCGCAAATCCTCGTCGAGGAGAGCCTGAAGGGCTGGAAGGAGATTGAGTTCGAGTGCATACGCGACTCCAACGACCATTGTTTCACCGTGGCGTCGATGGAGAATTTCGACCCCTTAGGCATACACACCGGAGAGTCTATCGTCGTTGCTCCGACATGCTCGCTGAAGGACGAGCAGGTGAAGATGCTGCAGGAACTGACCATACGCTGCGTGCGCCATCTGAACATCGTTGGCGAGTGCAACATACAGTTCGCATTCAACGCCGAGACCAACGACTACCGCATCATCGAGATCAACGCCCGCCTGTCGCGCTCCAGCGCACTGGCCTCGAAGGCAACGGGCTATCCTCTCGCCTTCGTGGCAGCAAAGATTGCCCTGGGCTACACCCTCGACCAGATTGGCGAGATGGGCACCACATCGTCGGCCTACGTCGCCCCGAGCCTCGACTATATGATTTGCAAGATACCGCGCTGGGACCTGACAAAGTTTGTCGGCGTTTCGCGTCAGATAGGCTCCAGCATGAAGTCGGTGGGCGAGATAATGAGCATCGGCCGCAGCTTCGAGGAGATGATACAGAAGGGACTGCGAATGATTGGCCAGGGAATGCACGGCTTCGTGGGCAACGACCACACGAAGTTCACCGACCTCGACGATGCCTTGCAGAACCCCACCGACCTGCGCATCTTCGCCATAGCACAGGCATTAGAGGAAGGCTATACTGTAGAGCGCATCGAAGAACTGACGAAGATTGACGTGTGGTTCCTCGAAAGGCTGAAGCATATTGTCGACCTGAAGCACCAGCTGCAAGGCTACAACAAGCTGGAGGAAATCCCCGACGAGTTCCTCTTGGAGGTGAAGCGTTGCGGTTTCAGCGATTTCCAGATTGCCCGCTTCGTGCTGAAGCCCCAGGGCGGCAACATGGAGAAGGAGAACCTGGATGTGCGCCGCCACCGCAAGGAGCGCGGCATCATGCCCTCGGTGAAGCGCATACCCACCGTGGCCAGCGAGCACCCCGAGCTCACCAACTACCTCTACTTCACCTACACCCACACCCCCGCATTCCAAGACCCGTTCAGCATAGGCCACGGCTCCGCCGAGGCACTCTACACCCCCAAGCACGACATCAACTACTACAACAATGAGAAGTCGGTGGTCGTCCTCGGTTCTGGTGCCTACCGCATCGGCTCCTCAGTTGAGTTCGACTGGTGCTCGGTGAACGCCATCCAGACGGCACGCAAGCTGGGCTACAAGTCGATAATGATCAACTACAACCCTGAGACCGTATCCACCGACTACGACATGTGCGACCGCCTCTACTTCGACGAGCTTTCGCTTGAGCGCGTCCTCGACGTCATCGACCTTGAGCAGCCGCGTGGTGTCATCGTCTCGGTGGGCGGACAGATACCCAACAACCTCGCCATGAAACTGCACCGCCAGGGCGTTCCCGTGCTCGGCACCAGCCCCGTCGACATCGACCGTGCCGAGAACCGCGACAAGTTCTCAGCCATGCTCGACAAGCTCGAAATCGACCAGCCGGCATGGCGCGCACTAACCTCATTCGACGACATCAAGGACTTCGTAGCCGAGGTGGGCTACCCCGTCCTCGTCCGTCCTTCCTACGTGCTCTCGGGTGCCGCCATGAACGTGTGCTACGACGAGGAGGAGCTTCACCGCTTCCTCAATATGGCTACCGAGGTCTCGAAAGAGTTCCCCGTGGTCGTGTCAAAGTTCATGACCGAAACCAAGGAGATAGAGTTCGACGCCGTGGCTGACAAGGGCGAGGTGGTCGAATATGCCATTTCGGAGCACGTGGAGTATGCCGGCGTGCACTCGGGCGACGCCACCATGGTGTTCCCCGCACAGCACATATACTACTCCACCATCCGCCAGATAAAGCACATCAGCCGTGCCATCGCCAAGGAGCTGAACATCAGCGGCCCGTTCAACATACAGTTCTTGGCAAAGAACCGCGAGGTGAAGGTCATCGAATGCAACCTGCGTGCCAGCCGCTCGTTCCCCTTTGTGTCAAAAATCCTGAAGCGCAACTTCATCGAGACGGCCACGAAGATCATGCTCGACGCTCCCTACTCACGTCCCGACAAGAGCGAGTTCGACATCGACCGCATCGGCGTGAAGGCCAGCCAGTTCTCCTTCGCCCGTCTGCAGAACGCCGATCCCGTTCTGGGTGTCGACATGAGTTCTACCGGCGAAGTGGGCTGTCTTGGCGACGACCTCAACGAGGCCATGCTCAACGCCCTCATTGCCACGGGCTACCGTCTGCCGCAGCCCGGACGTGCCATTCTCATCTCATCGGGTGGTGCCAAGGGCAAGGTCAGTCTGCTGGAACCCGCACAGCAACTGGTTAAGCAGGGCTACAAGGTCTATGCCACTGGCGGTACGGCCAAGTTCTTCAACGACAACGGCGTGGAGGCGACTCCCGTTTGCTGGCCCGATGAGGAGGGCGAGAACAACGTGATGGACATGATTGCCGCCCACCAGTTCGACCTCATCATCAACGTGCCGAAGAACCACACCAAGCGCGAGCTGACCAATGGCTATCGCATCCGTCGTGGTGCCATCGACCACAACATCCCGCTCATGACCAACGTCCGCTTGGCAAAGGCCTTCATCGAGGCCTTCACCGCCCTGAAGCTCGACGACATAAAGATCAAGAGCTGGCAGGAGTACAACGCCTGATATTCAGGGGAGTAACAGACAAAACTGGGCGGACTGTTTGGCAGTCCGCCCAGTTTTTCGTAAATGATTATCCGCAATCATCCGAAGACGCCCCGAAGGGGCAATGAGCCAATAGCCCAGGGCATCGCCCTGGGGGCAGGACGAGTGACCCACGCCCTGAAAGGGCAAAAGCCTTGGACGGAGGCGGTGCCTCCTACTCATTCTTTTGCCCCTACAGGGCGGGACTGTGCACCCTCTATACCCAGGGCGATGCCCTGGGCTATTAGCTTTTTGGCCTTTCAGGCCGACTGTCGGACACATGCGGATAATCTGATTATCCGCAATTAGGTGACTAAGACGCTGAAAGCGTCTCCGCTCAATAGCCGCGGGTACGAAGTACCCACGGATAGAAGGATGCGAGTGACATCGACCCTGAAGGGGTCGCCCATCTGTTCTGATAGTAGGGGCATCCGCGAGCACGGGCGACCTCTTTAGGGTCGATGTCCCTCTCCTGTCATTCTATCCGCAGGTCGTTCCGACCTACGGCTATTGAACGGTGACGCTTTCAGCGTCTTTCAGCATCCGTGAGTCAGGGGAGCACACCTTATAGACAGCTTTCAGCCATCCGTCGTAGAGTCTTGTCAGGTCATCCCTCTGCTGCGGCTTGTAGATGTTTGTGACTTTACGCATACCGACAACCTCGTCAAACGAAGTCCAAACCTTTCTTGCGAAGCCGTTCATCAAGGCAGCACCCAAGGCCGAGGCATCCTCGACCTCGGTGCAGACGACGGGCGTGTGTAGGAGGTCGGCCTGGAACTGCATGAGAAACTTGTTTTTTGTGGGTCCTCCATCAGCACAGATGACATCTAAACGTCCGCCGACGGCAGCAGCCATCACGTCGAGCAGGTCTTTCACCTGATAGGCGATGCTCTCAATGCCAGCCCTTATGATGTGTGCCCGCGTGGTGGCGAAGGTCATGCCCACGATGCCCGCCGTGGCGTCGGGCTTCCACCAGGGCGCGCCCAGACCGGCGAATGAGGGCACGATATACACTCCGCCGTTGTCCTTCACCGATATGGCTTCCGCCTCCATGTCCTTGGGGTCGGCTATTAGCTTCATCTGGTCAACCATCCATTTCAGTGTTGCTCCTGTGCTGTAGATATTCCCTTCGTAGCCATAGTAATGCCTGCCGAGAGCAGAGAATCCGACGGAAGTGACCAGTCCTTCGGGAGCCGGCTTTGGCGTCTGGCCGATATTCACCATCACAGAGCTTCCTGTGCCGTATGTCACCTTGCCGGAGCCTTCGCTGAAGCACATCTGCGCCACCAATGCGCCATGTGAGTCGCCCAGCACCCCGGCTATCTGTATTGGCCGTTCAAACAGCCCTTCCACGGTGGTCTCCCCGTAGACAGCGTCGCAGGGCAGCACCTCTGCCATCATCTGCCGGGGTATGGTGAACAGGCGCAGCAGGTCTTCGTCCCATTCCATGGTGTGGATGTTGAAGAGCATAGTACGTGAGGCATTGGTGGTGTCGGTGGCGAAAACCTTGCCATCTGTCAGCTTCCAGATGAGCCACGTGTCAATGGTTCCCATGATCAGCTCGCCTTTGTCGGCAGCCTCACGGGCGCCCTCCACGTTGTCGAGAATCCATTTCACTCCACTCGCAGAGAAGTTCGGGTCGATGAGCAGTCCGCTCTTGTCCATGACCATCTGTGTGTTGCCTTCCTCGCGCATCTTCCTGCAGATTTCCTTGCCGCGAGTATCCTGCCATACCACAGCCCTTGTTATGGGCTTGCCCGTGTGCTTGTTCCAAACGACGACGGTCTCCCGCTGATTGGTGATGGCGAGGGAATAGCTGGCGGACTGCGCTGATAGCGCAGCGTACGGGACGTTAGGCGACTGCAGCAGATTGCGGATGGCATCGACCGTGTTCCGGTAGATTTCCTCGGCATCGTGCTCGACAAACCCCTCCTGCGGATAATACTGCTTGTGGCCGATGTCGCTGCGTCCCAGCATTTTGCACTTTTCGTCGAAGAGCATGGCCTTTGTTGCCGAAGTGCTCTGGTCGATAGCAATGATATAATTGTTCATTATGTGTGAGGTCTATTTCATTATTTCCAAGCACGCTTTGAAAATGCCCTGGCAGTCGAAACCGTAGTGGCGGAACACCTCAATGGGGCTGGCGTGGATGACGTTCTCGTCGGGCACGCCGAGTATCTTCATTCTCGTCGGGCACTCCTGTGCGGTCAGCTCTGCCACCATCGAGCCCAGTCCGCCGAAGATGCTGTGCTCCTCGGCTGTCACTATGCGTCCAGTCTCACGTGCAGCCTTCAGCACGGCCTCCTTGTCGAATGGTTTCAGCGAGTGCATGTCGAGCACACGTGCATCGATGCCTTTCTCCTTCAGCATCTTGCCAGCCTCCAAACAGTGGTAAACGGTCTCCCCCGTTCCAATTATTGTGAGGTCTTTGCCGTCCATGAGCATGTTGGCCTTTCCCAGTTCAAACTCGAAGTCATCGTTATCATAGACATCGGGCACGGCGTTGCGCCCCACACGTATGTAGGCTGGTTTGGAGTGGTCAACCAACTTCTCCACCAGTTTCCTTGTCTGGCGCACGTCGCAGGGCAGATAGACCTCCATTCCGGGGAAAGTGCGCAACACGGCAATGTCGTGCAACGAGTGGTGGGTGGCTCCTAACTGGCTGTATGCCACTCCTCCGCTGACCCCGCAAATCTTCACTGGCATCTGTGAATAGGCCATGTCGACTTTCACCTGTTCCAGTGCACGGGCGACATAGAAACATGCCGGACCGAAGATGAATGTCTTCTTTCCCGTGGATGCCAATCCGGCAGCGATGCCCACGGCGTTCTGCTCGGCTATCCCCACCTCCACGAACTGTCCTGGCAGCGTTTCCGCAAACTCTGTCAGAGTGGCGCTGCCGCTGGCATCGGTGGTCACGGCCACAATCTCTTTGTCGTGCTGTGCCAGCCTGAGCAGCGTGTCGGTAAAGCTCTTGCGGCACGGTATTTTGTTTGGTGCTTTCATTTTCCTGTTCCGTTCTTTATTTCGTTGATTGCCTGACGATACTGTTCTTCGCTCGGCACCCCGTGGTGCCATTTTGCCACGTTCTCCATGAACGACACGCCCAGTCCCTTCGTGGTGTGTGATATTACGAGGTGGGGCCTGCCACAGCCGAAGTCTACAGACTCTACAGTGGCCACGATGTCGTCGATGTCGTCGCCGTTCATCTCTTTCACGTCCCATCCGAAGGCCGTCCACCTCTCGCGTATGCTCTCCAAAGGCATCACGTTCTCTGTGGAACCCGAGATCTGCAGTCCGTTACGGTCGATGAAAGCCACAAGATTGTCCAGATGGTATTTGTTGGCTGCCATCGCCGCCTCGTAGATGCTTCCCTCGGCCTGCTCGCCGTCGCCCATGACGACGTAGGTCTTCCACTCTGCTTCCGACATCTTTGCCGCGAGTGCCATGCCGACACCGGCCGACAGCCCGTGGCCAAGCGCGCCGGTGTTTATTTCCACTCCGGGGATTTCCACGGTGGGGTGTCCTCCCAAGAGTGCATAGTCCTTTCCGTATTCGTCCAACAAGCTCTCAGGTATAAAGCCTTTGTCGCAGAGCACGCAATAGAGGGACTCGGCACAATGGCCCTTGCTCAGCACGAAGCGGTCCCTGTCTGCCATTTTGGGCTGTCCGGGGTCAACGTTCAGTACACGGTTGTACAGCACCGTCAACAGGTTGAGCACCGAGAGGTCGCCCCCAGTGTGTCCTGTACGGCCTTCATAAATCAGGCGCAGAACGCGCAGTCTCAGTTCTTGCGACTTCAGTTTCAGTTCTTTGCTATCCATTACTCATACGAATTAAAAAAATGCCTGGTATGTTTTTCTCTCCGAGAGAGGAAAACCTACCAGGCAGTTTGTCGGTTTCCGATAAATTAAGCCTCTGCGGGAGCCTCTTCGGCAGCAGGTGCCTCGGCGGGAGCCTCTGCTGCTGCGGCCTCTGCGGCAGCTGCTGCTTTCTTCTCGGCCACCTTCTTGGCGATAGCCTCGTTCACCTTCTTCTCCTCTGCGAGAGCTTTCTCGGCAGCGGTCTTCTTGGCCTTGGCCTCGTCGGCAGCCACCTTCTCCAGGCCGCGCTGCTTGTCGGCTTTCCATGCATCGAACTTGCGCTTTGCTGTTTCCTCGTCGAAAGCGCCCTTCTTCACGCCACCGCGCAGGTGCTTCATCAGCAGCACGCCCTCACGGCTGAGGATGTTGCGGACGGTGTCGGTGGGCTGTGCTCCGACCTCGAGCCAGTACAATGCACGGTCGAAATTCAAGTCTACCGTGGCGGGATTGGTGTTAGGGTTGTAAGTACCAATCTTCTCAGTGAAACGACCATCACGTGGTGCACGGGCGTCGGCGATGACGATGCTGTAGAAAGCGTAGTCCTTACGACCGCCGCGCTGCAATCTGATTTTTGTTGCCATGTTTTTAAATCTTTGATTTTAATTTTTTAATAATTGATTGAATTTCATGCTTCCATCTCGTGAAAGCGGGTGCAAAGGTACTGCTTTTATCTGAGAACAGCGAGACGGCTACAGATATTTACATACAGTTTAACCTTTTTTATTACACGCCACACACCGCGCCGGGGACCCACTTTTGCCGTTGCACCAAATTTTTCGTGCATTCGCTTTGCCGTTTCATAAAAAAGTTGTAACTTTGCCGCCACATAGCGATAATTATCAACTTAAAGCAATAAATACTATTATCAGTAGACTGTTTAGTATCATCGCCAGAAGACGTGTAAGGGCCTTGTCAGTCCTGTTTTTCGGTTTGTCTGTGCTGTCATCCATTCCTGCCTTTTGCCAGCACCAGACAGGCATCGCCTCATACTATTCCCGGCGGAGCACAGGCGCCCGCACCGCCAGCGGCGAACCTCTTCACCACGACAGTATGACATGCGCCCACCGCACCCATCCATTCGGCACAAGACTTAAAGTGACAAGCCCAGCCACCGGCCGGACTGTTACTGTGCGTGTCAACGACCGTGGCCCCTTTGTCCGCGGCCGTGTGATAGACCTTTCCTGGGGTGCTGCCCGCGAGTTGGGCATACTGTCGATGGGTCTGGCCACTGTGACCGTTGAGCCGGCCACGCCCATCGAATACGTTGTGCTGCACATCGACTCGCTTCACAACAAGGTGGAGATTCCCAGCATTATCAGCGAGCTGGAGCACGAGGAGCTGCCGCTCATCTTGCCGATTTTGCCGTAGGCACGGTGAAATAGCGTGTCTGCGATGTCAGCTCGCCCATTGTCCCCTGGGCCACGCCCACCATCACCTTTATCTCTCCGTCGTTCAGTTTCCTGTCGGCCACGATAGTGGCAGTATATCTTACGCCCTGCCTCGGGCCAATGCTCTCAATGAGCAGGTTGGGCGATATTTTCACGTGCTTGTTTCCTGTGACGTCGCCCACCAACGGACGGACATTGTGGACGGGGCTGGCTGAGGTGTTGAAAATCTCGAACCTCACGGTGCATTCCTCACCTCTGGTGAGCACTCCGTCACGGACGCTCTCCTCGATGGCGGCATTGCGTATCTCGAGTCTCTCGCCAGGCCCTGCCAGACCGAGGCTCACACGGTCGTCGCCACGTCCCCTCGGATCGTAACCGCTGTCGTCATAACGGCTGCTCTCCCTGTTGCTGTAGCCGCTGTCGTAGCCACTGTCGCGGTTGCTGCGGCGTGCTGCTGCCGTCTCGCTGGCCTGCTGCTCGCGTGCATTCTCCGATGCTGCCCCAATGGCGGCACCTGCTGCGACACCGCCCACAGTACCTATGAGCGCACCCAAGTCGTGGCCTCGGGGACCGCCGGTGATACCGCCGATGGCCGAACCTATGACATAGCCGAACTGGCCGCCTACGAATGCACCTTCACCGGTGCTGTAGCAGCTGCTGAGAAGCAAGGCTGCACCCAACATCAACATTAGATTCTTCTTCATAGCTCTCTTTGTTAAAAGTTTGTGCAAAGATAGTGCTTTTTTCTGAAACCCAAAAGGGATTTTCCGAAAAACATATAGGAAAAACCCTATTTCTCAGGCAACGACATGTAATATCCCAGCTTGTAGAGTTTGAACACCCGCAGACTGGGACTCTTTCCGCAGAGGTTGCGGCGCTCGACAGGCCCTGCCATGCGGTGCCACAGACGTATGGCCCAGCGCACAGGCGACAAGTGTATTCCCTCGGCAAAGGTTATCATGTTTGAGTAACCGCGCAGGTCGTCGCGGAACTGATGGAGCGTGCGCAGCCCCTCCTCGGTCTTGCTGACGAAATGGGCGTTGTCCTCGAAGGTGCAGAATCCGGCGGGGTTGTCGAGATGGCTCACCGTGATGCCCTCCCGTTTCAGCCGCTTGCCGAAGAGCACGTCCTCGTAGCCGTAGTGGCGGAAGCGCTCGTCGAAGGGAAAGTCCATCAGCACCTGTCGCGGCACAAGTATGTTGCACGTGTGGAAGTGCATGAACGGGCGCTTGCGGCGCTCTTCAGCGGTGTGTTGCGGGGCACACTTCCGCTCGTAGATAAAGCGCAGACACGACGGTTCGCCCTCGCCAACGACATAGCCGCCATAGATGACACCGGGGAGCGTGGTCTCGAGGTATCTGCGTATGAAGTCGTCGGCGACGATGGTCATGTCGCAGTCCATGAAGAGCAGCCACTCGTAGCGGGCCTCGCGGGCCAGGAAATTGCGTATGGCGGCACGTCCGCAGTTCACCCCACGGTCGATGAAGCGGCAATGGGGCAGCAGCTCCACCTCGCGGCACAGCTCCACACAGCGTCGGTCGGTCGACCCGTCGTCGGCCACGATTATCTCATAGCGCAGCCCGTCGACGGCCTCCGCCTGCCGACTCAATGCTTTCACCTGCTCGCGGCAGTCGCCGTTGTATGCCGGAATAAGTATCGAGAGTTCTTGTCTCATGGTCATCCGAAGAGCGCACGCAGGGCCTCTTCCACTTTTCTCACGGGGTGGAGCTGTATGTTGTATTTCTTGGCGTCAAAACCCTGCATGTTGAGGCGGGGGATGATGATGTGGCTGAAGCCCAGCTTCTGGGCCTCGGCCACGCGCTGCTCTATGCGGCTGACGGGGCGCACCTCGCCGCTCAGGCCCACCTCGCCACACATACACCAGCCCGGCTCCAACGGCGTGTCGACATTGCTGGAGAGGACGGCGGCGATGACGCTGAGATCCATGGCGAGGTCGGTGACGCGCAGGCCGCCGGCGATGTTGATGAACACGTCCTTCTGCACCAGCTTGAAGCCGACGCGCTTCTCAAGCACGGCGAGGAGCATGTTCAGCCGCCTCTGGTCGAAGCCTGTGGCCTGGCGCTGCGGGGTGCCGTAAGCGGCGGTCGAGACGAGTGCCTGTGTCTCCAAGAGGAAGGGGCGGACGCCCTCGATGGCCGTGCTTATGGCTATGCCCGAGAGGCCCTCGTGCTCTTGCGTGAGGAGAAGCTCCGAGGGATTGCTGACCTGTCGAAGACCGTTCTGCTCCATCTCGTAGATGCCCAGCTCAGATGTCGAGCCGAAACGGTTCTTCATCGAGCGCAGTATGCGGTACATGTAGTGTTGGTCGCCCTCAAACTGTATGACGGTGTCGACGATGTGCTCAAGTATCTTCGGCCCGGCCAGCGTGCCCTCCTTCGTGATGTGGCCTATGAGGATGACGGGCACGCCGCTGGTCTTGGCGAAGCGAAGCAGGGCGGAGGCACACTCGCGCACCTGTGCCACCGAGCCGGCGCTCGACTCCACCTCGTCGGTGGCGATGGTCTGGATGGAGTCGACGACGAGCAGTTCGGGCCGCACGTCGCGTATGTGCTCGAAGACGGTCTCCAAGGAGTTCTCGCAGAGAATGAGAAGGTTGTTGTTGAGAGTTGAGGGTTGAGGGTTGAGAGACTTTTCCTCTGAATTGTTGAGAGTTGAGGGTTGAGGGTTGAGAGACTTTTCCTCTGAATTGTTGAGAGTTGATGGTTGAGGGTTGAGAGACTTTTCCTCTGAATTGTTGAGAGTTGAGGGTTGAGGGTTGAGAGACTTTTCCTCTGAATTGTTAGTAAAGTCTCTCAACTCTGAACTCTTAACACTCAACAATCTTTCGGCACGCATCTTCAGCTGGTGGGCGCTCTCCTCACCGCTGACGTAGAGGATGCGCATCGCCTCCTTCTGTCCGTGAGGTGAAGCGAGGGCGAGCATAGTCTGCAGCAGGAGCGTCGACTTGCCTATGCCCGGCTCGCCGCCGAGGAGCACTATGCTGCCGGGCACGAGGCCCCCGCCGAGCACGCGGTTCAGCTCGTCGTCACGCATATCAATGCGCGGGTCGTCGTGGCTGCTGATCTCGTTGAGGCGCAGCACACGGTTCTTTCTCAGGGCATGGCCGGCCTTTGCCGCAGCCGTGGTGGCTGTCTGGCGGGCGGTGTCGGCGGCCACGCGCATCTCCTTCATGGTGTTCCACTGTCCGCAGGCGGGGCACTTGCCAACCCATTTGGCGCTCTCCTGCCCGCAGTTGCTACATACGTAAACGGTCTTGTCTTTTGCCATAATGCTGATGTTTGAGTGCAAAGGTACGAATAATTTGTCAGAAAAGCACACTCCCTCTCAGCGAAAGTCATTTTTTTTGCAAACTTTCGCACGGGCCGTCGCCCAAGGGCCTCCGAGGCCATTGTCCAAGGCCTCCGAGGGGCCAAAAAGTTCGCGCCGGGCGAACTGTCAGTTCGCGCCGTGCGGACTCGGAGTTCGCGCCGGGCGAACTCAAAGTCCGCTCCGGGCGGACTTTTTGGCCCCTCGGAGCATTTTTTCAGCTTTTCCCCGGCGAAATATTTGGAGGTGTCGGAACTTTTTCGTACCTTTGCAGCCACCAAGTAGGAGGTGCGGCGTTCCTGCCGCACAACTCCTCCCACATAAAAAACAACAATAATGACAAAAGAAGAACTCTTTACAGAAAAAGCGGCCAACGGCTATACAGTATGCTACGTTGCCGGATGCCCCCTCAGTGGGCAGTGTCTACGCTCCTCAGTGGGCAAGTACTATCCTTCAAGGCTGCCAGTCGCGAAGTGCGTCAACCCGCTCCACGACAATGTGGGCACAGACAAATGCCCCTTATACCGCACAGGCAGCAAGGTGCAGATGGCATGTGGAATGACCGGCTTGTTCACCGACGACATGCCCAGAAGCGTTGTCAGCCAAGTGCGCGGCGAGCTGATGGAGCGTTACAAGCGCACAACCTACTTCGAGTACCGCAAGGGCAACAAGCTCATTTCGCCAGCCATGCAGGCAGACATACGCAAACTGTTCCGCAAGGCGGGCTGGGACGGCGACGTGAAGTTTGACAGCTACGTGGAAGACTACGACTGGTGACATGAAAGGCGCTACACATCTTTATATATTAATAGCGCTGCTGTTCGCGGCCTCGACGGTATGGGCGCAGGGGCCGGCAGGCACCGGCCGCTACTACCGCCCGGCCAACGGCAAGAAGGGCGCGGAACTGAAGACAGCCCTGTTCCAGATAATACGCGACCCCAAGGTCGTGGGCTATTCGGGATATGTAGGCCTGAAGGAGGCCTACCGGCTGACCGACGTGCGCCCCGACGGATACTTGCGCGACTGGTACAGCAATGCCACGCAGTATGAGCCGGGAAGCAATTTCTCCTCGGGGGAGAAAGAGGAAGGCCTGGGCTACAACCGCGAGCATCTGTTGCCGCAGAGCTGGTTCGGCAGCAAGACCGACCCCATGTACTCGGACATAGCCCACGTGGTGCCCACCGACGCGAGACTCAACGGGATGCGCAGCGACAACCCCTTCGGCGAGGTGACCGACAAGGCGTCGCAGGTGAGCACGTCGAAGAACGGGTACAGCCGCTGGGGCGCACCCAACAAAAACCTGGGCGCACCGACGGGCCTGACGAAGGTGTTCGAACCCAACGACGAGATAAAGGGCGACATAGCCCGGATATATTTCTACATGATGACCGCCTACGAGGACATCATCATGTCGTGGCCATGGCGCAGCAGCCGCACGGCGACCTACGTGTTCGACAACGCCGGAACGGCCTACGAGCCGATGCAGCCGTGGGTCATGGACATGCTCATGCGATGGAGCGAGCAGGACCCCGTGGACAGCATCGAGCAGGCCCGCAACCAGGGCGTCTGGCGTGTACAAGGCAACCGAAACCCCTACGTGGACTATCCGGGACTGGAACAGTATGTATGGGGCGGACTGCGCGACCAGCCGTTCACGTATGGCGACGACAGCGAATATACAGAGCCGCCGTTCACCCCAACAGTCACCATCGCACTCAACAGCCGGTTCTTCGGAAGCGAGTGGACGGGCACCAGGCCGGCAGCGGCATCGTGCACGCTCAGGGGCGAGAAGAGCAACGTCACCGTGGAGTATGCACTCGGCAACGAAGGGCGGAACATGTACCTCGGCAATGACCACATACGCCTCTACCAGAGGAACCTGCTGGTGGTGACAGCAACCGACGCCACGATGCAGGACATCACCTTCAAGGTGAGGAAGAACGATGCAAACAAGGTGCTCATGGTCGGCGACGAAACGCTCGACGGCTACCACTGGACTGGCGACGCGTCGAAGGTGACATTCCACCTCGACGACGGTAACGGGGTGTTCTACCTTGAAAGCATCACGATTAAACGCACGAAGAACGCCGTCAAAGGCGACGTGAACGGCGACGGAACGGTGGACGTGGCCGACATTGCCACCGTCATCAATGTGATGTCTGGGAACGCGGACGTCTCGTCCGCATCAGCCGACGTGAACGGCGACGGAACGGTGGACGTGGCCGACATTGCAAACATCATCGCCATAATGGCAGGACACTAAAACAAACCTATAACTTGAACCTATAATGAAGAGAAAGACACTACTGACCCTCTGCCTCATGGCTGCGGCCACGATGGGCACATGGGCACAAGGCCCCAACGGCTCGGGCACGTACTACAAGAACGCCGACGGAAAGAAAGGCGAGGCGCTGAAGACGGCCTTCTACAACATTATCTCGAAACAGACGAGAACCCCGACGTATGACAATTTCATCGAGCTGTACAAAAAGACCGACTCACGCGCCGACGGGAAGGTGCGCGACTGGTACTCGAACATCACCAACTACGAGCACGTGACGGACAAGGCCGGAACCTACAAGAAGGAAGGCGACTGCTACAACCGCGAACACCTCGTGCCACAGGACTGGGGAGCATCGAAGGCCGGCGACATAACCTACGTGGTGCCCACCGACGGATTCGTCAACGGAAAGCGGAGCAACCATCCATTCGGGGAGGTGGGCACGGCAACCTACACGTCGGCAAACGGATACAGCAAGCTCGGCCCGTGCAAGACACCGGGATACACGGGAACCGTCTTCGAACCTAACGACGAGGTGAAGGGCGACATCGCACGCATATACTTCTACATGGCAACACGCTACGAGAACACCTGCACGGGGTGGAGCGGACCAATGTTCACCGGCGACACCAAGTACGAGCCTCTGGCAAAGTGGGCATACGACATGCTGGTAAGGTGGAGCCAGCTCGACCCCATCGACGACGTTGAGATTGCACGCAACAACGCCATAGCCAAGTCCGACGTGCAGGGCAACCGCAACCCCTTCATCGACTACCCCGGACTGGAGGAGTACATCTGGGGCTCGAAGAAGGACGTGCCCTTCAGCTACGACGACTACGACAGCGGCATTGTCATAGCCGAGCGGGTGGAACAGCCCACGTTCTCGCCAAACGGCGGCACGTTCACCGACAGCGTTGTCGTAACTATAAGCTGCGCCACCGACAGCGCCACCATCTACTATACCATCGACGGCAACGACGCCACGACGAGCAGTCTGTTGTATGAAGACCCCATAACGCTGAAGGCCACCACAACGCTGAAAGCCATAGCGGTGAAGGACAGCATGAGGACAAGCTACCAGACGGAGGCCAGATTCACAATCAAGAGCAGCCTGCCGGGCGACTCGACGCAGACCGCCGACGAGGTGACCATTGCACTGAACAACGAGTTTTTCGGCACCAGCTTCGGAGGTTCTGTAGTTTCCAAGCAGATGGGCGACTTCACCGGGACGCAGGACGGCATCACCGTGACCTACTCGAAGGGAACTGGCGCAAACCAGTATATCAACGACTCGCAGATACGTCTTTATCCAGGAAACACCATCACCGTGAGCTGCTACGACGGGGAGATGGAAGAAGCCGAGTTCACGCTTGTGCTCAACAAGGACGGCAAGACCATGCAGTGCAACACAGGCACTATCGACGGAGTCGCATGGACAGGGCCTGCACCGAGCGTCGTCTTCAGCGTGAACAACGGTTCGGGACACATGCAGCTGTCCCACCTCAAGGTGAAGGTCAGCCCCCCTACACCACCCGTCCCGCCCGACCCGGTGCCAGGCGACGTGAACAGTGACGGGGTAACCGACGTGGCCGACATTGCAATGATCATCGACGTGATGGCCAACGGATGGGATGCCAACATAGAGCCGGGAACCGACCCATACTATGTGGCCGACGTGAACGGTGACGGCACCGTCGACGTGGCCGACATCGCAAAGGTTATATCGGTCATGGCCGGTGAAAAGGAAGGGGCAGGGAATTAACCGGTTCTTAAAGCCCCAGTGCCATGCTCAACGAAGCGACGCTACAGTTTGTGAGCCAGCATTCGCACGACGACGTGCGTATGCTGGCTCTTCACGGATGCAAGAACCCTGACGTGGATCTCACCCTCGCACTCCAGCAGATTCAGGGACGACAGACAGCCCGGCGCAAGCTGCCCTCATGGGCCGCCAACGAGGGCATCGTCTACCCACCACGCCTGAACATGGAGCAATGCTCCAGCGAACTCACCGCAAGATACAAGGCCCAACTGGCCGTTAAGCTCAACACCCATCCTGATGAGTCCTGCAAGTCAAGCCCCGGCCGCTGTCCCAAGCCCCCCTCAGCAGGGTCGCTGCTCATCGACCTCACCGGCGGTTTTGGCGTGGATTTCTCCTTCATGGCCGAGGCCTTCGACGAGGCTGTCTACGTGGAGCGCGACCCGCAGCTATGTGCCATCGCCACCCACAACCTCGCCCTCTTAGGCAGGAGCAACGCGAAGACCGTCTGTGCCGATGCCGAGTCATGGCTCTCCTCTGTCACGTACACAGCGGTGCCGCAGTCCCAAGAAGCGCCCTCGCTGTCACCATCGCAGTCCTCTGTCCTCATCTACCTCGACCCCGCCCGACGCGACACACACGGACAGCGCACCTACTCACTCGCCGACTGCTCGCCCAACGTCGTCCCCCTTGTCCCCATGCTCCTGCAGCATTCCGACCACGTCATGCTGAAGCTCTCGCCCATGCTCGACTGGCGCAAGGCCACCGACGACCTTGGCCAAAACCACGTTGGGCAAATCCACATCGTGGCCGTCGACAATGAGTGCAAGGAGCTGCTCATCGTGCTAACCCACCACTGCGACCGCCCTCTGCTCGTCTGCACCGACATACGCTCATCCGACGGCCACCAGACAATATTCACCGTAGAGCCAGCACTTTCTTCCCAACATTTCTCCCTGCAGCCCCCCACCCCGGCAGGGGCAGCCACAAATGACTGCCGGCCACCGTTCCAGAAGCTTTTCCCTCGGGCCTCCTCATTCCTCTACGAGCCCAACGCCGCAATCATGAAAGCTGGCTGTTTCGACGACCTCGCAGCCTCCTTCGGCATCCGCCAGATAGCCCCAAACAGCCACCTCTTCACATCGGAGACGCCCATCGCCGGCTTCCCCGGCCGACGCTTCCGCATAGAAGCAGTGTCGACCATGAACAAACGTGACCTCAAGGCCACACTTGGCCATCTGCATCAAGCCAACATCGCCGTCCGCAACTTCCCACTTTCTGTACAGCAGCTCCGCCAACGTCTCAAACTCGCCGACGGAGGCACCGACTACATCTTTGCCACAACACAGGCCGACGGTGGCCACGTGCTGCTGCTATGCAGCCGCCACTAAAAAAACAACAGCCGCCGGTGTATCACACACTGGCGGTTGCATTCACTACGATATTAATAACCAAAAACCTTTATATTATGTCCTATTGAAGATCACTACCTTTGTCTTTTGACGATGCAAAGGTACGACGATTTGGGCAAACCGTCGTCATTTTTCATCAAAATTCGATAGAGAAGCCCCCTCTTTTTGACGTAAGTCAAAGGTGTTGTGCTCGCACACAAACAAAATCAAACCACAAAAGGCCAACAGCCCCTCACTGGGCGAACACTCCCAATGCTGTCTCTTTGTCAGTATTTTTCACAAGAAAACGCTGGAATGACAGGCCAAAGTCATTCCAGCGGTATTCGGCCACGACATAGCGGCCGTCAGTAGTGGTTTCCAGACTGCGCACGCCGCCGTCGACACATCTGAAGTCCTGAAGTATGCCCCCTAATTTCGACCCCATCCACAACGGGCGGGCCTTGCCGTTCACCTGCCGGAATATGAACAGGCGGCGGGCTGGTTCGGGATGATAGCGCGTTGCCTTTATCACCCCCACAAGGGCGTCGGAAGAGCCGTCGCCGTCAATGTCGGTGGTGTCCATGCGGTAGACGGGGTAAGGCAGCCGCCAGTCGTTCAGCCAGTAAAGGCTGTCGTTTACCCGGCGCAGGGTGAAGCTGTCGGTCTGGGCCGGGATTTGCAGGCAGTTACAAAGAAACAGGAATATCAACGACAGGGTAGTCATATCGGATAATGACTTGGGCTAAAGCAGACGACGGATCTCCGCCTCAACGCCGTCATCCATCTGCGACGCACGCTTCTGCAACTCTCCCTTACGGTTGATGGTGAAGAACTCTGGGACGGACTGCACATTATAGCTGGCCAGCGACGAACCGTCGGGGTCGAAGACGCACACCCATGGCAGATGCTCGGTCTGCTGTTTCCAGAAATGCTCGTCGGTGTCAATGCTCACCTGGTAGATCTCCAGCCCTTTCGAGTGGTACTTGTTGTACAGCTCGCGCAACTCGAGTATTCTTGCCGCTGACTCCTTCATTGAGTAGACATGGAAGTCGAGCAGAATCACTTGCCCCTGCAGCTCTGTCAGCGTGCGCGTGCGGCCATTGGCATCGGGCAGGCGCAGCTCTATCAGTCCGGCATTGATAATCTTTGTCTCGTCGATGTTTTCAAGTCGTCGTGCCTCCACGGCGCGGTACTCGTTGATGCCCTTTAGTGCGGTGTTGTGCAAGTGCTCCGTGCGCAAGGCCCCGGGATGGTAGGTGTCCCAACATGTGGCAACGGCACCGAACACCTTAACATCCTGGGTGTTGTTGCGCTCGAAGATGTTCCATGGCCCCAGCGTCTGGAAGAGGGCGAAGTAGGCGTAAGCCTTCTGCGGCTCCACATATATATAATTATTTGTCACCTCCGCCTTGTAGCTCTCTACCATGCGCCGCAGCGAGTCAATCCTCTGGTCGTTGCTGAGGCTGCCGTCGCGCTCCAATGCCATGGCACGACGCTGCAAGTCCTGCTGAAGCAGCGCCAACTGGCGTATCTTCTCGCAGTCATCCGAACCGCTGACCGTGTAGTTGCTGCCCATGCCCGGATAGCGTGCGCTGACAGTAACCGTCTCTGTAGAGTCGATTGAAAAATTGATTATCTGATTGTGCAGCTTCAGCACATAGAAGTCGGGGGCTTCGGGGGCATCGCCCTTGAACGTGAACCGCCCGTCGGCGCCCAGCTTCACGGAGTCCATAAGCACCGGTCCCGACAGCGACTGGTTGTAGAGGTAGAGTGTGGAGTCCTGTGCGCCCTCAATGGTGCCCTCCACGGTGAACGTCTTGTTGTCAGTGCAACCGACAAGCAAGGCGGCGAGCGATAAACAATATGTGAAAAGTTTCTTCTGTTTCATGCGGAAATACTTTATGGTTGTATATTTAATATCTTGTTGTCTGTTATCCCACCGTCCCTTCTAGGGAGACGCTGAGAAGTTTCTGGGCCTCGACGGCAAACTCCATCGGCAGCTTGTTGAGCACCTCCTTGGCATAGCCATTGACAATGAGGCCGACGGCCTGTTCGGTTGGGATGCCGCGCTGGTTGCAGTAGAAGAGCTGGTCCTCGGAGATTTTCGATGTCGTGGCCTCATGCTCGAAGATGGCCGTGGGGTTGTGCACGTCCATGTAGGGGAAGGTGTGGGCGCCACACTGAGAGCCGAGCAGCAGCGAGTCGCACGACGAGTAGTTGCGGGCGTTCTCTGCCGTGGCGGCGGCACGGACAAGACCACGGTAGCTGTTCTGCGAATGGCCGGCGCTGATGCCCTTCGAGATGATTGTCGAGCGGGTGTTGCGGCCTATGTGTATCATCTTCGTGCCAGTGTCGGCCTCCTGGTAGTTGTTGGTCACGGCGACGCTGTAGAACTCCGCCTGGGAGTTGTCGCCACGGAGCAGGCACGACGGGTACTTCCAGGTGATGGCCGAGCCAGTCTCCACCTGTGTCCACGACAGTTTTGAGTCAACGCCACGCAGGTCGCCGCGCTTCGTCACGAGATTGAGCACACCTCCCCTACCCTGCTCGTCGCCCGGATACCAGTTCTGCACAGTGGAGTATTTCACCTCGGCGCGGTTCATGACGACAATCTCGACAATGGCGGCGTGCAGCTGGTTCTCGTCGCGCATGGGGGCTGTGCAGCCCTCGAGGTAGGAGACATAGCTGTCGTCGTCGGCAATGATAAGCGTGCGCTCAAACTGCCCGGTGTTTCGGGCGTTGATGCGGAAATAACTGCTCAGTTCCATGGGGCAGCGCACGCCACGTGGAATGTAGACGAAAGAGCCGTCGCTGAACACGGCTGAGTTCAGGGCGGCGTAGAAATTGTCCTTGTAGGGCACAACGGTGCCCAAGTACTGGCGCACGAGGTCGGGGTGGTCCTTGATGGCATCGCCAATGCTGCAGAAGATGACACCTTTCTCAGCCAGTTTCTCCTTGAACGTGGTCTTCACGCTCACCGAGTCCATGATGGCATCGACGGCGGTGTTGCCGCTCAGGGCCAGACGCTCCTCAAGAGGTATGCCCAGCTTGTCGAAAGTCTCCACCAGCTTTGGGTCTAACCCGGCAGCCTCTCCCACTGCGGAGAGGGGCTGGGGATGGGGCTTCTGGGTTAACGGATTAGCATAGTAGCTTATCTCCTGATAGTCAACCTTCGGCACATGCACGTGTCCCCATGTGGGTTCCTTCTGCCCGCTCCAATGGCGGAAGGCCTTCAGGCGGAAGTCGAGCATCCACTGCGGCTCGCCCTTCTTCGCCGAAATGAGCCTCACCACGTCCTCGTTGAGGCCTTTCTCAATAATATCGGTGTTCACGTCGGTAGTGAAGCCGTACTCGTATTTCTGCTCCGCTATGCGACGCACAAAATCGTTGCTGTTTTCTGACATTTTGTCCTGCATAAATAAAAGTGGTTGCAAAATTACGCATTTTATGCGAACCAGCCAAAAATACAGGCTTCTTTTTGGATATGTTGGGGAAAGTTAGTACCTTTGCAGCACATTGTACAAATTATGACCACCCCCGACAACCGCCGTTACCTGCAACGCCTCATCAGTGAGGGCGAGCACCAACAGCAGGATTTCAAGTACCGTGTGGCCGATGCCGTGAAACTGGCCCGGTCGGTGTCGGCCTTTGCCAATACCGACGGCGGCCGGTTGCTAATAGGCGTGAGAGACGACGGCGCGCTCTGCGGCGTGCGGTCGGAAGAAGAGATCTTCATGATGCACCAGGCAGCCTACCGCTACTGCCGCCCCGAGTCGAGCATACGTTTCGACACCTACCACGTGGCGGGGCGCACCATCGTCGTTGCCACAGTTCCACGCTCGGAACAGCGCCCTGTGTGCGCCATCGACGAAGAGGGCCGCCGACGCGCATACATCCGCATTGCCGACGAGAACATTGTGGCGTCGCCCGTACATCTGGCCATCTGGCGCGAGGAACAGCGCACAGAGGGCGTGGCCTTCACCTACGGCGACGACGAGCGGCGGATGATGACAGCCCTCGGTATGACACAATGGCAGACGCTCAACCAGATAGTGAGGCGCAGCAGACTGCCACGACAGAAGGCAGTGCTGTTGCTGGCACGGATGATTCGCTACGGGCTGGCATTGTGGAAATACGACGCACAACAGTTCCATTTCTCCAGCACCACATAATCTCTCCTACGCCACATAATCTCTTCTACGCTACATAGCATGGCAAAGACACGGGACGACATACGAAACGGCCGGACTTCCTTTTGTGGAAATCCGGCCATTTCGCTGTTTTATGGTTTCCGGGTGGTGGTGGCAGAATGAATTACACCAGTCCGCGCCCGTGGCAGTTCTTGAATTTCTTTCCGCTGCCACAGGGGCATGGGTCGTTGCGTCCGGGCAGCTTGTCCTTGATGACCGGTGCCTGCGGCTGGCGGGCACGGGTGTCATGGCGTGCGGCGGCCTGCTGGTTCTGGTCGACCATCTGCTCCTGCTGGGGCTGCTGAGGTCTCTGGGGGGAACCGTCGGCATTGTCCTTCTGCGTATGCATCTGGCGCATGTCGGTGTGCTGCTCGGGAGCGGCCTCGCGCACCTCCTGCTGCTGCATCTCGGGAATCTGGCCGCGGTTCAAGACAGACATCGCACGGTTGTTCATCTCGTTGATCATCGTGTCCCAAATCTTCGCGCTCTCGAGCTTGAAGATGAGAAGCGGGTCCTTCTGCTCATACGAGGCGTTCTGCACAGAGTGCTTCAGCTCGTCGAGCTCGCGCAGATTCTCCTTCCATGCCTCGTCGATGATGTGGAGCAGCATCTGCTTCTCAAACTCCTTGACCACACTCTTGGCCTCAGTCTCGTAGGCCTCGCGCAGGTTGCAGCCGATGTTGTAGACGCGGCGACCGTCGGTGATGGGCACCAAGATACGCTCGTACATCGTGCCCTGCTCTTCGAACACGCGCTTGATGACAGGCCATGCCACCTCCTGTATGTGTTCGGTCTTGCGGTTGAAGTTGGCCAGTGTGGCCTGGAAGGCCTCCTCGGCCAGCTGGTCGTGCTTGCCTTCGAGCAGACGCTCCTCGCTGAAGGGCACCTCCATGGCGAAGAGGCGGAGGAACTGCTCCTTGCATCCCTGGTAGTCGTTCTGCTCGATGATGGTCGACACACGGTCCCAGATGGTATTGGCAATGTCCATGCCGATGCGCTCGCCCATGAGTGCGTGGCGGCGCTTCTCATAGATGACGGTACGCTGCTTGTTCATCACGTCGTCGTATTCCAACAGACGCTTACGCACGCCGAAGTGGTTCTCCTCGACCTTGCGCTGTGCACGCTCTATGCTCTTCGAAATCATCGGGTGCTCAATCATCTCACCCTCCTTGAATCCCATGCGGTCCATGATGCTGGCGATACGCTCCGAGGCGAACAGACGCATAAGTTTATCTTCGAGCGACACAAAGAATACGGAGCTTCCTGGGTCGCCCTGACGTCCGGCACGTCCGCGCAACTGACGGTCCACGCGGCGGCTCTCATGGCGCTCAGTACCGATGATGGCCAGACCTCCGGCGGCTTTCACCTCGGGCGAGAGCTTGATGTCGGTACCACGACCGGCCATGTTCGTGGCGATGGTCACGGCACCACGACCCTGCGAGTCCTGCTGACCGGCGAGTGCCACAATGTCAGCCTCCTTCTGGTGCAGCTTGGCATTCAGCACCTGGTGGGGGATGCCCTCGCGCTTGCCAGTCTCAGGATTGACGTACATGTCGAGCATACGGCTCAACAGCTCAGATATTTCGACTGAGGTCGTACCAATCAGCGTCGGGCGTCCGGCGTTGCGCATCTTCACAATTTCCTCGATTACGGCACGGTATTTCTCACGGGCTGTCTTGTACACACGGTCGTCCATGTCCTTACGGGCCACGGGCTTGTTGGTGGGAATCTCCACCACATCGAGCTTGTAGATGTTCCAGAACTCACTGGCCTCTGTTATGGCCGTACCGGTCATACCGGCCAGTTTGTGGTACATGCGGAAGTAGTTCTGCAGGGTGATGGTGGCGAATGTCTGTGTTGCGGCCTCCACCTTCACGTGCTCCTTGGCCTCCACGGCCTGATGCAGTCCGTCGCTCCAGCGGCGGCCCTCCATGATACGGCCGGTCTGCTCGTCGACGATCTTCACCTCGCCGTCGATGACCACATACTCGTCGTCCTTGTTGAACATGGTGTAAGCCTTGAGCAGCTGCTGCAGGGTGTGCACGCGCTCGCTCTGCACGGCGTAGTGGGCCATCATCTCGTCCTTCTTGTTCAGGCGCTCCTCGTCGGTGATGCCTTCCTCCACCTCAAGGGCGGAGAGCTGACCGGCGATGTCGGGCAGCACGAAGAGATCCTTGTCGTTCACCTGGTTGGCAAGCCATGCCGTACCCTTGTCGGTGAGGTCGCAGCTGTTCAGCTTCTCGTCCACGACGAAGAAGAGCGGCTCCACGGCCTCGGGCATCTTGCGGTTGTTGTTCTCCATGTATTTCTCCTCGGTGCGGAGCATACCGGCCTTGATGCCTTCCTCTGAGAGATACTTGATGAGGGCCTTGTTCTTTGGTAGCGACTTGTGCGAGCGGAACAGCGAGAGGAATCCCTCCTCCTGCATCTGCTCGCCCTCCTTCTTCTGGCCTTGGTCAATAAGTTCCTGTCCCTTGCCAATCTTCTGCTTGGCATCGGCAAGGAACTGAGTGGCCAACTGGCGCTGCACGCCGAAGAGCTTTTCCACCAACGGCTGATACTCCTCGAACATCTGCACGTCGCCCTTGGGCACAGGGCCACTAATAATAAGAGGTGTACGGGCATCATCGATGAGCACGGAGTCCACCTCGTCGACGATGGCGTAGTTATGGGAGCGCTGCACGAGGTCGGCAGGCGATATTGCCATGTTGTCGCGCAGATAGTCGAAGCCGAACTCATTGTTCGTGCCGAAGG
Organism: uncultured Prevotella sp.; assembly: GCA_905233425.1. Lineage (GTDB taxonomy): Bacteria > Bacteroidota > Bacteroidia > Bacteroidales > Bacteroidaceae > Prevotella. The sequence goes on along the minus strand of CAJOEC010000028.1, from coordinate 19,235 downwards.
TGATGTCGGCCAGATATGCACGGCGGCGTGCATCGCTGTTGGGCTGGTGCTTGTCGATGCAGTCGACGCTCAGTCCGTGGAACATATAGAGCGGCCCCATCCACTCGGAGTCACGCTTGGCCAGATAGTCGTTCACCGTCACCACGTGTACTCCGTTGCCCGTCAGGGCGTTGAGGAACACAGGGAGTGTGGCCACGAGGGTCTTACCCTCACCAGTGGCCATCTCGGCAATCTTACCCTGGTGGAGCACGACGCCACCGAAGAGCTGCACGTCGTAGTGAATCATCTCCCACTTCAGGTCGTTGCCTCCGGCCGTCCAGTGGTTGTGGTAGATGGCCTTGTCGCCGTCGATGGTGATAAAATCCTTGCGGGGGTCGCCGGCAAGGTCACGGTCGAAGTCGTTGGCCGTGACCACGGTCTCCTCGTTCTCGGCGAAGCGGCGGGCCGTCTCCTTGACGATGGCGTAGACCTCGGGCATCACCTCGTCGAGGGCTTTCTCATACTCGTCGAGGGCCTCTTTCTCAATCTTGTCGATCTTGGCGAAGATGTCGGCACGCTCGTCTAACGGTGTGTCCTCGATGGTGGCCTTCAGTTTCGCCACCTCCTCTTTCTGTGCATTTGCTGCGGCCTGCACGTATGTGCGAATCTCCTGAGTGCGTGCACGCAGCCCGTCGTTGTCGAGGGCCTCAATCTTTGGCGATTCGGCCTTCACCTTTTCCACGAAAGGCTGAATCTTTTTCATGTCGCGCGAAGACTTGTCGCCGAACAATGCTTTTAGAATCTTGTTGAAATTCATCTTTTATGTTTACGATTTATTTTACTTTTTATTTGAATATCTTCTTTCCATTGCTGATGTACAGCCCTTTCTTCTCACCACTTGCCCTTACGCCCTGCAAGGTATAGACGGGAGCGTCGTCTGAAGCCAGACGGCTTACGGCATTTACTCCATCAGACACTACGTCTTCATTGATGCCAAACGCCACATCGGCGATGTTGTAAAGGTCGAAGGCATAGCTGCCGTTGGTGAGCATTATATCGTTGATGGTGCCTGTCCCACTGACGAAGTCCGCCGATGCCTTGACTGAGATGCGCATCAACTCGCCATGGGTGGATTTCAGAGGCAGTCTTTCTTTTTCACCAGTCCACCCCACCAACAGATTACCGTCGGCAGTAGGTTGCAAAAACAATGAAGACTTAGGGCTTTTGGTGTATTCATCTGTCTCTTCGTCATAAAAGAACGGGTAGGTTTCCTCAGGCAAAGTGAAACAATAAGTTGTCCAGTTCCCGCTTTTTGTGTTCGGGCCAATACCTTCCGGCAAATGGAGATGGAAGGAATAGCTCAACACCTCCATGCTCGGCTCATAGTCAATTTTAACAACAATCTCCGCTGTTTCTCCCGGTTCGATGGTTATAGGGTCTACAAAGAGAACATTCACCTTCGAATGCATCATCTGTGAGACAGTCAGAAGAAAAAAGCATGCGGATAAAGCTCTTAGAACATTCATGCTAACTTACGGTACTATTATTTCATTTTGGGCTGCAAAGTTAATGTTTTTTTGCCAAACGCGTGCATAAACCTATTATTATTTAGGTTTCTTTCGCTATTTCCCTTGCAGTTTGTCCCTTTTCCGCCAACAAACAGCAAATATAATGCCAAAAAAGGGGGCGATTAGTTTTTGGAAACGAATTACCGTAATATCCATAATTTGCCCATAATTGGTATAATTAAGGATATGATTATCCGCAATCAGGTGATAACGCCCCGAAGGGGCAATGAGCACATAGCCCAGGGCGTTGCCCTGGGTAGCAGGACGAGCGACCCCACGCCCTGAAAGGGCAAAAGCTTTGGACGGAGGCGACGCCTCCTACTCATTCTTTTGCCCTTACAGGGCGGAGGCTGTGCACTCATGCCTACCCAGGGCGCTGCCCTGGGCTATTAGCTTGTTGGCCTTTCAGGCCGCCTATCGGGTACATGCGGATAATATAATTAAGGAAATTACGGATAAATTACGATAATTACGGAAATTCGTTTCAGACATTATTTGTAAACTTTATTTGGTCTCAGTCCCTAAGTTGTCCATAAGCTCGAAGAACTGGCTTACCTGTCTCTCGGGCGAGTATTCCTGGATGAACCTATTGGAAATGGACTTCAACTCAGTCATGTTACGGGGTGTGGCAAGGACTTCGACTATACGGTTGGCCAGCTCGCTATCGTCTTCTGCCGGCTCGTAGTAATTCAGAAGCATCATTGTCGTTTCAGGCAAAGCCTCACATTTTGTGCATATCACAGGGCAGCAGCATATCGCTGCCTCGAGAGGCGTATAGCCAAAACCCTCATGCCGGCTGCTGCTTACGAAGAGTGATGCGTGTTCATAAAGATACTTTATTTCCTCGTCTGTCAGGTTCTGCATCCTTGTCACCCGGTTCTCCAGCCCGTTTTGCTTGATGTATGGACGCAGGACATCGTGCCAGTATTCCGTGTCCCTGCCAACCAACACGAGACGCTCTTCCACCTTGTCCATTACAGATTTGAACGCCTTAAGAAGTGTGAGCGGGTTCTTGTACTCAAGCAGCGTGTTCACATATAGTATATATGGAGCGTCGGCTGAAAAGCCTTCCGGACATTTGGACGCCGCCGTCATCTTTATGCTGTTGTGTATCACCCGTATTTTCCCGGCATCCACGTCGTAATTGTTGAGAATGTTTTGCCGTGTGTACTCTGATATGGCCACTACGATATCTGCCCTGTCGATGAGACGCTGGTAGAACTGTCGGCTTTGGACTTGCTTCTTGCCGCTTTTTATGGAGAGGTCTTTCAGGTCGTGTATCACGGAAACCTTCTTCTTTCTGGTCCTGAATGTTGCGTACGACGTCAATTCGTTCAATGTCAGCACAATGTCAAAACCAGTCGTGAAGATTTTCCATCTGTGTACGATGTCGAAAAGCATGTCTTTGACTCGCCAGTTCGCTTTCCTGAAGATACCTTTTACAGAAACCGATGTCGTGCCGAACTGTGGGAAGTGCTCATGGAAAAAGTGTTCCAAGTTGCCGTCTATCAACAGATGAACGTCTTTGACCCTCGATTCTGGAATGGCCTGCAGGAGTCGCAGGCCATATATAGGTATGCTCATTGTCAGCTCGTATGGTCTGACGAAAGACATGTCTATCAGTATCTTCATCGTTGTTCACACGAATTTCTCACCATAGCGTATTCGCACCTCTGAGACATACTTGCGGATGAGCGACGACGAGTCGCTCTTCTTGCATATCAGCAGCACGTCGCCCTGCTCGGCCACGATATAGCCGTCAAGACCGTTTATCACACCCACATGTCCCTTTGGCAGCTTCACGATGTTGCCATGACACTCCTCCATGATAACCTCCGAGTCGATGACGACATTGTCTTCATCGCCCTTCTGCATGAACTCATAGATGCTGTGCCACGTGCCCAGGTCGGCCCATCCGAAGCTGCAGGTCATCACGCAGACATTCTCCGACATTTCCAAGGCAGCCTTGTCCATCGACAGGTTGGGGTAGGAAGGATAGTGCAGGTTGACGAACTGCAGTTCCTCCTCCTTCGACTTCACCGTCAGCAGCGACGACAGGCGGTAGGGCATGTCTTTTATCACCTCATGGAAGAACCCATGCAGGAAATTGATGTTCGCCAGGAACATGCCTGTGTTCCACAAGAACTCGCCGCTCTCCATGAACATTGTGGCAAAGTCGCGCTCGGGCTTCTCCGTGAACGACTGCACACGGTATATCCCCTCGAAAAGCGAAGGCTCGCCTATCTGAATGTAGCCGTAGCCCGGCTCAGGGCGCGAAGGGCGGATGCCCATGGTGAGTATGATGTCGGTCTCGGCAACGAAATCCAGACCCCTTAGCACGTCACTCCGAAAAGCCTCCTCACGTGTGATGAACTGGTCGGAGGGCACTATCAGCACACGGGCATCGTCGCACTCACGATGGATTCGCACGCCGGCCCATGCCACCGAGGGGGCGGTGTTGCGCCTCACCGGCTCTGCCAGTATGCGGTCCTCACGCACCATGGGCAGCTGCTCCTTGACGCGCTGCTCATAGTCCTTGTTAGTGCAGATGAATATATTATCCTTTTCGATGATGCTGCTGACACGCTCGAAAGTGGACTGCAGCTGTGTCTGGCCTGTGCCGAAAAAATCAACAAACTGTTTGGGACATTCTCTGCGGCTGGATGGCCAAAGGCGTTTGCCGCGTCCGCCCGCAAGAATAATGCAATAGTTGTTCTTCTTTTTTTCCATTTATCAGATTTCAGGTTAGTTTTTCGGCTCAAAATTAGACAAAACTTTCGACACGGCAAATATTTTTTCATATTTTTAGCAGAAAGTTTGTGTAATTAAAATTTTATTTGTACCTTTGCACCCGCTTTCGAGCCCAGATGGCGGAATCGGTAGACGCGCTGGTCTCAAACACCAGTGGGGCAACCCGTGCCGGTTCGACCCCGGCTCTGGGTACTTTTTAAAATCATTTGAAATCTCGCAAGAAGCTGACAGCAAGCAACTTGCGAGATTTTTGCTTTTGTATAGGGTATTGATTTGCTCCACATTTGCTCCACAAGTCTTGTAAAGTTATGTCCATTTATGAATCATCAAGCAGAGATTTTCCAAAAATGCAATGTCAATTAACTACTTCCGGATTATGGGGACGGTTCTCATGATCCACTGGTGGAAGAGACTAAAGAGGGGCAACAATAACATTATCCATAATGCGATTAAACTCGCAGGTGTCTTTAGCCATGACATCAGCATAATAGATACGACACCTACTTTTTTTATTACCTATCGGTCTGTTATCTTTTCTATAAAACTTTTCTTTGTGGACACCATAGGTATTATATATGCCATTTATTGTGTCGGTTTTTATGATTTCATACTCGTTAAAGTCGAATTCTGTAGTAGCCGCATCTGCTATCACAAAATGCCCTTTGGGTGTTGATAACACATACGAAGGCCCATGGCCGTCATTCATTGTTTGTACATGATTGGGGTTAACTTTTATTTGGACCTGACATCCAACCAATTCATAAGTTGACCATGATTGTGGGTTCTGCTTATCCAACCAACGGACAATTTGGTTCCATGATAGCGTGATGGATGAATAAGGATACAACAAATGATGAATGTTCATATAACTCTTGAATCCATGGAACAATTCGTTACCTTCTATATCCTCCAAGTTGGAAATGAGAACATGGCTTCGGAAAAGAGAGTCCACCATACGGTCATCCTCATTCTGAAGAGTCAGGGTGATGTTGAGCGATTCGTCGGGAGACAGTATTTTTATGAAGTATTCAGGCACAAGGACATGAGCTGAGAGATTTTCAACATTAGGATCCCATAGGAAAAAGGCAATGCTGAAATCTCCATATCTCCGCATGAGTTTCCGTTTAATCAACGATTTCAATGGCATGCTATTCACGTCATCCTCAGTCAACAACACCACTTGTGGGGCTGAAGAATCATTTTTTACCGTATATACCAGATTGCATACCGAATCTGTCTCCCATTCATTCGCCAAAACATAATACTTCTGTGTTTCCACACTTATGTCCTGACCAAATAGGGAAGATGACAACGATAGGAGAAAAACAAACAGATATTTTTTCATCGTAGCATATTCTTTATTGGTTTTCTTGCCTATTGACAATAACGGAAAATGTATATCTTTATTATGCTTTTGTCAGGGTCATCTAAAACCGTTGTTTTATTTCTTCACATTTTAAGTTTATGTCCTTCTTCATTGATAGCTCTTGCTGTCGCAGACCACCAAATCGATGCATGAGGGGCTTGCTCCGATGGTTTTTGCCCCACTTGGAGCACATTGTTGTGGTTGTGAATTTATGTACCCATCGGGGGTTTGGATGGAGCCATGTGGCCTTATCAGCCATCTTTGTGTTGAATTCTCGGGTAACAAAGGCCAACTTGGGCTGCTGGCAGAGGCTATTTGCAGGGACTTCAGGTCTCACGATGAAGAAGAGTTGAAGAAACTTCGCGACCTTCCCATCGAGGGGGTCGCGGAACGGCTTGGACTCCAAGTTTCGCGACATAAATGTCTGTGCCCATTCCACGACGACCATCATGCCTCGCTGTCGTTCAGCACGCGCAGGAACACGTTCTGCTGCTTCGTCTGCGGGGCAAAGGGAGGAACGATAGACCTGGCGATGCGTGTGTTGGGCATGGACTTCAGCGAATATTTCGTCAGGCAACGCGCTCAGAACCTCTGACAGACAAAAAGAAAAAGCAAACACCGCTTGACGGCTTGACAGCCATTCGGGTCCGACATCTGTCAGAATCGTCTCCGGGAGGCCAAAAAGTTCGCCCGGCGCGGACTTCCAGTTCGCGCCGGGCGAACTCGGAGTTCGCGCCGTGCGAACTTTTGGGGGTCTCGGAGGGGTTGAGGAGACACCCCCAAGCCCATCAAAAGCCCTCCCCAGCATACAGGCCAAACGCATTATAAATATTTTGGAAACGAATTTGAATAAATTAATTTTGTCCACGAATTTGAATAATAATTATAAATATTCGTGGAATAAATTATTCATATTATTCACATTCATTTCCATAAAAAGGGAATTTTTCGTTATAATGCGTTTAATCTGGAGACAAAACGTTTTTTCTCTGGTAGTCAAAACGGCTTTCTTTCATGTATTGACATAGTACCGTGGGAATCCTACTGTTATAGGTGACTTCTTGTCAGCAAATTATATACTGACCCCACCCCTAACCCCTCCCCTACAAGCCTTGAAATCAGAGTTGTTCCAAAAGTTCTCTGCCTTTGTTGGTCAGATAGTATGACTGCATTGGATGGTTGGGGATTTCTGGGTATAGCATAGCAATATAACCAGCTTCAATGTTTGGCATAATATATGTGCCCACAAATCCCTTTCTGTCCTTTCTCTGCATCGAATCCATTAATGCTTTTAGATTTGAACCATTTGTTCCGACAGCTGACAATAAAGCTTTTATACGTTTGGCTTTTGCTATCTCGCGCTTTGAGGTTGAGGGGGTTGAGGGGGTTGAGGGGTTGAGGGGTGAACTTGTGGGGTTGAGGGGTTGAGGGGTTGAGGGGTTGTATGGTTGTATGGTTGTACGCTTGAACGTGACCCACACGAATGCTGCATTCTGATTGAATTCGGGTTCAGGAAGGTTTGCCTCACGACAAGCATCGACCATTCGACCAACTCCGCTGCCCCAATTCTCCAAGAACGTGGTTTTAAACAACACATCAGCAATGGTTGGGTTCTGAGGGAATGAATGATGAGACTGCTTGATGGTTTCAACGGTCAACTCATCGGGTAAATGCCCTGTATTTTCTATTTCAACCCGGTCATCATAGATAGCGATACCCACAGAACTGCTTGTATTATGGAACAGTCTGTGACAAAGGGCATTCGTCAAGGCTTCACGCAGAGCCTCAGCGGGAACTTCCAGTTTTTCCTCTCTTGTAAAGCCCACTATTTTTCCGCTAAGAGAAAGATGCTTGAAAAAGAATGCCATACCAGCATCAAGCAGAGTGAAAAAGTTGCCGTATGCACGTTGATTGTCAATGAATTCAGTTTTGTCATTTCCGCGGAATCGAGCCATACGGAGCAAAAATTGGGGAAACCGACTGGTATCTCGAAGGAATAGAGCCGCCGCTGCATTCTTTAGTCCGCCTGCTGTCGTGAGTTTTAGTTTCTCTACAAGGATTTCCGTAGAGTCCATGAGAGAAGATTCCGGCATTCGACCACGTTCCACACCGAGACGGACACCACCACGAATACGCTGTTCGTCTAAATCTGTAATTGTGATGCCTTCACAGATTTGGTCTTCCCATTTGTAGCGATTATACTTGCTACGCATCAGACGGTCTTCAAAGATATCACGAGGCATGACTACAGTTGTACTCTCTATCCGCATATAAGGCTTGTTGTCATACGTGTATGGCACATCCCAGTAAGAAGGGGCATTCATGTGAATGGCGATTACTTGGCAACCTGGTCGGTCTGGCACATCAATGTATTCAATAGAAAGGTCAATCAGTGGTTCCAGTTTTGCTGCTTCTCTGGCTATCTCCTTGCGTGTATTGTCTGTCACTTTCTGTCCCAGAATCTTTAATGTAATTGGAGCAATACCAAAGAACAGCCAGCCACCAGCTGTGTTAAGGAAAGCACATGCGGAGCGCATACCATCCTTCAACTCACCCGTTGTCTTTTTCAGTTCCAGTGTACGGGTCTCATCTCCTTCTATGATTGCCTTTACTTCTTCTATTGTCATGATGATTTGTAATGACTCCATACTATTCAAACGGGGAAACGGTCTGTCAGTCATTGGCGGGAGTCAGATGGCGTATTTCTCTATCAGTCCTTCAGCCTGGGGGTCGCCCAGCTCCTGGGCCTTGCGAAGGTTTTTCAGGCCCTCTTCCTTCATGCCTTTCAGACACTGGGCAAGGCCGAGGAAGAGGTAGCCGTCGCTGTGGTCGGGGGCGACGGCGATGCATTCACGGGCTGTCTCAATGGCCTCGTCGTACTGACCAACCCTGACCTGCAGCGACGCTTTCTCGGCATAGTAGAGGTCGCTCTGGGGATCCATGCTGATGGCCTTCGTGATGTCGTTGAGGGCCTGCTGGAACAGTCGGCCTCCCACCTCGGCCTGGAAACGCAGATAGTAGAACTGGTCGTTCACCTGTGCGGCCATCAGCTGCTCGTAGTCGTTCAGCTGGCCGACGGCCTCGCGGTATCGGTTGGCGTTCATTCGTGCCTGTGCCGATGCGAGTAGGAATGGGGCGGCTTCTTTCAGGTAGGGGCGTGAGAACAGCGACATGCAGCTGTCGAGGAGGGCTATCTGGGCTATGGTGTCGCCGGCCATGAACTTGCATCGCGACGCCTCGTAGAACAGGTCGGCCGAGCGCATGGGCGTGGTGAACAGCTCCTCGTAGACGGCGTAGGCATCGTCGTAGCGTTTCTGGGCGAACATCACCATGGCCTGCTGGTGGCGGTAAGTGGGCTGTGGGTTGGCAGCGTTGGCCGCCTCGGCCTCGGCCAAAGCACGCTCCAGCGTCCATGGCTCGTAGGGAGGCTGCGGACGGAACAGCACTTTCTGGTAGATCATCTGTGAGAGACTGTAGTGCACCTCGTCGGGACTGTCGGCCACGCGCAATGCCGTTTCGATGTCGCGGTCGGCCAGGTCATAGTGGTCGCCGTTGGCGGCAAGCTGTGCACGGTAGACATACCCCTCCTGGCTCTTTGGGAACTTCGTGATGAAATCGTCGATGAGCGTGGCATAGGCTGCCGAGTCCATCTGTGCACTGGCAACGTAGAGCGTCAGCAGCGCCTGTGAGATGTCGTCGGGGAGGGCTTTCTTGATGGCCGTGGAGCGCAGCGCGGGGTCGTTGATGCTGAGGCCGGTGATGCGCAGACTGTCGGCGAAACGGGCGCTCACGGCATAGTTCACGCTGTCGCCGGCATTGTAGGGCTGTTGCATAATGCCAATGACGAGACCCTCGTCGTCCATCAGGGGAGCGCCGGCCGTGCCCTCGGGCATGTCGATAGCCACGGTATAGTAGCCATACTCCTCGTTGAACGTCTCTGTCTTCCTGATTACTCCCTCCGGCACATTCTTGGTCTCACGCCAGGGCAGCAGCCACACGCCAGTATATGCGGGAGCCATGCCCGGGGCAATGGTCAAGGGCTGAGGCTTAGAGGCATCGACGAGGAATCGCGCCACGTCGTAGGTGTCGTTGGCTCCAAGCATAAATGTCACGGCACTCTCCTTGCCGCTGACGTCGATGACCACGGCGCGGGCGGCACCCTTGAAAGGCGAGAAACAACTGACGGCCTCGCCATTGTCGCCGACATAGAAACCGCACGAACTGCCAAGCAACGTACCGTCGGCATCGAAGGTTTTCAGGGTGAACACCGATTTTGCAGCCTTCTTCGTCCAGCCTGGCTGGGCAGAGACGCCAGCACTAAATGATAGAAAACAAATGATGAATGATAAACCAAGTAAAAGTCTTCTCATATTTTAAAGTCGTTTAATTCAATTATTGATCTTCAAGAGTTGTCGGGCGTTTGCCATTGCAGCCTCGGTCACGTCGCTGCCGCTGAGCATCTGTGCAATCTCCCTCACTCGCTCTTCCTCGTTGAGCATCACCGTATGGCTGGTGGTTCCTTGCGCCGTGTCCTCCTTGTACACGCGGTAGTGTGTCGTTCCCAAGGCGGCAATCTGGGGCAGATGGGTGATGCTGATCACCTGTCGGCCGCCGGAGCCCATCTCGGCCATTATCTGTGCCAACTGCTCGGCAATCTTCCCGCTGACACCCGTGTCTATCTCGTCGAATATTATCGTCGGCAGCTTCACCGCCCTGCTGATCATGGCTTTCAGAGCCAGCATCACGCGGGCTATCTCGCCGCCACTGGCCACCTGTGACACCGGCTGCAGGGCCGTCGACTTGTTTGCGCTGAAGAGGAATGCCACGCGGTCCTGTCCCATGCTGCCCAGCTCGACCTTCTCCATGCGCGTCTCAAACCTCACGTTGGGCATGCCTAAAGGCACGAGCCTCTCCTTCATCTGACGGTCTATCGTCTTGGCGGCTTTCTGTCGCAGGGCGGTCAGCGCGTCGGCCTGTCGCTGGCATTCGGCCCGCTGTGCCTCGGCCTTACGGCTCAGTTCGGCCAGGGCGTCGTCGCTGTTCTCAATGTTGGCCAGTTTCTGGCGCAAGTCGTCCTGAATGGCTATCAGCTGGGCCACGCTGTCGGCATGGTATTTCTTCTGCAGGGCATAGATGGTGTCCAAACGGGCGTTCACGGCGTCAAGCTCTGCCGGGTCGAAATCGATGTTCTCCAACCTGTCGCTGACGTCGGCAGCCACATCTTTCAGTTCTATATAGCAGCTGTCCAACCGCTCGGCCAGTTCGTCGGCTCCGGGCAGCACGTTCTTTATGCCCTGCAGCGCTGCCGTGGCCTTCTTCAACTGCGTGACGATGCCATTCTCGTCGCCCGATAGTGCCTCGCCAGCCTCGTAAAGCGCGCCCTTGATGTCCTCTGAGTGGGTCATCGTGTCGCTGCGCTGCTCCAGCTCCTCCTGCTCGCCGTCGGTGAGGCGTGCCTCGGAAAGCTCGCCATACTGGAACTGCAGGAAGTCGGCGTTGCGGCGGTTCTGCTCAATCTCCTCGCGCAATGCCTCCAACTGTTTCAGCGTGTCCTGATAGGTGGCATACGACTGCTGGTAGTGGGTCATGGGGACTTGGGCTATAATGTCCACCACGCCGAGCTGGAAATCGTGTTTGCCGAGCAGCAGGTTCTGGTGCTGTGAGTGCACGTCCATGAGCCTCTCGCCCAGCTCCTTGAGCAGCGCCAATGACACCGGCGTATCGTTGATGAACGCCCGGCTCTTGCCCTGCGCCGACAGCTCGCGGCGCACGATGGTGTCGGCAGCGTCATAGTCGATGTCGTTATCCCTGAATAACTCCTCAAGGTCACTATTCGTCTCATCGCTTCCCGCAGAGGCATGTCCGCTGAGGTCGAAATGGGCCTCTATGACACAACGGTCGGCACCCATCTTCACCGTTTTCGCATCGGCACGCTGGCCAAGAAGCAGGCCAATGGCCCCGAGCAAGATGCTCTTTCCCGCCCCCGTCTCGCCCGTGATGACCGAGAAACCGTCGTGGAACTCCATGTCGAGGACATCGATAAGAGCAAAATTCTTGATGTAAAGTTGTCGTAACATAACTCCCTGTATAATGCAATACAGCGTGCAAAGGTACTCAAAAGAGGCCGAACCGCCAAACAAAAAAAGCAAAAACAAAAAAAATGGATGAAAAATTTGGCCATTAGAAAAAATAGTACTACCTTTGCACCCGCAAATCAGCGAAGGAAGGTTGGCAGAGTGATCGATCGCGCTGGACTCGAAATCCGGTATACCCTTCTGGGTATCGGGGGTTTGAATCCCTCACCTTCCGCAAAAATACTGAAAGGGAACCACATTGGATTCCCTTTTTTCGTACATGAAGAACAATCACTTAGATCTAATATATTATGATTACCGGCGAGATAAAAGGGGTCAGCGGATTATCTTCTGTTTCAGTATTTCCTTCTCTATACTGGGCAGCGAGGCTACGAATTTCTCAAAACGTACCTTGCCCATTCGGTCGTAGAGCGCACGGCCTAACTGATAGACTTTCGTCTGAAGCAACTCGGGCATATAGCCGTCTGGATTTGAGTCAGCATTGCGGGCGTTCTCAATGGCATCGAGCATCAATGGCAGATATTTGATGTAGTAATAGCCGCCTTTCTCAATCTTGTCGAGTGCCTGTTTGGCATCGTTGGCGGTCTGGATGCCGAGGCCTGTCAAGTCAGTCCGCTTATGATACAGAAGCCAGATTTCAATGCTGGGATTGCTGATGACCAAATGCCAGTTGTACTTTTGGGCACAGAACGCATGCAGTTCCTCTATCTGCTTCTGCGGCCAACGGTCAACATCGATGACGCACCAAAGCGAGTCGCCATCCTCGGCACTCAACTGATTCTTGCTGATATACGCCTTGACCTTCTCCAGCACTTTCGAGGGCGAAGAGGCTTTGCGCTTTTCATTTGCGTCCTCGTCGTCCGACGTTTCCGGCTCGATAATATCCACCTTGATGCGGTCTATACCGTCGAAAAGCCTGAAGTAGTCGGGTTCACGCTCCGTTCATTCCGTTGCGATGGCAAACAGGGAGTAGTCGCGAACCTTCTCTTGGGGAACCTCCCTCGTATAACCTCTAACCTTGAATCCCATTTACTCCCAGTTTAATTCGTTGAAACGTGCCAGGAAAGGGATGGCGCCGAAGCGTCCGTTGAGGTAGCCCTTCTCCAAGTCCAAGTCTGCACGGGGCTTGAACTCATCGAGCGTGTAGAGGTGGGTGCTCTGCGTCTCGCGGTCTTTCTCGGCAAACCAAATCTCGTCGTTGCGGAACACCTGCCCATCGAGCAGTCCTGCATCATGGGTCGTGAAAATCAGCTGGCCCTTCATGTTCTTGTCATTGACAATACGTGAAACCAATGTCCGTACCAGCGTAGGATGCAGGCTGCGATCCAGTTCGTCGATGACGTAGGTGCAGGCCTCGCTCTTGACGTTCTGCACCATCGGCACGAAGTCGAAGATGCGCTGGGTGCCGTCCGACTCTTCCTTCAGTTCGAAATCATAGAGGCTGTCGTTCACTTTATGGAGAGCTTTGACACGGCGCACGAAATATTTGTTGCCTTCGCGGCGCATGCTGACGGTGAAGGCTCCCGTGTCTATCATCACCTCCTCCTGTTCCTCTGGCGAGCGCGAAAGGCGCTTGACAATGCCCTCCACGCCCTGCACCAGTTCGGGCCATTCCGAAATGCTCTGCTTGAACGACTCAATATCCTCGTCCTTCAAGGTCAGTTCGTTGATGCCGAGATCCAAGGCCGAAATAAGTGCTTCGGACTGCGACTTGAACCCTTCGTCGGAATACCTGTTGTCGAAAATAGAGGTCGAACGTGTTTCAGGGAAGATGACGTGCAGTTTGGTGGTCAGCCATAGGAAAGCATCCGTAATTTGCCCATTCTTTACCACGTCATGCTTCGACAGCAACAGTTCGTTGCCCTTCAGCAGATTGTCCTCTAACTCAGATTGATGCTTGTCTTGCCAGTCTGTACGTCGTACTTACGTTCAAACACGCACACGGGTTTCTTAATAGTGGAATACAGCCATTCCTCCATGCAGATGTTGCCGCGATAGCTCACCCCGTAGGAATACTGGTCTGACTCCGTGCCAAACTCCACCTCAATGGAAACAGGCATTTCCGGGTCATTATACTTGTTGGCATCCTTGAAGGCCGTGGGAGGCAGGCTTCCCGTTGCTACCATGGTCTGGAGTCGTCCAAGAGCTTTTACCAGACACGACTTGCCCGCACCGTTGGCACCGTAAATTACTGCCGTACGCAACACACTGGCTCCACGGCCCTGGCTGTGTACGTGCCAGTCCTTCCTACGGACATTGGACGATGGCAACATCGTAAACTCCGTTTCTTGTCCGTATGACCTAAAATTCGTCGTTACAATCCTAATCAGCATAATAGAATGTATTAAAGATGCCGCAAAGTTACGAAATTTTCGTCATAGAACAAGGATATGCAAGCGGATTTTTTGTTTTTTAACGTATTTTTTCAGGGAAAATAGTTGCTATCTCCATATTTTTTCGTACCTTTGTCCGAGCCGAAGCTCGAGCTCGCTCACGCTCGATAAAGCATGAGCGAGCTCTGCTTTATTCTCACTTAATCACGACTTTGCGACCGTTCTTGATGTACAGGCCCTTGCTGGTAGGCCTCTTGTTGAGTTTCAAGCCACTGGGGGTGTACCATGCGCCGGCCTTATCCGTTGAATCAGTGTAATCTATGGTTGCAATTCCCTGTACCTCACCGTCACCGAAGTTCAGGCGGAAGGCGCGGGCACTTAACGGCTCGTCGAGCATGAAGTAGGCGCGGAAGGCACCGATGCTGGCACCGTTCAGCGGGTAGTACAGATTGTTGTTGCCACCAAGCAATAGGATGCTCTTGTTCTCGGTGGTGTACTGCGTGTAGCTGTAGGTGCCCACGAACTTGCCGCCTGTAAAGCTGACTTCCGTTGGATCACCGCTGACAACGGTCACACCTGTGAACGTCGGGTTCACGATGTTGTCGCCAGAAGCCCACTTAATAATATAAGGTACGCCTGCGCTAATGGCCTGGGAGTCCTTGAAGTAGAGATAAAGTGTGCCGTCATCGGCGAGTTCCGTCTGGTAAGTGCCGTTGTCATCAAGAACGCCAGTGTCAGTGTATTTACCTGTCACGTCGAGTTCCTTCATCTCAGAGGGATTCAGCTGTGCTGTCACTTGTGAATTAGTCATGTTGAACGGCAGGCACAGCGTGTTCCAGCTGTTATCCTTCCACAGCGTGCGGCCCTGCAAAGTGACATTGGCCATATCACCATTATGCTCCGCTAAAATGTCGGTATTGGTATTGCCTGTACCACCATCTTGCAGTGTAAAGGCAATAAGCGGTTCCACTTTAACCTCCACATCGTCGATGGTCCAGCCGTGGTGGCCTTGGTGTTCGAAAGCGATGAGGATATCTTCGCCGACATAATCGTACAAGCTGAGGGGGACTGTCCTGAAGTCGTCAGTGGTGAGTTCGTCATAGGTGGGGCACCAGAGTTGCGTCCAGGTGCCGCCTCCGTCGGTGGAGACCTTGACGATGCTCAAACCGCCATTGTCCTCTGAACCACCAGTATAATATTCTGTATGTCTTTCATTGGTCTTGAAGGTTAGCACAGCGTTGTCGGCATCAATGTGTAAGAAAGGCATATACAGGTAATTGGAATTATAACTGGTATAGGCTGCGCCTGCGCCCTGAACGGAGTTGTACCAATTAGGAAATTCCCCCCCAAGTTCCCAATATTCAGGAGGGAATGTCTCGTCGCTGAAATCCTGCGTGTATGGGTGGTCAGCATCAACAGTTATTGTGTATTTGGTAGTGAAGGTGGCACTGTTGCTCCATTCGCTGTTGCCGTCGTCGCCGCCACAAATGGCACGCACATAGGCATAATAGGTGGTGAGAGGATCGAGACCCGTCAGGCTGTAAGGATTGTCAGCAGTTGCGGCAACGGTAGGCGTTGTGCTGTCGTCAGGTTGGACAGAGGCATCCGTAGTAACAAAGATATCCCACTCGGTTTCTTCGCCGTTGGCGGTCCAAGCCAATTGTGCAGAACTGCCGGTGATGTTGGTGGCAGCAAGATTCGTAGGGGGCAAGCAAGAAGGAAGCTCGGTCACTTCGATGTTGTCAATAAAGACAGTGTATGAGCCTCCTCCACCAAAGGGATTAAAGCCACCACCAAGGAAATACAGGGCGATGTAATGACCATTGCCTTCATAGTTGTTGAACAGTACCGTATATCTGCCCAAATTGGAATCGTCATTGGTGATGTTAACATACTCATAAAAATCTACTGTCTGTAAATCATTGGGATCAGACATGATATCGATGATGAGTTGTTCTCCGGTCGTGCTACTGTTGCTGCTCCAATAGCCTGCATCAAACGAAATCTGACATTGGTTCAAAGGATAGCTCGCGTCAACCTCAGGCAACACGACTGCTGCACCATAAGGAGTAGAAGACTGGTTCATGTTAATCACAAGAACATTATTGTTATTAATATTTGTTGACCCGATATAACAAGCGCTCGGGTTATCAGCAATGGTGTTCCAGCAAACCGGCAGCAGGCCTTCACCCTCAAGGCCTTCGAAGTCCTCGCTCAACGGGAGGGTGACAGGTGTGGCGAAGGTGTACACTGCCGAAGGAGCGCTGTGGTCGTTCTCGTCGCAGTGGGCCACCACATAGAACTGGTAAGCGGTAGCGGCATTCAGATTGCTCAGCGTGTAAGGATTAGCGGTCACATTGGGCACTTCGGTATATGCCTCGGCCCCACGTTCTTTCCAGTAAAGTGTCCAAGAGGATTCATCGTTGTTGGCAGTCCAACTCAAGTCGGCTGAGTCAAAGGTGGCATCGGCAGCAAGACCCGTTGGGGAGATGCAAGAAGGAGCCTCGCTCACCACAATGTTGTCAATGAGGACATTAAAGCCTTCAGAATTAATGTTGTTACCTCTGATGGCGATATAATGGCCATTGCCCGTATAATTGTTGAAATACACAGTATATGTACCAAAACCACCATTGAAGACTATGTCAGTGATGTCAACTTCTTCAACCAAGGTGAATGTTGTCGGATCGGCAGGGTCTGTCATGATGCCAATGTCGAGTTTTTCGTGTGTGTAGCTATAGAGTTTGCCAGCATCGAATGAAATCTGGTATCCGTTCAAAGGATAGTTCTCGTCAATTTCGGGCAACACGGCAGTTACACTACTATTAGGTCCAGAAGACGGCTCTATGAAAAACATAAGACTACTATTGTTTTCAGAAAATTGCTGGATACCACAAAAGCCCGAGCCTTCAAAAATGGAGTTCCAGCAAACCGGCATACCTGAGCCCGTAAGGTTGTCGAAGTTCTCGCTCCACGGGAGGGCGATAGGATTGCAAATGGTGGCGAAGGTGGCGGTGCTGCTCCATTCGCTCACCTCGGTCCCACTGCAAATGGTACGCACATAGACATAATAAATGGTGCCAGCGCTGAGATTGGACAAGCTGTAAGAATTGCCGTTAATGTTGGTATAGGTAGGTGTTGTGGTGCCGTCAGGTTCGATGGTGGCATCGGCGGTAACAAAGATGTCCCATGCCGTTTCCGAACCACCGGCGGTCCAGCTGACAGTGGCGCCATGGGTGGTGACATCGGCTACCTGCACGCCTGTTGGTTCGATGCAGCTCGGGCTTTCCTCAAAGAGGAAGTCATCGAGGAAGAAGTCGCAATATTCATCAGAGGTGTGCTTCACCGCCACATACTTGGTATTGGCGGGATAGTTGGCCTTGAATTGCTGGTAGCTCGTTGTAGCGGTGATTTCGTTGCTCCAAGTGAAATTGGCGGGATCATTGTCGGTGGTAGAATAACCCACTTGGAAGGTTTCTGTGCCCTTGTATCCGCAATGCCAGAACTTCACATGCAAACCGTTCGCGATGCCGCCCAATTGAGGGGAGATGAGGTATTGGCCAGGTATTTCTGTGGAATAGAAATGGAAAAAATGGCTGCCTGTGTGTGCATACTCTTCATACTGAGAGATGCTTGCTTCATAGTCGGATGTGCCAGGGGTGATAATTGTCCAGCAGTCCATGTCGCTTTCATCCTCAAAACCGTAAGAGTAAGTTACGGGAACGGTTCCGCATCCGGAGAAGAAGCTGATGGCTTTTGTCCAATAGCTTTGCTCGTCGCCGCAGTCGGCCTGCACTTTGATGGTGTAAGTCGTGCGCAGCGAAACATCGAAGGTGTAAGAGTTGCCTGTGACGGCAGTGATGGTGCCGTTCACATCGATGTTGAAGTTGGTGGCTTCTGATGTCCAAGTCACCGTAGCGGTGGGGGCACCTTCATTATATCTGACGGCCACGTTGGTGGGTTCGGCGCAATTTGGCTGTGCTTGATAAGTGAAGGTGGTCTTGGGCAGGAAGTTGTTTGATTCATTAATGTATGCATTTCCATTACTTTCATAGCAGCACAAGTATGACGTAGCTTTATCCATGCTTTGGCCTATGAAATGATAATCCATTTCCTCGCCTGTTCCTGTGTGTGCGAATTGGACCAACAAGTTGCCTCCCTGATAGACATATTCCTTATCAAAGGTGATGGTCAAAGTGTGGTCGGTGGTGTTGAACAAGCCGCCTGCCTCATCTAATACGCCGGTGAATACTTCAGTAAGTGGCGTTGTGGTATCAAAGCCGCCGTTGAAAGCGGTGGCCGTCGTTTCCCCTAACGAGATGGTCCAAGTGCCGACACTATAGTCATCACTGGGCCATGGGCCTTGTTGCCAATAAAAAACCATTTGAGTGAGGACTTTCCCACTCATGGCGGCAAGCTCTGAGGCGGGATAAATCAATTGGCTTTGTTGGCTAACATTGGCATGCCAGCTGTAGATCGGAACCCTGTCGGTTGTTTCTGTTCCGTCATGCACAGTCAGTGTGCTCTGCGCCCTTGCCCCTCCTAAGAAGGTGCACAGAAACAGGGTCAGGAGCACGAGTTGTTTCAGGCATTTAGCCTGTTGGAAGGCATTTGCATCCCCGCTGTTCTTTGGCTCGTCACCGTTCCTGACGATGCCAAACCTGAAGTTAGTTTGTTTTTCATTTGCTATGATAGTTTATAAAGATATTATTGAGTCACTTTCACGGTGCAAAGGTACACTTATTTTTTCTTTTGGCAAAATAATCAGCAGAAATAAGAAAAAGAGAGCTGCTTAATTGCCACGGGTCACGGCTCTTGTTTGGGGAAAGGCCGTAGTACACAGTGAAAGAGGTGCGGGGAAACAGGGAGAAAGACCGTACCCCCGAGGGAGGAAGAGCCGACCTTGCCGGTTCACGGCGGCCGCCAAAAACATTCACGGCGGCCGCTAAAAATATTCACGGCGGCCGCCGTGATTGTTCGTAGCGGCCGCCGTGAACCCATTTTTCTTCCGTCGGCTTGTCTCGAAGCAGACCAAACGCATTATAGGTATGTTCTACAAATTGCAAAACTACGCGCAGCCTTTCCCCTCCCTTGTAGGGGAGGGGTTAGGGGTGGGGTCAGTATATAATTAGCAGACAAGTAG
>CAJOEC010000027.1 GCA_905233425.1 uncultured Prevotella sp. | reverse complement strand
TAATAAAAAAGGGAAATATCTTTATTAACGCAAACAAACGGGTAATCTTTTCTTTTTCAGAGCACGAGGGGCTTCCCGTCAGGGATTAGTACAACTGTAGTTATATGTAAGAATGCAAGGTTTCTGACAGTCACCCTCCCCTGTAAGTCCCACATGAGACAAATCGAAAACACTTTGAAACATGTCTCTAACGCTGTTCCGTTTTTATACACTACCTTTGCACCCTGAATTTTTTCACATTATATTTTATAAACATTATTAACTTAAACATCTATGAAAAAAATTACAAAACTAATGTTCACCCTCGCGCTGCTCGCAATGGGAGTAGTGGGGGCGAATGCAGCAAAAACTTATGCTACATTAAGTAGTTCGAATTGGTGGGCGCAAGCCGACTGGAATTCCAACACCAACACAATGACTTGGAATGGTGTATGGGAAGCTCCTTCTGGTGGAAATGGTACTTGGTATTTTATAGAGACAGGATTCGCCTCTGGCGATATATCTTCTTTTACAAACTTTCATGCTACATTGGCTGATTTTAGTGACAATGTAGATTATGTATTGCTGAGAATTAAGCAAGGGGATAACAATTATGCAGATGTTCAACTTAAAGCTGGCGAGAATAATGTTGACCTCGCTGCTTTAGCCGCTGCAAATACTGGAGTAAACTTTAAAAATGTAACAGATATTACTATCTGGGGTGCCAACACTCCTTTGGAAGGTAAAACGATTGACGCTTATCATCCTGCCTCTGTTAAGATAACAGATGTCTATATGGAGGAGCCGGACGTTGACCGTTGGATGGTTTGTGATGGTGCTGCTCAGGCAAATGGCTGGGACAAACAAGTCGGATATCTTTTTACTACTCCGTTGGAACAAGGTGCTACCTATGTAGTTACAGCAGACATAAAGTCTATCGCAGGCGGAGATTGTTCACTTTGGTCTACTTGGGAAGCTAGTGAAAATAAAAATCAGTGGGGTGGAACAAATGACGTGCAATATCTTGCCACAAAAACAGTTACAACGTCTTTAACCACTTATTCATGGGAGTTTACTGCTTCCTGGACTAATGACAAAATCTCGTTTGTGTTTGGCACACTTGATGGTAAAATCTATTTCGATAATGTGTCTTGCAAGAAGAAGGGCACAGATATAGAGTTAATTGCCAATGGTGACTTTTCTTCAAATAGCACTGTAGGCTGGTCTACTGCAGGCAGTACTTCTATGGCTTTAGAGGAAGTGCCTTCAGATCCATTGGCAATCGACAAGGAAACTTTGAGTGAGAAGATTGCACTTGCCAAGCTGTACAATGGTGTAGCTTATACAGATGCATCGTTTGGCGACCTGACCACTGCCATCGCTGATGCTGAGACCGCTCTGGCTGATGCTGCTGCTACCGCTGCAAGCTTGACAGCCGCCACGGAAAATGTGCAGGCCAAGATTGATGCCCTTGCTTTCAAAGATGGTTACGAGAATCTGACTGAAGACATGATGTACTCTTGGTCTGGTTGGGGTGCTGAAGCTGTCAGGGGTAGTAATTCTGGTAATTATGAATATCATTTATTAGTGTCTACAGGCCAGCCTTACGGTGATCCGAGTGTGAATGCTTGGGCAGACCTTTCAGACTATGAGCAACTGATTGTCGTTGCTACTGGCACACCACGTTTCTTGTTTAACCGTGATGAGGCTGGTGGTCAGTGGAATGAAGACGAAACGCAGTCTCACCTTATTGATAACACAAGGGGTGGTTGGTCTGCAAAGTATTTCTCTCAGGAAGGGAATGCCTATACCGTTGATTTGGCTCAGATGACTACTGAAAAGGGCTTCGCCTATCTGAATGCAATAAAAGCTAGTTCTAATATAATCGTTTCGGGTATGTATCTCTACAAGACTCCCGACCCATTGCAGCCTCAGAAGGATGCTTTGCAGGAAAAAATTGATTTGGCCAAGCTGTATTCAAGCGTAGGCAAGACTGCTGACAGCTTTGTAGCTCTTACCACCGCCCTCTCTGCTGCTGAGACCGCTTTGGCTGCTGCCGACGCTACGGATGAGAGTCTGACTACTGCAGCCACAAACCTGCAGAATGCTATTGACGGCTTGACACGTGCCGCAAACTATGTGGAACTGTCGAAAGACATGTTTAAGCACTATGCAAGTCTGGACGCTCCCGGCGAGGGCGAGGCAACTAATTGTGCCTATGATACCTTCACCGCAAGTGGTCTGCCTTACGGCGATGGCAATGTAAGCGAACTGAACTGGGCTGATCTGGCTGGATATGAAAAGCTTATCGTTGTGACACAGGGTACAGTCAAGCCTCGTTTCTGTATGAACCGTACCGAAGCTGGCGGCAATCAGGCTGCTACACAGGCAGACTCGAAGATGATTGACATTAATCCAAATCCTGACCACAGTGAGACATGGTCGAACGATGCTTATCAAACTATTGAGGGTAATGTTTACACCATCGATCTTCAGGAGATTGTTGATGACTATGGCTTTGCCCGTCTGCACTGCATCAAGAAGCAGGGCTGGGGTGATGGTGTCTTTGTCACCGATATGTATCTCTACAATTCGACTGTTTATACCGTTGTCGGCACTGAGAACCTCACCGGCTTTGACTGGAATGTTGCAGAGAACTATATGACTCTGAACAAGGAGACAGGTAAGTATGAAAAGACATTCGAGAATATCACTGTCAACAATAGCACAAGTCCTGCTTTTAAAGTTGTCAAGAATGGAACTGACTGGTATCCCAGCGGTAATAACTGGACGATTAACACCTCTGTCACTGGTGGTGAGGGCAACTTCGACATCACCATCACCATCGATCCTGCAAATGACAACGCAATTGACGTGAAGTGCACCAAGCATCTTGAAACATACACTGCAACCCTCGCAACCAACCTCGGCTGGGAGCATGTTTACGCATACGCATGGACAGGTGAAGGTGCAAGCAAGATTGAGCAGCTTGGTTCATGGAATGAGAAGAAATATGAAATGGAAGCTAATGTAGCTGGTGTTTATGAATTGAATTTCAAGGCTGAGAGCGCTCCCGCCAATATCATCTTCCACAATGGACTTGGCGGTTCTGACAATCAGACCTCTGACCTTACTTTCGAGGATGGCAAGGCATACACATGGAGCAAGTTCACTGAGGCCGTGACCTATACCAATGTGGAAAACTGGAACGAAGTTCATGCTTTTGCTTGGACTGAGGGCGTGAAAAATTATAATGGTGAATGGCCTGGAGCCGTAATAAACAAAGTCAACGATGTTTACACCTACACAGTGGAGAATATAGGTGAAGAGGCCGACATGCCCGAGAGCATCATCTTTAACAATGGTGGTAACGGCGACTACAACCAGACCCTTGACCTTGCTTTCGAGGATGGCAAGGAGTACACCGATGGCTCATACGTCACCGTGACTGTTGGCACAGCAGGCTATGCTACATTCTGCTGCGACCGTGCCCTTGACTTTAGCAACATAGATTACATGTCGGCTTACACCGCCACTCTGACTGGTACCAATGTCTCCTTCAATAAGGTTGAGAACAGTGTGCCCGAAAATAATGGTCTGCTCATCAAGGGTGTGAAGGATCAGGAGGTTTCTGCCAAGGTGCCCTTCCTGCCGAATGGTCGGCTCAGTGCTATCCAGAATGCACTCCATGGTGTCCTTACTCCGACTCATATTGATGCAGGTTTTGTTCTGTTGAACGGTGACAAGGGCGTTGGCTTCTACAAGGTAGGCAATAATGGCTTCGACGTACGTGCTAACAGTGCATACATTCCTGCTTTGACAAGTGCCCGCAGCTTCATTGGCTTCGACGAGGCTACCGCTATCGACGGCATCGCAGCTGAGAAGCAGATGAACGGCGAGGTTTACAAC
This sequence comes from uncultured Prevotella sp., assembly GCA_905233425.1. GTDB lineage: Bacteria > Bacteroidota > Bacteroidia > Bacteroidales > Bacteroidaceae > Prevotella. The sequence continues at coordinate 38,715 of CAJOEC010000027.1, read as the reverse complement.
CTGCAGGGCCAGCGTGTGGTGAAGGCTCAGAAGGGTCTCTACATCATCAATGGCAAGAAGGTTATTGTGAAGTAAATGTGTAATTAATGAAATGTAAATAAAGAAACTAATTGGCGCGAATAAAGATATCATTATCCCAATTGGTGCCAATTAGTTTCCAAAACAAAAAGAAAGGAACAACAATGAAAGCAATATATCAGAATCCGACAACAGAAATCATCACGATTACCGTGGCCCAGATGATTGCAATATCTCAGTTTGGAGACCTTGTAGAAAACGGTGAGGATCTCGGCGATGCACCCACGACCGACCAGACTTCGGGCAACCTCTCACGTCGCCGCACAGTTTGGGACGAGGAGGAGGAGGACTTCTAACATCCAGCAGGAAAAAGTCTTTTTAGTTTTCTCATCCGCTTTTGCGGGATATAAAAGTGTGCAGCCGCAGCCCTGGTTTTTCGGGCTTGCGGCTGCTTTGATTATATACACAATTATAACGAAAGCACTTTACTTTTGGAAACGAATTTGAATAATGTGAATAATTTGTTCCACGAATATTTATAATTATTATTCACATTCATTTCCAATAAAGGTGTTTTTTCAGATGTCGATGTCGCAGCCTATGCCGAGCACGCGGCTGGTGCGTGTGAAGATGTCCTTGGTGGGCGTTGTGCGCTCATAGTCGCCGTATTCGGTCTGGAAGAACGCGGCCTTCACAGCCACTTTGTCGCTCACCTTGTAGTTGGCGCCGAAGCCTATGCTGTAGGAGTTCACCACAAACGATATGTCGTTCATATATTCGTCGGTCAGTCCGTAGCGTGTCAGCTGTCCGCCGAGCGATATTGTCAGCCGGTCGTTGACATCCCATTCCGCTCCGGCCAGAATCTCGTAGGTGTTGTACGACAGCTTGCTCTGCGCGTCGTTGTACCACCGTGCCTGCTTGTCGAAGTAGTAGTGGCCGCCGGCATTCACGCGCACTTCCTTTATTGGGCTCCACTGTGCGCCCACGGTGAGTAGTGCCGGTGAGTCCTCGTTCACCTTCTTCTCGTCTTCATATTTGTTCACTGCATCGATGAGTCCGGCCTCGAACACCGTCGATTCGTTTTTCATCCTCATCTGCGTCTTGAACTCATACTTGGCGGCGAAGTTGAAATGCTCGTTCAAACGGTAGTCTATTCCCACCACGGGGGCTATTCCGAGTCCTGTCTGGTTGCAGAGCAGGTTCACGCCCTGCGAGTATTTCGGCAGTTCGGCGCTCTGCTTCTGTGTCTCCGGGTCGCTCATGGCGGCAATCCCCTGCTCCAGACTGCTCTTCACAGCTGCCAGCTGCTGCTGTGCCTCCGCCGTGGTGGCGTTTTTCATTGCATCGGGTAGTGTTGCGGCCATGTCCTGTGCCCTGGCTATGAGGTCCTGCTTCTGCTGCGACACTTTCAGCAGGAAGGTGGCGAAGTCGTGGTCGCCGTCCTCGGTCCTTACCTGTATGTTGCTTATGCGGCACTTGTATGTGGCGTCGCCGTAGAGCAGCCGCAGTCCGCCGTAGACCGACACTTTCTCGTTCACCTTGTATGCCGCTCCGAGCTGCACGCCGTAGTAATACTGCCGCCCCTCCATGTAGCTGTCCATGTTGTATCCTGTCACTCCGTGCACAGTCACGCTTGCCGGTGCCGTCTTCCCTGCCAGCCCGTAGACCAGCGGCATGGCCTGGTTCACCTTGCCTGCCAGTGCGTCGAGGGTCATGAAGCTGCTGGCAATCTTTCCCACCTCGCGCTCGAAGGAACCCAGTCCTTCGGAGAACTCACACTTGCCACCGCCGCCCGTAACCGAGAGGTTGGCCTCTAAGGTCCAGTCGCCCCTGATCCATGCTGCCTGTAACGAGGGTATAACGGGTGCCTCGGCTGCCCCCTCAAACACTTTTGTGTCGCTGTTGTTGTTCTTCTTCCCAAGTGTGAAGAGCTGGTCGGTCGATGTTACCGTGCGCGTCTGCCGTGCATACTGCCAGTTGATTCCCAAGTGGAAGCCCTTTGGCAGGAATGCCACACCGGCGGGGTTGCTGTAGACACCGTCGAGGCCTATGGCCGCGTCGCGGGCCGGGTTGCGAAGAAAGTCAATACTCTGGTTGGTGTTTGTCAAGATGCCACCTGCTGTGGCCTCTGTTGCTGCCGTTGCCATCATTGCAACGGCAAGAAAAGTCTTTGTGTTCATTTTCCTAAAAACAATAAGATTTGAAAATCGGCTGCAAAGGTACGCTTGTTATCGCACACGGAAACAAAAAGTGTGCAGATGTTAAGTTCTTTTAACTAAAAAACTGCACGTTTTGGCACAAATCGTGCAAAACGTGCAGTTTTTCGATGCCTCGGCGGGGGAACCGTCGGGAGTGCTATGAAGTAGTTTCTGTGTGGCTTACTGTGCGGTGAAGGAGTCTACGCTTGTTTTCCCCTTGGCCGTCGAGCCTAAGTACAGCCCGTGGAAAGCCGTCGTGGCGTCGGTGGGTTCGTCTGTGCTGCTCTTCACGGTGTATGAGTTGCCCTTGACCATTCCCTTGGCCGTGATGATCGAGTGGCTGTTGTTCGTGATGTTTGTCTCAAACCTGTAGGTCATTAGGTTATTGCCCGAACTGTCTGCGAGCGTGTAGTAGTTGTTGCTGTTGTACGAGCTTGGCGTGCTGCGAATGGCATAGCCCTGCGACGCGCTGCCCACGCTGCTTGACGATGAGCCTCCCCAGCCGCCTCCGCCGCCCTGCTGTCCGCCGGCGCTGATGGCAAAGCCCTCCCCGCTGATCTTTATATAGCTGTCGTTGTCGCAGTCGAGACCTTCCTCAGGCGAGCCTTTAGTGGTGTAGCTCATGACGGCCCCGTCGCCGATGGTTACTGCCCCCGACGTGCCGTAGTTGCTGTCGACGGCATCGTTGCCGTAACCGTAGCACACGGTGATGCCGCCGTCGAAGACTATAGCCCCTGCCGAGTTGATGCAGTCGTCGTAGCACTTGAAGTAGTGCTGCCCGCCCTTGATGACGATGCTCTTTGCGCTCTTCGTCTTCGACTCCAGACCCTCGGCTCCTTCCGTCGAGGTATAGACCTCGGTGGTGCCTCCGTAGAGGGTGATGGTGCCCTGCACCTTTATTCCCTTTGCCGAACCGCCGCCGCTTGCTTCTCCGCCAGGGAATCCGCCCCAGCCGCCACCGCCGGGGCCTCCCGACGATGCGTTGAGCTTAGTGCCTGTCGTGGTTACGGTCAGCGTGGGTCCGTCGCTAGTGTTGAGCGTTGAGGATTGGGCGTCAGTATCGGTGCCCTCGGTGAAGTTGCCGTTGCACTTCATGCCCTTGCCTCCTGTACCGCTCATGTTGATGTTGATGGTTCCGCCGTTGAGCTTTATGTCGCCGTCGGCCTTCAGCCCCTTGGCCGTGTAGTCGTCGGTGCTGCCCTTCACTCCGTCGCCGCTGTTGGTGATGTCCAGCGTGCCGCCGTTGGTGGTGATGTTGGTGGCCGATATTCCCCGTCCTGCCTGTCCCGAGGCGTTGATGACGAGCGTGCCGCCGTTCTGCACGAAGTCCACCGTCTTGCAGCCTATGCTGTACGATGCGTCGCTGTTGATTACCTGCATCTTCCCGCTGGGCGTGAGGGTGATGTCGCCGCCGTTGACTGTAAGCGTGGCCTTCGACTTCATGCTCTTGCTCATCGCGCCGCTGTTCTTTATGGTGACAGTCCCGGCGTTGATGGTCATGTTGCCGTCGCTCTTCAGCCCTGCTGCGTTGTAGCCCGTTCCGTTCTCCTCGGCGGCGTCACTGGTGCCGCTGTAGTTCGAAGTTACATTCGAGAGCTTGTATGTGCGGGTTGAGCCGTTGGTGGTGTAGCTGTTGGTAATCTGGTAGTACATGTCGCTGCCGGTGGTGGGGCCGCTGAACGTCTCGCTCTTTATGGTGTATGTCGTGCCCCGCGAGTTGTAGTCGTCGGCCTTGAAATAGTATGTGCCGTCGTCGCTGTCCCCGAAGTCGTAGTAGTAGAAGATGGTGTTCGACTTCGTGACCGTCGATGTGAGCTGCTGCACCAGTGTGTCGTCGCTCTTGTACAAGTAGACGGTACGCCACGTGTTGTTGCCGCCGCCTCCGCCGGGCCAACCGCCGCCACCGCCCGATGGCAGCGTGACGTATATCTTGTACGACTTCACCTCTTCCGGCTCCTCGCCTGTCGATGTCGTCTCGGCTGTGCCTCCCTTCCCGTCGACGGTGATGTCGATGGTCGGGGCGGCATTGGCATCCGTTTGCTGGTCGGCATCGGCGTCTGTCTGCTGGCTGACACTCGCGTCGGCCCCTACGGTCAGCGTGCCGTCGGCGCTCATGCCCTTGCCACCGTCGCCGGTGTTGTCGATGGTGATTTCTCCGCCTGTGATGTCGATGTTTCCGTCGGCCTTCACGCTTGTCGGATAGCTCAGGTCTGAGCCGTCCACTACGATGCTTCCCGTCTGTTTTACCGTCAGCTTGCCTCCACTTATGCTGACGTCGCCTGCGGCCTTCATGCCCTTCGCGCCGTCGGCGGTGACGGTGATGCTCACCTCGCCGCCCTCAATGTATATGCTGCCCGAGTCCTCGTCCTCGTGGTTCTCGGTGGCGCCGGTGCTCTCCTTCCCGTCGAGGTCCACCTGTATGCCGTCGTCGCCCACACCGCCGATGTTGAGCACGCCGCTCTCCATGAGGAAGAACTCGTTGGCCGACAGTCCGTCCTTCACGGCCGAGAGTATGTTCACCGTGCAGTTCTTCATCGACATGTAGTCGCCGCTCTTTATGGCGTGGGCCGTGTTGCCCGTGACGTTGAGCGTCCCCTTGCCCTTCAGCTCAAGATGGCCCTTGCAGTAGACAGCCGCCTTCTGCTCTCCCTCCTGTCCGTCGGCGATGGTGTTCACCGTGCCGTCCTTCACGCTCAGCGCTATGCGTTTGCCGTTGGTGATGTTGATGGCAGCGCCGTTGGGGTTGGTCAGCGTCAGTCCGCGCAGGGCGACGGTGGCCTTGAACGACCCCGCCATGGCAAACTCGCCGTCGCCGCATGAGCCGCTAAGGTTGTATGTTATCTCGAAGGGCAGCTCGCTGTCCTGGACTATGCTGACATGGCCGCCGTCGATGCTGACTGTGACATACTGTGCCACGTTGTCGGCCACCACCACCTGTGCGCCGTCGTCGGTGTAAGTGACGGTCACGGTCGAGTCGTTCAGCTCGGTCTTGCCCGTGCCGCCGGCCATCACGTTTATCACCGCCGAGATGTCGGCCACATCCACCACGCCGTCGCCGTTCACGTCGGCAGCCTCCTTCAGCGTACTGGCGTCGTCGGCCATCGCGCTTATCACCGCCGAGATGTCGGCCACATCCACCACGCCGTCGCCGTTCACGTCGGCATCAATCGTCTTGCTTTCCGCCAACACGGCAGAAACCGTCCTCGTGGGTTCGCCCGTCGTCTGTGTCGTCGTGACAACAGCCCACACCTCGATGGCCGCCAAAGCCATCATAGCCCAAAGCCATTTCTTCATATTCTTGCTCTTTTCAGTTGTTTGTAAATAAAATATCAACCATTTCTTTCTTTTTCATTCTCATTCATAAAGTCAGGTCGGATAATTTCGAATGCAAAAGTACGAATTATGGCCGACACCACCAAATATTTTCAACGAAAAGACCTTTTCTTTCAGCCAACCGCCCTTCAAAAGCCCCCGGATTATGCTTTGAGTTCGCGCCGTGCGAACTCCCAGTCCGCCCGGTCTGAACTCCCAGTTCGCCCGGCGCGAACTATTTGCCATGTCGGATAAGATTTTCAATAGGAACAGGCATTCCTTTTGCCTACATTGCCTACATTGCCTACATTGCCTACATAGTTGCATACATAACTTATCCTCCTGTCTGCCAACTCTTTGCACTGTAATGTAGGCAATGTATGCAAAAATCTACTATGTTTCGTATTTTATCTGTAATTTCCTTCATTATAACAATTATGGGCAAATAATGGATATTACGGTAATTCGTTTCCAATTATTATTTGTAAGGTTAATTTAATTACAGTTCCTAAGTTTAGTTGTCATACCAGCCCAAACAATCAGATCAAACACATTATAAATTTGGAAACGAATTTGAATAACAACTATAATTTGATCCACGAATTTGAATAATATAATTATAAATATTTGTGGAATAAATTATTCACATTATTCACATTCGTTTCCCAAAAAGGCGTTTTCGTTATAATGCGTTTAATCTGCCCAAACGACAGGCTTCTACAACATTCCACCTTGGTGTAGAAGCCGAAAATTCTGTGTTGTCATACCTACCCAAACGGTAGGCTTCTACAACAGGGCGATTGGAGTTATGTAAACGAGACCCATAACATTGTTGTCATACCTACCCAAACGGTAGGCTTCTACAACTTCGGAGTACTCAATGGCTCCAAAGAAGGCTGAGTGTTGTCATACCTCCTCAAACGGTAGGCTTCTACAACCCAATATTGGGCCGTGTTCATGGGGTATGTTCAGGTGTTGTCATACCTCCCCAAACGGCAGGCTTCTACAACCAGCGTGAAGAACTTCATGAGCACACAGATGAAGCGGTTGTCATACCTACCCAAACGGTAGGCTTCTACAACGGTGATATCAAAGGATACACCCAGACGGAGAACTAGTTGTCATACCTACCCAAACGGTAGGCTTCTACAACATAACCGATTGGGAATCGATTCAGCGCAAGGCAAAGTTGTCATACCTACCCAAACGGTAGGCTTCTACAACGCCTTTTCATAGCCAGTCTGCTAACTGTCTAAAAGTTGTCATACCTACCCAAACGGTAGGCTTCTACAACAATCGTGAGCTTGTCATTGAATACTTGAAGTGAGTTGTCATACCTACCCAAACGGTAGGCTTCTACAACACCGCCGTGCGCTGGGGTGGATTCAGGAAGTAGTTGTCATACCTACCCAAACGGTAGGCTTCTACAACGCTAAAACCTAACAATGCGCCGATGGAGACAAAAGTTGTCATACCTACCCAAACGGTAGGCTTCTACAACGACACACCTATCCGCGAGGAAGGCAAGTTTAAGAAGTTGTCATACCTACCCAAACGGTAGGCTTCTACAACTACAGGAGGTTTCAACCTTTGTGTCGAACGAAAGTTGTCATACCTACCCAAACGGTAGGCTTCTACAACCTGCGCCTATTCCTTTCGAGGAGCTGGACTTCAATGTTGTCATACCTACCCAAACGGTAGGCTTCTACAACTAATACACAGTGTTTCACGCACCAGAAGCAAGTTGTCATACCTACCCAAACGGTAGGCTTCTACAACGTCAAGCGAGTTCACGACAAGGTTAACTTCACAGTTGTCATACCTACCCAAACGGTAGGCTTCTACAACTTGATTTACACGCCAAGTAATAGTAACTCTCAAAAGTTGTCATACCTACCCAAACGGTAGGCTTCTACAACTGAGGGGCAACCATCAACCCCACCAACTATCCCAAAGTTGTCATACCTACCCAAACGGTAGGCTTCTACAACTAAGGAGTGGCCGTTTATCCAATTTAACGGACAAAGTTGTCATACCTACCCAAACGGTAGGCTTCTACAACCGCTTCCCCAATATGGTGAAAGCCTACTGCCGAGTTGTCATACCTACCCAAACGGTAGGCTTCTACAACCTGGCAAGCGCTATTGCGACGTGATGCAGGAAGTTGTCATACCTACCCAAACGGTAGGCTTCTACAACGGCACAGCCCGTGTCAATGGCCGCGAGGCCACAGTTGTCATACCTACCCAAACGGTAGGCTTCTACAACTGATTTCCGGTAACCAATCCGAACTCTAGAGAGTTGTCATACCTACCCAAACGGTAGGTTTCTACAACTTTTCGACGATGGTCACCAAATGTCAGAGAAAAGTTGTCATACCTACCCAAACGGTAGGCTTCTACAACCCAATAAGAAGCCATTAGTAGATCCAACTTTAAGCAGGTTGTCATACCTACCCAAACGGTAGGCTTCTACAACAGTATTGAAAGTTCTCTCTGCTTACAATGATCCTAAAGTTGTCATACCTACCCAAACGGTAGGCTTCTACAACTTGTCTTAACGGCTGTCGTTGTTACGATGATTGCTTTGTTGTCATACCTACCCAAACGGTAGGCTTCTACAACGATTAAGATTGCCGGTTACTTCGGGTTCCGTACAAAGTTGTCATACCTACCCAAACGGTAGGCTTCTACAACCTTTGTGGGGCTTTGAAGGTGTATGGATTGAAAGTTGTCATACCTACCCAAACGGTAGGCTTCTACAACTCAGTTCATTACTATATTTTGTTAAACTAACCAATAAGTTGTCATACCTACCCAAACGGTAGGCTTCTACAACTCGTCGTGAACAACAACTTTGCTTACGCAACTAAGTTGTCATACCTACCCAAACGGTAGGCTTCTACAACTCTAAAGGACCTATGGCTACGCAAGAAATGAGAGTTGTCATACCTACCCAAACGGTAGGCTTCTACAACTGAGCATTATCCGCTATTAGAGGACATGTTTTGGAAGTTGTCATACCTACCCAAACGGTAGGCTTCTACAACATTTAAATGGCGACCTTCTGGGCGGCATTGCTAAGTTGTCATACCTACCCAAACGGTAGGCTTCTACAACTCGGAAGAAATGAAGGCGCAACTGAAAATGGTAAGTTGTCATACCTACCCAAACGGTAGGCTTCTACAACTAAAACAAACAAGCCCACCACTATGAAACTCGAAGTTGTCATACCTACCCAAACGGTAGGCTTCTACAACATAGCGATGCCGACGTGGCCGCGATGCTGAAGCAAGTTGTCATACCTACCCAAACGGTAGGCTTCTACAACAGGGTCAGACCGCCTATCAGGAGGCCTTGTACAAGTTGTCATACCTACCCAAACGGTAGGCTTCTACAACAAGAAATAGTATTCTTAGAAGTCAAATTGCTCAGAGTTGTCATACCTACCCAAACGGTAGGCTTCTACAACACAACGGTTGGAAATCTGTTGATCCAAATAGAATCAAGTTGTCATACCTACCCAAACGGTAGGCTTCTACAACAAGAGCACGATGAGGCACATGAACAAAGTTGTCATACCTACCCAAACGGTAGGCTTCTACAACTCATTCCTGAAAATGCTTGTAAAATTTACAAATCAAGTTGTCATACCTACCCAAACGGTAGGCTTCTACAACCTACTACGGTAGCAGTTATCGTGGAAAGACTCAAGTTGTCATACCTACCCAAACGGTAGGCTTCTACAACTTGAGACTGAACGTCAAGAAGGTGAGACACGTACAAAGTTGTCATACCTACCCAAACGGTAGGCTTCTACAACTACGTTAATAGTAGAAACAATTAACTTATTAACAAGTTGTCATACCTACCCAAACGGTAGGCTTCTACAACGCAGCAAGCGACGCCGGCACCAATGGTTTTTATGTTGTCATACCTACCCAAACGGTAGGCTTCTACAACACACCATCGCTAAGCTTGACGGTTCTAACCAGACTAAAGTTGTCATACCTACCCAAACGGTAGGCTTCTACAACAGTCCTGTTTATGGGACTTTGCAGAAGTCATCTGGCCGTAGGCTGACGTTTTTTTTTACCCCTAACGTACTGATTTCGCAAGACTTATCTGTCCTGCGGCAGGATTTTTCGCAAATGCCCTGCTTTTTCATGCTCAAATGCTGGGTTTTATACATCTTGATTTGTATTAACTTCCTTATAGTCAGTGATTTCCGTGCTCTCAAAAAGTTCGCAAATGATTCGCCCTTTTCCCCCGTTAGGGTTCTTGCGAAAACATCTCCCTCAAATCCCTGATTATTCCTCAGACCAAACGCATTGTAATTATGTAATAGTAAAAAAGAATTAGGTACAATTTATTTCAACACAGAGGACACTAAGTATCTTGAGTCTTTATAGAGATGCCTTTCGGCATTGCACAGAGAGCTGCACCAGAAACGATGACGCGACGTGTTGCGTCATTTCGGACGCGACACGTCGCGTCCCTACTGTGATTATTAATATATGTGGAATAAATTATTCATATTATTCACATTCGTTTCCAGAAACATTCTTATAATGCGTTTAATCTGTATTTTTCAGTATGCAAAAGAACTCATTTTCGCAAATGATTTGTCATTTCAGTGTGTCAGTAAGTCAAAGATCTCGCGCGCGTACATTTTATATATTATATAGAGCCTCAGATGACGGCAATCTTTACGGACTCTTTCTTCCGTTTCTCCTTCTCAAATTCCAATATAGAAATACCGTCAATGCCCCCAGCAGCCCCTTCGCCTTCACCGTGTACCAAGCAAGGTTAAGGCGGGGGAGCTGGCAGAGGGCGTTTAGCTGGTAGGGCATAGACTACTCTTCCAGATTCTTTTTCAGTTCTTTTGTTTGAGTTTCAATCTTTTCCTTGATACCATTCGCTACCTCAGGAATTTTCATTTTCTCTTCTTTTCCTTCGAATACCGCTGGCAAATCAACATCGTAGGTGTTGTGACCAAATGAATTACGAGTTGTTTGCAAAAGGTGCATTTCCTCTTTGTCCAGAATGCCATCCTTACCTGCTGCCAATATCTCTAAGAGTTCCACGAAGCTGTTGCGGATATATGTTTTTTTATTTCGCACCTTCCCGGTCTTGGCATCCGTCCTGGTTTCAACCTTATAGAACCACGGCTGGTCAGCATTAGCATCATCCTCTAACTCTGGTTTGAGTCTGTAAGCCTCGCTCTCAAGAATATAGACCTGACGGAACACGCCGCTGCGGTTGTTGTCGTAATAAGAGAGTTCGTTCTCTATCTCAGACCGCTTGAATACTTCATCAGGAAGACGTGAGAGCAATGACTCCAAGCGCTGATGATCGCTGGCGAACTTGTAGAACTGTCCGTAGTCCTTCATTTTCATTCCTTTCTGTTCAATGGTCTTTGTCTTGCTTCCATCCTTCGTCTTCAGTCGAACCTTCCACGTAAAGTCTATCGGCTGGTCAAGGAGGGAGTCTGTCATCACATATTGCAGACGGAAGTTTGAATTGGCCTCTCCTTCCTGATTTCTGGCATTCAGAATGTTGCGCGCCATGATTAGAAGGAGAATGTCTTGCGTCTTGTAGCGACGGATGGTTCGCTCATTGTTGTTCGCCTTTCTGAACATCCGCTCCTGCTTCTTGGTCAGGTCTATCCGATACTGTTCTATAGTCTGCTCAAATTCCGCATTTTTCTCGGCAAGTTTCTGCCTAACTTCTTCTCTAAACTCCTCAGTATTCCATCTCCTTTGTCGCGCATTAACCTGTGCTTTCAGTTCTTTCCACAGTTTATCCTCGTAATTACGCATATTACGCTTGTGTTTCTTTTCTTTTGGGTATCTAAACTTCGCCGTCTCCTCATCCACATAAGCCTTAATCTTGGCCTTGACGGATGCCTTGTCTTTGAACTTTTCCCGTAGTTCCTCAATAGTATATGCCGGCGTTGTCTTTCTGTTCGTTCCGGGAATCGGCTCGCCATAGAACTTCTTAAACACCTTATATTCATGCAGGTAGGGACTGGGAGTGCCATCGGCAACTGGTGAGGTGAGGTAGAAAGGCTGTGAGTGGTCACCTTCTACAAGACTGAAATAGAGGTTAATTAGATAAGACACATTAGAGGAAAGCCGTTTTGCTGGATCTGTCTCCTCGTTGGCCTTGACGAGGCACTTCGTGAATTCCTTCCATTTTTCATCCTTTACCTTCCTTTGAGGAATTGTCAGCAGGAATTCATATATCTTTTGTGCAAAGAGACCGTCAGGCAGTTGCAACGGGCGGTCCAGATAGCCCGCAGCAAGTTTCTCCATGGCTTTAGCATCTGGCTCTCTCCAACGTTCGCGGTCATGATGCAGGAAGGGTATGAAGCGATATTTGCCTACCAGCTTAGAATAAGAGCCTTCAGCCTTATCCAAGAAAGCAATGGTATTGCTGATGTACTTGATTTCACGCTGCAAGTAGGATTCATAGAATTGCTCTATGCTTTCAGTCGTACAGTCTTGGAATAAAAGATGCAGGAATGGGTGGAAAATTAACGGGTTTTTCTGTAATGTTTCATCGATTATTCCTGCTTTCACCATAATCTCTTTCAGCTCAAGTAGTGAGAGACGTTTTTTAGTTCCGTCTTCAGCTTCAAATTCCTGTCCGAGAAAAGTCAATGCAGACTGAAGTGCCATGTAGCTCTGCCCCGTAAGCCGTTGGCGGGCTACGCTGTCGTTAGGCATCCAGTCCATAATGTCGCGTATTAAAGCTTGTCCCAGCGCCCCGGTCTTTATAGTGGCACGCATAGGGTCAAACTTGTTGTCCTTGGTTCCGATGCGTTTACGCTTCTGACTATAGTTCTCAAGAGCTTTCTCTACACGATGTTTCCTGTCTTGCAGACGGTTGTATGCAGAGTTCTTTAATTTGAGGTCATAATCCACAGCCACATTTAGCAGATACTTTCTCAGTTTCTCTGGTATGTCTGACAATCTCAATCCGCCATAGTGCGTCTCGAGATATGAAGCGAGACACTCTTTTGCATCTTGCCCGCTACCGGCGATAACATCAGGAGAGAGTCTGCCCTGTCCCACGTCTGTGAGAAAATCTTTCAAGCTATTGTAACAATCTTTGATTCGCTGTTCTGCCAGCGACTTGTTCTCTGGGGCATATTCCTCCAGCAAATAACGATAGAACAGCAAAGCTGGAAGTTCATAGAGACTCAGCATACATTGAGGCATCAGCAATCGTTCGGCATTGTTCTTCTGAGTACCTGCAGATTCTGACTGAGGAAGATATGGAATAAACATCTTATTGTTATCCAACTCAGCGTGTTGAGCCAATGCCCTGCCATCAATATCGGCTTGTCGGTTGTCGTTGTTCCACCCCTCCCATCGCAGGCCAATACTATGACTCTTGTTGTCAATCAAATACCGAGGATTCTGCTCTGTTACGTAAGGCGCTTGATTTGGTTTGTCAGGTTCCTTCATTGTCAGGCCGTCCTCTACGAATTTCTTCTCAAAGATGTCTTTCCATCTCTCTTGAATTTCATCAGCGACTTCCTGAATACGTCCAAAACCGTGTATTTCCTTCTGCAATATACGTAAACGTTCTTTGTTATCAACGCTATAATTTGAATCGTGTTGGTAAAATGCAAAACGGTACTTGCCCAAATTGAGTTGGAAGCGGATGTCATCAAACACGCCCTTCATGTCGATATATCGCAGAGCCATCTGCGGGAAGCGGTCTTCCCAACGGACAAAGGTGCTCTTGGGTATGTCCTTGTCGACAGGAGTACCAATCTCATCGTCATCCGCCACACTTTCGACGGTCTCTGCCTCAAATGATCTTTCTTCCTCTTCAGACTCTGGCAGTAACACCTCTTGATGGTGCTCTTCCTCCCACTCTACAGTAGCATCATCCTTAAATTCTTCGTGCGCACTTTTGCTGAGAACCTGATATAATTCTTTAGGGCACTTGCGCAGCTCGCTAATCATGTCCAGACCCAAGGCAGTCTCAGTCATCTCGCTGTCAAGCTTCGCCTTTACCATGCGGATGCGGTTCATGCACATCAATTCCTGTAGGATATCTATATTCTCACCGGCATTGTCCTGAGTGAAAGTACACTGAGCCGTGAATCCCACTTCTTCCATCAAGTCAAAGGCTACAGACTTGTCGAGAAAGAGGCAAAGGAAATAAATAAGTCCAACATCAGAAAGTCCATTTTCGGAATCGCCCATAGCGGCGTAGTAATCAGGATCACGATCGAACTGTGTCCACTCAGCAATAATCCCCTTTTCTCCTGTCATTTTATATTTGACATTGCCGATTTTGACGGAGTCTGTGGGAACAGGCCATACCCTTTTCCCTTTACGCAAATCCTCTTCATATTTTTCTTGCTTATTCTTTATCTCTTCCTGAATCTCCTCCATAAGTTCATCGTATGTCTTCTCGTCAGCACGAACATCATTGAAGTTCCAGGTGTAGCGGCGCTTCATACCATTGATGCGACACACTCCGGAAATGCTGCCGTCATCGCGCAGGGCGTATTCTATTTGTCCAAATGTTTTTTTGTGTTTGGGCGACTGGAGCAATTCTCCTTTCAGCTGATCAAAAGTGACACCTTGTGGAAGGTTTTGATCGACGTACCAGTAATATGCATATCTGACCTCCTCGCGCTGGGTGGCAAATACCTCATTAGCCTCGTGACTTAGTTTTTCTCTCTTCTTGAGCATTTGACATGTATTCTCAAAAAGGTATGTCAGCCTCTTCCCCATTTTCTCCTTCAGCTTTTGGGCTTCTTTAATATCTTTGGGTGAATTATATGGATGGTAGTGCGTATAGAAATTGCGAATCTTCGCCATGCAGCTTGTGAAGTCTGACAAGACCTCCAAAATGGTTTGCAACTGTACGCTCTTCTTCTCTTCATCCTCCAGCTTCATCCGCTTCAGGAATGTAAAGTGGCGATAGAGCCGCTTCTGAAGACTGACTTTCTGGATGTTATCCAGTTGGGCGATTTTTTTGCGATGTCCAGGCCCAAATGCTTTTTCAATATCATTCTCATTGAAAATGTCCATGCCAATGGCCTGCATTATGGTGTTTACCGCCAACGTCATGTTGTGGCGGGCCAAATTTGCGTACGCGCCAATGACATGGCGTCTGCATTCTGGTTGTTGGTCATAAGGAATGTTGTAATCAACTTCCTTTAGCTGGAAATGTACATTTGTACTGTTTAGATTGTTTGCCATAGTTGAATAGTTTTTAGTCGTTTTTGTTTCCAATTATCATATCAAAGAAATTAACAATATCCTTCCACATTAACAAAATTAATAGGACTATACCGACTCCTCCTATTATCAAAGAATACCACATAGACGGATCACATTTATTACTGAGAATTTCATAAGAGGCTTGAATTACTTGGGCAATTGTAAGGATTGCAACTATCCAATTTAGCATGTGTTGTCTTCGCTCTGCCTCATCTTTTTCTGATTCTCTTTTTCTTTCTTCTTCTTCCTTTTCTTCTTTGCGTTTTCTCTCATCTTCTTCCTCTTTCTTCCTTTTTTGCTCTTCTTCCTGTTGACGACGCTTCGCTTCCTCCTCCTCTTTGGCCTTTCTCCGCTCTATTTCCTGCTGACGAAGCCTTGCTTCCTCTTCCTCTTTGGCCTTTCTACGCTCTATTTCCTGCTGACGAAGCCTTGCATCCTCTTCCTGTTGCCTTTTCTGTGCCTCCATTAACTGCTGCATTCGTCTGTCTGTCGTGAGCTTGAGCAACTCCACTTTCTCATCAATTTCCTTGAAAGTCTCAGGGATATGGAGATTCTTGCAGCAATGCTGGTAGAACTGGCTGTGATGGGTATAGACAGACACATCGGTATAATAGCAGTTAACCTTGATCTTGCAGATAAGTTTGATCAAGTCCCAAAGCCCTTCGTCAGTATTATCATTGAGTGCGTCGTATTCTGTTAGCCTTCGGTCGATGCTCAGAAGAGTATATCGCTGAATGAGCACCAACAAATAGATCAGAAGATACTGGCGGTTAAACATATTCTGCAAATTACCTACAAACTCCTTGTTGATATTTCTTGCTACGCAAACCATCGCAGTACCCTCTATAGAAGATGAGAAATAAATGTTCTGGAATGTTTGCAATAATGAACCGTTTTGTACCATTTCGTCGAAAGGCAATAAATACTTGCTGTTAACGACTCTTGATAAACGAAATGCGATAGGCACAACATCTTCAGTGGTTATCTCGCTGTCAAGAGAGCAGAACGTGTAAACGTGCATTCTTTCCTTGTTAAAGTATTTCACGGGAGAGTCTGGTCGGAAAGTATTAAGCAGAAAATTTGTGAAGAAATTCAAATCCCAGTTAATGCAGTTATCGTTGAGGTTCTGCTTCTCATTGATTAGTTGCTTGTAGCCATCTATGGTTAGATACTGAGTGACAGAATTCATAATATCCTCATCGGACAACGACTTATGTTTTTCGGGAGAGGGACAGACAATCCTGTAATTCTTGGTCCGTTTGTCTTTTTTTGTCTTTTCCTTTCCATTTGGCAATGTCACACTTTCAATGACAACATTAGCAATCTCGTTTCTCTTGTGCAGGCAATAGTTGAATTGCTGCAAGTCCTGGACACTGCAACCGTCTCCTAATTCTACACACAAAGTCATCATGCCCATCTTGGCTGATGGCGAGATAAACAGGTGAGGAGCATTATTCCCTTCATTGAGAAATGTAAAAGGCAAGGCTTTGGGAGTATTCACACCAGAAACCTCTTGTTCAATGATAGCTACTTGACGCTTGCCTAAGACCCTGTCGAAGAAGAATTCACTTTTACAGCCTTCGTCTTTTGTACTCAGCTGATAAATCTTTAGTTTGTTCGTTGGGGGCTTTTCGCCATCCTTGTTCTCCTCTTCTTTCTTGAAAAGTTCTATAATGTACGGATACAGAATGTCCTCACTGTACAAATCATCTTTTATAGGTTGCCAACGGGTAATTTTATTGTGTATTTCCTCCCATTCCTCTTCATAATGAAAAGGCACCACAAAGAAAGTATAAGCCTTTGGTGTAAATGCTTTTTGTTTTTCCATAAGACATACAGTTTTGATTATGAGTTATTGCGTATTTTATTGGCAATTACGAAACCGAGGAATCCAACAAGGAGTACACCGATTACAGATTCAATGCTGGGCAGAACACCTTGGACCGTGTTGTAATATTTCTCGAATGGACCTAATGAGTTGCTAAGACTGTAAGTTAATGAATTAACCCCTTCGTGCTTTTTTGCATAGCACAACAAAGCAAAGGAGGATACTAATATACCGAACCATAAAGCGACAACCCATCCCATGTAGCCATAACCGCATATTATGGTTAGAATATCACCAACTAAATTGTATATGTTTTTGCAACACTCATTGTAGTTCTTCTCTTTCCAATTGACACTAATGCCATACCAATTGTGTTTTAGGTCATAATCGATATATTCCTTATATGCCCTATTTGAATCACGATTCAAACCTTTGCCAGCATAAATTCCGCTAAGCTGTCTGTAAACCTCTTTGGCTTCTGAGTAGATTTTGTATGCGCTGTTTTCATGAAGCATTGCACTAAAATTCATACATGGGTTATAACGATACCAGCGAGGATATTCCAGGACCATTTTATTGTACTCTTTAACATCAGATTGAAGAATTCCATTCCTGATGTTGTTCATTCGCAGACATTGTTGTTCAAAAATGGCATTAGTAATACTACAATAATTAAAGACTGACTTTTGGAATGTTGTTGTTCCCTTGAATGTACATGAGTAGAAATCACCGTAAGTGGTCACGCTTTTCCTCAAGGTGCAATCCTCGATTGTTGAATATCGGAAGTCTGCCGCTGTTATTTTTGAGTTACAGAATCGACATAGTTTGAGGTCAGCGAAGAAGAAATCTACTTCATTCATGGTTGTCTGTATAAAAGCATCTCTCTCTTTCTCAGGAACTATCATGCAATCATCATAGTACTTTTTTAATTCTATGTTCTTTTCTAAATCAGCGCTTTCCAAGTGTTTGTTAATTGCATCTAATTTAGCGCGTTCCAAGTATTTGTTAATTGCATCTAAATCTGGAGTGTCAAAATTGCACCTCACTAATTGAGCCTGGGCAAATACCACGCGTTCCAATTTTGCACCAACGAATGAGAATCCATTTATGAGTTTCTTTGATTCTTTGTCAATGGACGGCTTGCTAAAAATGACATTCTTGATTATCCACCCCGTAAAGTCTCTTTTTTTTACTGCGGTAAAATCCACTTGGGAGAAATCATAGTCACAAAGCATATTACGTAACGAACCGCCACCCAGTATTACTGGATGCAACTTAGCTGTGGAAACGACTTTGTCGAAATCAGCAGGGGTGTTAATGATTTTCATTAATGACGTGTCAACAAACGATAATTTCATATAAAATGTGTGGTATTTATTAAAGAAAATGATTAAATTAAGAGCCTGTTCCTTATCCCCATACACCGTTCCATTCTCTGTCCATTGACGGCGTATAGGTAGACGCTGTGGTCGGTGAGGCGGGGGAGGGAACGGGAGAAGTTGCGAAGGGTGGCAATGGTCTGGTTAATGGCTTTCAGGGGTGGGGTGGAGGTGCCTTTAAGACTGCTCTCTGTGAAGAGGGCGAGGGGGATGAGCATCTGGCGGGCTGTGCCTCGGTTGTGGTTGAAAGCCGCCAGTTTGTGGCCTGCCTCCACAAGGAAATAGTTGGAGATAATGAGGCGGTTGTGGAGCTTGTTGTAGATAGAGCAGTCGGGGGTGACACCCAGCACTTCCATCATGATGGGGTATTTGCGTTTCAGCTGCCGTTTAAGGCGGTTCAAGTGGGTGGCGATATCTTCGAATGTGTAGGAATGGTGCTTACTCTTATCGTCGAAGATGACTGTGACATGGTAGTCGCCGCCGTCGAATTGCCGGGGCAGCAGTTGGTCGAGAATGTCGTGGATGTTGGCGATACCATCACCGGCGTTGGGATGGCGGAATGCGAAGAGATAGCGGTCGGTGAGCAGGAGGGCGTTAGACGGTAGCCTCTCTACGCTGTCGAGGACAGAGTCCCATCCTCGTCCCAGAGTCTCGCGGTCGTTGGAAATGTGAATGTCGTTGATGTCTATGAGAGGGGATATGTCGGGATCCTCACCACTGAGGCACATCACGCCGTACCGTTTCTGTATGCACAATGATTCGGAGTGGGGAATGTCCAGTACATATAGCGCTGAGGGATTCTTCAGCACTTCATCGGAATGTTGTCTTATGTAGTCGGTATCATCAACAGTCAGAATCCGTGTCTGCTGTTGTTTCATCAGTTTAAAAAACTTTGAACGGGAAGCAACAGCCTTCTGCTCTTCCGCCCTCATGATGTTTTGGTAGATTGTGTCTGATATATAGGTCTTAAACATATCTTACTTATTTTTGGGTTTTTCTCGCCTCGTCCCGGATATATTTGTAGGGGTCTTCGGGGCAGTGGGCCATGATGAATTTCAGGCCGCGGCCATACTCGTCGTTGCGGGCAAGCCATGACTGCCTCAGGGCGTCGATGTTGGTGGAGCCGTTCTTCTCGGAGAGGAAGAGGTCGGTCCATACTGCAAGACCCTCTACGAGGTCGCCGGCAAGGGGTGCCCCGACGGCAGTCTTCACTTTTTGGAAGTCCTCGTTGCTGTACTGCCAGATATGGGTCATCTCATGGGCGATGATGCCGAAAGTCTTGTCGGACTTGTAGCCGCTTTCGACATAGAACGTGTCGGTTTGCGAGTCGAAGGCGATGCCGGTGGCTTTCCTTACGTCGTAGCCGTTGGTGATGGTGAACTTGTATCCTCCGAGTTTGTGAAGCTCTACGGCTGAGACAAGTCGGGCATTGTGGGGGATGGTGTTGAAGTCGATGTTGAGATGGGTCAGGAACGCTTTTCTCACTTTTTCGCATTGTTCACGGAACTGCTTGTCGGTGTCTATGGCATCGTTGGTGCAGTCGGGGCAGCGCATGCGTCCGTCGCTGAGACATTGCATGTCGCTGTTTTGCATTTCCTTTCCGCAGAAGTCGCAGGCACCGGAGACGTCCTGATGCTTGGTGCGCTCTGTGACTCCCTGCAGCACGTTATTCTGCTCCTCACAAAAAAAGTCGCGTATGAAGTTAATGAGAAGGTCGATGTCGAAATAGGTTGGCAACTTTTCACGACCGTATTTCAGGAAGGCATGTTTGTCGAGGTTCGTGTCGCAGAGGTATTCATCGTAGTCGCCCGATGGTACGGTGTTGCCCTCGGTGAGCCATAGGAGGTAGTCGTAAATGTAGCGGAAGAGGTAGTTAGCGCCGAAAATGTCTTTGTTGGCAAGGGCACCTATCAGTCCGAGGTCGATATGTGCATCTTCTGTGAAATAGAAAGACAGCTTTCCTTCCTCGTCCTTTTCGTTGCAGATGAATTTGTTGAATATCCATGGCAGTTCCGGGTCGCCGTCTCCGATTGTGGAGACGACGAGATACTGTGCATGGTGTGGGAATACGGACTGCATGGCTTCGTAGATCAGTATCTGGAGGCTTTTTCGTATGTCGTCGATGCGATTGACATATTCTATCTTCCTGAGATAGCGCATACTTACCTTGAGCACTCTTCCGTTTTCGTATATGCGTTTGTGGGGCTGTTTGGCATCTTGGTATGTGCAGCTGTTTATGTTGTATCGGTGGAACTCGTACCATCGGTTTGCCTGTATAGCAACGTTGGTCTCGAAGGCGTCGAAGTCGAGTCCCAGCTCCTGCCCTGTGACGCGGTGGATCCAGCTGTCTTTCCTTTTCGCTACTTCTATGTTTCTGCGCCTGTCGTCCATTTCGAGTTGCAGTACAGGCTTGTGGAACACTACGTTTATAGCCTGTGTGTTTGCTGCTTTCACTCTCAAGGTCATGTTTTCTTTTTCAAAAGCGAGGATTTCGTATGGCTTTCCGAGGAAGGAATGGATCTGCCCCTTTTCGAAATTCTGATACATGAGGTCTTGGATGATAACGAACAACACGTTGTCCGACTCGTCCTTTATGCTGATGTGGTCGAGATATGACAGGCTTATTCTGTCGGTGTAGTTTATTTCGTATGTGGTCTGATGATGGTATTTACAGCCGTCGAAGGTCACGGTGTGGCTTGTCCTTAGTTTTCCCGCCAGGTCGTTTGAGAAATAGGTGGTGAGCAACTGATTGACTATGGTAGGGAGTGACTGTATTTCGTCTTCTTCGTAGAATCCGAGCAGCAGTCCGCGCAACTGGTTCTCGTCGATGCCGGCTTTTTGCAACATTCCTAATAGTATGACAGCGAGGGTTACTCGGCTTTTGCTGAGTTGTGGCTGTAGGGCGATGAATGGGACGCTGGTGAAATAGTGGTGGTTGGCATTGAAATAGTCGCGGAAGAGGTATGGCTTGGAGATGACGACCGAGAGGTTTTCCTCACTGCCACGATGAATCCATTTAAGGTAGGCTGCCGGGGCGTTGTTGTCCTGGTCGGGGATGACAGAGAATATTTGCTTCATGTTTGTCGTCCCTATTGGCAGCAGATGGCAATGGATGTGCTTGTTTATGTCGTCGCTTTTGACGGGGTATATGCTGCTTTGGTAGAATTTCCCCAGTTCCTCGTTTCCTTCAATGATATTGGTGTAGGCGAGGTCGAAAAAGTGTACGGGGGTGACAGATGCTCCCCCTTTAGAGGATTGGGGTGCTGCGGTCGAAAGGGCTATTGGAGCCATCTCGCTGATGGCGGAGAGAGGCTCGTTGGGCAGTGAGGTCATGATGCTTTTGTACCTTTCGAGGTAGTCTTCGAAATTGTATGCGATGAAGAACTGGTTGTGGCCTTGCGGAGGTTGTTTCAGTCGTCTCTCAACTGTAACCGACCCTGTGAGCCATGTGTTCTTCAGTGAAGGCTCTACGTCTCTGAAATGTGGTGTGATGAAAAGTATCTGGTGCTGCTGGTTGACTGAGCGCAAGAGGTAAGAGAACTTGCGACACTCGAAGAGGTTGGCTACGCTTTTGTCGGGGAGGTTTACTACTACGACGAGTCCTATACGCTTCATCCATTCCTCTGTTATTTCTGCCCCTTGTGTCTGGCTTCGTCTTGAAAGGACTGCAACTGACGCAATGACGATGCTGCTGTTCAGGACTTCTTCGGGTGTGTATTCGTCGCAGACCTCTATGCTGTCGGCGCCTTTCTGAAGGACAGTCTTTAGTTCGTTTGCGATTTCCTGAAGGTAGGACAGGCGTGTCGTTTTCGTGAAATGGTTGGGTATGTCGAAAGCGACAATGACGAGCCGTCCGTTCTGTCTTTCCCAGTCGAACAGAGGCTCCATGGCGGCGAATGCCTGTGTCAGGTCGGAGTTTTCCAGGAATCCGCAGTCGCATCGCTGTTGTGTGCTTTGGCCTCCCGTGAAGTGTGTCATCAAGTCGGCTATCTGTGCCAGGTTGTCTTTGACAGCGTCCTCTTCCTTGTGGTTTTTCCTTTTCCATGCGACGGAATAGTTGGTGAAGGTCGAGATGTATTGCTGCCACAGCTCTTCCAAGTCGCTCGGTGCAGATGTCTCTCCACTCCCCTCTCTCCTCTCTCCTCTCTCCTCTGGCACCTCTGCCCTCAAGTACCAGTAGTAGTCTGCTGTTGGGATGAGGGCAAACAGCGCGAAAGCTGATATGATGGGGAAGGAGGTGGCTGCAAACTCCATGAAGATGAAGAGGAGGGCATGCACGATGGCTACTATGGCTATGACGGCAGCCAGCAGACGGCGGTAGAACATTTTGCCCACTTTGCTCCTTACGACATTCTGATGGTCGATGAAATAGGGGAATGGCAGTTCTGGCTTACTGTCAATGTCGTCCGAAAGTGATGTCCCCACGGTGATCTTCCTGAACAAGGCGATAAGGCTCTTGTGAACGGAAGGTTTGCGCAGGAACCATCTGACGGGTAACCACACAACAGCGCATAGCAGGACATAGCATGCCTCGACAGCACCGTCATCATACAAACTGCTGAGCCATGGCCAGCCATGCACGTTGGTAAGATGGAAGACGGCGTAGGCGGCAACGACATAGAGGAATGCCAACCAGGGTATATGCCACCACTGCCATGAGTCAGTGGCTGCACGCTTTGACTTCAGCAACAGTGGAGCTACATTGATGATGAGGATGGCGATTGCTATGGAAGTGTAAATCATGCCGACTCTTGTATTATAGTCACCTCAATCCGTTTGAGGAAGCAGGTGACGTTTTTAATGTGTTGTTGTGAGGAGAATACTGTTTCCATCGAACGGAAGTGGCTGCAAACGACATCGGGTAAGGCTGGCATGTCGTCGGTGTCGAAATCGTTGTCGTTCACCTTCAATTCTACCGTATTGGCATCGTCCGTATCCATGCGGCGTGTCGCGTCCGCATCCAGTTTGCGCTTCATGTTGACGAAATGTTCCTGCCACAAGTCTATTTGCATATTGTGCCTGTCGAAGAGTGAGAGCTTTTCTTCGAGTTCGTCAAGGTTTTTCTTCCAGATATCGGCCTCGTTCTGCTTCGTTATATGCTTGTTTATACTTTGCAGATATGCCTCCTGTTTCCCATGCAGTTCGGTGGTGAGAAGAAAATGAATCTTGCCCATCGTGTCCGATATCGTCCGTTTGATGCGTGACCATGCAATGACGGCTGCGAGACCAGTGGTCGCAAAGGCAGCGACGAAAGCTGCTGATATGTAGAAGGATGCGCTGCTTGCATAGCCAGTGTAGATGAAATGGAATGCGAAGCAAATAGTGATGAGGAGGCTTATGAGGAAGGCAATCCACGATGTGGAGGATGCCATCCCAAGTCTCACCATCTCTGTCTTCACTTGAGCGTTCAGCTGTTCAAGATTGTCCATAGCGGCGTGTCGCCCGCGAAGATAGTCCTTCATTTCTGCTATGGGATTCCTGCCGTTGCTTCCGCTGCCTGACCTCTTGCCCATTTCCCTCAGTTTGTCGCGTTTTTCTTTTATTGCGACGTATGAATCCTCTTTCAACTCCACATCCATCTCTTTTTCCCTTATACGTCTTGAAGGGCTGAACAATGGCCGGTCGTTTGTCGTCTCGAAAGCGAAGATCTCATCGAGGATGGATGTTACGTTGTTGTACCATTCCCAGTCACCCGGTCTCTTGCCGAAAAAGAAAGGCACTTTCCGTAGCTCCTGGAATCTATAGGTCAGCGCTTCACGTTGCTTCTTGATCTTGTCGTTGAGTTCCTTGTAGTCATCTTTTTGTGAGGGGGCTGCATTTTTGGCCGAGTATTCCCTGTATGTGAAAGTCTTGTCTTTCGTCCAGCTTAATGAACCGTTGTCCGAGAATTTCGGCAGACATGCATTAACATCTTTTTTCAGTTGGCTGAGAGCACGTACATCAGTGAAATGCGTGTTTGCCTTCCCGTCGATGACAAACAGTTTTGGCCCTGTGCGGCCGCTTCCGTCGCCTGTGCCCATCACCTTCTTGTAGACATCATCGTCCATTGTGCCAAGCAACTGCAACAGCGAGGTGAGAACCGTCTCGTCCGCTCGCCGTTGTGAGTCCGTACCTGTGCGGTGCTTGAAAATGATAAATGAGAAATTTCCCCACCCCTCTGAGGGGCGGGGTGGCCGTAAGGCCGGGGCGGGGGTCCCCTCAGCAGCATATTGCAGTCCGATCAGTCTGCTCACACTCGTGCACAGCAAACCGTCGAAATCCATGTCCCTCAAATCCCCTACCGTCTTGATGCCGCCACAAGCCTCCGACAACATGTTGCGGAACATTGTGTCAACGCCAGCTAATGCCAGCCGCGTCGCCACCCTGTCTATATGCTGTTGCAATGTCTGCCTGAACGCCGCGTATTTGTCGCGTACCCTGGAATCTGTGAGTTCCATCTCCTCCGGGGGCGATCCCAGTTCCTCGATCATCCCGTCCCTCTCCTTGTTCACAGCAAAGTCATCCTCCGACAGCCAGTTTCCCGGTGCACCCCTCCATCCGTCGTATGCCAGGGCACAATAGAAGTCCGACAGTTCCTTGTCGTCGGCATCGCAATGCATAAAGATGAAACAATAGTCGAAGCGGCTCAACAGTTGCCTATCGTGCTTGAAAGTGTTCGCAGTCAAAGACACAAACCGTTTCACCTTTTGTGCAGGGAAGCAGAGTTGGGGGGCTGGGGATTTCCCCACCCCTTTGAGGGGCGGGGTGGCCGAAAGGCCGGAGCGGGGTTCCCCTATCAGGTCCAGCAATATATGTAGGCGTATTCTTCCTCCTTTGTCTTCAGCCGACAAGCGTCTGCTCTCCAACAGGTTCCTCAGTCTTGCGAGAAGTCTTGCCACATACCTCTCTTGTTCCTCCTTGACTAGGGGGAATCTTTCAACAGAGAGCTGGTCGTAAAAGAGGTAAGGGCCATGAGCACAGACCAGATCCATCAAGGGATCTGTCCGCTCAAAGGCCACCTTATCAGTCAGATTCAATAATATCGAGATGTCATCCATCAATATTCATTTGGTTGAAAACGGTTTTGACGGTCAAATTCATTAAGTCTGCTATTGGCCAGATCAATATTGTTCTTGTCCACGTTCTTTATCACATACTCACACACTTTCTTGGTGTTCGACGAAGCACCGAAGACAGTGATAAGCCTTTCTGTAAGTTCATCGAAGAAAGAGTTTTTCAGAAGTCCGCCATCCATGTTCAGGAACTTGTTGAGAAGCATGCTGTCCTTTGAGGCGAGAATGCTGAACCAGTTGTCGTTCTTTGCCTTTCCTGCTTTGGGGAACAGCCTGAACTCGTAGGACACGATGTCTTGAACAATTCTTGTCTTCTTCATTTTTTCGAGCATGTTTTCTTCTGTTCCCTCTTTTTGCAGCCAGAGGTCTTTTGCCTTTTCCCATCTCACATCTGCATCGTCGAGAACCTCGTTGATAATCTCGGGGTTGGTCATCAGGCCTCCGAAAAGCCGGTCTATGGCATATTGCGTTGAGCTGCCCGTGAGAATCATGTGGTCGTCAATGTCCTTGATGAAGCATGAGGTGGTTCCGACGTACTTCCAATAGTTGTCTCCCCCCTTCGACTCAGACTTGAACTTCCCGAAGAGCAGCCCCCAGTACAAAGCCCTGAACACCTTTACTATCTCGTCCATCTGTGTGAAGCCTATGTTGGGCATGAATGCCGGCAGATGCCAGTACTTGTCAAGATGTGGCGAATAGGTTCTGCTGTTCCTTGTGTTTACCCTGTCCACGACGCTCTTGTAGGCTGCATAATAGTTTCCTATGGACTCTTCGGTCAGATCTGTCCTTTCTTTCGACATGAAGCCTTTGAAGTTTCTTTCTACGGAAAGTAGCGTGACAGCATTGACGCGCACTATCTCGAACGGGCTGAACAGAGGCGAGCAAATCCGTGTGGCTGCCGTCTTCTCATTGGTAAGGATATTCTTGTCGCCCAGCAGCTCGTCAGCCTCTCTCTCAGTGATTGTATCCGAATCCAGGCAGAGGGGATGCAACCCCCAGGCATTTATGTGGCGTACGGAGTTATCGAGATTGTCGGGTCCCCAAATCTCGGCTCTGTCGCGGAAGGCATGGAATTTGCGAAGTACATAGTCATGGGCCTTTTCCTTGTCATTGTCACAATTTCTCAATGCTTCCTCATTTAGTGCGGATATGACATTTTTCTCGGAATAATTACGGTTCTTCTCGCGTATAATCTTTTCCTGGAACACAATACAGTCCTCGACAATCTTCTTGTTTGTCTCTGCCAACATTGCTTCCTTTGCCTTCACACTCTTTTTCCTTGAAGTGACAAATCCGTTGGTTTCAAGCGATTTCACGGTGTTGTCGAACATGCTGCAATAGAGTGCCGCAGACATCTCGCTGGGGAAGAAGGCCGAGTCGCTGCTGCTGATTTCAGAGTCATAGATGTCCTTCTTGTCCTGCTCGGATGCCAGCACGTATGAGACACAGGGATTGTTGTTGGCATCGTGCTTCTTGAGTAGTGACTGCAATGTCGCGTTGACATCGTAGATTGCCTTTGGCAGACTCTTGAAGAAATTCTCCTCTTCTTCTATAAGCATATTTATCTGAACGAGAAGGCCGGCGTATGTCTCTTCCAGCAGTTTCTCCCTTGAATACTTGCGTATGTCCTCTGCCTGTTGCCTCGACTTGCTCTCGTAATTCTCTTTAGCCGCTTTGTATGGGTTCTGTCCCGAAAGGAAGTTGATGCCTCCAAAGATTCCTCTGTTCTTGTTCTTGGCCTTTCTGAGACTCTCCTGAGCAGTCTCTGTGCGGTCTTTGGTCTCAGGGTCGTCGAACATTTTCTTGTAGGTTTCGTTAATCTTGATTCCCAGTTTCTTGTTTTCGGCCTTTTTCTTGTCGAATCCCATTTTCAGCATTATCCGTATCTCGTAGAGCAAGTAGCGCACAGCCAGCGGATGCATCTCTTTCTCCTTCTCTAATATATAGGTGTTCAGATGGTTGCTGTCGGCCTGTGGGTTCTTTGAAACGAAATTCTCATAGTCATGGTCAATGGCCAGACACTGCTTTATGGCAACAGACTTCGTGCTGTCGATGAATGCCATGACAGCCTTACGGTAGTCTTCGAGCTCACGCTCCCGCCTGACCACGAACCCCATGTCGTTGTCGGCTCCTGTGTTCTTGATGAAATTGGGATTTGGGACAGTGCATGTGGCGTACAGCCCTTTAAGCTCTGAACTGGCTTCGAGAAGTTGCACTACGTATCTTTCCACGTTCTCAAGATATACTTTCGCCTTGGGGATGCCTACATCTTTCCCTTCGGCATATTCCTTTGTGCTCTCGAGAATCATCCTGAACTCCACTCCTTCGCGTCCAGAACCAGTCTTGCCGAGAGCCTCCACTTGTTGCATGAAATGTTTGCCTCTGTCGGGTTCTTCCGTGCGTATTCCTTGCTCAATGTTTTTCTTGTAATCTGCATAGCGCTCTTCAAAGTCCTTGTCAATGCGGAGCCATGTGCCGCTGAGGTTGTCGACCACGCGCTGTCGTGCGAAATAAGCCATGAGGTCGTCGACGGGATATATGAGTTTTGATACTCCAAAGGATGCGAAACGGTCGGCTCCGTCGCGGTCGATCATCTGGCGAATGTCATTGATGGCTTTCTGGCGGAAATTATCACCTATGGGGTCGAAAGCGTTGAGATAGACAAATTCCGCTGTCTGTTCCTCATACCTGACCTCCTTGGTGAGGTTTCCTCCGTCCACTCCGAAATAGTCTACGAGGAAGCATGTGTCGTAAGGTGGGTCGGTGGGTAGGCTTTTGTCTTTCTGTCCCAGCTTGTACTCAAACTGTATGTTCCTGACTTGGTGTTCCTTGTCTTTTCGGCAGAATGTGACCAATTCCTTCATACATGCGTATGTGTTTGAGCGCACATTCTCTTTCTGGTTGTCTGAGAGACCCGTATTGCTGTCGGCACAGAGCACATCTGCGAGCAGGAAATAGCCATTTATCTTTGGTGCTGTCGCGTTGAGGCTTCTCATCGCGTTTTTCACATAGTAGGCGGTCTGTAGGAATGAGCCAGCCCCGGTTCCTCCTGCGAGACTGCTGACGATGTGTATCTTTATGTTGTTGCCTTTGTGCCGTTCAGGCTCGGTTGTCAGCAGATGCCTTATCGAGTTGTCTATGGCAGCAAATTTCCCTTCTGCTATTGAAGAGATGGCGGCAAGGCGTGAGGTCATCCTTACCTGTGCGGCCCCTTCATTGAGGGGCATGGACATCAGCTGGTCGCTGCGTGTGTCGAACCAGTCGAGGATGGTGGTCTTCGACTTGATGCGGTCGACGTATCCGCCAACGGTGCAGCTCAAATCGGAAGATGTTTTTACGACCGAGCCTTCAGGCATAATCTTCTGCCGCTCCTTGATGTCGTTCTCGTCGGTGTCGAGACAAAGGAAGGCAACGTTGCGCCGGTCTATTTCTGAAGGATTGCTAGCATCGAACTTTTTGTAGATCCTTTCTACTATTTTTGAGCCGAGACCGCCCAAACCAATAATCAATGTTGTTGAAAAAGCCATAAAGAATTAGGTGTTATTAGTGAATATTGAATAGTTTTATTGAATAATTGTTTATAATGACTTGATGATGAGCACGGAGAGGATGAGTATGGCGACAATGGCGGCAAGCATAAGCAGACCGAGGAATATGCGGTATGCGGCTCCGTCGTTCTCGCTGCCCGAAGAGAATGTCAGCTCGCCGTCGCGTGAGCCGTCCGGGGCACTTACCTCAATGATGCCCATGTCGCCGAGTTTGACAGTTTTCGACTTGCTTATGTCTGTCTCCGGGTCGTAACCGGGTATTTCGATGGTGTTCCAGTCGCAGTTGGATTTCAACAGATTGACAACATCCTTCGATTCTGCTGCAATGAGTGTTAAGGCGCTGACGAGTGGCTTGTCGAAAGAAAGGGTCGTGCGCTCGTCGTTTGGAAGGAACCACCGTGCGAACCATGGGCCGAAACCCTCACGGCGCAGTTTCGTCCCGCCTTGGTCGTCAATGAGGTCGCCGTAATAGCTGTAGTATCTGGGTGTCATCATGGCGTTTTTCTTGAAACGCTTTTTCTTCATCAATGCCCTGAAGTATATACAGAAAAGGATGAGAACGAGCAAGGAAATGATGACCCACAGACATCTGGACAGCCAGGGGCGTTCTTTAAGTACATGATAGCGTATGGGATAAACAGTCTTGGAATAGCTTTTCCCGTATTTCTTGTATGCCGCCTCCTTGGGGGTTGATACCATGTTGATGTTGAGCGATTCGGGGAAGAGACATTCGCACCATTCACCTTTTGGACGCACTTGTAGCATGATGATGCTGTCGTCGACGATTTGCCAGACAGGGTCTTCATAGAGATAGTTGGCCTCCACTTCAAAGGAGATGTCGAAGAGTTCAGGGTCGAGTACCTGTTTGGTGAGCGAATCGTGTATGGTCAGAGGTATGCTCTCGCGCTTCAGCACGTCGAAGGTGATTGTTCCTAAATCTGTTGGGGGAATTTCCCTTACGGGTGGCTCTTCGGGTTCGCACTCACCTTTTACGATCTTCATTATTGGGGTGACACGCTTGAAGTAGCCTGGGCAGTCGCACTCAGCATAGTAAAGCGTCTCGTCGTCAATGAGGTCGATGTCACATTCAAAGGCTCCGTTTTCGTATTCGGCTTTGTAGTCTTTGTTGTTAGCCTTGACCACCACTTTGGTCTTTTCCAGCAATGCTACTGGCAGTTGCTGTGCTGACGCTTCATCGAGTTCAATGTGGACGGTGGCCTTCTTCTCGTCGCGGCAGATGGCGAATGTGCGGCTGTCCAATGTTTTCAGACTGCTGCCGAGACGTGATATTCCTATGGATGAGAACTCTATATCCTCAACGAAGGGGTAAATGGTGATGTTGCGGGTGTCTATCTTCTTGTCGAAGCAGACCTGGACTTCTGAGTTGGCAGTAATGATGGGGTTGGAATTGCTTGAAGGATTGACCTGCCAGACGTGTGCGCTGAGTGTTATTTCGTTTCTTCTTGTTCTTAGTGGTTTCGTTGTTGGTGAGCCTTTCTGTTTGGCTGTGAGAGCGTTTCCATCGGCTGTGGCAGATATTATTTGTGGCAGACTTTCTGTTGCCACTTGGTCTTGGTAAACGATGTAGAACCGTTTGAGTGGCAATTGGGTCTGTAGGGTGAGGCACTTGTCGCCTGTTTGCTTGACGTTGAAAGGCACTTCGCTGAAGCCTAATATTTTTCTTGCGAAATGGTCACAGCCTTTTTTTATGGTAGCTGGTGTTGTGTCGCTCTTGATGATGTCGATGACGGAAAGAGAAGATGCGAACTGTGTGAAATCGTTGTTTTCCTCAATTTTAAGTCCTGTCTGGAGGTAGCATACGTTTAAAGTGCCTTTTTGTACGATGTTTTGGAATGTTTCCTTGTCGTCATTGTATGAATCTGTGCCCCATACTCCGTCGCCGATGATGAGCAGCCAGTCCTGTTTGTCCTCGGATGGCTTGTAGATTCTGTTGAATCGCATTATGTCGTCGAACTGTGAGGTCGTTGATTGTGGACTCCCAAACTTTATTTTGTTGATGGGCTCCTGTATGGTCTTGAGTGGATTGCTCTTCTTTGAGAGCAGCTCTTCAACTCCGTAGACGATGATGGAGACTTCGTCTTGCTCGTCGCAGAGAGAGACTATCATCTGTGTAGTGTAATTGGCCAAAGCGTACTTGTTGCCGTTCATGCTTCCAGAGACATCAAGCGTGATGTAGACACGTTTGGAATGGGGGGTGGCAAATGTGCCGGGACAGATGGCGGTGAAAAGCATTAATAGGAGCAGCAGCCCTCGGGAAATGCAGAGGGAACTGCGGCATTGCCGCAGTCTACATGATTGGAGGGAATGGCGGGTTGGCGTAATTCTTGATGGTGTCATTATATACAATAATTAATATAAACAGGCAATAAACAATAGACAATAAACAAGTCAGTAGCACCCAAGCCCTTGGGCGGTGGATAGCGAGTCGAGGTGGAAGTCGTAGATCAGGTTTTTCTCGTCGATGAGGCGGAAGTGCTGCTTGCCCTGAATGGAGTCGTCGGGGGTCTCCCAACGAATGCTGACGAATTTCAGGCTGTCGTCGATGGCGGGGGTGCGTAGCAGGGTGTTCTCGAAATAGTAATTGAAGGCTGTCAGAGAGTCGTCGGCGGCCTCACCCATGACCACGTCGTCAGAATAACCTGTGACGATGCTGCCTGTCATCCGCAGGTTGTGGAGAGGATAGATCTGGTCGTCGTAATTGTTGGCGAAACGCAGGGCCGCGCCACGTTCGGCCGAGAAGGGGTAGAACTGTGCCAGCGTGCAATGCTCCATGACCACTGTGCCGCCATAGAGAGCCACGCAGTCGCCCATGGTGTTCGTGAACTGGCACCACCTGAGTTCGATGTTGCTGTTGAACGCCTTCAGTCCGGGGCCTTTGCAGTTGTGGATCACCGACCGCTCCATCCGTAGGCGCAGCTGGTCCTCAGAATAGGCTGCCGAGTCGCAGACGATGCCATACTCAGCACTCCGTATCTCGCTGCTTGTGATGCTGTTGCCGAATGACGAGCTGTAGATGTGGACTCCGCGCCACTGTCCGCTCACGCGGTCGTAGGGCAGATAGTCGAACATGCGGTCCAGCCGGTCGCCGCGCAACACCGCGCTGTCGGCTTTAAGCGTGCCGTAGACATCGATGCCGGCCTTGTCGTGGAAATAGAGGGTCGTGTTTCGAAGTGTCAGCGTCGCCGCGCTGTCCACCCTCAGACCTCCATAGATGACGATGGGCTTGCGGCTCTCAATGACAGAGTCGCTGCTGATGACAGGATCGTGCCATTGCAGGGCATCCCAAACGAATCCTCGGAGGGCCACTTTCTGCTCCACGCCGCTTTCGAGGGTGAACACCAGGTCGTCGTCAATCTGAAGAGGGTCAATCTGTCCGTTCCCGGGCGAGGTAAGCTCCACAAACACGCGGATGCTGTCGCCACGGCGCACCTCCAGGTCGGTGACTACCGAGCCAAGGGTGTTGTCGAGGTAAGAGCCGTCGACATTTACGCGGAAGCCTGTCTGGTTGCCATATTGCAGACGGACGCTCTTGAGGCGCAGCCCATCGTCCTGGTGGTTGAACACCCAGAAATCGTATGTGCGCGAGCCGATGTTGCTGAACACCGTGTCCATGATGACTGAGTCGCGTGAGAACGACAGCGTGGCAGAGCGGTTGGTGGTGAAGGTGTCGTCGTCGCTACAGGAGAGAAACATGGTGGCTGCGCAAATGGCGCAAATCAGGAGGCTGAGGATGCTATTCACCACACCTGCCCCTCCTTGGAGTAGGGGAGTGGAGGACGTTTTCTTTTCCCAGCTTTCGGTCTTTTGCTGGTTTCTTACGAGGAAGTCGATGTCGTCGAGGCCTTCCATGAGACAATGCTTCTTGTAGGCGTTGATGTCGAATTTCTCGCTGTGGCCTGTGGCAAGATTTGTGATGGTCTGAGCCGGTAGGTCGACGCGGACTTCCGTTTGCGGGTCGGCATTGATGCTGGCGAAGAGTTCTTGTAGGAATGGCTCAGACACCTGGACTGGCAGCACAAAGTTGTTCAGTTCGTTCTGCTTGTGTATGTCGGCGAAGAACGAGCTTACGACGACGCGGAAGCCGTAGCCGGCGATGGCCCAGGCGGCGTGCTCGCGGCTGCTGCCCGAGCCGAAGTTCTTGCCCGCGACGAGTACGACGGCATCCTTGTAGCGCGGGTCGTTGAGCACGAATCCGGGTATGGGATTGCCCTGCTTGTCGTAGCGCCAGTCGCGGAAGAGGTTGTCGCCGAAGCCCTCCTTGACGGTGGCTTTCAGAAAACGGGCGGGGATTATCTGGTCGGTGTCCACGTTCTCCAATGGGAGGGGGACGCAGGTGCTGGTGATGATGTTGAATTTCTGTTTCATTGATTACTAGGGACTTATGGGTCTTATGGGACTTATGGGTCTTATAGGACTTATGGGTCTTATGGGATTACAGGAGGGTTCTTGGGTCGGTGATGACTCCTGTTACGGCGGCGGCGGCGGCGGTGAGTGGTGAGCAGAGTATTGTGCGGCTGCCGGGGCCTTGGCGCCCCTCGAAGTTACGGTTTGAGGTTGCGAGGCAGAGCTTTCCGGCGGGCACCTTGTCATCGTTCATGGCAAGGCAGGCGGAACAGCCGGGCTGACGTATCTCGAAGCCGGCAGCTTCGAGTACACGGTCAAGGCCCTCCTCGCGTATCTGTTGGTCGACGGCCCATGAGCCTGGCACAAGCCATGCTACGACATCGGCGGCCTTTTGACGACCCTCGACGATGGAGGCAAAGGCACGGAAATCCTCGATGCGCCCGTTGGTGCAGGCTCCGAGGAAGATGTAGTCGACCTTCTTTCCAAGCAGACACTCGCCTGGCTTGAAGCCCATGTAGTCGAGTGCGCGGCCTCCACCCACGGCTGGTATGCACTCGGTGATGCTAACGCCCATACCGGGGTTCGTGCCGTAGGTGATGCGCGATTCGATGTCCTCGGCACGGAAAGTCAGTTCCCGGTCGAAGACGGCATCGTCGCCGCTGCGCAATGTCCGCCAATAGGCCACGGCCTTGTCCCATGCCTCGCCTTTAGGCGCATACTCACGCCCGCATATATAATTAATAGTTGTGTCGTCGGGGGCGATGAAGCCGCCGCGTGCCCCCATCTCTATCGACAGGTTGCAGAGTGTCAGACGGCCTTCCATCGACATGTCTCTCACCGTTGAACCGGCATACTCCACGAAATAGCCCGTGGCGCCGCTCGTTGTCAGCTGGGCCATCAGATAGAGTGCCACGTCCTTCGCCGTGACGCCCTTGCCCAGCCTTCCCTCAATGTTTATGCGCATTGACTTTGGCTTCTGTTGCAGTATGCATTGCGATGCCAGTACCATCTCCACCTCGCTGGTGCCTATGCCGAAGGCCACGGCTCCCATGGCCCCGTGGGTGGATGTGTGTGAGTCGCCGCAGACGATGGTCATCCCCGGCAGCGACAGGCCTTTCTCCGGCCCTACGACGTGGATGATGCCGTTGTCCTTCGAGAACATTCCGAAATGTTTTATTCCGAACTCACGTGCGTTGCGTTCCAGTGTCTCCACCTGTTTGCGGCTCACGGGGTCGGCTATGGGCTTGTCCTGGTCGTGTGTCGGAGTGTTGTGGTCGGGCATGCAGACAATCCTCTCAGGGCGGAAGCAGCGCAGTCCGCGTGCTCTCATGCCGTCGAAGGCCTGTGGCGATGTCACCTCGTGGCAGTACAGCCGGTCAATGTAAAGCTGTGTGGGGCCGTCGGGCACTTGCTGCACCACGTGGGCATCCCAGATTTTATCGAAAAGTGTATTCATAAGTGTATTAAGGAACTTGGGTTGCAAAATTACAACAAAAACAGCAAACTGCCAAACAATTTGCTGTGTTTTTGTTTTCGGGTCTGTCTAATAGGTCTGGTAGACCATGAAATATCCGTCGGTATGTAGTGTGAAGCTGTTGCCGGTGGCCTCGTTGAGTGTTCCCTGCCACCACTCGTCGTAGGCGTAGCTGTTCCACCGCAGTCCCTCCGACACGATGTGCCTGCATCCGAAGTTGAAGATGCTGACCTGCTGTCCTGGCACAGAGTCAAAGGTGCGTGTGCCCTGTGCCGGAGTGAACCACCCGTGGTCGGTCAGCATTGTGCCCTCGACGCCCATCTGCCTGTAGTAGCGCATTAGGAGGGCTATGTTGCCGATGGTATGGTCTTCGCGCTCGCCTGTTGCACCGAGGTAGGCAATTCTCTGTGGCGAGAGGTGGGCCAGACAGTAGCGCGTTGCCTTGGTCAGGTCGTTGTCCTCCTGTTCGTCAACCTTTATCAGCAGATGGCGGTACTCTGCTGGTACGCTGTCGCCGTCGCCGATGACGGTTATGTTTTTGGTTGGTATTGATGCGATGTGGCTGACGGCTCCGTCGCAGCATACCACATGCCGGGCGTGGCTTAACACATCGAGCGGTACGGGATGTGTGGGAAACGTCCCGTTGGCAAGGATTACGATGTCTGACTGTTTATGACTCATACTTTACTCTTTTTTTCTTGGCCATTCCCTTCCACTTGTAATATCCGGCAATGGCGATTACTACGTAGAGACCGTAGAGGCAGGCCTTGAAGGGTATGTCCTTGTGTATGTAGAGCGAGCAGCAGACGGCATCGATCACAATCCAGAAGAACCACTGTTCCAGATACTTGCGAGCCAAGGCCCATAGGCCCACAAACGACAGGGCGTTGGTGAACGAGTCGAGGACGGGCACGGTGCTGTCGGTCCACCTTGTTAATATATAATAGATGACGGCCCATGCCACAAAGAAGAATACGGCTGCCGGCAGATACTTTTCACGCGGCATACTGATGATGGGCAGCGGCTCCTTTTTTTTGCGCGTCTTCTTGAACTTCCAGATAAAAAGGCCGTAAAACGCGGCAAGGGTGTAGTAGCACGCCATACCCGCCTCGCCATAGAGGCCGTGCTGCCAGAAGAGCATGACGTCGAGGGCCGGCATGATGATGCCCACAATCCACAGGGCGATGCTGGCACGGTACTCAAGCCAAATGTAGATGAGGCCGAGCACGGTGGTCACTATGTCGAGCAGTTCAAAGTTCATGGCATTAGAAATCAACTGAAAGGTGGGCCATAAGGTTGAAGGGTGCCGAGGGGGCGAAGCCGGCAGCCCAGCAGTCGCGCACACCCCACTCGTTGACAGCCACGACGTTGCCGCCCTCGCTGATGAGCTGTGGTGCCGCCCATCCGTTGTTGTCGAACTTGGCCGAGAAGATGTTGTAGAGCGTCACTCCAACCGTCGCGCTCTTCACACCAAACGACGACAGGGCGAAGGTGTATCCCAGGTCGACATTGGTGTTGAAGTGCTTTTTCAGCAGCAGCGTCTCGTAGGTGGTGTTGCCGTTCTCGTCCATGCAGCGCATGTCCTTGAAGCCCGTGTTCGTGAGATACTGGTCGCCTACGAACTGGCTTTGCACACTTGCCTTCATTCCTTTGTGGCTGAATGTCAGTATGCTGTTGGCAATGATGTCGGGCGAGAATGCCAGCGGCTGGTCGCCCAGGTTCACGTTGGTCTCGTTGTCGTTGAGCGTCACCACCATGTCCTTCACTCGGTTGCGCGAGAGGGTGGCGTTTACGTCCCAGCGTAGCCAGTCGGTGGGCATCCATGCGGCCTCGATCTCCACGCCCAGGCGGTAGCTCTTGTCCAGGTTCTTGGTCAGGGGCTCGCCTATGGCGTTCAGCTCGCCGGTGAGCACCAGCTGGTCCTTGTAGTTCATCCAGTAGATGTTTGCCCCTGCGCTGAAGCGGCTGCTCAGGTACTTATATCCTGCCTCAAGATCGCCCAGCCTCTCGGCCTTGGCCACGGCATCGGAACGGTTGGGGTTGGCCACCTGCTGCATGAAGTTGTTGCGCACGGGTTCCTTGTGGCCTATAGCATACGAGGCGTAGAGACGGTGGTGGGCGTTGATGTCGTAGTTCACGCCGGCCTTCGGGTTGAAGAAGTTGTACTTGTTGTCCACAACATATCTGCCGTCGCGGTTCACGCCGTAGGCCACGGTGGGGTCTTGCAGCTTGTAGCCCACGTGGCGGTATTGCAAGTCGAGGAATGCGCTCAGCCCCTTGGCAAACTCGTAGTTCACCTTGCCGTAGACGTTGAAGTCGGTCTTGCGCGAGTGGTTGTGATAGTACTCGAAGTCGGGCGTCAATGCGCGTGGCTCGGCCACGGTGGTCTCTATGCCGGGCATGGCCCAGACGATGTGGCCGAACTGGTCGCCGAGGTAGCAGTTCCACCCGCCGCCGATGTTGGCCTGCAGCCGCCGACGGTCGTTGTAGTTCAGCGAGGCCACGGCTCCGAAGAAGTCGTTGTCCATCTTCTGCTGGTCGGCCAGGTCGGCATACAGATCGGGGTCGGTGCTCATACCGAAGGCAGCCCAGGGCACGCCCATCTGGTACTGCTGGTAGTAGCCCTCGCCCTTGGTGTAGTGCAGGGCTACGTTCATGTTCAGTTCGCGTGCCAGCACCTGGTTCCACAGCAGCTGGTAGTTCTGCTGGTGGTAGTTGTCGGTCTGGTCCTGGTAGTAGCTGGTGGGGTTGCCGTCGTCGTCGGTGGTCATCACTCCGCACGAGTTGTAAGTGCGTCCGTAGAGGCTCTGCTCATATTTCGACGTGTAGTTCCATGCGTGGTAGGTCTCTTCCTCGCCGTTCCATGTGATGAACTTCACCACGGTATTTTCGCCGAACCATCCGGCCTGCAGCAGATAGGAGTTGAGCTTCGTCGAGGCGCGGTCGAGATAGCCCTTCGAGCCGATGTTCGACAGTCGGCCCTGCAAGCCCCAGTGGCCGTCCATCAGGCCTGTGCCGAAGCGCACGGTCTCCTTGTGGCTGTAGTATGAGCCGCCGCTGAGGTCGATGCCCACGAATGGCGTCATGCCGATGTTCTCCGTCTGCATGTTCAGCGTGGCACCGAAGGCTCCGGCGCCGTTGGTCGAGGTGCCCACTCCGCGCTGTATCTGCATGGATTGTACGCTGGAGGCGAAGTCGCCCATGTTCACCCAGAACACCGTGGCGCTCTCCGCGTCGTTCATGGGCACACCGTTGGCCGTGATGTTGATGCGCGAGGGGTCGGTGCCGCGCACACGCAGACTGGTGTAGCCTATGCCGTTGCCGGCATCGCTGGTCATCGTCACCGAGGGCGTGAGCGACAGCAGGTAGGGCACGTCCTGGCCGAAGTTCACGGCCTTCAGCTGTCGCTGGTCCATGTCGGTGTAGGCCACAGGGGTCTTCTTCGATGCACGTGTGGCAGTCACCTGTACACCTTGCAGCTCTACGCTTTTCAGCGAGTCGGCAGGTTCGGCTGCCTCTGTTGCCATAGCTGAACAGAGGACAGCTGTAGTCAGAAGATTTCTCATTTCTCTTACTTTATTATTAAATAAATAAAAATAAGGGGTTCAGTTACTCTATCATCCCTACGCCGGCATTACCCGTATCAGGTTCTGGAGGGTATCATCTCAGCCCACACACGTGAGCACCCCTTGACAAGCACTTTGCTAAATCGGCGGCAAAGTTAATAATAATAGTTGTAACGGGAAAACGTTTTTGGGAACTTTAACGCT
Organism: uncultured Prevotella sp.; assembly: GCA_905233425.1. Taxonomy (GTDB): domain Bacteria; phylum Bacteroidota; class Bacteroidia; order Bacteroidales; family Bacteroidaceae; genus Prevotella. The sequence continues at coordinate 518 of CAJOEC010000027.1, read as the reverse complement.
TGTCGCAAAGCGACATGAGCTTAAAGATTAAACGCATTATAACGAATAATTCCCTTTTTATGGAAACGAATGTGAATAATATGAATAATTTGTCCCACGAATATTTATAATTATTATTCAAATTCGTGGACAAAATTATAATAATTATTCAAATTCGTTTCCAAAACATTTATAATGCGTTTGGTCTGTGTGCTGGGGAGGGCTTTTGATGGGCTTGGGGGGCCTCCTCACCCCTCCGAGAGGCCTTCGAGTTCGCGCCGGGCGAACTCCGAGTTCGCCCAGCGCGGACTGACAGTTCGCCCGGCGCGAACTTTTTGACCCCTCCGACCCCCTTTTGTGCCCGCTCCCGCATGTCTCTCAGTCCCATCCGAAACGAATTTTCTTAATCACTCTTAATCTTGTCCACGAATTAATATGTAATTCAAGTTTCGCAAGTATGGGAACAATGCGCAGCAGCGGCCTGAAAGGCCAGCGAGATAACAGCCCAGGGCAGCGCCCTGGGTATGGTGACAGGGTTA
>CAJOEC010000026.1:7309-95205 GCA_905233425.1 uncultured Prevotella sp. | reverse complement strand
TGATTCATAGGCCAGAGAAATCAACCGTGTTTGTCAAAATAAGCGAAAGATTAGCGGTTTAACACAATGTAAAGAGTTTTTACTTCCGAAACTTAAGTACATTATCTACCCGCTTGTCCAAGAGTGACAGTACACGATCGTCAACGAAGTTATCTATCAGTACAATTTGCTGCTTGGCACTCCTAATCAAGTCTGATACATAAGCCCATGCATCCCACACGCAACCCGTAGCAAAAATCTGCTCCGGCAGCAACTTTGACGATTGCTCGTCCATTTTGGTCATCAGAAGGTTTATTTTCTCATCTGTTTCTTGTTGATGCTGTTCAAGGTGGAACACTCGCTTATACAAAACTGCATGACTCTCCATTATCTGCTAACTCGCAGTAAACGCACGCATTATACGAATATTCATATCAACTGCAGTCTCTGAGCCTAACACACTACTAAGCATTCCCACACCATTACGTGTAAATGCATAGGGTAGCGTTCTTATCTTAGATATGTTTCTTGCGGTCACAAATTGTGACTGCAAAAATGCGAGTTCTTTATTCTCATACTGTCTTGTGGTCACAATTTGTGACCGCAAAATATCCCATTCTTCTTTGGTAAGTTGAAACATAAAATCGTCAGGGAAACGTTTTATGTTACGTTTTACCGATTGATTAAGTGCCTTTGTCTTTACACCATAGAGCATCGCCAAGTCAAAATCGACCATCACCTTCTGACCACGAATGGTGCGAATAAGACTCTCGATATTGATGTTTTTGAGGTCGCAATCTGCGACCGCAAGCTGTTGGCTATCACAATTTGTGATAACCTCATTCTTCGGTTCACTCTCTTTCTTCTTGCTTTTCTTTGCCATATATCGCAATTATTCTTTCATTAGGTTATCTATTTCGCCCATTACTCGCTCTGTCTGCTGGAGCACGTAGATGATTCGGCCGTAGTGCTTCACATCCTCGAAGCTCAGGGTCATGCCCTTGCGGTCTTTGAGCCACTTCTGGGCAGGCTGGTAACCACCGATATAGAACTGCCAAGCAGATTCTGGCACACCGTCGAAGTATTGCTCGGAGTTGATATAGACGCGATTATCCTGCCAACGGTAGCAGTCCACCTGCAACGAACCTGCCATAGGGAAGGTGATACCAGTCTTTGAGGGCAGGTCTTCCATCAGGTGCAGCTGTCGCAGCTCTTCGCCCTTTTCTGCCAAGTCACGAAACTTTTCCCAGTCCGTCGGATAAGGGATGCGTGGGAAGTCTATCTTCAGGAACTCCTTGTAGCGTTCACGATAAGATGGGCTATGAAGCACAGCATAGATGTAGTCGAAAAGGTCTTGGGGATAGAGTACACCGTTGACTCCTCCTATTGGGTCTATCAGAACATTGTCTTCTTCACAAGCAAGGTAGTTCAGACCTTTGGCTATCTTTTTATACAACTCCATATTGAAGTTGACGATGCGCTCCTCTTCCCCCATGTTCTCCTTATAGATGTATAGAGGGAAAACTGTAATGTTATCTTTAGGAGAAAGCATGGTCTTGTCCACTATCTCGTTTACGACAAAGACAGGAAATAGATAATCTCTACTTGTTTTCACCATACAGAATGCCACATTATCTTTTTCTTTAAGTTGATTCAAAATGGCACTCTGAGGACTTGCGTACAATCCTCTTGAAACTCCAGAATAACAAGTATATCGAGTATCAAAGGGACGATATGCGATTGTATGTATTTCGTCTTGGTGTTTCGTCGCATCAGCTGCTCCAACGTGCCTCTATAGGTATGCTCTGTGGCATTGCCTGCACGATATTTCTGATTGACGGTACTGATATATTCTTTTAGGTCCATTATTCTGCTTCTTTTAGGTATTGTTCTGGTCAGTCGTCATCAATTTACTTGATTGTTCATTTATTGCTTGCAAATTTACTCTTTTTTATTGAGTCTCGTATGCTTTTTGGCTAAAAAGGCAGAAATATTAACCACTTTTAGATGAAATGTGCCGAACTTGTCATTTATTCCATCCTGCCATTTTGCTGATAATGGTAGCAATGTCGGCCACATCGACGGTGCCGTCCTTGTTCAGACAGCACCTCACTACCAATGCCCTTTACGTTGTAATCACTCAACCACGGCCTGGCCAGAGAAAGCGCCCGCCATCATCGGCAGGAACATCACCCGATGCCCCGGCAGGGGCAATGTCTGCCTCTGCCCGCGTATCTGCCAAAATCGTCGCCGACACGTCAAAAAGTTCGCGCCGGGCGGACTTCCAGTTCGCGCCGTCCGAACTCCCAGTTCGCCCGGCGCGGACTCCGAGTTCGCACGGCGCGAACTTTTTGAGGCCTCCGGCCCCTTTTCCGGTCAGCTGCGCCTTGTAGGGACGCGACGTGTCGCGTCCGAACTGTGGCCAAAATGTGTCGTGTGTTTTAGTGTCAGTACGTCTGTTTCAGCGTCCCTGCCCACTGGGTGTTGGCTCTGATGACAAACGTATCCTGCCCTGGCGTCGGCGTTTCGTCGGGGTTGTCGTCCTGCTTCTCACCGCCGGTAAAGAAATTGCCGGCAAACTCGGTGATCTTGTTTTTCTCCACTTCCACTCCCTTGAATGTCCGCTCGCACACCACGTTCTGCGACTCGTCGTAGGCGGTGACGGTGAGCGTCAGGCTCGCCTTCTGCTCATGTGGAATGGTGTAGAGCTCAAAAATATACGGATTGGTCAGCGTCTCGGGGTCTATGTCTACGTTCACCGTCTGCTTCGAGGCAACACATCCAAAGCCGGTCTTGGCATTGAGGGCGCCGCTGCCACCGGTATAGTAGAACTTCATGCTCCTGACATTTGCCGGCATGGTGTCGTTGATGATGAAGCGCAGCATGGCTGTGGCACGCTCCAGCGTGATCTCGTGTGTCTGCGGCTCACTTGTCACGGTGATGTCGCCGTAAAAGTAGAACGTGTCGGTGAATCCGTTGGCATTGGTGAATTGTATCTTCTCTGCAGATGCCAACGAGGGCGAGCCGTTACTGCTGTGGGCCAGGACCAGCACCTGGTATGTGCCCTCGGCCAGCGCGATGGCAGCCTGGCCGTAGCCGTCGTCGCCAGCCGTCTGGCTCTTGTCGGCCACCTTCGTGCCATCCTGGTAGACAACGAAATGCAGACGGTTCCAGTATTCGCCGTCGGTGCGTGTGTCGTCGCTGCCCACCACTTTCAGAATAAGGTTGGCGTTGGCGGGAATATCACTTTCGGCGGAGTCGAGATTTACTTTCTCGCACGAAACAAATGCCACTACTACTGCAATGAGCATAGTCATTGCAGATATGATGTTGGTTTTCATAGTCATTGGTTAATTATCGCCTGTCAGGCACACAGTTACTATTCGTTAATCTTCGTGACCTTCATGGTCTTGCTGTTGAAATAGATCTTCTTGGAAACGCTGCCAGAAGGGGTCTTGTAGTACCACACGGTGCTGACTCCTGCCTTGCCCGTGCTCGAGGGACTGCCTAATGCCAAGCGAACCTCGTCGGCACTGAAACCACGGCGCACGATGCCTTTCCTCATGTCGTCAAGGAAGTTTTGCCTCACACCCTTCATTGTCGTGGGGTTGCCAAGGGCGAAGATGTTCTCAACAAAATATTTGCTCTGGGGATCCTCAACGCCTATGCGGTTCTTGTTGCTGAAGAGCACATCCTTCGTGTAGGTCTTGCCCGTCTCGTCGCAGAGTGTCATTTTGGCATATTCCGAGCCGCGCTGCGAGCGCACCTTCTTTACGGTGAGAGGTGTCAGGCGGGGAAGGGAGACCGACATATTGTCAGCAGTAGTAAAAGTTGTGTTGGCAAGTGTGTAAACCACGTTGCCCACATATTTCTGGTAAAGCGGGTGTACTGACAAATTGTCATCTGCCAGCTTGAACGAGCCGTCGAAGGTGTGGACAATCATGTTGCTTATGCCCAGCTCCTCATCGCGCAGACCGCTGTTGGTCTTGCTGATGGCCACGTTCTGGAAGAACTGGCGGCCCGTGTTGTCGCGCACCACAATCTTGACGGGGAAGCTGCGCGTGCCCACTCCGACGGCAACAACCTCAACCTCGGAGTCCTTCGGAACGTCGTGGATCTCAGTCCATCCGTCGGAGGTCTTCGGGTCGTCAATGTAGTAGCGGTCGGCAACGGTGACCAGCTTCCTGCCCTTCAGGTTCACGATGGCACTATCGACCTCGCCGAGATAGGCCAGCGTGGGAATGCCGAACTTCTGGAAGCAGTAGTCGTCGAAACTCTGCGTGGGAACCTCGTAGTAGTAATCGGTACCTGTCTCCTCGCAAGTGAAATTGACATGTTCGTGCAGCCCCCCGTTACCGTCGTCGTGGCCTTTGTAGACCATAACCTTGTGGAGAAGCGACGCGCTACTCACCATGCGCCCCGTGCTGCTCTCGGCAAACGTCTTTATCACCAAGTCCTTCTTGTCGGGGATGACCATGAAGCGCATTCCGGGCTGCCAGTCGCACAGGCTGTGGAAGGGAAACCAGATGTTCATCGAGTCGACTTTTTCCTCCTCGGGCTGCTGCTGTGATTGTTCAGCGGCAGCAGTAGGGGTGACGGGCTTCTGGTTGGGCTGGACGGTGTAAACCAGGTATTTTTTCTCGTTATCACTCATGCCCGCCTGACCAAACGAGGCAAGCGAAAGGGCTGAAAATGCAGCAAGCAGAATAATTCTCTGTCTCATAATAATTATTGTGTTTAAGTTCTTGTTCGTCTGATTAGATGCTGCAAAGTTAGGCATTTTTTTCAAAACAGTGACAAAATGACGTGACATTTCTTCGTTTTTAGCGAAATTTTATACTTTTGGCACACGCTTTGCTATAAATACAGTACATCGCAGGGACATATTCTTGTATTTGTCCGCAACGCAAGACAGATTATTAACAATTAAAAATTATACAACTATGGGAAAGATTATTGGAATTGACTTAGGTACAACCAACAGCTGCGTGGCCGTGTTCGAGGGCAACGAGCCTGTTGTGATTGCAAACAGCGAGGGAAAGCGTACCACTCCCTCAGTAGTGGGCTTCGTCGACGGTGGCGAGCGTAAGATTGGCGACCCCGCCAAGCGTCAGGCTATCACCAACCCGAAGAAGACCGTGTACAGCATCAAGCGCTTCATGGGCGAGACGTGGCAGCAGACCGAGAAGGAGATTGCCCGCGTGCCGTTCAGCGTAGTGAACGAGGGTGGCTACCCGCGTGTCGACATCGACGGCCGCAAGTACACCCCGCAGGAAATCAGCGCTATGATTCTGCAAAAGATGAAGAAGACCGCAGAGGACTATCTGGGTCAGGAGGTGACCGATGCCGTCATCACCGTGCCCGCATACTTCTCCGACTCACAGCGTCAGGCCACGAAGGAGGCCGGACAGATTGCCGGACTTAACGTAAAGCGTATCGTCAACGAGCCGACGGCTGCCGCTCTGGCATACGGTATCGACAAGACGAACAAGGACATGAAGATTGCTGTCTTCGACCTTGGTGGCGGTACCTTTGATATTTCTATCCTCGACTTCGGCGGCGGCGTGTTCGAGGTGCTCTCGACCAATGGTGACACCCATCTGGGCGGCGACGACTTCGATCAGGTCATCATCGACTGGCTCGTACAGGAGTTCCGCAACGACGAGGGGGCTGACCTGAAGAGCGACCCGATGGCCATGCAGCGCCTGAAGGAGGCTGCCGAGAAGGCAAAGATTGAACTGTCATCTACGACTTCGACAGAGATTAACCTCCCGTATATCATGCCTGTGGGCGGAGTGCCCAAGCACTTGGTGAAGACGCTCACACGTGCAAAGTTCGAGCAGCTGGCTCACAGCCTCATCCAGGCTTGCCTCGTGCCCTGCCAGAACGCCGTGCGTGATGCAGGTATCAGCGTGAGCGACATCAACGAGGTCATCCTCGTGGGCGGCTCCAGTCGTATACCCGCCGTGCAGACGCTCGTGAAGAACTACTTCGGCAAGGAGCCTTCGAAGGGTGTGAACCCCGACGAGGTGGTGGCCGTAGGCGCAGCCATCCAGGGTGCTATCCTCAACCAGGAGACCGGCCAGGACATCGTGCTGCTCGACGTGACCCCGCTGACCCTCGGTATCGAGACCCTCGGCGGCGTGATGACAAAGCTCATCGATGCCAACTCGACAATCCCGTGCAAGCAGAGCCAGGTCTTCTCGACTGCTGCCGACAACCAGACGGAGGTGACCATCCACGTGCTGCAGGGCGAGCGCCCCATGGCTTCGCAGAACAAGTCTCTCGGCCAGTTCAACCTCACCGGCATCGCTCCTGCACGCCGCGGTATTCCTCAGATTGAGGTGACCTTCGACATCGACGCCAACGGTATCGTGAAGGTCAGCGCTAAGGACAAGGCCACCGGCAAGGAGCAGGCCATCCGCATCGAGGCATCCTCTGGTCTCTCTCAGGACGAGATCAACCGCATGAAGGCCGAGGCCGAGCAGTTCGCAGAGGCCGATAAGAAGGAGCGCGAGCGCATCGACAAGATGAACCAGGCCGACTCGATGATCTTCCAGACCGAGACCTTCCTCAACGAGAACGGCGACAAGCTCGGTGCCGATAAGGCCAACGTCGAGGCCGCCGTCCAGCAGCTGAAGGATGCCCACAAGTCTGGCGACATCACCGCCATCGACACCGCCATCAACAACCTCAACCAGGTGATGCAGGCCGCCTCTCAGAAGATGTACGCCCAGGCCGGTGCCCAGCAGCCCGGCGGCCAGGGCTTCGGTGGCCAGCAGCCCGGCGGCCAAGGCTTCCAGGGCGGTCAGCAGGCCCACTCCAACCCCAACGACGACGTCCAAGACGCCGACTTCGAGGAGGTGAAATAATTTACATTATTATAATAAATAAGAGGTGCAGCAGTTGTGTTGCACCTCTTTTTTTAGCTTTTTGAGTCCCAATTGTTATTTTTCCGTAAAAAAATTACGGAGTACAGAATAATATATGTATATTTGTAGCAGAATAAACAAAGTAAATAGTTATGCTTATCAAATTTGCTGTAAAAAACTTCCGAGGTTTTGCTGAAAGGTTAGAGTGGGACTTGTCCCATCCAAGTAATTATGAGTTTAACAAATATGCTGTTAAGGATGGCATCATCAAGAATGGTATCATATACGGCCCTAATGGCTCTGGAAAATCAAATTTTGCTTTGGCTATATTCGACATAGAAAACCATCTCTCTGCAAAGTGGAAAAAGACGGACTACTATTCAAACTTTGTATATACAGGTAATCCCAACTCACCTGTTGAATTTGAGTATGTGTTCAAGTTTGATAATGACATCTTGGAATATCATTATTCAAAAAATTCTGTAGGCTTGCTTGTGTCAGAGTCCTTGATTGTAAACAACAAACAGGTGTTCAAAAGAGATCAGTCTGTTTTTGAAATTGACGATGAGCAATTTAAGGTTGATGCTACAGTAAAAGAAAACTTCAAACAGAATGTGAATAGTGTTTCCGTCATTAACTTTCTGACAGCATCCTATCCATTCCCTCAGGATCATTACATAGTTAAATTGATACTGTTTGTAAATTCCATGTTGTGGTTTAAGAATTTGGATAGTCGTGAATTTATTGGACTTGAAACAGCCACGTTTAGCCTGGAGGAATTTATCATTCGAAATAAGTATATTGAGGATTTCTCAAGATTCCTGGCTAAGGTGAGCGAACAACGATTTAACTTCGTCCCTCCAAAAGAAGGCGACAAGAATTTATTCTGTGAAATAGGAGGCAATACGATTTCCTTCCAGTCGATTGCATCAACAGGAACCTTGGCATTAGAACTTCTCTATGTATGGATTAAGAGAATGTCAGTAGCATCTTTCGTGTTTATTGATGAATTTGATGCATTCTATCATTTCAGGTTGTCATATGAAGTATGTAAGCAACTTTTCAACCTTAATTGCCAAGTGTTTACCACTTCCCATAACACATTCTTGATGACAAACGAACTGTTGCGACCGGATTGCAACTTTATTATTGAAAATAACAAAATCAAGGCATTGGTAGATTGCACAGAAAAAGAACTAAGATGGGGACATAACATTGAGAAGCTATTCCGAGGAGGGGCATTTGAAGTATGATTCTATTCGTATTTGAAGGAACTGTTAGAGAGCCAAGATTATTTGACACTCTTCAAAAGTTGTTTTGGAGCTGGGCTTCGAGGCCGTGGGAGCAACGGGCAACTGGCTTGCCGTGGACAATTTCAGGTTAGAGTACATCGGCAGCAGCCTCGACGACATCCGCGCCGGGATGGAGGTTCTCTTGGCAAAGGCTGAGGCGAAGGCAGCAGAGCGCATGAACAGCAAGGCAAAAGAGGCCCTGCAGTCTGCCATCGACAAGCTGAAGGCGCTGCTCACACAGCCCGGCAATGACGGCTGGGCCGAGGCTGCCCGTGAGCTGGAGGCCGCCTACGCCGATGCCGTCGCTTCCGCAGAGGTGTTTGCCCGGTTGGCAACGGCCATCAGCGAGGCCCAGAGCGAGCTTGACGCATCCTCGGCGACGCAGAAGGACGAATACCAGGCGGCCATCGACGCTGCGCAGGCTGTCTATGACAACACCGCGACCACCGACGCACAGGCAGAGGCAGCCATCGCGCCCTTAGCAGCAGCATCGTTTGCGTTCAGAGTCCTCAACGGCAGCGGCACGCCCCCCGTGGCCAAGACCGACCCGCGCTTCATACGCGGATGCACATGGGCCTTCGGACGCAGCACAGTAACGGGCAGCAACATCTTGGAGCAAGGATTCTGCTGGGCAGAGAACCCCGACCCGAAGGTCACCGACAACCGCACCACGGAATATCTGGACCAGGCCGGACGCATCTACTGGCTGCGCAACCTGAAGCCCGCCACCGTCTATTATATGCGTGCGTATGCCATCACCAAGAGCTATGCCGTGGGCTATGGCGACGTCATTAAGGTGGTCACCGTGCCCAAGGGCACCGTGGGCCACTGGTACAACAACGGCGGCGACGAAGCCACCAACGACCGCATCAACTATGCCATCGACCTCTCGATGGACTACTACTGGAACAACCTCACCAGCATCCACGGCTTCGGCATCAGCGTGAACTACAGCCCCGGCACCCCCACCGCCGACTGCAGCTACGGCGGATGGATGCGCGTGGGCGAGAGCAGCAGCTACCAGCAGCCGGGCACCATCATGCACGAGGCCTTCCATGGCATCGGCGTGGGCACCCACGATATGTGGTGGAACGGCGAGATGCGCTCCGCCGGCAACCGTGGCGACTGGCTCGGCGACCGCGTGACCGAGGCCGTGCGCTTCTGGGACAACAGCGAGACGGCCGTCATCACCGGCGACGACATGCACCTCTGGCCCTACGGCTGCAACGGTGCCCATGAGGACACCCACAGCGACAACCTCTACTGCATGATGGGCATCCTGGCGCAGGCACTCAACGAGGACGGTCTGCCCGGGTCGGGCGAGATAGGCTATGCCCTGCCATACTATGCCTTCAACCACGAGGACGGTGTGAAATACTACATCAAGAACGAGAGTGAGCAGCGCGGACTGCACAGCGCCTATCTCGTGGAGACGGCTTCCCACACCCTTGAGTGGAAGACCATGGATGCCGAGGAGGCTGCCGCCGACGACGCTGCCGCCTGGTATCTTGCGTTCACTCCCGGCAACCAGTACTACCAGCTGCGCAATGCCGCCACCGGTTACTACATGACCTACTCTGGAGGCATCAAGACCACAAAGGTGACGGGCAGCAGTGTGCCCTCTACCACCAACTTCCACCTGATGCGCGGACGTGTGGACGTCTCCGGCCATCGCGGCTACTATATCATACACCCTGAGAGCTCGGCCAATCCTCACGTCCTTGTGGCCAACGCCAACGGCAAGACAGCCACGGCAGCATGGAACATCGCCAAGTCGGCCACCACGCAGCGCTGGCTCATCCTTACGGCCGAGGAAGCCCAGAACTTCGACAACGGCAACCTCGACCTCTCGCTGCAGGAGCTGCAGAAGGTGCTGGCACAGATACGCAAGCTGGCCCAGACCCCGCATGTCGAGGTGGGCGGTTCCGATGCCGACGAAACCCTGGCACAGGCACTTGCCGCCATCGAGGAGCAGGCCTATACCTGCACCAAGGGCAAGGAGGTGGACGCCCTCACAGAGCAGGCACGCTCCTCATGCATGACGTTCCTCTCTAACGTGTCAGCCACCGATGCCGAAAACCCCTTCGACCTCACATTCATGCTCGAGAATCCCGACTTCGACACCGATGCCATCGCCGGATGGACATCGACGAATGGCGTCCCTGGCTACGACGCACAGGCCGACGAGTTCTATGAGAAGACCTTCAACTTCTACCAGACGCTCGAGCAGATGCCGTGCGGCATATACCAGCTTCATGCCAACGCCTTCCAGCGTCCCGGCAGTAATGACGACATCTACGCACCCTACGCGGCTGGCACCGCCGTGGTCACCACGTCGCTCTACATCAACAGCACGTCGGAACCCGTGCACCATATCTGCGACGACCGCCAGCCCTCGCCCCTCTTCAACGACGGCGGATGGGGCAGCGACCAGAAGATGGGCGACGGCAAATACGTGCCGAACTGCATGGTGGGTGCCTCGAAGTATTTCGCCAAGGGACTCTACGACAGCAGCGTGGAGGCCGAGGTGGCCGAGGCCGGCAAGAGCCTGCGGGTAGGGATAAAGTGCACCAAGGCACCGACCTACTACTGGACCATGTTCGACCATTTCCGCCTCCTTTTCTTCGGGCAGGCCGCGGCACCAGGCGACGTGAATGGCGACGGCACCATCGACGTGGCCGACATCGCCACTGTCATCAGCGTCATGGCCTCCGGAGGGGCAGACCCCGTGTCCGCCCGTAGCGCCGACGTGAACAACGACGGCGTGGTCGATGTGGCCGACATCGCCACAATAATAAATATCATGGCAGCCAACGCGAGAATACCGTAGAACATAGTTACAGGATATTCAGGAAGAGAGTGATTATTCCCGTATTGATTAAATCGGCGAACATGGCGCCGATGATTGGAACGATGAGGAAGGGCTTGACCGTATAGCGGTATTTATAGCATACGGCACTCATGTTGGCCATGGCATTGGGGGTGGCGCCAAGGCCGAAGCCGCACATACCTGCACACAGCACGGCGGCATCATAGTCGCGACCTAACAGCGGGAATGCAATAAATTGTACAAACAGGGCCATCATCAGTACCTGAGACACCAGGACGACGATCAAGGGAAGGGCCAGGCTCTGCAGTTCCCAAAGCTTGAGGGAGATCATGGCCATGCCGAGGAACAAAGACAGACAGATGTTGCCCACGCTGATTATCCGCTCCATGTCAAGCAACTTATCGGCTTTCTCCCATTTGCCTTCGTCCTTGTAGCTGACGAATCCCATGACGTTACGAACGACGGCGGCCAGGATCAAGGCTCCGAAATAGGTGGGGAACGTGATGCCCGTCTTTGCCAGCAGCCAGCTCAACAAGGTGCCAGCACCCATGACCAGGAGAATGCAATAGGAGGCCTTCGCATACTGTTGGAACTCCTGCTCGTTGGTGCTGACACGCTTGGCACGACCCGTTGGCGAAGCCTCGTCGCTCTCGATACCGGCCATTGCAGGGTCAATCTCTTCATCCAGTGGCTGCACCTGCTCATGCGTCAGTCTCTTGCGGATAATCCGCTCTGCCATCGGGCCGCCTATCATAGAACCGGCAATGAGGCCAAAGGTGGCTGCTGCCATGCCTATTGTTCCCGCGCCTTGCAGTCCCATTCCTTCAAGAACGCTGGCAAATCCTCCTGCCGTGCCATGTCCGCCTGTCATGGATATACTCCCGGCAGCCATGCCAATTAATGGATTGACACCCATGAGCCGGGTAATTCCCACGGGCATAATGTTCTGCAAAGCAATAATCGCAATCAGCAGGGCAAGCATGATCACCAGGAGCCGGCCACCTTGCTTGATGACTTTCAGGTCGCTCTGGAAACCGACGCTGGTGAAGAATGCCAGCATAAAGACATCCTTCAAGGTGCCATCGAACGACACCTCGACATTGAACCAGCCATAGAGTGCCAGGGTAAGCAATGAAAAGATGATACCACCGCTCACCGGCGACGGCACACAGAATTTCTGCAGGAAAGCAACCTTGCGCGTTAAAACCATGCCGACGATGAGGGCTAAGGCACCGATGCCGGCTGTTTGTATCATATCCAGTTCAACACTTGTCATACTCACTTTCTTGTTATCGTTAGAATCTATACTGCAATTTTATATTGGCAGCATGTCTGTTTATTACCACATCACTACAGAATGCGTCAAACATATCATGCCAGTCAATACCCATATTCCATCTCCTGCCTAATTGCTTGTTCACAGACAGACAACCATACGCAGGAGTGCCATTTACCTCACGTATCGGCGTCCACTTGGTGTAATATACCAGCTGCAGACCTATCTGCCACGCATGAGGAAGATAAGCAGTGGGAGCAAAGCGGAATGAAGCGTATGTTCCACTCCCGGCTGTGTACAGGTTTGCCCCGCCTGTCAGCGCCACCGTAGGGGCAGGCCCTGTGCCAGCCCGCCAGTAAGCCGATGCCCCCAGTTCTGCGAAATTCTCGCCCCCTTCAATGATATAATAACTCGCCTCCGTCTGCACCGTCAACTTATGGCGGGCTAGCACAGGGCCTGCCCCTACGATGGCGTATGCCAGCTTCACTTGATTGATATCCCATTCCTTTAACAGTCCCTTAGCCCTCATCCATTCTTCATCAAAAAGCGTATTGGCATCCATAAAGAGAGCCAAGTAGGAAGGATTATAGTATTTGCGGTAATAGCCCAGCTGAATCTGATTCTGGTTGTCGGGCACAAAGATGACGCAGGCATTCGTGTTGTTGCGGGTGTCAGAATGTTTTTGTGTGGTTTCAGCATCCATCAGGTTATAGTTATAGAACATCACGCGATTGCCAACAGTCAACTTCCACTTAGGCAGGGAATAGGTGAACTGCAGATAGACGTCATTGTTGAAGACATCCCAACTCCTGTCCGTATTCTTTTGTTTGGTCATGAGGAAATCGCCCTCAACACCCAGCATCATCGACAGCCGCTTGGAAGACAAAGGCGTATTCAGCTCAACGATATACAACGGCAGCTTGTTGGAGAAAACCTGATCACTGTTATACTGATAACCGCCCACGATGAGCAATTCTGTACCCAGGTCATTGAAGGTGTGGAAGTATCGCGCCCTGCCCATGACCTTCCGCGACATGCCAGAAGGGCGGTCAAGATATTGCTGGGTGAAATAGGTCAACAGCCTGTTCCTGTCATCAAACCGGTTCGTCGCATGAAGCGTCAGATACTCCTCATTCCCATCCTGATGACGATAAGACGCATTGGCATATAGGTCGGTACTCCTGCTACCGTACAACGCATTCACAGAGCCAATGCCAGCTGCGTCCTTCCCAAAGTCTCCCTGTCCTTCCACGAAACCTTCCAGCCTGTCGGGCATCTTCATGTTAATATCCAGTACCCTACCCATTCCAATGGTTCCCTTCGCCACACCCGTATTGTCGCAAACCTGAATCTTAGCAATGTCCTTGGCTTTCATCTGACTCAGAATCAGCCTCGTGTCACCATTCATCGGACAGTTGTCGATGCGGAGGTTATAACTGGCAATGACATTCTCATAACCGCCAATCATCAGTTCGGGCACCATCTGCAGGACATCCATCAACGACTCTTCCCCCATCAGCTCCATCCGCTGGGGATAAATCATCGTCCTGTCTGCCTTAATCTCTATGATGGGCAGACTATCTTCTGCGAACATAGAGGCGGACAAGAGCAAAAGGTATAACAATATGAGAATCTGCCGGTGCATACGGTTAGTTTTGTGACCTTCTGCAAAAATACGACTTTTTCTGCTATACAGTTCGTGAATTAATCCTTTTTAACTTTGTTGGCGGCAAATACCAATTCAAAGCCTATATGAAATTTCATTACGTGCCGTACCTATGTACCACGGATGCCGTACTTTCGTAACACAGAGGCACTGAGTATTCTGAATTTTTATGAGGATTCTAAAGCCACTTTTAGAAGAAAAAGCGTTAAAAGATGTCTAAAAGGTTTCGTTATTGATTACTTTTGTGTACCTTTGCGCCAACGATATCTTTAACCATAACAAACAGATTCTCCGAGAAATGAAGAAATGGACCATCGACGACGCCCGCGAACTGTATAACATCAACGGTTGGGGCACCAGCTACTTCGGTATCAACGAGCAGGGGCACGTCTACGTGACGCCATGCAAGGACACGGCGCAGATTGACCTGCGCGAGGTGATGGACGAGCTACAGCTGCGCGACGTCACCGCGCCTGTGCTGCTGCGCTTCCCCGACATCCTCGACAACCGCATCGAGAAGACGTGGAGCTGCTTCAAGAAGGCCGCCGACGAATATGAATACAAAGGCGAGAACTATGTGGTCTACCCCATCAAGGTGAACCAGATGCAGCCCGTGGTCGAGGAGATCATCAGCCACGGACGCAAGTTCAACCTCGGACTGGAGGCCGGCTCGAAGCCCGAACTGCACGCCGTCATCGCCATGCAGTGCCAGAGCGACTCAATCATCGTCTGCAACGGATACAAGGACCAGTCGTACATTGAGCTGGCCCTGCTGGCGCAGAAGATGGGCAAGCATATATTTATTGTTGTGGAGAAGATGAACGAGCTGGAAATCATCGCCCGCGTGGCGAAGAAGCTCGACGTGCGTCCAAACATCGGCATACGCATAAAACTGGCTTCGAGCGGAGCCGGCAAGTGGGAGGAGAGCGGCGGCGACGCCTCGAAGTTCGGACTGACAAGCGCCGAACTGCTTGAAGCCCTCGAAACGCTCGACAAGCGCGGACTACGCGACTGCCTGCGCCTCATTCATTTCCACATCGGAAGCCAGATAACGAAGATTCGCCGCATACAGACAGCCCTGCGCGAGGCATCGCAGTTCTACGTGCAGCTGCACAAGATGGGCTACAATGTGGACTTCGTGGACTGCGGCGGCGGACTGGGCGTCGACTACGACGGCACGCGCTCGCCATCGTCGGAAAGCTCGGTGAACTACAGCATACAGGAGTATGTCAACGACTGCATCTACACCTTCGTCGACGCGGCCAACAAGAACAGCATCCCCCACCCCAACATCATCACCGAGAGCGGCCGCTCGCTTGCCGCCCACCACAGCGTCCTCGTCATCGACGTGCTGGAAACGGCCTCGCTGCCCGAGATGCCCGAGGAGTTCGAACCCGACGAGAATTCGCACCAGTTGGTGAAGGACCTCTACGAGATATGGGACAACCTCTCGCCGCGCAACGTCCTCGAGGACTGGCATGACGCCGAGCAGATACGCGAGGAGGTGCTCGACCTCTTCAGCCACGGCATCGTCGACCTGAAGACACGCGCCGAGGTGGAGGCGATGTACTGGAGCGTGTGCCACGAGATCCATGCCTTGGCAAAGACGCTGAAGCACATCCCCGAAGAGCTGATGAAGATTGACAAGCTCTTGGCCGACAAGTATTTCTGCAATTTCTCCCTCTTCCAGAGCCTCAGCGACTCGTGGGCCATCGACCAGGTCTTTCCGATCATGCCCATCCAGCGCCTCGACGAGCGACCCACGCGCAACGCCACGCTGCAGGACATCACCTGCGACTCGGACGGAAAGATTGCGAACTTCACCACCAACCGCCACAACTCGCACTCGCTGCCCGTACACGCATTGAAGAAGAACGAAGACTACTACCTCGGAGTGTTCCTCGTGGGAGCCTACCAGGAGATTCTCGGCGACATGCACAATCTCTTCGGCGACACCACGGCGGTGCACATCAGCGTGAAGGACGGACAGTACCACATCGACCAGATAATCGACGGCGAGACCGTGGAGGAGGTGCTCGAATATGTGCAGTACAACCCCAAGAAGCTTGTCCGCCAGCTCGAGATGTGGGTGACAAAGAGCGTCAAGCAGGGCAGGATCACACTCGAAGAGGGCAAGGAGTTCCTTTCGAACTACCGCTCCGGCCTCTACGGCTACACCTACCTGGAATAAGAAAAACGACCCGCAGCCTTCTTAATTGAAGAGCTGCGGGCCGCAGGGAAAAGAGGGGGAAGATTCGTAGTTGTTGTTTCTACAGTAACCAGGCCGTTTGGCCTGGAATGCCTTTCGGTTTACTTACGCAGACCGAGGGCCTTGATGATTGCGCGATAACGGTTGATGTCGTTCACATAGAGGTACTTCAGGAGCTTGCGGCGACGTCCTACCATCATGGTCAGCGAGCGGGCTGTGACGTTGTCCTTGTGGTTCTTCTTCAGGTGCTCCGTGAGGTGCTTGATGCGGTAGGTGAAGAGAGCGATCTGGCTCTCTGCCGAACCGGTGTCTGTGGCCGACTGGCCGTACTGGGTGAAAATCTCAGTCTTTTTTGCTTTGTCGAGATACATGTTTTTTGTTTGATTAATTGTTTGTTGCCTATACATCCTGCTGACGCCTGTCCGCCTTAATCACAACGGCGACGTTGGCAAAATGCGTCGGATTTTCCGAAAGCGGGTGCAAAGGTATGGAAATTTGCTGGAATAAAAGAATAAAAGGCCTCGTAGTGTCGGCCTTTTATTCTTTTTTAACTACCAAAGGGCTACTTATAGTCTCTTATCCTCACGTCGATGCCGGTGTCTCTCAATTTCAGCACCACCTGGAGTATGCCTGTGCTGCCATAGTGGTAGGGGAAGAGCACCTTCGGGTTTATCCTTTTTGCGGCCGAGACAAGCTGGTCGATGGTCATGGTGTAGGGCTGGTTGCAGGGCAGGAAGGCGATGTCGATGTCCTTCACGTCGTCCATCTCGGGTATGTCCTCGGTGTCGCCTGCAATGTATATGCGCAGCCCGTCGAGCGAGAGTATGTAGCCGTTGTCGCGGCCCTTGGGGTGGTGCTGCTCACGCCCTTTTGTGAAGTTGTATGCCGGCACGGCCCATATCTTGATGTCCTGGCTAAACACAATGCTGTCGCCGTTGGCCATGGCTATGCCGCGTGTGTACTTGCCGCGCACCGTGCGGTTGGCATAGACGGCTGTGCGCATACCGGCGAGCTTGTTAAGGGCCAGGTCGTCGTAGTGGTCGAAATGCTCGTGGGTCACCATCAGGATGTTGGCCTTGGGGTAGAGCGAGAAGTCGGTCTTCGGGTCGAGGTCGCCGACAGGGTCGATGTAGATGTGCTTGCCGTCGTATTCTATGTAGACGCTGGCATGCTTGATGTGGTGGATAACTACTTTCTTGCCGCCGGGGGTCTCGAAGGTGTCCTCCTTCTGAGCGGCCTGGAGTCCCAGCGACAACAGAGCGGCCAGGCCTGCGATAATCATTCTTTTCATAGCTTTTTATGGTTTAAATCTTTAGTGTTTATGCGGGGTTTCGCAAATCGCCACTGGAATCGGCGGAATATTCCCCCGGTGGGAACATTTTATTCCCCCGGTGGGAATGATTTGTTCCCCCGGTGGGAATGTTTTATTCCCCCGGTGGGAATGTTTTTGTCATCCTGACTTCTGACTTGCTGGCACGGCATCGGAACAGAAAAATCTTGGTTTAGGCGTGGGCAGCCCTGTATGTCCGCAGCCCGTAGATACCGATGATGACGAAGCAAATGAGCGGCAGGATGAACGAGACGTTGACGGCAGGGTGGCCAAAGATGACCTGCTGGTCGATGATGGTGCCCTGAAGCGGCGGCATGAGTGCCCCGCCCACTATGGCCATCACGAGGAAGGCTGCGCCGAGGGTGGCATCTTGTGCGTCGACATTCTCAAGGGCTATGCCGTAGATGGTTGGGAACATCAGCGACATGAAGAAGCTGATGCCCACAAGGCAGTACAGTCCGGCCATGCCCACAATGCTGATGGCACCCAGCGCGCACAAGCCTGCACCAAGGGCGAAGATGGAGAGCAGCGCGCGGGTGTTCACGTAGCGCATGAGGAAGGTGGCGATGAAACGGCTGGTGAGGAAAAGGCTCATGGCCACGATATTGTAGTTCTGCGCCGTTGCCTTGTTGATGCCCAGGTTGTCGGCATACTGGATGATGAATGTCCACGTCATGATCTGAGCGGCCACGTAGAACATCTGCGCCAGGACACCCTCGCGGTAGATGGTGTTGTGCCACAGGTTGCGCAGCGTCACGGCGGCTGAATGGGTGTGCCCGAGGGCTTTCTGCTCCTCGCTCTCCGTCTTCGGCATCTTTGTCAGGGCGATGATGACGAAAACAAGCACCACCACAAGGCCGATGGCCACGTAGGGATCGCGGATGACGGCGAGGTCGTGGACACGGATGTCGGCCTTCTCAGCTTCAGAGAGTGCCCCGAAGATGATCTGTCCGGCGTCATCGCGGCGGTCGCTGATAAGCTGGGGCAGCACGATGAGCGAGGCCACGCTCATGCCGCAGAGCGAACCCATGGGGTTGAAGGCCTGCGCCAGGTTCAGGCGGCGTGTGCTTGTCTCCTTCGCTCCGAGAGAGAGGATGAAGGGGTTGGCCGTGGTCTCGAGAAACGCCAGGCCGAAGGTGAGAATATAGAGCGAGAGGCAGAAGAACGTGAAACTCTGCATCTCGGCGGCGGGCATGAAAAGGAACGCGCCAGTGGCATAGAGGGCCAGACCGAGCAGGATGCCACTCTTGTAGCTGTACTTACGGATGAAAAGTGCCGCCGGCACGGCCATCGTGGCATAGCCGCCGTAGAAGGCAAACTGAACCATCGACGCTTTCGCGGCCGTCAGCTCCATCAGCGTCTGGAATGCCGCCACCATAGGGTTGGTAATGTCATTGGCAAAGCCCCAAAGGGCGAACAACGAGGTGACGAGAATGAACGTCACCAAGTATTTTTTCTCAACAAGTTTTGCTTTCATAGGTTTTTAGATTCCAAAAAGTTCGTGATAAGTGCCCAAACGGAGCAGACGGATAATGTTGGTTGTTTCGTCTATCCATATCAGAAGAAAGTCATCCTCGACATGGCACTCCATGCACCCTTCATAAATGCCATGGAGTTTATGGGGGCTGTACTCTGATGGCACAAAACCGTATTGCTCCAGTGACGTTGTTACAGTTTTCAGAGCAAGCAACTTACTGGGTTTGTGAAGATACCGCCTCAGGTCTTTTTTAAACTGTCCCGATTTCTTCAGCTGCTTCATAGATGTATCTGTCGAGTTCGTTTGGGTCAAAATCTTCCATCTCCACTCCCGACCGGGCCTCCTCTATGGCGGCAAGGGTATCGGGATTAGGCTGGTACAAACACACTTCCATCAAATTCTCCAATAGCCGACTTACACTTATACCTTGTCGACGGGCCTCAACATTAAGGTCAGTGAGCATATAGTCCGGAAGTCTTACAGTAGTGGCTTTTCTTCTTATGGGATAGTCTTGCATATAGTTATTGTTTATAGTTCGGGTGCAAAGGTACTGCTTTTTTTCGTCACAGCCTAACTTTTTGCCACTGAAATCGTTGTCAGTCAATAAATAAAGTTAAAAAGCACCCTTTAATCGGAAGAAAAGCAGTACCTTTGCACCCGCAAATTGCGTTTTTTACACATTATTATATTTATATGGCTTTAAAAATTGTTGTTCTGGCCAAGCAAGTGCCAGACACCCGTAACGTGGGTAAGGACGCCATGACAGCCGAAGGAACGGTGAACCGTGCTGCCTTGCCCGCCATCTTCAACCCCGAAGATTTGAACGCATTGGAACAGGCCCTCCGCCTGAAAGAACAGAACCCTGGCTCTACAGTAGGAATCCTCACGATGGGTCCCCCGCGTGCAGGTGAGATTATCCGTCAAGGACTTTATCGTGGCGCCGATACCGGCTGGCTATTGACCGACCGCCTCTTCGCCGGTGCCGATACCCTCGCCACCTCTTACGCCCTCGCCACCGCCATCAAGAAGATAGGCGACGTGGACATCGTCATCGGCGGTCGCCAGGCCATCGATGGTGATACCGCACAGGTAGGCCCGCAGGTGGCCCAGAAGCTGGGCTTGAACCAAGTGACATACGCCGAGGAGATTCTTGGCGTTCACGACGGGAAAACCGTCGTGCGCAGGGTTATCGACGGCGGCGTGGAGACCGTTGAGGCTCCGCTACCCGTGGTCATCACCGTGAACGGAAGCGCAGCCCCCTGCCGTCCCCAGAACGCCAAACTGGTGATGAAGTACAAACGCGCTACCTGCCCGATGGAACGTCCCGCCGAGGGCACGCCCTACGACAGTCTCTATGAGGAGCGCCCCTACCTGACGCTGAACCAGTGGTCAGTGGCCGATGTCGATGGCGACCCGCAGCAATGCGGTCTTGCTGGTTCGCCCACGAAGGTGAAGGCCATCAAGAACATAGTGTTCCAGGCTAAGGAGAGCAAGACCCTCACCGCCAACGACGCCGACATCGAGGGCATGATAAAGGAACTACTGGAAGAGAAAATAATTGGATAATAAAGAAACGAATGGATTTGTTTAAGAAATGAATGTGAATAATATGAATAATTCTGTCCACAAATATGAATAAATATTTTTTGATATTTATGGATTAAATTATTCACATTATTCATATTAGTTTCAAAAAACAAATCATACGTTTCCTTAACAAAGAAAGATTATGAATAACGTTTTTGTTTATATCGAAATAGAAGGCACCGTGGTGCAGGAGGTCTCCCAGGAGCTGCTGACCAAGGGCCGCAAGCTGGCCAACGAGCTGGGCGTGGAGCTTCACGCCGTCGTGGCCGGTACAGACATCAAGGACAAGGTGGAGGAGCAGATTCTGCCTTACGGCGTCGACAAGCTCTTCGTCTTCGATGGTGAGGGGCTGTTCCCCTATACCTCGGCTCCCCATACCGACATCCTCGTGAACCTCTTCAAGGAGGAACAGCCGCAGATCTGCCTGATGGGCGCAACGGTCATTGGCCGTGACCTCGGTCCCCGTGTGTCATCGTCGCTCACCAGCGGCCTCACCGCCGACTGTACCGAGTTGGAGATTGGCCCGTATGACGACGCTAAGAGCGGCAAGCACTACGATAACCTGCTCTATCAGATTCGCCCCGCCTTCGGTGGTAACATCGTGGCTACCATCGTCAACCCCGACCACCGTCCGCAGATGGCCACCGTGCGTAGCGGCGTTATGCAGAAGGCTCTCTACGAGGGTGAATGCAAGAAGAAGGTCGTTTACCCCGAGGTCAGCAAGTATGTCTCCCCCGAAGCCTTTGTCGTGAAGGTGCTCGACCACCACGTGGAGGCCGCCAAGCACAACCTCAAGGGTGCTCCCATCGTCGTCGCCGGTGGCTACGGCATGGGCTGCAAGGAGAACTTCGACTTGCTGTTCCAGCTCGCCAAGGTGCTCCACGGTGAGGTGGGCGGCAGCCGCGCCGCCGTCGATGCCGGTTGGCTCGACCACGACCGCCAGATTGGTCAGACGGGTGTCACCGTCCATCCTAAGGTGTACATCGCCTGCGGCATCTCTGGACAGATTCAGCACATCGCCGGTATGCAGGACTCTGGCATCATCATCAGTATCAACTCCGACCCCGATGCTCCCATCAACCGCATCGCCGACTATGTCATCAATGGCACCGTCGAAGAGGTCGTTCCCAAACTGATCAAGTACTACAAGCAGAACAGCAAATAAAATGAAGAAACAAGTTCTATTCCTGCTTCTGTATGCCGCTCTGGTCGTCGCTTCCATTTGGCTATCGCTCGATCCGAATAAGGCAACATGGAGAAGAATTCTCAATGAGGTTATTTCAATCTACTTTTCTATTGCTTTCTACAGGGTATGGATAAACTTGGATAAAGAATAAGAATAATTATGGCAAACTATTATAGTGAACACCCAGAGATTGGATTCTATCTCAACCATCCTTTAATGGCTCGCATCGTTGAGCTGAAAGAAAAGGGTTTCGCAGATGCGAAAGAATATGACTACGCCCCCGTTGACCTGGGCGATGCCATCGAGAACTACAAGCAGATTCTTGACATCACGGGCGACGTGGCTGCCAACATCATCGCCCCGAACTCGGAGAGCGTGGACCTGGAAGGGCCGCACCTTGAGAACGGACGCATGATTTACGCCTCGAAGACCTTCGAGAACCTCGATGCCACCCGCAAAGCTGGCCTTTGGGGCGTCTCAATGCCCCGCCGCTACGGCGGTCTAAACCTGCCTAATGCCGTGTTCTCCATGCTGAGCGAGATTGTCAGCGCCGCCGACGCTGGTTTCCAGAACATCTGGAGCCTGCAGAGCTGTATCGACACGCTCTATGAGTTCGGCTCTGAGGAGCAGCGCCAGAAGTACATCCCCCGCGTCTGCGCCGGAGAGGGCATGTCGATGGACCTCACCGAGCCTGATGCCGGCTCCGACCTCCAGCGCGTGATGCTGAAGGCCACCTTCGACGAGAAGGAGAACTGCTGGCGCCTGAACGGCGTGAAGCGCTTCATCACCAACGGCGACTCGGACATCCACCTCGTGCTGGCCCGCTCTGAGGAAGGCACAAAGGATGGCCGCGGCCTGTCGATGTTCATCTACGACAAGCGCAACGGCGGCGTCGACGTGCGCCACATCGAGCACAAGCTCGGCATACACGGCTCGCCCACCTGTGAGCTAACTTATAAGAACGCGAAAGCAGAGCTTTGCGGCAGCACCCGCCTCGGTCTCATCAAGTACGTCATGGCCCTGATGAACGGTGCCCGCCTCGGCATTGCCGCACAGAGCGTCGGCCTCAGTCAGGAGGCTTATAACGAGGCCATCGCCTACGCCCGTGAGCGTCAGCAGTTTGGCGAGAAAATCATCAACTTCCCCGCAGTCTTCGATATGCTCTCGCGCATGAAGGCCAAGCTCGACGCCGGCCGCTCGCTGCTCTACCAGACGGCTTGCTACGTAGATATCTACAAGTGCTTGGAGGACATCGAGCGCGACCGCAAGCTCACCCCCGAGGAGAAGCAGGAGATGAAGAAATACCAGCGCCTCGCCGACGCCTTCACGCCGCTTGCCAAGGGCATGAACAGCGAATACGCCAACCAGAACGCCTACGATGCTATCAGCATCCACGGCGGCTCGGGCTTCATCATGGAGTACAAGAGCCAGCGCCTCTACCGCGACGCCCGTATCTTCTCCATCTACGAGGGAACGACGCAGCTGCAGGTGGTCGCTGCTATCCGTTACATCGGCAACGGCACCATGCTTCAGAACATCAAGGACATGGCCTGTTCTGTAGACTGCGGCAATGCCGCAGTGAACCTAACGGCACTAAAGGCCCGCGTCGAGGCCCTCATCCCCGTCTATGAGAAGGCCATCGCCGATGCCAAGGCTCTTGAAAACCAGGAGGCCTTCGACTTCCTCGCCCGCCGTCTCTACGACATGACCTGCGAGCTGGTGATGTCGCTCCTCATCATCCGCGACGCCGTTAAGGCTCCCGAGCTATTCGAGAAGAGTGCCAACGTTTACGTCCGAATGGCCGAAGAGGACATCCTGGGCAAGGCCGCCTATATCGCTAACTTCAAGCCCAAGGACCTCGACAGCTTCAGGGCCTTATAAGTCTTATAGGTCTTATAGGTCTCATAAGTCTTATAGGTCTCATAAGTCCTATAGGTCTCATAAGTCTTATAGGTCTCATAAGTCCTATAGGTCCCATAGGTCTTATAAGTCCCATAAAAAAACTGAGCTGAATGACGAACGAAGAATTAGACGAGAGAGTCAGCCGTGCGGTTGATAATTTCATGGCTGGATATGGCTGCTGCCAAAGTGTGGTGGCAGCCTTTTCCGACCTATACGGCCTCGACGAGACGATGGCCAAGCGCATCGCGGCTGGCTTCGGCGGTGGCGTAGGCCGGTTGCGGATGGTGTGCGGAGCCGTCTCAGGCATCGTGATGCTTGTGGGCCTCGACTGCGGACAGACCGAGGGCAGCGACCGCGAGGGGAAGTCCGCATGTTACAAGGTGGTGCAGGACCTGCTGGCCAAGTCGAAGGAAGAGAACGGCAGCCTCATCTGTGCTGAGATTCTCGGACTTAAAGGCTACGAGAAAGCCACGTCAAGCTATGTCGCCTCTGAGCGCACAGCCGAGTACTACAAAACCCGGCCCTGTGCCGCAAAGGTGGAGAGCGCAGCACGCATCTTCGCCAATTATCTAAAAAGCAAAGACACAGAGGTCTCAGAAGTCCCATAGGTCCTATAAGTCTTATAAGTCTCATAGGTCCTATAAGTCCCATAAGCCCCAGAGAAACTATGATTACCGACGAGTTGGTATTTCAGATAGAGAAGCACTTCGGACACGTGCCTACCGACGAACAGCGGCGGGCACTACGGCTGTTTGCCAGCTTCATGTCCGACCGCGACGACCATGCCGTGATGATTCTGCGGGGGTCGGCCGGCACAGGAAAGACCACGCTCGCGGCGGCCATCGTCAGAGGTCTGCTCGCCCTGAAACAGAAGCTGGTGCTCATGGCCCCCACGGGTCGTGCCGCCAAGGTATTCTCCCTCTATGCCGACCATCCGGCATATACCATCCACCGCCGCATCTACCGCCAGCGCAACGCCGGCGACCTCTCCTCCTTCAACCTCAACGACAACCTCCACACCGACTCACTCTTCATCGTCGACGAGGCCTCAATGATTGCCAATGGCAATGCTACCGTTCCCGTTGCTTCTCTATCAGGCTCCGCCGCCACCGCCTCTTTCGGCTCTGGCAGCCTCCTCGACGACCTGATACAGTATGTCTATAGCGGGCGCAACTGTCGGCTGCTGCTCATCGGCGACAAGGCACAGCTGCCTCCTGTGGGCGAAACGGAAAGCCCGGCATTGACAGCCAGAGTACTGCATGGCTATGGACTGAACGTACGCGAGACCGACCTCGTTGAGGTGCTCCGCCAAAGTCAGGAGTCGGGAATCTTGTGGAACGCCACGAGGATTAGGGGCGAGGGGCCGACCCTTGAGATTGTCAGCATGACTCTGCCTCTGATTCGCCTCCATGGCTTCTCAGACATCTGCCGCGTGCCCGGCGACGAGCTTATCGAGTCGCTGAACAGTAGCTACAGCCGTGTGGGCATGGACGAGACCATGGTAATCACCCGCAGCAACAAACGTGCGAATATCTACAACCAGGGCATCCGCAACACCGTGCTCGACCGCGAGGACGAATTGTGCCGAGGCGACCGCATTATGATTGTGAAGAACAATTATAGCCTTACCACCTCTCCCAAGGAAAAGGGAGCTAAGGGTGAGGCTCCCTCCTTCATTGCCAACGGCGACCTCGCCGTGGTGCAACGCGTCAGGAACATCCACTCGCTTTATGGCTTCCGCTTTGCCGAAGTCACCATGACCTTACCCGACTACGACGACTACGAGCTGACGGCCATGGCGCTGCTCGACACACTCACCTCCGAGGCACCCGCCCTGACCCACGAGCAGCAGGAGCAGCTGTATGAACAGGTGATGGCCGACTACCAGGACATATCCCTGAAAGCCGACCGGCTGAAAAAGCTGAAGGAGGACAAATACTACAACGCCCTACAGATAAAGTTCGCCTACGCCGCCACCTGCCACAAGGCCCAGGGCGGACAGTGGGCGCATGTCTACATAGACCAAGGCTACATGACCGACGACATGCTGACCTCCGACTACTTCCACTGGCTCTACACCGCCTTCACTCGCGCCACAGAACGCCTCTTCCTTGTGAACTGGCCACTAACACAAATAGAAAACAACTAACAACCATGGGATTCTGGAAATCATTTTTTGGCGGGGAACCCGACAGCCCCGAAGAAGAGAAGAAAAACGCCGAAGCCAGAAACTTCGACATGTTGAAATACGACGGCGTGAAAGCCCTGCGCATACACCAGACGGACATCGCCATACGCTGCTTCCGCGAAGCCCTGAAGATTCAGGACGACCCGGAGACTCACGACTATCTGCAGCGGGCGCTTCTGGCTAATGGTAACCTCGACGAGGCCATGGAAGAGCTGCAAGGACTCATGCGCTTAGACCCCGGCAATGTCGCCATAACGCTTCAGGCCGCCCATGTGGCATACATGCTCGAGGACTACAAGCAGATGGCCGAGCTTTGCCAACGTGTCATCGATGCCGACGACAGCAACGCTCTGGCCCACCACATGCTGGCACAGGCATCGTTAGGACAGGGCGACAACATCACGGCCATAGCACAGCTGACGAAGGCCATAGCGCTGAACGAACAGTTAGGCGACGCCCGTCTGCTGCGTGCACAGACGCTGCTGCGCATGGGTGAGCTGAAAGGGGCCCGCGAGGACACCAACTGGCTGTTGGAGCACACCGACGACCAGGAGGACGTGCTCATGATGAACGCCCGCCTTACTACACACGAAGGAATGGTGGACGATGCCATCATTATATATAATATGGTGGAGGAACTGAACCCCTTCCAGCTCGACGTGCTGCGCGAGCGCGGACGTCTGAAAATGGCAAAGGGCGACAGGAAGGGTGCCGAAGAAGACATGCGCAAGCTCTTGGAGCTGAACCCCGGCGAACTGGACGGCGCCAACGGCGAGTACCAGGCCGAAGGGGTGGAAAAGATGATGAAGCGGGCATATTCGCCCATCAATCCTTTTGGAATATAAGATAGTGAAAATTGAATAATATTTAATTTTTTTGCGTAACCTAAAGTTTTTGCTTACCTTTGCAGCCAATTGTAAATAAACACTTTAAGATTATGTCAGACAGACGTGTAAGGGTGCGCTTTGCACCCAGTCCCACAGGACCCCTTCACATAGGCGGCGTGCGCACCGCTCTTTACAATTATCTTTTCGCCCGCCAGCACGGCGGCGACCTCGTTTTCCGCATCGAGGACACCGACAGCACGCGCTTCGTGCCCGGAGCAGAGGAGTATATCATCGAGGCTTTCCAGTGGCTCGGCATCAAGTTCGACGAGGGTGTCTCCTTCGGCGGCGACTACGGCCCCTACCGCCAGAGTGAGCGCCGCGACATCTACAAGAAGTACGTGCAGCTGCTGCTTGACAACGGCAAGGCATACATCGCCTTCGACACACCCGAGGAGCTGGACGCCAAACGCAAGGAGATAGAGAACTTCCAGTACGACAACTCGACCCGTGGGCAGATGCGCAACTCGCTGACGCTGCCCGCCGAGGAGGTGGAGAAGCTCATCGCCGAGGGAAAGCAGTACGTCGTGCGATTCAAGATCGATGCCGGACAGGAGGTGCTCGTAGACGACATAATACGCGGCGAGGTGCGCGTGAAGAGCGACATCCTCGACGACAAGGTGCTCTACAAGAGCGCCGACCAGCTGCCGACGTACCATCTGGCCAACATCGTGGACGACCACCTGATGGAGATTACCCACGTCATCCGAGGCGAGGAGTGGCTGCCCTCTGCCCCACTCCACGTACTGCTCTACCAGGCTTTCGGCTGGCAGGACACCATGCCGCGCTTCGCCCATCTGCCGTTGCTGCTGAAGCCCGTAGGCAACGGCAAACTCTCAAAGCGCGACGGCGACAAGCTGGGCTTCCCCGTGTTCCCCTTGGAATGGCACGACCCCAAGACGGGCGAGATAAGTTCGGGCTACCGGGAGAAAGGATACCTGCCTGAAGCCGTGGTCAACTTCCTGGCACTCCTCGGCTGGAGTCCCGGCAATGACCAGGAACTGATGAGCTTAGACGAGATGGTCAGCCTCTTCGACCTGTCTAAATGCTCGAAGGCCGGAGCGAAATTCGACTATGTGAAAGCCGCATGGTTCAATCATCAGTACCTCATACGCCGCCCCGACTCCGACTGGTGCACGGCCTTCGACAAAGTGCTGAAGGAGAACGGCATCACCGCCACCGCCGAACAGGAGGCAGAAGTGGTGAGGATGATGAAAATGAAAGTCATAGAATATACCGACAGTCAGGGCAATAAGAAAAAACGTAACATATCCTTCCCCAGCGACCTGTGGCCACTCACCAAGTTCTTCTTCGTTGCTCCTACCGACTTCGACCGCGAGGGCGACAAGTTCATCCGCAAGAACTGGAACGAGAATACCGCCGACCAGATGCGCCAGATGGTCGCCGTGTTAGAGAACATCACCGACTGGAGCGTGGAAGGCCAGAAAGCCGTCATCGACCCCTGGGTGGAGCAGACGGGCTTCAAGCCCTGGAACGCATGGCGCATAGCCCTCGTAGGCACCGGCCAAGGCCCTGATATGTACGAACTCTCAGCCTTCCTCGGAAAGGAGGAGACGATTCGGCGGACTAAGAAAGCTATTGATGTTTTAGGGAGTGAAGGTGGAGTGAAAGGGGAGTGAAGATGTTCACTCCACAAATCTTATGTATAACCTAATTATTTACTTGTACCTGTTGGGTGTCGCCGTCGCCAGCCGCTTCAATGAAAAGGTGCGGAAGATGTGGCGCGGCGAGCGCGATGCTTTCCGCGTGCTGCGCGAGAAGGTGGAGCCAGGGGCACGCTACGTGTGGTTCCATGCCGCCTCGCTCGGCGAGTTCGAGCAGGGGCGTCCGCTCATGGAGCAGCTGCGCCGCGAAAGGCCCGACCTGAAGATACTGCTGACGTTCTTCTCACCTTCGGGCTACGAGGTGCGCAAGAACTACGAAGGGGCCGACATCATCTGCTATCTGCCACTCGACACGCCGCTCAACGCCCGCCGCTTCCTCCGACTCATACGTCCGGAGATGGTGTTCTTCATCAAGTACGAGTTCTGGTACAACTATCTCCATATCCTGAAACACCGCAAGGTGCCCGCCTATAGTGTCAGCAGCATTTTCCGCGAGGGCCAGGTGTTCTTCCGCTGGTACGGACGGCAGTATGGCCGCGTGCTGAAGTGCTTCACCCATTTCTACGTGCAGAACGAGAAGAGCCGCGAACTGCTCGCCAGCATCGGCCTAACCAACGTCACCATCACAGGCGACACCCGCTTCGACCGTGTGCTGCAAATAAAGTTGAGAGCTGAGAGTTTAGAGTTCAGTGACTTTACTGCTGAGAATAGAAGTGAAGTCTCTCAACACTCAACTCTCAACTCTCAACAAAAAAAGGTCTTCGTCGCCGGCTCTTCCTGGCCTCCCGACGAGGAAATCTTCATCCGCTACTTCAAGGAGCACCCTGAGTGGACGCTCATCATCGCCCCGCATGTCATCGGCGAGGATCATCTGCAGCAGATAGAGAAAATGCTGGGCGACAGGCCAAGCAAGAGGTTTACCAAAGCCAAAGCCCCCCTTTCGCCCCGCGTGGGGGGCACGATACCTCCTTTCCACAAGAGCATAGTAGCCCCCTCGGGGGCCGAAGGGGGGGCTTCTGGGGCCTCTGTTCTCATCATCGACTGTTTCGGCCTCCTCTCCAGCATCTACCGCTATGCCACCGTTACCTACGTGGGTGGCGGCTTTGGCGTGGGCATCCACAACACCGTTGAGGCCGCCGTGTGGGGTGTGCCCGTCATCTTCGGCCCCAACAACGAGAAGTTCCAGGAGGCACAGGAGCTGAAAGCCTGTGGCGGCGGTTTCGAGATAAAGTCATACGACGATTTCGCCCGCCTCATGGATCGTTTCGCCTCCGACCCACAGTTTACCGCCGCCGCCGGTCGCGCCGCCGGACAGTACGTGGAACAGAAAGCCGGCGCAACTAAAAAAATACTATCAGACACCCTGCCCAAAATGTAACGTCCCTTTCACTTCCCCTTCACTCCACTTTCACTCCCCCTTCACTCCCCCTTCACTCCCCCTTCACTCCCCCTTCACTTCCCCTTCACTCCCCCTTCACTTCCCCTTCACTCCCCTTTCACTTCCCCTTCACTCCCCTTAGTAATATGAACGAGAAAATAGCCAAAACGCTTAAATCGGCCGAGACCGAGGACTGGCTCGACCTGCACGTCATCCGACCGGCATGCTACTACCTCTCGGTGTTCTTCGCCAAGTTCGACGTGCACCCCAACACCGTTACCATCCTTTCGATGATAGTTGGCGCTGCCAGCTGCGTATTCTTCGCCAGCGGCAGCTTTTATTATGCCGGAACCGTAGGCATTGTGATGAACCTCATAGCCATCGTGCTGCTCATGATTGGCGACCTCCTCGACTGCACCGACGGACAGCTGGCGCGTATGACGGGCAAGAAGAGCCGCTTGGGACGCATCCTCGACGGCTTGGCCGGCTTCGCGTGGTTCATCCCCATCTACTGCGCCCTCGTGTGGCGTTTCTATTGGCACCACGACCTGGAGTTCTCGTGGCTTGGCATCGCCGACACCGAGCAGAACGCTCTCATAGCCACCGCCGTGGTCTTCGTCCTCGCCCTCATTTCGGGTCTCCACGGATTAGCAGGACAGCAGCGACTGGCCGACTACTACATACAGGTGCATCTCTTCTTCCTGAAGGGTGAGAAGGGCAGCGAGCTGGACAACTCGAAGAAGCAGAAGGAGATTTACGACCAGATGGGCCCTGAGACCCCGGGGTACGAGCGTACCTTCCAGAAGTCGTACATCGACTACACCCGCAAGCAGGAGCACTCCACGCCACAGTTCCAGCGCCTGATGGCAAAGCTGAAGGAGAAATACGGAAGCACGGACAACATCCCCGCCGATGTGCGCGAGGAGATCCACCGCCACTCGCTGGCCATCATGCCGTGGAACGGACTGCTGACGTTCAATTTCCGCTCCACCTTCCTCTTCCTCTTCTGTCTCCTCGATGTTCCCGCCATCAACTTCCTCTGGGAGATTATCGGCATGGGAATCCTGCGCATCTACGTGAACCGTCGCCACGAGGCGTTCTGCAAGCGCATCGCCGACTCTTTGTAACAAATCGTAAATCCGTTATTCCCAGTGGCTTGGACTAAACAGCGGCTCAACAACCTGTTCTTCTTCATCGGCGTGGCGGCGGTGGTGATCATGCTCTTCACCTTCGACATCAGCTTCGCCGAGTTGTGGCAGCACCTCTGCCATGCCGGCTACTGGCTCATACCCATCATCGGCATCTGGATAGTCATATATGCCATCAACGCCTGGGCGTGGCGCTGCATCATCAAGGGCAAAGTCTCCTTCCTCCGCATCTACCTCCTCACCATCACCGGCTACGCCCTCAACTATGCCACCCCTGTGGGCGGTCTCGGTGGCGAGCCTTACCGCATCATGGAGCTGTCGAAGGACATTGGCACCGAGCGTGCCACGTCGTCGGTCATCCTCTATGCCATGATGCACTTCCTGGCCCATTTCCTGCTGTGGTTCTCCACCATCTTCCTCTACCTTGCCCTTGCCGCCATTGGCGACCTGCCCATGACGCCCGTCATCGGTGTGATCTTTGCCGCCATCATTGTCTTCTGCCTCACCGCTTTCTATGTTCTCTCGCGTGGCTACAAGAACGGCGTTGCCGTGACCATCTTCGGCTGGCTGTCACATATTCCCGGGGTAAGGGGCTGGGCCACGCGCTTCCATGAGAGCCATGCCGAGAAACTGCGCCATGTGGACGAGCAGATTGCCGCCCTGCACCAACAGGACAAGCGCGCCTTCTACAGTAGTCTCGCCTTGGAGTATCTCGCCCGTATCGTCCAGGCCTTGGAGATTCTTTTCATGCTCCTTCTTTTCGGTGTCGACTGTGGTGGCGGTTTCTCGGGCATCACGCTCACCTTCCTCCACAGCATCCTCATCCTCTCGCTGACCACCCTCATGGCCAACCTCCTCGGCTTCCTGCCCATGCAGCTTGGTGTGCAGGAGGGCGGTTTTGTCGTCTCCATCGCCGCCATGGGTCTTTCGGCGGCCCTCGGCATCTTCGTCAGCATCATCTGCCGGGTCCGCGAAATCATCTGGATCGCCATCGGAATCCTCCTGATGAAAATAAAGTAGGGACGCGACGTGTCGCGTCCGTATTTGTGACGTGTCACGTCCGTATTTGTGACGTGTCACGTCCGTATTTGTGACGTGTCGCGCCCGCTTTGTGACGTGTCGCGTCCGTATTGTGACTGTTTCGGACGCGACACGTCGCGTCCCTACGTGCCCCAAAAAGTATGCTGCGATTGGAACTGCCGAATGACGCTGAAAGCGTCTCCGCTCAATAACCGCTGTGTCCGAAGGACCTGCGGACAGCATAAAGACCATAGCAAGCACTCTGAAAGAGTGCCCCAATGGCACAGCGGGCGACCCCTTCAGGGTCGATGCCACCCCAATCTGTCTATCCGGGGGTGCTCCGCACCACCCGGCTATTGAGCGGTGACCGCTTTCGCGCCGTGCGAACTCGGAGTTCGCCCGGCGCGGACTGGGAGTTCGCACGGCGCGAACTGGAAGTCCGCCCGGTGCGAACTTTTTAGCGTGTCGGAGACGATTTCGGGAGAGACGCGAGGAGGCCGACATTATGCCCCTTTGGGGCATCGGGCTGGCACAGGGCCTGCCCCTACACCGGAAAGTCGGGGACGATTTCGGGAGAGACGCGAGGAGGCCGGCATTGTGCCCCCTTGGGGCATCGGGCTGGCACGGGGCCTGCCCCTACACAGGTCGCTCCGCTCAAAATTGAGAGAGAGATCTGATTAGATTACTTATCGCCTCCATATCGCTTCGTGCTCGACGGCCCGCTGCGCAGGGTTGCTGTGGAGTGTAAGTACAAGCATTTCGAGCGCCCCGTCAGCATTGCGGCCCTTAATAATTTCGCCACTGAGGAGGGAATGGATCGCAAGTATGTAGCGAATATCGACGCGAATTTCAGTCATGCGGGAACCCTTTTCATCCCTGGAATCATTGCCGACAGGATAAAGTGACCAACAGGGACGCAGAGGTGGCGAGGCTATTTTCTGAGAGTTCGCAGAGACCTGCGGCAGGGACTCTGATAGACATCTGGTGTAGGGGCAGGCCCCGTGCCAGCCCGATGGCCCGCCAGGGCCACTTCGCCGCGACGCAGCAAATAAAAAAGTTATCGGAATCGCACGAAAAACGAGCGGTTCCGATAAACTTTGTTTTACCTTTTGATGTTCGACTATAATCCTTCGATGGAGTCATTCACCAATTCGGGCCTTCTCCTCTTCAAGCTTCATAATGGCTTTCTCGTCAAGAGGCACGGGCGTGAAGGTGTACTCCTTGCGCTTTGCCGCACGTGACAGTGACGATTTCTCCACCGTGAACCTCATCACCTCGGTCATGTCGCCTCTGGCCTGTCCAACAGGGTACACGCCGGAGGCCGGGTTGCCATATTGGCTGAGTTGGTTGCTTATCAGCTGGCCACCACGGTAGGCCACGCAAGTCCAGCCCGTAGCCACGCTCGCGTCGCAGTTTTTGAACATATTTACCACCACACGGTAAGTACCCTCCTCAAGCATCTCTTCGGGCAGGGTGATGTTCTCATTGTTCTTCCCGTCAATATTGCATAGTGCGTTTGAGTCCATGTCCAGTCCGGCGTACACCGTGTTGCCGTTGCTGTCGGTCATGTTGCCACCCTTGTTGTTCCAGTAATAGTGCTTGCCGCTCGGGGTATAGAGGTGTAGGTCAACGTCCTTCTCGTTCTCGAAGGTGAGGCTCACCTGCAGTGCTCCTGTGCCGGCCTTGTGGTAGCCTATATGCAGCTCCTTGCAGGCAAAGGCGAGTCCGTCCTTGGTGCGTCCGCTGACGGTCACCACCACTCCATAGTCCCACGTCTGCGGGAACAGCAGCGGCACGCGGTACACGTACTTGCCGTCGCGTACCTCGGGCGAGTCAACAGCTTTTATGTAGTAGCCCTGCTGGTCGCTGACAGCGATGTATAGGTATTCTATCTGCACGCTTGTAGTCACTGCTATGATGTTGGCTCCTCCGGGCAGGGCCTCTCCGTTGGCATCCACCGTGGCCGTTATCTGGTCCACGCTGATGCAAGGCATTTCGCCGTCGCTGTGCTTGAATGGGGTCTCGGGGTGTATCACGTTGTCGTACTTGCTGTAGTCATCGCCACCGCTGTTCCCATTCTTGCAGACTGGGCGCACGGGCTGGCCCACATAGCGGTAGAAATTGTAGTCTGAGGCAGCAGTGCCAGAAGCCACGTAGAGTATCTTGGCCGCATACTGCTCATTCTCCTGAAGTGTCGATGACCAGTAGCAGCCCATGAGACCGACATTGCCCAGGCTTGAGCCGATGTAATAGCCGGCGGCAGGCAGGAAGATACTGTTTCCGTTGGTCTTGCTTTTGAACCTGCATCCCGTGGCACCGTTTATCGTAACCCACTCGTTGGTGGTATTGTTGATCAGCTCCTCAATATCCCCAATAGTGGGCGTATGCCAGTCTCCGCCCCATGCTGCATGGGCAGCATCGTCGTCGAGGTCGAGCTGCGTCTTGCCGTCAACAGTGCCGTAGGTCGCAGAGGTGCAGTATTTTGTCATGCTTGTCTGGGTGCTGCCCGACCACTTGTAGCTGTTCCATCCGTAGTAGCTGCTCACTGTGGTTTCACCCCATGCGAAATAGCTGCCGAAATCTTCTGCCGAGTTGGCCCCGACGTTCATGCTTGCCCATAGCGTACCGCTGGGCAGGCCCAGGTTCACGGCCCTGGGGTCGGTAGTGTCGCTGCCGCCTCCGGCCATGATGCTGATGATGGTGGCAATGTCGGCCACGTCCACTGCGCCGTCGCCGTTCACGTCGGCAACTACAGACCCCGTTTCAGCCCCTGCCATCACACTTATGACGGTGGCGATGTCGGCCACATCTACCGCCATGTCTAAGTTCACGTCGCCCTTGGGGAATGTCGGTACATGTAGCACGATGGCGTTGCGGCTGGTGTCGAGCGTGACGCTGCAGCCCGTGGGCAGCCTGAAATCCATCAGTGCCATGTCGGCAGCTGTGAGCCTGTAGTCGCTGCTACCCTTCACTATTATTTGGCCGTCAACATACTCATTGGCCCTATGCCTGGTGAGGTCTATTACCCAACGGCTGGCCAGCTTGCTCGCCAGGATTAATATTCCCAGCGGGCCCTGCTTTATCTCGCTCACCGTCACGCCGCCGCCAAGAGTGAGCGTGGCATTGTTGTCGATGATATTCACATTCGTAGTGCCCCAAATGTTAAAGATACCGCTGTTAAGGTTGTAGCTCGTGCCGGTGAGTTTGCCGCCCACTATATCCACGGTGCCACCGTCGTTGTATATCGGGTAGAGCACATTCTCCGTCCAGGCGTTCCGCCAGATGAGGTAGCCTCCCCTCTCAACAATGATGAACACGATGAAGTTGCGGGCACGCACGTTTCGTTCATAAGTGACTCTGCGGCGGATATACACGCGGTGACCTGAACTGTACGAGTCGAAAGTCACATCCCTGACGATGGTAGGATCGGCGACATCACGCCACGGGAAGAACACGCATCCACCCGGCAGCCATATCACTGGCGGTTCAGTCTCAGAGTTGTCGCAGCCGCCGCCATCGAGCAGCGTCTGAAGGTCAACGTTTACGTCCTGGCCGGCATCCACACCCGTGCATGGCACGTCCACCTCGCTGCCTCCACCGTCGAGCAGGCACTGTAGGCTGTTGTATTCCTTCAGCTTTATGCTGTTTGTGGAGCCATCGAAGTACTGTGTCCGGCCGTCACACTCTGCGGTGGGTAGGCCCGTGAATCGCATCTGCCAGTAGTCGGAGGCCTGCAGGGTATAGCCGTCGGAGCCTTCTATGAAGGGTGTCTCCAGTGGATATATATCCCAGTTGCCATTGATAGTCCATTGGGTTGTTTCGGGGATACTTGATAGAAGGTGGATCTTTCCCATAATTACAAATGACATATTATTCGGGTTACGATAATTATATATGCCGGCCCCATATTTGAAAAGATCTCCTCGCATTTCTATATTGCCCATATTATGAGCGACATTTCCGTTGATAGCAGGAATGTTGCCTCCATGCAGAATCACATGTCCTCTGTCATTGACATAGAATCCATAGCTATTGCTGTGCGTTTTGATTATGTCGCTGGAAATATTCTTATATTCCACACTTTCAGCCATCTCAAGCTCACCATATACCCAAAAGCATGACGAAAGTAATTGCGCGTTTCTGAAATCGAAACTGATATTGCTGAAGCCAAGGTATGCATCATAAGCAACATAGAACAAGACGTTATCGAAACCCTGCTTTACTGAAATAGGACCACCAGTAATGGTTGCCTTACAGTTTTCTCCCGCCCAGATGCTTTTAGTGAGCACAATGCCGGCATCCGCAATTTTCACCTCAACAGGCTCGGTAGGCTTCTGCGCTGCTATCTGGTCAAGGATTTTCTGAAGGTCATCCTCATTGGTGATATTATTTGGGTTTATTGAAGGGGCAGCTTCACGGACATAGATTGCTCCACCAATATCTTGTTGTAAACCATTATTTAAATTAATGTAGTCAACAAGCTCCAATACATAATTATTGGTGTTGTTCCCCAACACAACTTTTTCCATATCGTCAGCAGTGACATGGTAGTTGATACCTGGATAGGACACAATTCCGTTTATCACCATCTGGTCTTTAGCATAGTTACTAAGATATAATGGGCTAATTAATGGGGAGGTAAGTGTAATACTTATATCTTGACTATAGAAATATACATTGGCTTGGATAATTGTGTTACTAAGACTAAATCCTTTTGATGTAGAAACACGTCCTACCATTCCTCCATTCAAGCTTATGCCGCCACCTTTATTGTTCTCAATTCGTCCCTGGATCTGACCTGATGGTTGAGCCGGATCAATTGACTGACTATATTGGGATTTGCTGCCAGACAGCTCCACAGCTGTATTCATATCAGTATTTGGCGTAGGGTTGACACCTCCATAAATGTTTATTATATTACCATAAGTCCTAAACAATCCATCCGCTACATCAACAAGTGGCTTGTCAGACTTCAGATTGTTTCCAGCTAATGTAGCCGTGCCTGCCAGTTCCAAAGTATAACCGTTTTGTATCTGTATCAGCGGGCCACTAAATGAAGCAGCCTGAGTGATGGTTCCGTTTACAAAGCGCACACTTTGATTTCGCACATAAAGTGTAGTCGTGTACGGCTCCGTGAAGCTGGAAATGTCAATTTCCGTAATGTCACTCTCAGCACGGGTGAGGTTAACTGGGATCTCGTCGAGCAGCTGTTGCAAATCTTTCTGTCCCTGTGCGCTCGCGGTTTGCATTGCTGTCAGCAATACCATAATGGCCAAAAAGCGCAACCTGTTTTTGAATGTTAATTGTTTCATAGTACTAAAATTTAAATGATTAATAAAAAAGGGAATCTCATTTTCCTGCCATGATGCTGATGACGGACGCAATATCCGCAACATCTACCACACCGTCGCCGTTCACATCAACGCTCTTCAGGTCGAGAGCTTTTGTGTCACCTGCCATGTAGCTGATGATAGTGGCGATGTCGGCCACATCAATCGTATTGTCATCGTTGGAGTCGCCTTTCTTGATGATGACGATAGCTTGTTTGGACGCATCGTATTTCCATTCGTATGCGGCTGGCAGGGCGATGCTGATGTGGGTGGCATCCTCTGCGGTGAGTGTGTAGTCGTTTCCTCCAGTGATGATGGGTATGCCCGTCTCTATATCGTTTTCGGAAATGCTGATGCTAACAGTCTTAGTCATCGGACTGGTAATGTATATGCGTCCGCCAAGTCTGTTCGTCATCCCGCTGACTGCCGTCACGCCGTCGATAAAGACGCTGCCGCTGTTCGTAATCAGTCCGTCGGCCACCGTGCAGCCCGTCAGCAGCAGCTTGCCACCATTGACGATGCCGCCACAGTTAGCTGTTGCCGTTGTCATTATTACATTGTTGAATGATAGAGAGCTGTTCTTGTTGTTGACGCTAATGATACCACCATGGAAATCTATGCATAATGGTTCTCCAGTGCCGCCATTGAAGAGAAGATGCACCTCTTTGTCTATATCCACATTACCTCCCACAGTCATCCCACTGCTGGCAACGGGCACAATGAATGGATGTTCCTCCGTTCCACTTCCTTCATCAATTCCATCCAGGAGATCTTGGAGATCCACTTCATTACTCACTTTCTTGTCTTTTACATCTGTCAAATAACCAGGATTGCTTGGGCCACCGTCAATGTGGGCGTAGGCTGCATCCACGTGGTTTTCATCATATCTCGTGCCTTTACCACCAACGAGGTTGGGACAGTTGGCGAACATTACTTTCGAATATGTGACTTTATCTGTATTCCAACCTTCCCCTGCATAGATTGTTTTAAGATTTATGCAGCCTTCAAATATGCCATTAGCTTCTTCAAAATTATTCCCATCATGACCTCTTTCATTCATATAGGTAACATTGCTTGTGTTAAAACTACTTAAGTCAAGGCTTGACAGACCGCTGCAACCAAAGAACATACCTTTCATATCCGTAACCTTGCTTGTGTCGAAGTTGCTAACGTCAAGGCTTGTCAGACCGCTGCAGCCACAGAACATATAACCCATATTCGTTACATTGCTTGTGTTGAAGTTGCTCACGTCAAGGCTTGTTAAACCGCTGCAACCACAGAACATGGAGTACATGGAGTACATACTCGAAACCTTGCTTGTGTTGAAGTTGCTCACGTCAAGGCTTGTCAGACCGCTGCAGCCCTCGAACATTCTGTCCATACCCGTAACATTGCTTGTGTCAAAATGGCTAACGTCAAGGTTTGTCAAACCGTTGCAGCCATCGAACATTCTGGTCATACTCGTAACCTTACTTGTATTAAAATGGGGCACGTCTATGCTTGAAAGACCACTACAACCACAGAACATACCGTTCATATCCGTGACTTTGCTCGTGTTGAAATGGCTTACGTCAAGGCTTGTCAGACCGCTACAGCTTAAGAACATATAAACCATCCTCGTCACATTACTTGTGTCGAAGTTGCTAACGTCAAGGCTTGTCAGACCACTGCAACCTTGGAAAATGCCACTCATCTCCGT
The DNA here is from genome assembly GCA_905233425.1 of uncultured Prevotella sp. Taxonomy (GTDB): domain Bacteria; phylum Bacteroidota; class Bacteroidia; order Bacteroidales; family Bacteroidaceae; genus Prevotella. The sequence goes on along the minus strand of CAJOEC010000026.1, from coordinate 56,327 downwards.
AACTTTACTTGTGTTGAAGTTGCTAACGTCAAGGCTTCTTAGACCGCTGCAAAGACGGAACATACTGCCCATGTCCGTGACTTTGCTTGTGTCGAAGTTGCTGACGTCAATGCTTGTCAGAGCATTGCAATCCTCGAACATTTGTTTCATGTCAGTAACGTTACCTGTATTGAATTTGCTTGTATTAAGACTTGTCAGACTGCTGCAACCAAAGAACATACCACTCATATTCGTAACTTTGCTTGTGTCGAAGTTGCTCACGTCAAGGCTTGTCAGACTTCTGCAGCCAAAGAACATATCACTCATATCCGTTACATGGCTTGTGTCAAAATTGCTAACATTAAGAGTGGTGATTATATCGCAGCGATAGAACATATAACGCATGCTCGTTACTTTGCTTGTGTTAAAATTACGCACATTAAGAGTGGTTAGTTTTTTGCAATTATAGAACATACTGCCCATATACGTGACCTTGCTTGTATCGAAGTTACCAACGTTGAGGCTTGTCAAACCGCTACAATCGGAAAACATGTTGCCCATATCCGTAACCTTGCTTGTGTTATAATTACTCACGTCAAGACTCGTTAGCTTTATGCAATAATCGAACATACAATTCATATCTGTAACATTGCTCGTATTGAATTTGCTTACATCAAGACTCGTTAGCTTTTCGCAACGATAGAACATATACTTCATTGTGGTCACCGAACTTGTATTCAAATACTGTAATCCTGTGATATTTGTGAGGCCTGAATTCTCGGGATAATCCTTGACAGCGAACCATCTGTACGTGCTTGTTGGTCTTGCATCTGCAAACGATGAGTTAAAGACAGCCTTTTTGATGTCCTTTCGATGGTCGGTGTACCATCCCGGGGCATTTGTTCCCGTGTTCAATGAATACTTGGTTCCTGTTCGTGAACTTTTCTGATTGTCGTAGTAGAACGTCAGCGTACCGTTATAATATACGGCATAGGCCTCTTTTGCCACGGCTGCAAATGGGATGAGCAATGACAGTAGCACTGTTAGTAGAGTATATTTCATTTTTTCCCTTTTCCTGCCTATCACACCCCAATTCGGCAATTAAAGTAAGGTCTTTAGTTCTGACATACACACAAAAAAGGCGTAGGTGTCTGTTTCTTCCGCCTACCCTGGGACTATAGGCTCTCGCATTGCCTCCACCACACAGGATAGACAACGCAGTTAGCCCACGCCAGTACGAACTATATAATCTGCCTGTTGCGGTGGTAGGAATTTGCGAGATTCATAGTCCACAACGACAGACGTTCGAAAACGTCTTTCTCATATATATGACCGCCCGCCGCCCACGGATGGGCTAACAAACGATGGGGCAAAGATACGAAGAATTTATGAAACAGCAAAGAAAAAGGGAGAAAAATTTTGTAGAAACAGGAATTAGTTGTAACTTTGCACACAAAGTTAAAATACATATCGTATATGGCACAATTGTTAGTTACAGTAAACGACAATTCCCAGCTTCCTCGCCTTAGAACAGCGATCAGACAATTGAGAGGCGTGGAGCAAGTGGCTATGTTACACAAAATGGAAGTGCCGCAAGCTGTTTCTTCCCGAGGAAAGGCTCATTGTGAACTATTAGAACGTGTTGACTCTTTGGAAAGACTCGCTGACGGCTGGGATGGGGCTGACAGTAAGGCCATAGTGCCCCAAAGCATACGCAAGTTCAAAACCGCCATAGCAAAGACCCGTGAGGAGTTGCTTCAAGGATGGGTGCTATTCCCTGATGCCCATGGGTATCTTTATCTTGACTACACTGGAAGTAATGCTGTCGCAGGGATTACGATGACGGGTGAACGCTTGATTTACTTTTTCAGGAAGGATGGGAAAACTGTGAAGAACGATGGTACTGCCTTCACAACCCGAAACCTGCTTTCCATTTTAGAGCGCGTTCATGGCTGAATCCTATCCCCAAATAGTCGGTGATGAAGAGAGTGTAGCAAGAATTATCTTCTCGCCATCATACATCTACAATGGGCGAGTAGCACCCACTGCTTTTCGTTGGGATGTTCTTCCCAGTGGAAATGCAGAGGATTATATCTCCGTTCTTAGAGGCGATGTGTCCAACCTTGAAATAGAGACAAGGCATTTCAAGGCCAGGATAGAGGGCGACGAGCGCTATGGGTATGCCTTCATCCAAACCATGCAGGCATTGTAGTGGACATCGCAAAAGAAAGAGTAACGGCATTTACCCCGGTATCTCCAGAAGTCATGATGGTTCAGAAGGAATTAGCATTGAGGTGCAGCGGAATAGTGAAATTCTGAGTAGACTTAATGAAAAGGCGTAGGTGTCTGTTTCTCTCGCCTACCCTGGGACTATAGGCTCTCGCATTGCCTCCACCACACAGGATAAATTTATGAAACGGCAAAGAAAAGTGCTGAAAAATTTGTATATGTCAAATATAATGGCTAAATTTGCAGCAATTTAGAAGCAAATGGAACAAACGAAAGACATCCGCTGGATACAGCGCTATGCAAACTTTCACAAAGCTTGCGGGAGATTACTTGAAGTGACGGAGGCTGACAGATTTCTGGAGGATTTGTCTGAACTGGAATCGGAAGGCCTTGTCCAGCGTTTTGAGTACACCTTCGAATTATCGTGGAAAGTGTTGCAGGATTTGCTACTTTACAAAGGCTACCAGTTCATGCTTGGCCCAAACGGGACACTGAAGATGGCATTTGAAGACGGATTGATAACAGACCATGACGGGTGGCGCAAGATGGCCAAATCCAGAAACACGTTGAGCCATGTTTATGACGAGGAAGATGTTTTGCCGATCATACGGCTTATATACACTGATTATGCACCACTGCTCAAACAGTTGGATGTGAGTTTGGGAAGGTTAGCGACAAACGAAGATTATCAACAGAAATGAAATTCGGACTCAGCGACACGGTTATAGAAGAGCTGCAGAATGTGTTCAGGCGGCATCAGAACATTGAAAGGGTTCTTATCTTCGGCTCCAGGTCGAAGGGGAATTACCGTGCGGGGTCGGATATAGACTTGGCTGTAATAGGAAAGGGCATCGACTACAGGCAGATACTGACTATTCTTTGTGAAATAGAGGACTTGGAATTGCTTTATTCTGTTGACATGATAGACTATAAAGAAAAGGTCGGCACTCCCATTGGCTATCATATTGACAGAGTTGGGCAGGTGTTCTACGAGGCGGCATGAATCACGCTGTCCTTATTCATTACACCAAAAGAGTTGTCTGTTTCTCTCGCCTACCTTGGGACTATAGGCTCTCGCATTGCCTCCACCACACAGGATAGACAACGCAGTTAGCCCGCGCCAGTACGGACTATATATCTGCCTGTTGCGGTGGTAGGAATTTGCGAGATTCATAGTCCACAACGACAGACGTTCGAAAACGTCTTTCTCATATATATGACCGCCCGCCGCCCACAGATGGGCTAACAAACGATGGGGCAAAGATACGAAATATTATTCAATTCCGCCTCATCTTTGTTTAAGAAAAGACAAAATTATGCTCCTAATCTGCCCCACATTGAGGAGGGCATATCCACATTTGTAATCTGTGGAAGAACGGGGTGACAACTTGGCAAGGTCGTGTGTGAAACTCTCAAGAATTGTACGCAATACTGAAATTGAGGATTCTGGCGTACCGCTTTTCAGAATCTGAAGTTTGAAAGCTGTTGGCGACAAAACTCCATCGCTGTAAAGTGGAGAATCACCTCCACTGAAAAAAGAAGGATAGAAAAGGACACGGGCTACATCCTCCGTGCTGTCAATCTGGTTGTCTTTCATGCGGCAATTTTATTGATGCTTCGGAGAACCTGCAATAAAATGTCGGGGGAAAAAGGAATGTCCTTCTCGTCTTTGTCGTCAGTGAAATAGGAGAATGACTTGTCGGAAAGTATAATCCCCGCATCAACATCGTCTGATTTCAAATCAAGATAAAGATTGCCGTTGATATCAGGAAAAAGCGTCCATTGTTCAATGTCATTATCTTGACAACAGAGCAACACAGCCTGCATATTGTTGCAGACGCGAGTACTTACGGGCTGGGCATTGTTGCCATCCCATCCTTGACTTAATTTTGACAATTCACCAAGTCGAGCTTTCATCCGCTCAGTTTTGCTGTCAGCGTGTATGTTTTCATAAAGTCTGTCTGCCAGCCATTTCTTATTGTCATAGCTGAGAGGTAGGAGCATTCCCAGAATGGAGTCTATAGGTATTGTAGCTGTCATCGTTCAAAATGTCTTTACATATATATAACCGCTTGTGTGCGGGCTGGCACGGGGCCTGCCCCTACACGAACGATGGGGCAAAGATACGAAGATTTGGGGAAACGGCAAAGAAAAAAGCAAAGAATTTGCAGAAAAAGTGAATCCGGGTTTACGAATCCGAGTTTCTATTTGGTGGTGTCAGAAGGAATGATTACCTTTGCACCCGAAAAATATTAATCGGCTATGACAAAATTCATTGCTATCATTCCGGCGCGCTACGCTTCGACGCGCTTCCCCGGCAAGCCGCTGGCCATGCTCGGCGGCAAGACCGTAATACAGAGAGTCTACGAACAAGTGTCCACCGTGCTCTCCACTCCCCTCCGGGGGGAGGGGTCGGGGGAGGAGGCCGTCTGGGTGGCCACCGACGACGACCGCATCCGTCAGGCCGTGGAGGCCTTCGGCGGCCGGGCCGTGATGACCCGCGCAGACCATAAGAGCGGCACCGACCGCATCGAGGAGGCAGCGGAGATAATCGGCACCACGGCCGATGTCATCATCAACGTGCAGGGCGACGAACCCTTCATACAGCCGTCGCAGCTGGAGACGGTGTGCCGTCTCTTTGACGACCCACGCACGCAGATTGCCACCCTGGGCAAACGCTTCGAGACGATGGAGGCCGTGGACACCCCCAACTCTCCGAAAATCGTGACTGACAACGATGGCTATGCCCTCTACTTCAGCCGAAGCGTAATCCCCTTCGTGCGCGGCAAGGAGCACGGCGATTGGCTCGCACAGTTCCCCTTCGTCAAGCACATCGGCCTCTACGCCTACCGCCGCGACGTGCTGGCAGAGATTACCCGTCTGCCACAGAGTCCCCTGGAGCTGGCCGAGAGCCTGGAACAGCTGCGCTGGCTACAGAACGGCTACAAGATTCGCGTAGGCCTGACCGACGTGGAAACCATCGGAATAGACACCCCCGAAGATCTGGCCCGAGCTGAGGCCAAACTGGCAAAAAGGCCCTAACCAGCCCGTTAAACTAAATTAAACAATTTAAAAATACTTAATAAATGAGGGATAATATGCTATTTTTCTTTAAATTTGCTGCATTAAACTAAAATGTGCTTAACCATAATGATCCGTAATTTTAGGATGTGTAGACATATATTTCTATTACTGCTGTTTTTCGGTGCAGCACTTTCGTCTCGCGCACAACACTTAGCCATCAACAACAACCTCTTTTTCGATGCTATGGGCGCAATCTCTGCGGGTGTTGAAATACCCTATCATAAAAACACGTCGCTGGAATTCTACGGCAGCATACGTCCATGGAAGCGTGGCGACCAGAGTGTTCACAAGCACTGGACGGCCCAGGCCCAGTACCGTTTCTGGCCATGCCAGCTGATGAACGGTGTGTTTTTCGGCCCATACGTCCACGGCGGACAGTTCAACATTGCCAACAAGGACTTGTTCTTCGGAATTCTGAACGGCCTGAAGCCCAACCGCTATGAGGGATGGCTCTTGGGCGGAGGCATCGGGGTCGGCTACGAGTACGCGCTGGAAAAGCACTGGAACCTTGGGGCCGAGATAGGCATCGGCTATACATATATAGATTATAAGAAGTACGACTGCGAGGTATGCGGTGCCCTGCGTGACGACGGTGTCTACCACTATGTAGGCGTCTCAAGGCTCGGACTGAGCATCATCTACGTCTTTTGAATAAACACAGAGGACACAAAGGTATTTACTATTTACGATTTGTCACCTTCGACTTACGATTTGTCACCAAATGAAGATTGGAATAATGAAATCACATAAAGATATAATGAGATTGCTGCTCTGTCTGCTGCTGGCCCAGATGTCGTTGGGAGCAGGCGCCTTCGAGCTTCAGACCATGTCGTTGGCCAACGATGCCAGGCAGATGAGTCCGAAATACGACTACGTGATGACTGTCCGCCGCTCCACCATGGCCGTGGTCGACAGCAATGTCGTGGTGTCAATGCAGCTGACGGCCATACAGGACATACCGGCCATGCAGTCGGTGGTGCTGTCGCCCGAAATCGTCGATACCACAACACAGCGCAAGGCCGAGCTGCCGCTCATATTCCTCAACAGCCGCAACCAGCAGATCTATTTCGAGCGCGACCTGAAGAACGAATACCCCGGCGCACTTGCCATGCACAAGAAGAGTGGCGAGAACCTCGACTTCGAGTATCTGCGCACAGTGAAATACGAGCCGTGGATGGACAATGCCGTGCTGAAGCTGCGCAAGCTGAGCTGCGCCTGCAACAGGCAGAAGGACCGCGGGGAGATAGTACTTGGCGGATTCCCGAAGGAGGAGAAGGAGTACGTGCCCGAACTCTATCCTGTCTATCTGCTCCCGCCCGCCGACAAGAGCGTCAAGGTGCGCGAGGAGAAAGGCTCGGCCTACCTCTGCTTCGTGGTCAACAAGTGGGACATCAAGCCCGACTACATGAGCAACCCCACGGAGCTGCAGAAGATACACAACTCTGTGAACATCGTGAAGAACGACTCGAATGTCACCATCCAAAAGATGACCATCGACGGCTATGCCTCTCCTGAAGGCGGCTTCGCCCACAACACTATGCTCAGTGAGAACCGAACTAATTCACTAAAAGCTTATTTGCAGAGCACTGGCATAGCAAAAGGCATCAAAATTCAGGCCAGCGGAAGGGGTGAGAACTGGGATGGCTTCATCAAGTACCTCAGGAATCATGGCGATGTGCCCCAACGCGAAAAACTGCTCAGCATAGCTACCGGCAGCAATGCTCCCGACGATAAGGAGAAACGTATGCGTCAAGAGACTCCAGAGGGGTATGCCTACGTGCTGAAGAATGTCTTCCCGGAGCTGCGCTGCACCAACTACAACGTCATCTACACCGTGCGCCCGTTCACCGTCGAGGAGTCGGAGGTGGTGTTCGAGACCCGGCCCATCAACCTCAACCTCAACGAGATATACAAGCTGGCCGACAAATATGCCAACAATCAGGAGAAGTACAACTCCATCATCCGCAAGGCATATCTGCTCTACCCCAACGACAGCTACATCAACCTCACCATGGCCTATCTCTCCATCAAGAAGGGCGAGGCCGACGAGGCTGCCGAATACCTCAGCAAGGTGAATGACTGCCCCGAGAAGACCATGGACGAAGGTCTCGTGGCCTGGCTCAAGGGCGACCTCAACAAGGCTGTACAGCTTGTGGAGAAGGCCAAGAGCCAGGGAGTGCCCGAAGCCTCGCGGCAACTTGAAGAATTCAAGAAACTGAAAAAGTAATAATTAAAAACCAGACGCTATGTTCCATTACACCAAAATCTCACAATTTCTGGTCATGGCCGTTGCTGTACTCTGCAGTTGCAGCCAGGCTGACGACGATGCCCTCAACGGGCGTATGACCACCGACGGGAGTGAAGTCCCCGGAAATGTCGTGTTCCGTCTGCAGAGTAACACGTCGAGCATCGTTACCCGCAGCGCGGAAGACAGTTATGTCCATGTGCAAGGTACTGTCGACGAGTACAAGGTGAACGTCGCACGTGTGTATCTCTTCGACAACATCACCAAGCTCTTCGTGAAAAGCGTGCCGCTCACAAACATCGTACGCCAGGGTTCCGACGCCGACGGCAACGTCATCTACGAGACCGACCCCATCTCGGTGGCACAAGGCGTCTACGACATTTTCGTCACCGCCAACACCTACCGCCAGATCAAGACCGACACCGAAGACGGGTTCCTGGCCGACATCGACAGCCTCACCTACACCCGCGCCCTCATTGAGGACATCTCCGGGGGTATTGTCATGACCAACCGCGCCGCCGATAACGAGGCCACCATCATTTCCGAAAACATCAACGAGAACGAGGTCAGTGTGGTGAATGTCAAACTGGAGCGTGTGCTGGCACGCCTTGACATTGCCAAGGCAGCGGATGCGTTTGAGCTGACCGACGCCAACGGGACGAAGTATGCCTCGGTGAAGCTCGACGGCTACTACATCGTCAACCTGCCAAAGTATTACTATTCATTCCGCCACACCGCAGTCCTCACGTCGATAGAAGAGCCACAGTGGAACATCAAGCCCAACTTCGGCAACGTGGCCGACGTCAACGGATATGTCATAGACCCCTATTTCTTCAAGAAGACCATCGACGCATCGGGCTTCACCAATGCCGACAAGTACTATGAGTACTATTTCGGAGACATCACCAATCCGGCAGTTGTGAAGTGGTCGGCATTCAATGCGGCAAGCCAGACACCAAACTACAAGACTGCCTACTGCCTTGAGAACTGCAGCCTCGCACCGGCACAGAAGAACGGCTATTCCACGGGTGTCATCTTCCGCGCCATCATGGAACCGGCCAGCAATGTCTACTATCTCAACAACACCGGTACCCTGCAGCTGCTCACCGACAAGCAGAGCTACCCCGAGGTGCTCTACTACTATCAGTACAAGTTCTACAACTCTGCCGAGGCACTCGCTGTGGCTGTCAAGGCTTCGGGAGCGGCTGCAAACACCTACCAGGCACAGAAGTTCGAGAAGACCGACGACGGCTACCGTTGCTACTACAACTATTGGATTCGCCACTTAGACAACAACCGTCCCACACAGATGGGCGTGATGGAGTTCGGCATCGTACGTAACAACCTCTACCGCATGCTCATCACCAATGTCTCCGACCTTGGAGATGGAACGATTCCTGTCGATCCCGACACACCCGACGAGGGAGAAACCCGCCTGAAGGTGGAGCTAAACGTTAAGCCATGGATAGTAAGAGACCTTACAAATATCGTGCTTTGAGGCAAGGCCCTGCCACCAGCAGCCACCATTCCCGCAGCTCCTCCTGCGGGCAAAGCCACCGTTCCCACGGTTTCTACTGCGGGTTCCTGGCCTTGGTGTGCCTGCTGCTGACCGCCTCCTGCACCTGGGTCAACGACGACACCGACGACTGCCCCGAAGGATTCTGGCTGAACCTGCACTACACATACAACATCCTTGATGTGGAGGCAGCGCCGGAGTACGTGCGCGACGTCTCGGTATTCGTCTACGACACCGTGGGCAACTATGTCACACGCATAGACGCACCGCAGACACTCCTGAAAGCCTTCGGCCATCGCGTCAGGATACAGGGGATTCCAGAGGGCGACTATCAGTTCGTGGTCTGGAGCGGCATAGGCAACAGCGAGTACACGGTATCAGGCAACATGCTGCCGCTCGACCAGTTCCGCCTCTCGCTCGCCTCAGCAGCCCCGGCACCTCCCGACAGCGTCCCCGCCGCCCCCGACACCATCCCCGCCGCGTCCCGGGCCACCGTGCCTGCCGCGTCAGCGGCGGCCCCCCTCCCCGACCTCTTCTTCGGCAGCCTGCCCCCCGTGCACTTTGACAACGCCTACGCCGTGCACGACGTGTTCCTGATGAAGAACACCAACCAGCTGGCATGTCTCATCGTCCCCCTCGACGACAGCGAGGAGATGCAGCCCGACGACTACACCATGAAGGTAGTGACCGCCAACGGCACCATGGACGCCCGCAACAGGCTTGTGTCACCCCAGGAGATTACCTACGGGCCTTACGTCAAGGACACCGTCACCGTCGATGATGTCGACTACGGTCTGCTCCATGGCATCAAGTTCGGCATCTCCACCCTGCGACTGATGGAGGACACCGACTGCCGCCTCATCCTTGAGAAGACCGAGACAGGGGAAACGGTATTCAACATCTCGCTGCCCGAATACATCGGGATGATTGGCTCACTCTACACGGCTCTGGGCCGCCCGCTCTCCGTGCAGGAGTATCTCGACCGCCAGGATTTCTACACCATCGTGTTCTTCCTCTCGGGTGCCAACCTCGACCAGCTCCTGCAGCTGCAAGTCAACAGTTGGCGGCTCAGGGCCTACCACCACTTAAAGCTATAGACGTATGCTCCATAACTTGCAAAAACAACGCGCAGCCGCTCCCCTCCCGTCAAGGGAACAACGCGCAGCCATTCCCCTCCCTTCAAGGGGAGGGGTTAGGGGTGGGGTCTGTAACTTTCTCGCAGTTATGTGTCTCTTTGCCGTTGTCCTGGCCGGTTGCTCGCAGGACGAGAACACCGATAGTCGTGGCGGCATCGTAGACGTTGGCGACGTCGTCCCCTCGTTCACGCTCACCGCTGCCAACGGTGCAGAGTTGTCGTCGGCAGAGCTGAAAGGGCGGGTCTACATGCTGTCGTTCTTCGACACCGGCTGCCCCGACTGCCAGAAGGAGTTTCCCGTGTTGCAACAGGTCTACGACAAATACGGCGAGGCGGTTCCCGTGCTTAACGTCCCGCGCAGCCAGACTGCTGACGAGGTGAAGACCTACTGGACCAGAGAGGGGCTGACTATGCCCGTCTACACCCCCGGCGACAAGGCCCTGTACTATAAGTTTGCCACAAGCGGCATACCCCGCACATACATCGTCGACGGCAATGGCAAGGTGTGCGCGGTGTTTACCGACAGCCCCCTGGCCGACTACGCAACGATTGAGGGCCAGCTGCAGAAACTATTGAAAGGCATACCGGCAGGGACAGACACCGGCGACAACCCTGAAGACTCTACCGTCGTCTTGGCCGCCAGGATGAAGGTGCCGGCAATAGGCCCCGACATGGACATTTTCCAGAACGAATACGTCATCAGCCATTTGGAGCTGTTCTTCTTCGACACCGAGACCGGCAAACTTGCCACAAAGGTCGTTGCAGAGGATCTCGTACAGGATTTGGTCGAACCCGACCAACATTACGACATCACCTACATCATGCCGGCGAAACGGGTGAAAGTGGGACTTTACAACATCTATGCCATTGCCAACTACAGCAGCGTACCTGATGACATAGAGGACGAGGATGACTTCCTGAACATCGTTGACTCCGTAACCTATAAAACAGGCATCGAGCCAAACATACCGGCCACAGGCCCTGTCATGACAAGCGAGAGCACGGCATTGCTCTCCGTCGACCTGGTGCCATGGACAGGCAAGACTTACAGCCTGACGATAGAGATGGAGCGCGTGCTGGCAAAACTGCAGATAGGTGTGTCGCAGCACAGCTTCGCATTGAGCTACGACCGCGAGAAATATGCCGACGTGAACATCACCAACTACAAGATCGTGAACCTCAACACGCAGTACTACCTCTTCCAGCACAGCGACAACGGCTACATCGTGGACCCGCTGTTCTACCAGAAGACCACCAGCGCTGCCGACGCCGCCCGCTTCAAGAACTATTACGAGTCGTGGTTCGGCGACTTCACCACCGAGGGGTTCGCATCAATGCCCACGGCAGGCAATCACGGCTACGCCTACATCCTGGAGAACACCGCACGCAGCGAATGCCAGAAGAACGGCTATTCCCCCGGCATTGTCTTCAAGGCTGCCGTAAGCCCCGTGCTCGTGTACATCTACGACAACGACTCGCGGACGCTGCTGGCAGAGAGACGCCCCGAATACTGGCCCGACGCAGTCTATCTCTACAAGTACAACTTCTACGGCTCCATACAGGCCATCAACCTTGTCGGAGGCCTCGAACTCGACGAGCTGGAGCACTACACCGACAGCCAGCTGAAGACCTACGGAATAAAGCAATGCAAGTTCAACATGGGTGTGTATGAGACATATTACACCTACTGGATAAACCACCACCAGAACAACACACAGCACATGGAGCCGATGGAATATGCCATCGTGCGCAACAACTACTACAAAATCACCATTACGGGTGTCAGCGGCATAGGCGACAGCAGTATCATACCCGACATCATGCGTGACAACTATCCCAACTCATACAGCGACATTGTGGTCGACGACTATTGATTATCGCGCCAAAGAGTTAAAGAGGGCTAACAGCCAAAGGTTTTCTGCAAAACTTTTGGCTGTTAGCCCGCTTTTTCGTACCTTTGCGCCCTAATAAGACATAAAGGACAAAAAACGATATGAACGAGAAAATGAATTTCTTAGACCGTAACGAGTTCAACTTTGAACCCAGCGAGAAGGTCGTCGAGGCCATCCGCAATTTCGACCCCAAGGACCTGTGTTTCTACACACGCATCTACGACCAGGGCAAGAAGAGCGTCATCAGCGTCCGCCTGAGCGAAATCTACCACGTGCCAGAGCAGCAGGTGCTCCTCACCTACGGCGGCGAGGACATGCTGAAAAACGCCATCCACTATTTCCTCTCAAACAGACCCACCCCCCAGCCCCTCCCTGCAGGGAGGGGAGTAGATACCACTGAGGCAGAAGGTAACTATTCCCCTCCCTCACAGGGAGGGGCCAGGGGTGGGTCTGCTCCGAGTGGGGCTGTCATCCTCATCCCCGAGTTCTCCTGGTGGTACTACAACCGCGTGGCCAGCGAGTGCGGCGGCACCTTTGAGATGTACCCACTGCACGAGAAAGACGACACCTTCGCCTACGACATCGACGAGGTAATCGAGTACACCAACCGCGTGCACCCACGCATGCTGCTCCTTGCCTCGCCCAACAACCCCACGGGCAACAGCCTCACCCCAGAGGAGATAGGCCGCATCATGGAGAGCATCCCGGAGGACACCATGGTGCTTATCGACGAGGCCTACGCCAGCTTCATCTCCACCGACACCGACTACATCGCACCGTTGGTGAACCGTTACTCCAACCTTATCATCTCACGCACGCTGTCGAAGTTCTACGGACTGCCAGGACTGCGCTGCGGCTTCGGATTCATAGGCAAGGGCCACGAACAGTTCGAGAGCTACGTGAACAAGTACTTAGGCTACAACCGCTTCTCCGAGGCCGTCGCCCTCGCCGCCTTAGACAGCGACGAGCACTACCGCCGCGTCGCCGACGACATGGAGTGGGGCCGCCAGCTCTACAAGCGCTGCCTCGGCCTGTTGCCCGGCTTCAAGGTCTACAAGAGTGTCGCCAACTTCATCCTCATAAAGTACCCCAAGGAGAAGAAGGAGGCGCTGCAGAAGGCCCTCGCCGCCGAGAGCTACAAGATAAAGTTCATGACCGACAAGGGTCTCGAGTCCTGCGTCCGCATCACCCTCGGTCGCAAGGAGCAGACCCAGGCTGTCTGCGATATAATATTAAAAGTAGTGAAAGGGGAGTGAAAAGCCATGATTGGAGTTATCCTCGCTGCGGGCATGGCAAAACGCCTCCGCCCCCTCACCGACACTAAGCCGAAATGCCTGCTCACCGTCGACGGCAGGACTTTGCTCCAGCGCACCGTCGACGCCATGCTACAGGCCGGCATCCGTGAGTTCGTTGTCGTCACCGGCTACCGCGCCGACCAGATTCAGGACTTCCTCAGACCCACCCCCCAGCCCCTCCCTGCAGGGAGGGGAGTAGATACACCTTCCGCTGATTATTCTACCGACAAAGGTATATACTCCCCTCCCTCACAGGGAGGGGTCGGGGGAGGGTCTCTGACTTTCCTCCACAACTCCGACTACGAGCACAACAACAACATCTACTCCCTCTGGATGGCCGGCCAGGTAGTCCGTGGCCGCGACTTCCTGCTCATGGACAGCGACATCCTCTGCGACCCCGAGACCGTGCTGCGCGTAGCCAGCTATGAAGGCTCAGCCCTCGCCGTCAACCGCCACGAGCTTGGCGAGGAGGAGATGAAAGTTGTCGTCGACAGCGACATGAACATCACCGAGATAAGCAAGACCTGCGACCCCGCTGCCGCCCTCGGAGAGTCCGTCGGCATAGAGAAAATCACCGCCGCATACAGCGAGGCCCTCTTCCGCGAACTCGACAAGATGATTCTCCACGAAGGACTCATCGACATCTTCTACGAGCGTGCCTTCGAGCGCCTCATACCACAAGGCCACACCTTCCGAGTCATCGACACCACCGACCTCTTCTCTTTCGAGATCGACACCCCCGAGGACTACGAACGCGCCCAGCAGCTCTTCACCATATAGTCTCTCTATGCAAAAAGTATCGTCCCTTTCACTCCCCCTTCACTCCCCTTTCACTCCCCCTTCACTCCCCCTTCACTCCCATAGAACAATGAAACAGACCCTCTTAACCCTCACCCTTCTCCTTACTCTCTGTCTGCCCTCCGCCTTTGCCCAGGGCAGCGACTTCCAGCGTGCCGTAGCCCATTTCAAGAGCCACGGCGCCACAGCCACCGCCACGCGCACCACCCACAAGGCCGCCTTGGCCAACGACGCCACCGCCACTGGTACGCTCACCATGCGACAGCCGTCGACAGTCGAAATCTCCATCAACGGAGGAAAGGACGCACTACTCATGGAGGGCAGCACCTTCACCATGACCGTCAGCGGCAAGAAGCACACCACCACAAGCCAGCAGAACCCCCAGTTCGCCACCTTCCAGAAGGTCTTCGAGGGCATCCTCGCCGGTGGGGCGCAGGACATCGCCGCACTCAAGGAGGTGACAACTAAAAAGAACGGACAGCAGCTGGTGCTCACCATCACCCCGGAGGCTGCCGACAAGAAACAGCAGCGACGGATGATGTTCCAGTCATTCGTGCTCACCATCGATACCGCCACCTCCAAGCTCCTGTCGCTGCGCATGAACGAGAAGGCCGGCAACTACACCGAGTACACCTTCACCAACTTCCAGTTCAAGTAGCCACACTGCCTCACAGGAGGCGGAGCAACCCGTCCTCCGACGATACCTGAGACAAAACGAATTCGCCGAGGCATCGAAGTGATGTCTCGGCGGATATTTTCTTTGTGTAGGGGGAATCGCAGCGCGTCAGAACAGGTCTGAGTGCGTTCCAGTCTGCAGGAAGAGTAACGTCAGCTCGGTGTCGTTTTGCTCCCACATCATCAGCCAGTCTGGCTCGATGTGGCACTCCCACTGTGCATTCTTGTCGCCCGAGAGTTTGTGCGGGCGGTACTTCATGGGCAACGTGCCCGTGGCTCTGAGCAGAGCGATTGCGTCGTGAATCAGCTGCAAGTCAAGGCCTCGCTTCTTACAGCGCTTCAGGTCTTTGTCAAAGCGCTTGGTGTAATCAATACTATACATGGCTGCTGCGGAGTTTGCTGAATTCTTCCTCGCCAAGTATTTGCCTAAACATGTCGTCCACGCTGTCAGCGTGATACACACGTCCGTGCTTCACGTCGTCCATCGCCTCGCGGTAGCCCGCGGTCTTGGTGATGTCATACGTCTTTTGTTTCTTCACTACAGTCACGCCTTTCAGCATGCTGATGGCCTTCTTGATGTCGTTCACCATCGACAGGTCGCTGATGCTTACCAACAGCTGGGCTGCAGCGGGGGCTTGTGTTGTCATTGTTGCCATAATTGTATCGTTTTACGTTAGACGGTGCAAAGGTACGACAATTTTCCGACATTCCCGCTAAGGATGCCGATTTTTTATTCTATAGACAAAAACTACGCACATTTCTGGCAAAAACTCTCCACAAACAGGGGTGAAGGGGCAAAACTCCCACAAGAACTCTCCACTTCTCCCACCTGAGGGCGTTTTTCTTCGATTGTGGCTTTTTTGTCCGTACCTTTGCATCGTCAATCAGACAAAACAGCGTCTGAGACGACAAGACAAAAGAGATCTTTGACATGATGACACAAATATTTAAGGTTACATTTATTAATAAAAAAAGGTTTGTTATGGAAAATGAAATGATGAACGAAATGCTCTCGGAGGACTTCTCCCTCCGGGAGCTGACAAGGACGAACCACGCCGACTGCGACAACACTCCGAGCGTGGCAGAGAAAGAGAATCTGCGTCTGCTGGCCCAGAAGGTACTTCAGCCCCTGCGCAACGCCTGGGGCCAGCCGCTGAAGGTGAACAGCGCTTATCGCTCTCTACTGGTGAACGCCCGTGTACACGGCGCACGCAACAGCTATCATCTGCGCGGACTGGCCGCCGACATCGACTGCGGCAACTCGCCGGAGAAAGTGATGAGGCTGGCACTGGAATGCCGCGACTTGCAGCTGCCAGTGGTTGAAGTGATAGTGTCGAAACGGGGGGCACACTACTGGCTGCACGTGGCACTGAAAGCCAACGGCGACACCAAGAAGCCAGTTATGACCATGACATGCTATTAAGCCTGTAAACCAAATGAACATGAACAACTCTTGGCCGAGATTGTATATAATCAAAACAAATGTCTAACAATTAAAAAAACAAAGAAAGGAAAAAAACTATGGCAACCAGTAAAATCGAAATGCTTTACAACCTGCGTCAGAACAACCAAGAGGGCAGCAAGGCCTACGGACTGTGGTATCCCAAGGCTGTGCGCCGCTCGACCCTCAACCTCAAGGGCATGGCAACCCACATCTTGGGCCACGGCTCGATCTACACCATCGACGTGGTGACCGGTGTGCTCACCAAGTTCAAGGACTGCCTCGTGGAACTTGTCTCGACCGGCGTCGGGGTTAAGATCGACGGCATAGGCACCTTCTACCCCTCGATAGAGGCAAAGGGTGTGGAGTCGCCCGACAAGTACGACGTGGGCACCAACGTGAAGGGCGTGCACATCAGGTTCCTGCCTGAGAATGCTGCCGACGACAAGATCACCAGCCGCGCATTCAAGCAGAAGGTGACCATGAAGCAGAACATGATCTTCGACATGAACGGAGTGCCCAAGAAGATTGTCGACGGCGAGCTCGTGGACTATGGCACCACTGACGATGACGACAACGAAGGATAGGCAACGACAACGGCAGGGGCTGACCACGTGTCGGCCCACTGCCAAAGTAAAAAGACAATGAACTATGAAGAAGAAACTGTTCAAGGTGGCCCTCCAGGCCCTCATAGCTGCCCTCACAGCGTTGCTCACATCGTTGGGGGTGACCGCTTGTCACAACGTACTGTAGACTGTTGGCAACGCTTCACAGCGTAGCGACAGCAAATGCCCGGAGGCCCGGACATCCTGATTGAGTGATGTCCGGGCCTCTTTTTCTGCATGAAAAACTTTGCGGTCTCGGAAATAATGCTTACCTTTGCACCGTCATGTTCCTAACACTGCGATTCTACCTCCTCATGCTGGCTGTAATTGCCGTTGTGGCCCTGGGCTTCGGCTGGGCGCCACTCTTCACCATCGGGCGTGTCCTGGTGGTGGTGGCAGTGCTGTTAGTGGCGGCAGACTGTATACTGCTGTGGGGGGGGAGGCGGACGCGATACATCGCGTCCCTACAGCAGACGCAACACGTCGCGTTCCTACGTGCATTCCGCCAATTGCCTGAGCGTTTTTCGAACGGCGATGACAATGAGGTGAGGATTCGTGTGGAGAGCAGCTATGGCTTCACGTGCCGTCTGGAGGTGGTGGACGAGGTGCCCTTCGTGTTCCAGCGGCGCAACGTGTGCTTCAGAGCAGTCCTTCCGCCACAGGGCGAGACGACAATAACATACAGCTTGCGCCCTACAGAGCGCGGCACATACTCTTACGGCCTTGTACGACTGTTCGCCGCTACGCGGATAGGGCTGGTGCAGCGGCGTGTGAGCTGTTGCGAGCCACAGGAGGTGAAGGTCTACCCCTCGTTCCTGATGCTGCGGCAGTATGAGCTGGCAGCGATGAGCAACAAGCTGACAGAGATGGGAATAAAGCGCATACGCCGGATAGGCCATAACACGGACTTCGAGCAGATACGCGACTATGTGGAGGGTGACGACTACCGTACAATCAACTGGCGTGCCACGGCACGGCGGTCACGGCTTCAGGTGAACGTCTACCAGGAGGAGAGGGCACAGCAGGTGTACTGCGTGATTGACAAGGGACGGATGATGCAGGTGTCGTCGGCAAACATGACGCTTCTCGACTACTCCATCAATGCCGCTCTGGCCCTGTCGTTTGTGGCTATGAACAAGCACGACAAGGCGGGGCTTATCACCTTCAGCACGAAACTTGAGACCTTCGTGGCGGCCTCGCGCCAGCCGGGACATCTGCAGACGCTACAGGAGGCGCTCTATGCGGAGCGTGCGGTCTTCGGCGAGACGGACTACTCGGCACTGGTGGCCGGGCTGTGGCAGCACGTGAGCCACCGCTCGCTGATAGTGCTCTTCACGTCGTTCACGTCGATGGCGGCCTTGCGCCGACAGCTGGCATTCCTGCGCCAGGTGGCCAGCCGCCACCGTCTGTTGGTGGTGTTCTTCGAGGACGAGGAACTGTTGACGTTCTCGGACGCGACACGTCGCGTCCCTACAGGAGACTCCCAGAGGAGAGAGGAAAGAGGAGAGAGGAGAGAGGATACATACGAAAGGGGGTTCGGAGGGAACCTCGTAAACGGTGGGGGGCTGACCTCGACGGAGGACTACTACCAGAAGGTGATGGCGGAGAAATTTGTCTACGACCAGCGCCTGATAGTGGGCACATTGCGGCAATATGGCATTCAGTCGCTGCTCACAGTTCCCGCCCGACTCTCAATAGACGTGATAAACAGGTATATCACGACTGGAAGATAAGGACTCTTCGGACGCGATACATCGCATGTATAAAACAACCACAGATTTCACAGATTACACGGATTTTTTTGCATATTACTGCAGCCATAATCTGTGAAATCTGCGAAATCTGTGGTAGAACAATTATCTTCGAAATCTGTGGTAGAACAATTACCTACGCACAATCTTCCTGCCATTGACAATGTTCACACCCTTCTGGACGCTGTTCAGGCGCTGTCCATGGAGATTGAACACGGAGGAGTTGTGGAGTTGAGGAGTTGTGGAGATGTTGTGGATGCCGACGGCGTCGGGGGTTGTCACAGGCACCTTCACGGCATTGACGACGATGTCTTCGTTCTTGTCGATGAGCATTGCTACGACGAAGAGCTGGTGCTTGTCCTGGACGATAGGCTCATAGCTGGTGTTGTAGCAGTAGTCGGGCCAGAATGTATAGGTGTGCTCGATGGGTTCGTCGCCCTTGACGCTCTGCGGTATGCTCTCGCTGATGCCTCCTATTTCGGAAACGCCGACGGCGACGTCGTTGAACACGAGGTTGGAGATGACGCTGCCCATACTTGCAATGCCCTGGAGGTCGGCACTGACACCACTATTTCCTGAATAGTTGTTCTGCTGGTCCCAGTCGGTTCCTGAGGGTCCTGTCATTCCGTCCTCGACGAGGACATATTCGAGTTGGTAGTTGGCGTTGTCGTCGCTATAGGGGAAGGTGACGGTAGCGGTGACATTAATCTCCTCCTCGGTCTCGTTGAGCTGGGCGTTGAGGTCGATGGCAGCGTTGGCAAACATGGAGTTGCGCCACTGCAGAATGTCGAGTGTGCTGAAGTGGGATTCGTCGTAGTTGGCGTCATCGCCGCCATAGGGGTCGACACTCATGCCGCGGTCGATCCATGCTCCAGGGTATCCTGACACTGGCGACGGGTAGTATTCGGGAGTGATGATTTCCATGGGGTCGCTATAATGATAGCTGATGGTGACGAAGTCATCGGGATAGTTATTCTTGAGGAGTTCGAGAGCCACGAATCCACGTGTGCACCATCCGCACCATGTGCCGGTGTATTCCTCCATGAGTGTGCGTTTCTTGGGCACAGTGTTAAGTACTATGACTGATGTCACAGTCTCGGGAGACTGATCCATGTTGTCCTGTTCGTTGACCTTGACTACACGCATGGAGAATTCGTAGGTTCCAGCCTCGGTGATGGCGGGCAGTGTGAACGTGGAGTATGCGCTCAGTCCATACTGGCCTTTCACCTTGCTGGTGATTTGCTTGGTGTAGGTCTGTCCGTTGAGCTTGTACTCTACATCCATGGACTGTATGCCTTCTGCCCCGTGGTTGACGAACTCCTGTGTGACGGAGATTTCGTCGCCAACCTTTGCAAAGATATTGCTTCCGGGCACTGGTGAAACGGCATTGTCGGCGATATTGCTTCCGCTGACTGTGACTTCGATGACGGCCGACATGCCTGCATCCTGGCTGAGGTCTTCCCACTTGAGGAGGTTGCGGCTCATGTGTATGTACATTCCACTTTCCTTCACTTGTTCGATGACTGCTACGGGGCCACCTGTTTGGGTGGCTTCCTTGTCGACAGTGACTGAGTAGCCGACATATACGCCCTCGGCTGGTATGAGGTATGGCTTCGGCAGGGTGACGGTAAAGTTTCCTGTCTTGGTCGGATTCACGTCAATGCACACCAAGTCGGGTACGTTCACATTGCCCTCTACGCGTAGCTGGCTTGTCAGCCACACCTTGTAGCCGCTGGTGCCGGTAATCTTCTTCACGGGGAAGGTTATCTCGTCGATGTGGTTTCCTGTGAGATCATCGTTCTGGAAGAATATGGCGACATCGTAGGTCTGAGGTGTCCAGTTGCCGAATGTGTTCTGCTTCTCGACGCCAGTGTAGGGGCTGATTTTTATGCTGCTTCCCTGGTTGTCGGGGTCGATTTCGGGATATTCGGGTGTGGCGGCCTCGGGCTGTATGTCTGTAAAGAGGCTCGGCATGTCGTACCATGCTATCTCGGAACGGTGTTCCTCGCCACCGCCACGGTAGATGGCTTGAACGCCGTAGGCTTCGGCTCCGCCTCTGAAGAAGTAGATGGTGTGGCTCGTTCCATTGATGCTGAAATCCCAGTCGTCGGTGTAGTCGAATGGAAGTTCGGTCATGGTGGGTGTCTCCTGGTAAATGTGGTCGTAAGCCGAGAACTCATAGACATTCTCCTCGCCATTGACACGTGTGTAGAGGATATATGACAGTTTTTCGGGCATGATGAAATTGCCATTGGTATCCTCGGTGAAGATATCGAAATCGAAGACACCCCAACCGTACTTGTATTCGTAGAAATATTCGAAGCCATACTCAGAGATTTCGTTCCATTCAGGGGTCTTCGGCGTGGCGGCCACTTCTGTGAAGGGCTTCAGCGATGCCTTGTCGAACACGGCGGCATAGTTCAGCGCGTCGGTACCGGCGTTGATGAGGAAACATGAGCTGTTGGTGAACTCGCGCTTTGCGGCATCGTAGTCGAAGGTGATGTTGTCGTCGTTCAGACTGTATTCAGTATAGTACATCCCGTAGTACTCATCATACTTCTCTTCAGCCGTTGCCGACAAAAGGTACTGGAAATACCCGTTCACCAGGTCGGCACCCATGTACTGCCCGCTATGGAATGTAGCCTTGTCGCCACTGATGGTTCCGTGTATCCAGGCATCGGGCATATTGGAGTAAATGCCCTTCACCCACACATCGTTGTCCTTGAATCCCACTTGGACTATCGAACCAACCACACCAGGTGCGGTGATGGCATAGTCGGTGGTCTCAAGGCCCTCGGGAGCTTCTACAGGCTTCTCGGTGACAGTGCGCATGGTCATGTTCCAGTCGGCAAAACCCGTCCATCCGCCGTCAACGGAAGCCAGTCCCACAACACGCATTCCGGAGGACAGGCTGCTGGCAGAAGTGATGGTGCCCTCCTTCTTGTTGTAGTTGAAGGTCAGCTGCTGGCTGGCATTATCCTTCTCGTAAGTAGTGCCGGCATCGTTAAGCTTCATCATCATGGCATAGTAGGTACTGCCCTGCTCCTCATAGACGGCCTGTGGCAGCTTGAATGTTATGCTGCTGCCATTGACAGTGCCCTCAATCCAGGCATCGGTGTTAAACTGCGAGATGATGTTCTTCATGTAGACCTTGTTGTCGGCTCCGAAGACCACTTCACACACCTTGCCGCTCACTTCGGCAAATAGAACACCGAAAAGCGATGCGGCGTATGCGTCACCGCTACGACTCATCAACAGGTATTCTCCCTCAGGCTGGTTGTGGACGATGGCTCCCTTGTGCGTAGATTTCATCGCTGCCAGGCCTTGCATCGTAGTGGATAACGCCATTCCCGATGTTGCGCCACTTTCCGAGCGTTGCAGCTCTCGCAGTGAACTGGTAATTTTCTGACTCTGCAGCACCTCTCCCAGCTTAATCGTGGCAGGGGATTGCCTATTCTTTTCAGCGGTAATTGTCTGACTGGCGGTCTTCAGCCCGGTCAGCTTCTTCGGCCCGTCTTTTGCCAGGCCTGTTGCCGCCACAAAGAGGGCGGCAATTGTCAACAGTGCAAATTTTCTCATAGTTTTTTGTTTTTGATAATTTGTAAGGAAAAAGTCTCCGTAGAATAATGGCTGCAAAATTACTAATAATATGTTGAAACGCCAAAGAAAACACCAAGGATATTCATCTTCTATTTGGCCTACATGTTTATATTCCAGAATTGTCTGTTTGTAATTGCCGCAAATATCCTTCTTCGTTTTATTGCTCTTATATATAGAACTATTTGGCTACTAAAAAACGCAGGGAATCCCAACTATTTGTTGACTCCCTGCGTTTTTATGGGACTAATACCATTTAGAAACCATACGATTTGATATAGATAATTGAGTTAGAAGAAGGTATATAAGTAATTGCAACACTACCATCCTTCGAACTAAAGCTGTATTCTGACTTGCTTGTATATCTCTCGTTAAGAAACTCCAGAACCTTAGCCTGATTATGATTGTCTTGCAATGTCACGGAAACACTTTTGCAGAGTGTGGCATCTGTGATTGGGTTGTCCTCAAAATCGACAAAACATAGTTTCACAAACTCATGATTTTGAGGCTGATAAGCATATGTGTTGCCCAATATCCTATCCGGTTCACCCAATTCATTTATCACTTGGGATGCAGTTTCTCCAATCAAATTTGTATAGTCAGGTATAATACCCTCTGATTCAGGTACTGGTCCAGGATCAGACACAATGGGATATGGCGCGTATGCAACGACTCCATAGTCTGGATAGTAGCTTATTCTCATGTCTGCCTCCTCTACTGTTTTAGCGTTGAGCCACCTAAAGACCTGACCGTCTTCAGTCTCTTCCTCAACATTGAAAGTATAAAGCCTGTTAAGGTAGGCCTTAACGGTTTCCGCCTCAACTTCTTCCCTTAAAATCACATTTACAGGATTCACCTTCCCAGTATTGGAGTTGACGAAGAAATTTACAATGGTAATATAGTCTGTCATTGGTGCGTAAATAATCCTGCCGTTGCTTTCTTGATAAGGATACCCCCATTTCTCTATCAATTGGCTCCTTGTCATGCCAACCCCTTTCCAGTAGTCATTAAGGATGACGAGGTCTACAGGCTTCTTGGTCAAATCGGTAAAAATAAGTTTTGGCCCATCTGTCCAAATATCTGTCGATGGTTTTAAAACTACTTTTTGCGTTTTATCCCTATTATAGAAAATAATACCATAGCTTTCCACATACTCTTCAGTTGCTTCATAGTAAAAATCTCTCAAAAATTTTTCATAAAGTTCATTCTGGTCTACTCCTGGCATAAAATAAAGCCAGTATTGTGAAACCACTTTGTCTGGATTGTACACAAACTCCACCGCATAGACACTCGGTTCGCCTGATGTTAAATATGCATCCGAGGTATCAAAAGAATAACTATCCATTGACAGATAGAATTCATAACCTTTTATATTCATTGCCTTCTGCAACTCTTCTTTGTTCATGCCATAGTATGACTTGAAAGAAGGCCACGGAGCAATATCTTCAGTTGGAAGCATAAAAACGGAATAACCGCCTGTACCTGTTTTTGTGGTGTCAGTCTCTACGCCATAAAGTGCCCGTGCGTCTCTTAGCTTGGACGAGGTGGTATAATAATGCTGCGTGCCAATTACGGTATAGGGGTAGTAGTGAGCGTCCATATAAGACATAATCTTGTCTTTCGTTATGCCTTGATTAACGAACAGAGCTATCTGATTTATCTTATGTGTATCTGAACTTATTCTGACATACATTTCATCTAAAATGTTGTGCCAATTAAAGTCGTAGCGATAGATAGAGTATCCAAATGCCTCTTCCGACTTGTCAGGATCGCCCAACATGGCCTTCATTGTAGCATAATCCTGTCCGAGAAGACCGCTATAGTCAATCCAGAGGTCGGGGTAATCTTCGCCGACTATTACCTTTACATAGACATCAGCTCCTGAACACTTCACCTTGATGTAGACAGTGCCCTTCTCGCCTGTTGCTGTAATGAGTCCGCTTGAAGAGACTGTTGCGATGTGCTCGTTTGTCGACTCATAACCTTGCACAGTAAGCTCGTTGAAGGCTATCTGCTGCGTGCTGCCACCTTCCATGTTGTAGGTCTCCACGATTTTTCCGTAGGTAAGAATGGCCTTGTCTGAGTACATGGTAAACTGGTGCTTGCTGTAGTCTTTGATTGTCCAGTCGTCTGTCATACCCATGCCATTGACATGATAAGACCATGACAGGCGTTTTTGCTCAGAGTCGTAACGATAGTTCCCCTGGCCCTCGCCCTGCGTCAGTTTGTTGCAATACCTTCCATAGAAAGTACCGGTACTGGAGTAGGTGTCCTCCTCGTTTTGGGTCTCTTCGTACCATGAGCCAACCATATCGAGGTCAAGAGAATCACCAAAATGGTCACAATCGTCGTTACACGATACTACGGCTAACGCCGTGAACAATAGAAATAGAGTCTTTTTCATTGTGATATTGTTTTAGTGTTATTATTAGTTGTTATCGACGGATTCTCCGCTGAAGAGGGAGTTATGGATATTTCATTTTCCTTGAGTTCTACTTCATCCTTTTTTTTACTTGTCTGTTCTTGTTTGGGGCCAGCGGTAAGTGTTTCCAAAGGATTGACATTCACGTTCTGGTCTTTCTTCTGCAAAATGTTTTTACCATCCAAATGGATGCTGTCATTTTTTTTGTTCCGCTCAAATGAACCTGTAGTCCGTTCAAAGTGATTTGCAATCTCAATAGCATTGGAAATGGTGTCGGTATCTGCGCCGTTATTCTGTTCAATGGTGCTTGCATTCCCCGAATTATTGTCTGGAAGAAATAAAAAGAGAGCAGCAACGCATAGAGCAGCAACACATAAAGCAAGCCAAATAGGCAATTTGCCCTTTAGGAGGTCACGCTTCTCCACATGACAATCATTGCTGCTGCTATGGGCAGACTCGTCTAAAGAGATGGATACCTGTTCCTGGGGATTTGCAATCCCATTTTCCACGCTGTCCACTTGAAGCAGAGCGACAGTGATGTTATCGCTTCCTCCTGCTTTCAATGCTGCGGTGGTAAGCGCCTCTTTGCACAATTGCAAATCGTCCGTATGCATTCCAATAATGGCTGCAATCTCAGCATCCGTGCATACGCCACAAAGACCGTCGGAGCAAAGGAGGATAATCTCACCATTGCATACCGGGTGCACAGTGACATCAGGCCTTGCCTTCTGAGACGTGTCGCCCAGACTGCGTACAATGACATTGCTCTCAGGGTGGTTCATCGCCTCCTCTTCAGTCAGTATATTGGCATCCACCAACTGCTGCACGTAAGAATGGTCTTTTGACAGACGGATGATTGTCCCCATGTCCGTAGGGGCAGCCGCACGTGTCTGTCCGCCCAAAACCGTGCCTTCCCCCCCACCAGACATGAATGAATATGCACGGCTGTCACCAAGCCATCCAATATAGACCATGTCTTTGATGAGCCACGCTATCACGATGGTAGAACCCATACCCTCAGTATCGGGGTCGTCCTTACATCTTGTCTTCACTTGTTGGTCAGCTTCGGCAATGACCTTTTTCAAGTAGGCTTTCACTGCCTCTGGCTTTTCTACAGTGTCAGCGGGCAGGACTGCCGGAGCAAACAACCGCTGGACTGTCTTGATTGCAATGTCTGAAGCCACCTCGCCGGCGTTCATTCCGCCCATGCCGTCGGCAACCACCACGAGGCAACCGCGCTGGCCTAACTGTATTGGTTCCTGCTGGTTGGCAGGAACCATCCACTCGTCCTTAGTCAAGTCCGGGCAGACAATGAAATTGTCTTCATTGTTATCTCGCAAGCCCACATCGGTGCCTGCAAAGAGCTTTATTGATGCCATACGCTTTATGCTACTCGTTGTTAATTAGACACAACACCCATTTCCCTTCAACCGTCTTAGTGGCAACACCAGACAAAGCAATACGGATTATGCCACCACTCTCAAAAAACGGTACGACAAATATGCCGCCCAGGATTTTATCAGGTTCGGAAGGTGTGACGAAAACTTTTGAATTGTCGGACGATTCATCCACCCTATAGTTATACTGCCTTAAAGACACGTGCATGGCACTGTCCTGCACATTGGTAGAAGAATAAGCCCATATCATATATCCAAACTTCTCTCCTAAAGAGTTGTCCACACTAAGTCCGAAATCGCTTACTGTATCCTCGTTCTTGTATAAAAGGCTGTCGGTGTCAGCAGGGCGCGTATAGTGGCTGTCCAGCTCCCATTCCACAGGCTTGTAAACACTGTCATTAAGAGCACGCTGGTAGCTCCAGAAGTGCACTGGGATGTATTTCTCCGTCTGGTTGACACGTATATAGTCAGCATCGTTGAGCCAAGGGGTCACCACTTGGTTTTGGAGGATAGTATATCCTGAAATTTTCACTGCAAGGGTGTATGACTCGCCATAGTAAGGCATGTTGTTCTTCCCAAAATACTCTCCGTCGCGCAAAAGGCGGTACTGCTGACGCACGATGCTCAGCGACGGTGTGACGGCTTTCACCAACAAAGAGTCTGTGCCAACGGCCCGACTCTGGATGAAATCGCGCAGTGTTTGTGCTTCAACTGCCTGAGGATTATAAAATCCCCCAAAGGCCAGCAAAAGCGATAAGGCACACATTCCACGTAATCTGCGGTTATTTGTCATCGATACCATAATTGCACAGATTAATGAAGGTTAGACAATGACACCACTCCGCCATGCGATTCACCCACACCATAAGAAACGATACCAACTGCTTTCAGCTTTCCATGGTCATTATAGAACACAGGGCCGCCGGAGTTGCCACCCTCAAAGCTACGGTCGCTGATACGTATGATACCGTTTTCCAGACCTTCCTTTGCAGTCTTGCAAGAATTGTAAAGACTACTGAAATTTTTAGTGTCAATGGCCCCCCATCCGTGTGGGAATCCAAGGATGTGAAGGTCTGCACCGACAGGGAGCGATGCCGAGAGCCTTGAATCTACGACAATAGAACCTTTCTGGCCTGTTTTGAGGTATGCCCAGTCATTGCGCATATCTCCTTCGAGATGCCACACTATATCGTCAGCGATTTTGTGCTCATGCTCAGTTATAGTGCTCATAGTGAAGTCTGTACTCTTGAAATTCAAAGTCTTCTTCTTGTTTTTCGCTTCCAAGTAGGCAACAATTTTACAACCCTTTGTGCTCATTGCAAAAGCACATAGCGCCAATGCCTCTTCGTCGGAAGGTATGCCTCCTTTGAATTTCCACCCCTCTACACAGTGTTTTGCTGTGATGAATCTGCCATCTGAAGTGAGGAATCCCGTGGAAATCCAGCTGTAATTCGGAATCTCTATCGTTTCCTCACCATCGGTGACAACCACTTTTGTCGCACGCACAAAATATATGTCATCCTCAACTTTTGAGAGCATTGATGCCAGATTGTCGGTAGGATAAACCACCTTTGTAACAGCAGGACGGTTTTTGTACGCTTTGATAAGCGAATCCATTCTTGACTGTTCGCGCTGTGATTCCAGAAGGAGTGAGTCGAGTTCGGCATTCTTGCCACTGACGGCAGCCAAATGCTCTTTAGCTTGCGCTATTTGTTTGTTAAAGTCTTGCTGTACTAGCACGTTCCATGTAACAAGTGCCACTATGGCGAATAGAAGCAGTATGCAGAGTGCCACTATGGCTCTCTTATACGGTGCCAGGGCCTGTTTGCGGAACAGTTCCAGTCGTTCAGTCATCTTGATGCTCGATACCAAACCCTGTTTGCCTTCCGGAACAATGAATCCCAGCCGTGGACCATTGACGGCAAGCTGTATTTCATCGCCATTTTGCAGATACCACTCCGACTCTATTGCCCGTCCGTTAAGGAATGTCGAATTCACTGTCGACAATTGCACAAGTTTCCAACGACCGTCTTCGCGCACGATTGCTGCATGGCGTCGACTGACGATAGGCCAAGTGTCATCATCGAATCGCACTTGGCAGTCGGACTGTCGTCCAAGTTCCACTTGGTCTACAATGATTTTCTGCGACTCGCCAGCCCTGTGAAATTTCGACGCGTCGCGATGTTCTAAGATGTAGAACCTTCGTCCGTTGCCATTAAGCAATGCGCTTGCGCCAGCCCCCATAGTGGCTCTCATCGTGCGTTTATATTGTTGCGTATCCTTTTCTTCCATTACTTAATCTGTTTGTTATTCTACTTTCAGTTTGAACTCGCCAGCCGTAATAATGTCGCCAGTGAACAATTTTTGTCCGTCAGAGTTTACACGAGAGGCGTTAAGATAAGTACCATTGGTGGAGAGATTCCATCGACGCTCTTCTTTCATCCATTGTCCGTCTTTTATATACCAGTTCTGCCCGTCGATGCTACGCTCAATCGTGAAATGATGTCGTGACACGTATGTGTCTTCGTTGTCTTTCTCACACAGCACAATGTTATTGTCCCTGCTTCTGCCTACTCTAATCATCCTGCCTTTGCCTGCAAGAACGTTCTGAACATTGTAAACCGTTCCTGTTCCCTCGCCTTGTGTTATTACCACAGTGGCAATGGATGGCGAACGGCGGTCAGCCTCAGGAACAGGTGTAGATCTCGTGGAGCCTGCCATCGGCTCTATATCCTTAAGCATTTCAAGGACGTTCTGGTAACGCTCCTGATAGTCTGGCTTTAAACACCGCTCAATGATTGGCATCCACTCCTGGCCATAGGTAACATCAAGCAGTGCCTGCCTGTTCCATATACCTTTTTTAGCATTCTGCAAGTAAAGCGGCAACTCAGAGAGGTCGTTTGGCGAGCCAAAAGGGAACAACCCTCCTGTGAGCAGTTCATAGAACATGACTCCGAAAGACCAAATGTCAATAGTCTGCAGATAGGTGACACCACCACCTTTCAAGTCGTCCATTTCCGGTGCCATATATAGTGGCGATCCGAATTTCTGCCTTGGACGCCCGAAAATATTACGTGTACTTATTCGCTTTGCTGCGTTCTTATTGCCCACGACACCAAAGTCGGTGAGTGCTGCTCTGCCATTATCTCGTATGAGGACATTCTCTGGCTTAAGGTCGCGATGTATCTTTCCTGATGTGTGCAAGTCGTTGAGGCCAAAGAGTATATCGTGCGCCATAAGCGGTAACAAGGCTGTGTTTTTACCGACATACTTTGCTAAGTCGCCATTTGTGCAATACTCCATTGTGAAATAAGGGTTGCCCTTCATCTCAGAATAATGCAAGGAATGTACAAAATACTCGCCTGGCATTTTTGCTGTCTCATACTCTTGCGTGAAACGTTTTACCAATTCGTCGTGAAGACTGCCAGGCTCATCATAAAGCCGGAGAATCTTCATGGCATACTGTCCCTGTTTGTCTTTCACAAGAAACACATCACCGTATGAGCCACTGCCAATGCTTCTGATGATTTGGTATTTATCATCAATGACATTGCCTACTTTCAAGTCCAAACGAAATGCAACCATGCCACGTCGTTAGTATTCGAGCTTGCCAGCACGTCTATGCATTTACTCTGAGAGAGAATTGAACTGGTAGAGCTGATTGCCCAAAAGTATCAGACTGCCATTTTGCAGCTCTATCTTGTGTTCAGCCTGCACAAAGGTTGTTTTGTACTCACTTTTGTCCTCAATGCTCCATTTCCCGTCCTGATATGTGATTACTGCCTGCAGCTGTGAGGTAATGGTTTTATTATTGGGGTCAGTATTATCTCGGTTCAGCTGCACTTCGTTTCCTTCAAACTGGATGAAATCGGCTTCTGCCATTCCAGTGTCCTCTGAAATAGGGGTGAGTACGAATCGGCCTCCTTTTTCTCCCTTACGGCGTGGCCTCACGGTTTTCTTTGCATCTGCATTCATGTTGTCTGTATTGTCGTTAATTATTTCATTATTGTTCGCATTGCTGTCATATCCACAAAAGGGACAGACTCCATTCTCAAGAATATATCCACATTCAGGACATTCGGTCTGTTCTTCCAGCACATTTGCAGCTACATCTTCAAGCCGACTTTCGCGGACTGTAGCTTTCATATCGGCCATGTTCCTTACAGGCTGACGTGTAGTAGGCCTTTCATTGCGATAGCCTGTTTGAACTTTTACCGATTCTACAGCATCTGCCTGGAGAGGCTTTCCGCATTTCTCACAATTCTCTTTTCCGTCGGGGTTGTCCCAACCACAAAATTGGCATCTCATAATTATAATATGTTTTCATTTATTTGTTTTTGTTCATTCCCAGATAGCGCAAGGTGTAGGCAAGGCGGAACTCAAGTGTATGTATGCGGTGTTTATATCCGCTCATCAGCTGGTCGCTCTCGTTTAGCACCGTCCATCTTTTGTTCTCCCAATAGCCCTTGTTTGCCATGTTTGTGAGCATCATCGTGTAATATAGACCGAAGGAGAGTCCAGCTATCTCGTATCCCACGCCAGCACGCAAGCCGCAGTTGAAGCGGTGGAACGGCGACTCTGTGAACTTGTGATGATCGGTGATGATACCAACATTTCCTGTGGTGTAGCTCTCTGTCCATGACACACAAGGTTGATAGAGGTTGAACTCGGCATCAACCATGGTGTGGCGCGGGTAGTTGGAGATGCCCGCCTGCTTATCGGTGAAACGGTTGTACATGAGCATTGTCTCGGAGTCGGTGTTACCCGAGAATTTCATTTTTGATGACAATCCGAAATTGAGCACTGGACCGAGGTTCAACTGCACATGGCTGACGTTGTTGATGGGAAAGCGATAGCTTGCCAATATAGGCACCTCTATCATGGTGTGTGTGTAATCTTCAGTGTAAGAATTTTGCACGTCACCCTTCATATACTGATAGGAATTATATGGCACTATAAGCGATGTGTTCTGTGCAAAGGTGTTCTTGTATTTTATCTGCGAAAAATTGACACCAGCCATAAGGTAAATATTTTGATAAAGGCGTATGTCGGCAAACAACCCAAAACTGTAACCCACAGCCGAGTTGTAGTCGGCATCTTCCAGACTGTTGCCCAGCGAATAGTCTACTAAAGAACCAATAAAGTCACCACTTGCAGATGTACTGACAAAAGGCATATAATAACTGGCACTGACACCAAGGGAGATGTTGTTTCCGTTGACACGATTTTCCCCAAATATGAGGTCGACAGCCTGGCGGGCAGCCTGCGTTACGAAAAGACCCGTCGTCTGGCGGTCGGTCTTCACTTGCACACTTCCTGAACGTTCCTGACCATTAGGCTCATTCTTTCCGCTCATTATGCAAATACTGTCGCTACCCACTCGCTCAACATTGAGCCAACTGGGGAAATCACCCAAGAACCAGTTCTCGGCATCGGTGTAGACCTTCATATAGTGCTTGCCTCCTTCGGCTGGCAGTATTATGTTGTTCTGTGACAATGTAAGATGCTCCTCGCCCGCTCCCTGAGAAATTTTTATTGTTACCGACTTGTTGGGAGAAGCAATAATGATATCGCCAGGGCGTTCCATTACCCTGTCGTTGGGTTGCACAATTATGCGTATGGTACTGTCACCTTTTTCCACTTTACACCAGGAGGGAGCAGACCGAACCTCCCAGTTGGCATTTGACTCCACTCCGATTAACTCTGTGGTTCCTTTCGAAGGGAAAGCGAGGCTGGTTGCGTCAACTTCGATATATTCAGGCCGTGCCGCCTGCACCACTTTCAACGACTTGAATAGGTCGCCACTTTTTACCGTCAAAGTTGTAGTTCTTTCACGCGTACTGTTGTTCTGATCCAAACACGACACAATGAAATTGTCTTTCTTGTCGCCTACTCTGGTAGTGAACCATTCCTTGATACCTTCAACATCCCATTTCTTCGATGAAATGACACCAATCTGTGACTCACCGCCCTGATAGGGTATTTCTACGACCTCTTGGGTAATGTCTAATGACACATTGCAGTCTTTCTTAATAATGGCTTGACACTTCTGGATGTTCTTGTCACAGTCTACACGAAGGTTCGACTCAGCCTTCTTGGCCCTGTTGTAGAGTTTGATGGCTTGGCGGGCATCTTCACAACTACCTTTTTTCTTAAGCGTGTTTGCCTGCCTGTACAATTCGGGCCCCGACTGGGCCTGCACTTGCAATGGAAGACCCAACAGCCCTGCCATTGCCCATAGGATTAATCTTTTCTGTTTCATGTCGTACTATTTTGTTATTTGATATTGTCGGATACATACTCCTTAATGTCATTGCAACGCTGAGCGAAGGAGTCTGCAGCAGCATTTGCCTCGATGGCTCGGAACTCACGCTCGCGTTTTGCAAACTCTTGGTATTCTTTGTCAAGAATGTTTTTCGATACAGCCCAAAGTCCACGACTTTTGGCACGAATGCTATCGTGGCTCACGGCAAGAGTGTCAGTAGAGGTGTACATCTCTGCTACGGCGACAAGTTTATCTACATAGGCTTTGGCGTAGTCGTCATATTTTTGCGGAGACTGAGAGAGGTCTTTGACAATCCTGTTTGCTTCTATTGTACGGGATATTAAAATACTGTCGTTGGGATTCTTTATTGGGGGATCAACAATGTCCACTGACAGCCATAGGTATGATGCACATCCCAAAACCACAACAGCACTCCCAATCGCAGAATACGTCTTCCATTTGCTTGGATGCAGTATAGGGGCCTTATGTTGAGGCGCATTGTCGGCTATCTGTTTTGCACTGGGTCTGTCCCATGCGTCTTTTGCGAGGCACATCCTAACAAGTTTCTTCATTTCTTTGGAGTAGTTTCCAGAGATATCTGGTATGGCATCGCCTTTTCTTTTCCGTTTGCCAAGTTTTTTGCACAGACTCCTCTGGTATGCACCTCCTGTTTCGCCAAAAGGTACTTGTCCAGTCATTAGTTCGTAGAGCGTCGCACCAAGCGACCATATATCGCTAGCTTGCATGGGTCTGACTGGCGGGCGATACCCTTCTTCCTTGTCTGGCCAACGTTCAGGCCCCATATAGTCAGGGGTACCACTGCCATAGTTGAAGTCCTGCATCTCATGCACTTGGCGTGCTGTCATTCTTACTGTATGACGCTGACGGGTACTAATGTCGAAATCGGTAATCATATACTTACCATCATCGTCCACCAATATGTTACCCGGCTTTATGTCTTGATGTACAATAGCCCTGTTGTCATGCAGATAGGCAAGGCCGGCAGCAACGTCATGGGCAAACTTCCACAACTCGTCTTCGTCCATCTTTCCTATTCTGCTTGCTGCCGAACCTTTTTGACAGTAGGACATAACAAGAAATGGAACTCCTTGATGAACATCATACGAAAGTGGCTTGAAGATATTGCTATGAGTAAGATTTACTACAAGATTGAAGCCCTTACGGAACTCCTCCATGTCTTCCAAGTTGTCATAAATCTTCAGCGCGAAATCAACTTGGGCTTTGAGATCTCTTGCCAGCCATACGGAAGAGAAGCCGCCCTTATTGAACTGTCTCTTCAGTTTGTATTTAGAACATAAAACATCGCCTTCTTTAAACATCTGGCTGTGTCTTGATAATATAGTTCTTGGCGACTCACTGCCAAGGGGTTATTAGTTATGTTGCTTTCTATATAAGCGTGAGAGTCTGTCTTGTCACTCAAACAAAGCATCAAGTAACGCTTATTTCCTGTATATAGCGACTCTTCCCTATTTTGGACACACCTAATTTGAGAAAAATGTGCTGAAGCACGTAAAGTCGAGCGCAAATTTACGAAAAAAAAACATTAACCATTTTGTTGTTTACAAAAAATAAGGATAAAAACGTGCAATTAACATTATTTTAATCTATTTTTATTTAAGGGGTACTGTCATGTCAGAATTATAAAACTAAAGATTTTAGCAATAGTACCACTAAAACAAAGGGAATAGATGACAAAAAACACCACTATTTTACTACCTCTAAAACTAATTGAAGCTGCCTTTGAAAGAGGCACAAATTTGATTTTGATTATCTTTGTGTATATTGATTTAGTTAATGTTCCAAAAACGCTTTGTGGTTTCAGCAAATATTCGTAACTTTGCAGTCTGACATTTTTTAAGGATAACTAACAAGGTAACAACTATGGTGGCAGAAACAAAAAAAATCAAGACCGCACTCGTCTCCGTATTCCACAAGGACGGACTGGACGAGCTGCTGAAGAAACTGAACGACGAAGGTGTGCACTTTCTTTCTACTGGGGGAACGCAGAAATTCATTGAGGAACAGGGCTACGAGTGTCAGGCCGTTGAGGAGCTGACGACATACCCCTCAATCCTGGGCGGCCGCGTGAAGACGCTCCACCCGAAGGTGTTTGGAGGAATACTTGCCCGCCGTGACAACGAAGGCGACAAGGAACAGATGGCTAAGTACGAAATTCCTGAGATTGACCTGGTGATAGTAGACCTCTATCCATTTGAGCAGACGGTGGCCAGCGGGGCATCGGAACAGGACATCATCGAGAAGATCGACATTGGCGGCATTTCTCTCATCCGCGCCGCAGCAAAGAACTTCAAAGACGTGGTCATCGTGGCATCGAAGGCCGAATATCCTGTACTGCTTGACATCATCAACCGCAAGGGTGCACAGACAGACTTAGAGGACCGCCGTATGCTCGCAACAAGGGCTTTCGGTGTCAGCTCGCACTACGACACAGCTATTCATGACTGGTTTCTCAGCCCCCTAAGTTAGATAGGGGGTCTGAACAAGACAAATTATTATAACAAACTAAAAATAGGGTAAAGGTATGGGATTATTAAGCTTTAGACAAGACTTGGCCATGGATCTTGGAACGGCCAACACAATAATTATATCTGGCGACAAGATTGTCGTCGACGAGCCTTCGGTTGTGGCACTCGACCGTCGTACGGACAAAATGCTGGCCGTTGGCAGCAAGGCAAAAATGATGTATGAGAAGACCCACGATAACATCCGCACCATCCGTCCTCTTCGCGACGGTGTGATAGCCGACTTCTCGGCCTGCGAGCAGATGATGCGCGGCCTTATCAAGATGGTGCACACAGGCCGGCATCTTTTCTCGCCCTCGTTGCGCATGGTCATCGGCGTGCCCAGCGGCAGCACCGAGGTTGAACTCCGTGCCGTTCGCGACTCTGCAGAACATGCCGACGGACGCGATGTCTATCTGCTGTTCGAGCCCATGGCGGCTGCCATTGGCATTGGCATCGATGTTGAAGCGCCAGAGGGAAACATGATTGTCGACATCGGCGGCGGGACAACCGAGATTGCTGTCATCTCGCTCGGCGGCATCGTCAAGAACAGTAGCATAAAGACTGCCGGCGACGATCTGACGGCAGACATTCAGGAATATATGTCGCGCCAGCACAATGTGAGGGTTTCGGAACGCATGGCTGAGCGCATCAAGATCAGCGTGGGCAGCGCATTGACAGACTTGGGCAGCGAAAGCCCGGAGGACTACATCGTTCACGGCCCGAACCGCATCACGGCCCTGCCGATGGAGGTTCCTGTGTGCTACCAGGAGATTGCCCACTGTTTGGACAAGACCGTGGCACGCATTGAGAGCGCCGTGCTCTCGGCACTTGAGAAGACTCCTCCTGAGCTCTACGCTGACATTGTGAAGAACGGCATATTCCTCACTGGTGGCGGTGCCATGCTCCGCGGCTTAGACAAGCGTCTCACCGACAAGATCGGCATCAAGACCATCGTGGCCGAGGACCCGCTGCACTGTGTGGCAAAGGGTGCGGGCATAGCACTTAAGAACGTAGGCCGCTTCAACTTCTTGATGCGATAAGAGATGAGCGTCGTTTAGAGTTGAGCATTGAGCGTTGAGAGTTGAGCGTTGAGAGTAAACGTTGAGAGTTGAGCGTTGAAAGATGCAGAACCTGCTGGATTTCATCGTACGCAATTTCCACTGGCTACTTTTCCTGTTTTTAGAAGTAGCCAGTGGTATTTTGCTTTTTGGCTACAACAGCTACCAGGGCAGTGTGTGGGTGTCTACAGCCAATGTGGTCACTGGCAAGGTGCTCGAATGGCAGTCGTCCGTGGAAGAGTTCTTCACTATGAGCAGGATGAACGAAGAGCTGTCACAGCGCAACATCGTTCTTGAGCAGCAGCTCCGCATCTACCGCGACATGATTGGCAACAATAGAGGGGAGACTAAGGGGGCAATGTGGAGACCAGAAGCTAACGTTTCGGACACGGTGACGGCGAAATTCACCTCGAACACGGTGGCGGCTAAATACACTTCGGACACGATGACGGCGAAATTGGGCGGTTTTGTGGAAGACAGCGTTGAGTTGCACGACCTCATAGAGGCGAAGGTGGTGGCTTGCACAACCAACCGTCCTGACAACCTGATAACCATCAACCGAGGTAAGGTTGACGGTGTGGAATCTGACATGGGTGTCATCTCCGGCACCGGCCTCGTTGGCGTGGTGTTCACCACTGGCGACCACTACTCAACTGTGATCCCCGTTCTGAACACACGCTCAAGGATAAGCTGTTCGATACGCGGCCGCGACTATTTCGGATACCTCACATGGCAGGGAGGAAGCCCCGTGGAGGCTTACGTGGAGGACATCCCCCGCCACGCAAAGTTCAAAAAGGGCGACTGGGTGGAGACAAGCGGATACTCCAGCATCTTCCCAAGAGGCATTGCCGTTGGTAAAATCATTGCTATATACAATTCTTCAGACGGGCTGTCGTACAGTCTGAAGGTACACCTCTCTACCGACTTCGCTTGTCTGCGCGACGTCTACGTGGTGAGCGACCGAAGCTTCATCGAGCAACGTGCGCTGATGGAAGAGGCCCGTGACTCGTTGGAGAGTAATGCAACAAACAATTAGACGATGTTGGACTGCGGCGATGCCGCAGTTTACGAGACAATAGGGTAATGACTTTAGAATTTAGAATTAAGAGTTTAGAGTTTAGAGTTTAGGGTTTAGAGTTAAGAATTAATGCTTATTGATATTCTTCGCCGTTTGCTTGCTTTTGTGCTGTTGGTGCTGGCCCAGGGGCTTGTGTTCAACCGTGTACAGTTGTTCCATTGCGCCACGCCTCTACTCTTCATCTATTTTGTCATCACTTTCCCCCGCAACTATCCAAAATGGGCCTCATTGCTGTGGTCTTTCGCCCTGGGCCTTTGCGTGGATATGTTTTCAAACACTCCGGGGTTAGCAGCGGCTTCAACCACCTTCATGGCGGCCTTGCAGCCCTATCTGCTGCAACTCTTCCTGCCCCGCGAGGCTGAGGAGCATCTGCGCACAGCCGCAGCAACACTGGGCTACGGCAAGTTCTTCACCATGGCCACAATCATGGTGCTGCTCTTCTGTCTGGTATTCTCCGCCCTTGAAGCTTTCAATTTCTACGACTGGCAGCAATGGCTGCTCAGCGTGGGAGGCAGCGCCGCCATCACCCTAATACTTATCATGGCATTGGAAAGCCTGCGACACTAATTGCTAAATCTCTTCCATGGCATAGTGGCGGAAGTCCCTTACCACACGCCGGAGAAAGTCGCTGTCGGTTTTTTCGACTATCTCCACTCCCATTAATTCCTGCACTTTCCTTGACAGTTGTTCCATGGTGGCACTACCGGGAATGCTTGTCTGCAATGTCCTCACTATGGTCTGCACCTGCTCCATAGTGAGGTCTTCGGCTTGTGGATAACGCGGTGTATATCCGTTCATGGCATAGTCGTAGTCGTCGAGATCAACCTTCATCTGCCGATAACCCTGTAGTTTGATGACCATTGTCCCGGCAGCGAGGTCGCCAATGCGCTGGGTGCGCTTTGTGACAAGCATTGAAAGCACGCCCATGAAGCTTGTCATTGGCCCGTCGACGATGTAGAGCAACCACCGCAGCACGTAGTCTCCGAGCGTGGGTGTCGAGCCGTCGGCCTTCACAACACGTGTCTTCATTGCCATCTTGCCAAGTGTCTGTCCGCCATTGAATAGTTCGCAGAACAGGGTGTAGAATGATGCCGGTAAGACTGTCCCAAAAATAATAACCCAGAAACTCTCTATGCCGAGCAGTTCGACAAACCAGACGGAAAAAAAGATATATGACAAAAGCACCACCCAGTCGATAATCTGCGCCAGCATCCGGTCACCAATGCTGGCGGCAGTCTGCTCTATGCGCACATACTGGACTGTGAGAATCTTAGATGACATAATCGGAGACTAATGTTCAGACCCCCAACCCCCAAACTCAGGGGGCAATGGCTTTCTTGTAGCAGCGGCGGCGCTTGTGCTGTTCGTGTTCCAAGTATGTCCACTGGCTCTGCACCTTGCCGTTGGTCTCCATCTCCACGTGCGTCTCCCCCCAGATGAATCCATACTTCTGGTAAATAGGAATGAGGTCGTAGAAGAGCAGGGCGTTGGCTCCTTTCGAGCGGTATTCTGGCAGCACGCCTATGAGCAGACAGTCCACCACGTCGGTCTTTTTGAATTTCAGCGCCCTCAACAGATGCCACCATCCGAATGGGAAGAGCCTTCCGTTGCGGCATTTCTGCAATGCACGTGTCAGCGAGGGGATGGTGATGCCCACACCTACGAGGTCGTGGTCGGGTGTGTTCCAGTCCTCCACGAGGCAGAGCAACTCGCAGTCGAGGAAATTGAAATAGCGGTCAACGTATTCGTCCATCTGCTTCTCCGACATCTCGCTGTAGCCATAGAGATGTCCGAAAGTACGGTTTATAACATCGAACACGCGATGGCCGTACTTGCGCGGGCCGTAGACATCGGCCTTTTTTATTTTCACCACGTGGAGGTTGTATCGTTGCATGGTCAACTCAGCCACACGGCGGAACTTTTCAGGCATTCCCTCCTTGGGCACATAGAGCTTGTACTCCACATAGTCGTTGTCTTTCTCGTAGCCCTCCATACGTTCCATGAGCTGCGGATAGTAGGGATAGTTGTATTCCGTGGCCATCGTTCCCAACTCCTCGAAACCCTTTGTGAGCATACCCTCCGGGTCCATGTCGGTGAATCCCAGCGGGCCTATGATTTCCTTCATGCCATGCTTGCGGCCGAACTCCTCCACAACTTTCAGCAGTTCGCGCAGCACCTCCTCGTCGTCGATGATGTCGAGCCACCCAAAACGCACACATGGCCGCTGCCACTGATTGTTGTAGCGGTGGTTGATGATGGCTGCCACACGACCCACAACCTTCCCGTCACGCTTTGCCAGATAGTACTCAACATCGCAAAAATCGAAAGCCGGGTTCTTGCGCTTTATGAACGGACTAAGCGTGCGCACCTCGTCGAGGTGCAGATTAGGGGCGTCAAACTTGTTGCCACGATAGAGGTCGTAGTGCAACTGTATGAACGCCTCCAGTTCACGTTTTGTCGTTACTTTTGTTATCTCTACCGACATAAAAGCTGTTTTATGCGTCGATGTTGGCGTAGGTGGCGTTTTTCTCGATGAACTCGCGGCGCGGCTCCACGTCGTCGCCCATGAGCATTGAGAACACCTCGTCGGCCTCAGCTGCGTTTTCTATGTTTACCTGTTTCAGCAGACGGTTCTCCGGGTTCATGGTCGTCTCCCAGAGCTGTTCGGGGTTCATCTCTCCCAGACCTTTATATCGCTGTGTGTGCACGCTGCGCTCGTCGCCGTCGGCATATTTGTCGATGAACATCTGCCGCTGTTGGTCTGAATAGCAATACTCCGACACCTTCTTATACGTACATTTATATAATGGGGGGGTGGCGATGTAGAGGTGTCCCTCCTGTATCACCTTTGGCATGAAACGGTAGAAGAGCGTCATGATGAGTGTGTCGATGTGGCTTCCATCGACATCGGCATCGGTCATAATGATAATCTTGTCATAGCGCAGCTTGTCGACGTTGGCCTCGCGGTCGCCCTCGCCGTCCACTCCGAATCGCACGCCGATACTCTGGATGATGTTCATCACCGACTCGGCCTCGAAGACACGGTGCCACTGCACCTT
Source organism: uncultured Prevotella sp. (assembly GCA_905233425.1). Lineage (GTDB taxonomy): Bacteria > Bacteroidota > Bacteroidia > Bacteroidales > Bacteroidaceae > Prevotella. Next base: position 16,260 of record CAJOEC010000026.1, on the reverse strand, counting down.
CTCCACGTTCAGAATCTTACCGCGCAACGGCAGTATGGCCTGGAAGTGGCGGTCGCGGCCCTGCTTTGCCGAGCCTCCTGCGGAGTCACCCTCGACGAGGAATATCTCGCAGTCCTTCGGGTCTTTGTTCGAGCAGTCGGCCAGCTTTCCGGGAAGTCCGCCGCCGGTCATGGGGTTCTTGCGCTGCACGCTCTCACGGGCCTTGCGGGCGGCGATACGTGCCGTGGCAGCGAGCACCACCTTTTCGCAGATGAGCTTGGCCTCCCTCGGATGCTCCTCCAGATAGTTCGCCAGAGCCTCGCTGACAGCCTGGCTCACGGCTCCGGCCACCTCGCTGTTGCCCAGCTTGGTCTTTGTCTGGCCTTCGAACTGCGGCTCGGCCACCTTGATGCTGATGACGGCGGTGAGACCCTCGCGGAAGTCCTCGCCGGCAATCTCAATCTTCGCCTTCTCAATCTGCTTCGAGATGTTGGCGTCGGCGTCGGCGTAAGCCTTCAGCGTACGTGTCAGAGCAGCGCGGAAGCCGGCCAAATGCGTGCCGCCCTCGATGGTGTTGATGTTATTGACGTAGGAGTGTATGTTCTCCGAGTAGTCAGTATTGTACATCACGGCCACCTCGATGGGCGTGCCCTGCTTCTCGGTCTTCAGGTAGATGACGTCGTCGAAGAGATGCGTACGGTGACGGTCTACGTAACGCACGAACTCCTTCAGTCCGTCCTTTGCGTGGAACACTTCCTCACGCTTGTTGCCGTCCTCGTCGGGCCGCATGTCGCGCAGCGTGATGGTGATGCCTGCGTTCAGGTATGCAAGCTCGCGCATACGCTTGGCGATGATGTCATACTTGTACTCCGTAGTGGTGAAAATCGTGGGGTCGGGCCAGAACTGCTGCCGTGTACCCGTCATGTCGGTGTCACCGACAATCTTCACGTCGTAGAGCGGTTTTCCCTTTTCGTATTCCTGCTGGTAAATATGACCGTTGCGGAACACCTGCGACGTCATGTGCGTGGAAAGGGCATTGACGCAGCTTACGCCCACGCCGTGCAGACCGCCGGACACCTTGTAGCTGCCCTTGTCGAACTTACCTCCGGCATGTAGTACTGTCATGACCACCTCGAGGGCGCTCTTGTGCATTTTCTCATGCTCGTCGACGGGAATGCCGCGGCCATTGTCCTGCACGGTGATGCTGCCGTCTTCGTTTATTGTCACCTCGATATGGGTGCAATATCCGGCCATCGCCTCGTCGATGGAGTTGTCAACTGTCTCGTTCACCAGGTGGTGAAGTCCCTTCTCACTAATGTCGCCTATATACATGGCGGGGCGCTTGCGCACGGCCTCCAAGCCTTCAAGCACTTGAATGTTACTCGCCGAGTAGTTCTCTACGCCTTGTTCTTGCTGAATGATGTCTTCTTCTATCATGAAATATTTGTGTCTTACTGTCTTGATATCAAGTTTTTATACCTATTTTTGCTGTTTTAGGGTGCAAAGTTACTATTTTTTTGTGACTTAGCCTAACTTTTCTGTTTCTTTTTTTGTCATTTTGCCTAATTATTGTTACTTTTGCAACCAAAAACTATTTTCAGTGGCCTCACAGTCAGCTATTATACTCATTCTGCGGCCCCAAAATCACTGGGGAATCGTTGGTGCAGAGCTTAGGCGCGTGGCCGCCCTTGGCCGGTATATGGATGCCAAGACGGCGGTGAAGCCTGAGTGGATGGATAGTGACGACCCACTGCAACAGTTGGCCAATATCTGCGAGGAGCTTCAGCCGGGAAACATCTACACGCGCTATGCCAACAAGAAGACCTTCCGCCGCATGGACGATTTCTGGGCCAGCGACAATGAGACCCTGTGCCAGCACGTGAAGCACACCTGCGACGAGAGGCTGCTGAAAGCCATACGCCAGGCACACCAGCTCGACATTCCCATTCTCTACGCACCCACAGACACATCGCCACTCCATATCGAAGACCAGCTGCATTTCATGGCTGCCGCCTCGGTCATGCCGGTGATGTGCTTCAGCCGCCACGAACAAGGCACAAGCTACATACTGAAATTGCGCATCGGCGACAAGGTGGTCGATGACCTTCCAAGCCACAACCTTACCGTCATAGGCCATAATCCAGGCCTCTTCGCCATGGACTCGATACTGATGACCCTCAGCGAGGGGTTCAGCGGAAAGCTGCTCATCCCGTTCACAAAGAAAGCGTCAGTTGAGATTCCACGCCACGTAGAGAACGACTATTTCCGCCGCTTCATCATGCGCAATGTGACGAAGGCCGAGATTGAGCCCGAAGGCTTCGACATCGACGACACGGGCGAAAAACTCATGCCACGCCTCTGTGCCGAGACAGCCTTGGACGGACGGCCGCTGCTGACGCTGCATTTCCGCTACGGCGACAACGACTACCTGCCCGAAAGCACAGCCAACGGAAAAGTGACTCTCACGGCCACCGACGACGGAGGGTTCCGCTTCACACGACAGCTGAGAGACCGCAAGCGCGAAAAACACTACCTGAACAAACTTACCGCCATTGCCGGTAAGAGATACAACCTCAGGTTCGACTCAACGTCGGCCATGGTGGAATGGCTGCGCGAGAACGGGCCGAAACTCAAGAAAAGCGGCTTCGACGTTGTGCAGCCCGCCGACAACATTTATTATATAGGGCCGCTCAGCGTAGAGCAGACCGACACCTGGCATGGCGACTGGCTGCAGACCAATGTCACGATAGTGCTCGACGAGGGACGCATAAGAATACCGTTCATCAACCTCCGCGACACCATCCTTCGCGGCGAACAGGTGTTCATGCTGCCAACGGGCGAACTGCTGCTCATTCCCGAAGAGTGGCTCAGCCGCTACAGCAGTCTGCTGCTTGTGGGAACGGCGAAGAACGGGGCTTTCCGACGCCACCGGTGCCAGCTGACGGAAGAAGAGATTGACATTCCGCAGAAAAAGAACAGCAGCGAACAAGACATGGAGCTGCCCGAGGGGATGAACGCCACGCTTCGCCCCTACCAGCTCGAAGGCTTCCGCTGGCTCTGGCGCAATTTCCAGGATCAGACGGGATGCTGCCTCTCCGACGAGATGGGACTTGGAAAAACCCTCCAGACCATCGCCCTGCTCATGAAAGTCCACAGTTTGGCAAAGAGTGAACAGTCAATAGTGAATAGTGAACAGTTAATAATTAATAGTTCTGATCACACTCAAGGCCTCCTCTTCACCGAAGAGGAAATGCGCGGCGACACCCCCTCCTCCTTCCCCTCAGTCCCGTATGCCACTGTACTACAGCGGCCCACCTCGCTCGTTGTCGCCCCGGCCTCTGTTGTCCACAACTGGCGCAACGAGCTGTTGCGCTTCGCTCCGTCGCTAACCGTGTGCACATACACCGGCACGGCGGCCGCACGACAGGAGAAACGCGAGGCATTGATGCAATGGGACGTGGTGCTCACCACCTACCGCACACTCGTCAACGACATCGACTATATGGCCGAGCAGCAATTCTGCATCGTCGTGTTCGACGAGAGCCAGACGTTCAAGACCGCAACATCGCAGGTGCACCGCGCCGTCACCCGCCTCAACGCCCAACACCGTGTGGCCCTCAGCGGCACGCCTGTGGAAAACAACCTCATGGAGCTGTGGAGCCTCATGAACGTGCTCAACCCGCCGCTTTTGGGAAGCCAGAGGAACTTCCAGCAGGCTTTCGTTGCACCCATCATCCGCCAGATGGAGGAGGAGCGCACACGTCTGCTGCGAAAGCTCATAGCACCCTATTTCCTGAAACGCACGAAGGAGGAGGTGCTCACCGACCTCCCCGAAAGGCAGGACGAGGTGGTAGTATGCCCCATGACCGACGCACAGGTGAGCCAGTATGCCGAGGAGCTGTCACAGGCCAGAAACGAGCTCCTGGCAGCCACCAAGACAGGAAAGCAAATCGAGGGCGAACTGAAGTACCACCTCCTCTCGGCCATACAGCGACTGCGCCGCATCGCCAACGGAGAAGGAAAGATGACCACCGTCTTCGACTACCTGGAAAACCTGCGCGGCACAAGCCACAAGGTGCTGCTCTTCAGCGAATATGTCTCGATGCTCGAGCGTGTGGGCGAGGAGATGAAGTACCGCGGATGGACCTACGACATGCTTACGGGAAGCACACAGGACCGCGAACAGGTCATCGACCATTTCATGCAGACCGCCGACTGCCAGTTCTTCCTCATATCGCTGAAAGCCGGAGGAGTGGGCCTCAACCTCACCGCCGCCGACTACGTCATGCTGCTCGACCCGTGGTGGAACCAGGCTGCCGAGGAACAGGCCATCGCCCGCGCCCACCGCATTGGCCAGCACAACCCCGTCTTCGTCTACCGTTTCGTATCGGAGAACACCCTCGAACAGCAAATCCTCACTCTTCAGGAGCGCAAGCAGACTCTCATCGACAGCGTCATGCCATTCATCTACCCGGTGTAGGGGCAGGCCCCGTGCCAGCCCGACACCATGGCGGATGTGTCCGAAAATCGGCTTGGGAGTCTGAAAAAGTTCGCGCCGTGCGAACTCTGAGTCCGCGCCGGGCGAACTGACAGTTCGCCCGGCGCGAACTATTAGACGTCCCGGAGGGCTGATTTTGTCATGTCAGAGGGGGGCTGGAGCCATATCCGGCCACAGTAGGGACGCGACGTGTCGCGTCCGAAAACAAGCGACGTGTCGCGTCCGAAAACAAGCGACCCGTCGCATTAACAGAACGGACGCGACATGTCGCGTCAACAGAGCGGACGCGACACTTCGCATCAACAGAGCGGACGCGACATGTCGCGTCAACAGAGCGGACGCGACACTTCGCATCAACAGAGCGGACGCGACACGTCGCGTCCCTACTTTGCTGCCATAATTATTTGTCGGGAGAAATCCTGAATCCCAGTTTCATTATCAGCTTCAGCGTGCCGATGGCCGTATTGTGGTCAAACAGCTTCTCCTCTTCCGTCAGCTCCTCGTAGGGAATGAGACACGGGTGCTTTTTCAGGCTGTCGTCGCGCACCTCGCCCCATGTCCATCCTTGCTTTATCCGCGTCTCAGCCCACACCTCATGCACGTTCTTGGAAATATAGTCTGCAAGCTGCAACAATTCTTCTGGCAACTCAATGTCACTGGTGTCAATAGGCTGTGGAATGTAACGGTCTCTTTCCATAAAATCTTTTCTGTCGTGTATCCACTCGGATACGCCGGGCAACAATTAGTCTGTCGTTACTGGTTCGAGGCGTCATCCTCCTCCGGGCGGTCTTCCTCGATGACAAGATTGTCGATGATGAAGTTCTGGCGCTCCATGGTGTTCTTGCCCATGTAGTACTCTAAGAGTTTCTGCACCTGGTCGGTCTTGTGCAGCGTCACCTGCTCCAGCCGTATGTCGGGGCCTATGAAGCCGGCGAACTCCTCGGGCGAAATCTCACCGAGACCCTTGAACCGCGTGATCTCCGGGTCGGGACCCAGGTCGCTGATAGCCTGCAGGCGCTCCTCCTCGCTGTAGCAGTAGCGGACGACGTAGTCAGAAGAAGACCCACCCCTGGCCCCTCCCTGTGAGGGAGGGGAATAGTTACCTTTAGCATCAGATTTATCAACAGCAGAAGTATCTACTCCCCTCCCTACAGGGAGGGGCTGGGGGGTGGGTCTGTTGGGTCTCTCGGGGGTGGGTCGTTTTTTGATCTTGCTCTTCTTGTTCCTCACCCTGAACAACGGCGTCTGCAGAACGTAGACGTGGCCGGTGCGGATGAGTTCGGGGAAGAACTGGAGGAAGAAGGTGATGATGAGCAGACGTATGTGCATGCCGTCGACATCGGCATCGGTTGCCACAATGACCTTGTTGTAGCGCAGCGACTCTATGCCGTCCTCAATGTCGAGTGCCGCCTGTAGCAGGTTGAACTCCTCGTTCTCGTAGACCACCTTTTTCGTCAGCCCGAAGGTGTTCAGGGGTTTTCCCCTCAATGAGAACACGGCCTGTGTGTTTACGTCACGGCTCTTGGTAATGCTTCCGCTGGCCGAGTCGCCCTCGGTGATGAATATGCACGACAGTCGCGCAGCTTGCGGTTGTGCAGGTTGGCCTTCTTCGCACGCTCGCGTGCCAGCTTCGTCACTCCGGCCATGGCCTTGCGCTCCTTCTCGCTCTCCTGTATCTTCTGCAGCATGGCGTCGGCCACGTCGCTGTTCTTGTGCAGATAGTTGTCCACCTCCAGCTTGATAAAGTCGCCCACATATTTATTTATAGAGACGGGCTGCGGGTTCTCGGGGGTGGCGGGAGCCATGTTCGTCGAGCCGAGTTTTATCTTTGTCTGGCTCTCGAATACCGGTTCCTCAACGTTCAGGGCTATGGCGGCGACGATGCCGGCGCGTATGTCCACATACTCGAAGTTCTTCTGGTAGAAGTCCTTGATGGTGCGGGCAATATGCTCCTTGAACGCGCTCTGGTGGGTGCCTCCCTGGGTGGTGTGCTGTCCGTTGACGAAGCTGTAGTACTCCTCGCCATACTGGTTGGCATGGGTGAAGGCAATCTCTATGTCCTCGCCCTGCAGGTGGATGATGGGATAGAGGGCGTCGGCGCTCATGCGGTCCTTCAGCAGGTCCTCCAGTCCTCGGCGCGAGAGTATGCGGCGTCCGTTGTACATCACGGCCAGCCCTGTGTTCAGGTAGGTGTAGTTGCGCAGCATCGTCTCCACAATGTCGTCGTGGAAGCGGTAGTTGGGGAAGAGCGTAGGGTCGGTGTCAGGCTCGAAGAAGATGTACGTCCCGTTCTCGTCCTGCGTGTCCTCGGTGGTGTCGCTCACGAGCTTGCCTTTCTCGAAGACGGCGCGTCGCACCTTGCCGTCGCGGTAGCTGGCCACCTCGAAGTGTGCGCTCAGCGCATTCACCGCCTTCACACCGACGCCGTTCAGTCCTATCGACTTCTTGAAAGCCTTCGAGTCGTACTTGCCGCCGGTGTTCAGCACCGAGACGGCCTCTATGAGCTTGCCCTGGGGGATGCCGCGGCCATAGTCGCGCACAGAGACACGCAACTGCTCGTCGACGTTCACCTCAATGCGGTCGCCGGCTTTCATCTTGAACTCGTCAATCGAATTGTCAATAACCTCCTTCAGCAGGACGTAGATGCCGTCCTCGGCCAGCGAGCCGTCGCCGAGGCGGCCTATGTACATGCCGGGGCGGAGGCGGATGTGCTCAATGCCCGACAAAGTGCGGATGTTGTCGTCGTTGTAGTCGACGGGCTGCTGCGACTGCGCGCTGAATATGTTCTCTTCTTCCATAGTATTATTTACGTTTTAGGTAGCGACGTAGGAATGGCGTCGGCTACTTGGACGGTGCAAAAGTACAAAAAAAAAAACTAACAGCCAAACGAACAACGACAAAATTTGAAGAAAGCATCGCAAAATAGTTAATAAACGTTGTTAAGTAAAAAAGAGTGTTTTTTTGTCCTAAAAGGACAGCATTAATTGCGTAAATATGTGTAATTTTGCCGCCTAAATGAGCTAATAGCCACAGAAAAGTATGAGCATATTGCGTGTCAAGATGGTTGAAACGGAAAAAGAGATGGACGATTTCGTCCATTTTGCGGGTAGACACTATGCTGGATGCCCGCAATTTGTTCCCGACCTGGAGCGCGACGTGCGCGACATGTTCAACCCACGGCGCAATGCCGGATTGGAGTTCACCGACATCCAGGCATTCATAGCCTACCGCGACGGTGTACCTGTGGGCCATATCGCGGGAATCATCAACCACCATGCCAACAAGAAATGGAACAAGCGCAATGTGCGCTTCGGGTTCATAGAGTTCATCGATGACCCCGAGGTGTCGCGTGCGTTGCTCGACGCGGTGACCCAGTGGGGTCGTGAGCGCGGCATGAACCGAATACAGGGGCCGATGGGCATCACCGACTTCGACAAAGAGGGGATGCTCGTAGACGATTTCGACCTCACAGGCTCTGTCACCGCCCTCTACAACTACGAATACTACCCCCGTCACTTGGAGGCGCTGGGCTTCGAGAAAGAGGCCGACTGGCTTCAGGTGCGTGTTGATGTGCCTAAGGAGGTTCCGGCGAAGTATGCCCGCGTGGCACAGTATTGCCGGGAGCAAATAGGACTTCATGTGAAGAAAGTCACAAACAACGAAATAAAGAGTGAGTATGGCAAGAAGATTTTCCATCTTCTCAATGCCGCCTACAGTCCGCTGTTTGGATATACTGAGCTGACAGAGAACCAGATCGACGACTTCGTGAAGCAGTACATCAGCTTGGTCGACAAGCAGCTCATGCCCATCATCGAGAACGACAAGGGCGAGCTGGTGGGCGTGGCTATAACGATGACGAGCATGGTGGAGGCATTCCAGAAGTCGGGAGGAAGAATATGGCCCACGGGGTGGTGGCATCTGCTCGGCGGACTGAAATGGAACCGCGCCGACCATGCCGAGATGCTCCTCATTGCCGTCCGCCCCGACTATCAGGGTCTGGGAGTGAACGCGATGTTCTTCGACGACCTTATACCTATTTATAATAAATTAGGAATAAAATGGGCCGAGACGGGACCGCAGCTCGAAGACAACGTACGCGAGCTGAACCAGTGGAAACCGCTGAACCCGAAAACGGTGAAACGCCGCCGCTGCTATACGAAGAAAATCTATTGACCACAAATCAGACAATATTCTTTTTAACCACGAATTAAACGAATTGCACGAATTGCACGATATTCTTTTTAACCACGAATTAAACGAATTGCACGAATTACACTAATGATGTCAAATCTCACGAATTACACGAGTTTCATGAATGATGCTGTGCATGTCTATGCGCAGCCAATAATTTGTGAAATAATAATATATTCGTGCCATTCGTGTAATTCGTGTAATTCGTGTAATTCGTGTAATTCGTGTAATTCGTGTAATTCGTGTAATTCGTGTAATTCGTGTAATTCGTGTAATTCGTGTA
>CAJOEC010000026.1:0-7302 GCA_905233425.1 uncultured Prevotella sp. | reverse complement strand
TAATTCGTGTAATTCGTGTAATTCGTGTAATTCGTGTAATTCGTGTAATTCGTGTAATTCGTGTAATTCGTGTAATTCGTGTAATTCGTGTAATTCGTGGTTAAAGTAAATCCGAGGTTGAAATAATTAGATGTAAGAACTTTATGAATAGAGTTGTAATTACAGGCATGGGAATTTGGTCCTGCCTTGGAACAAGTCTTGACGAGGTGCGGCAGTCGCTCTACGATGGCCGCAGCGGTATCATCTTCAGCGAGGAACGCCAGCAGGCAGGGTTCAGGTCGCCCATGTGCGGCAACGTGCCCAAGACCGACCTGAAGAAACTGTTGAGCCGCAACGTGCGCCAGATGATGCCCGAGGAGGCACAGTACGCCTATATGGCCACGCTCCAGGCCCTGGAGCAGGCCCGTCTGGACCAGGACTATATCGACGCTCACGAGGTGGGCGTCATCTACGGCAACGACTCCGTGGCCGAGGACACCATGATTGCCATGGACAAGTTCCGCCAGGCCGGCTCTACGGCCGCCTGTGGCAGCGGAGCCATCTTCAAGTCGATGAACTCGACGGTGACGATGAACCTTGCCACACTCTTCCACCTGAAGGGCATCAACCTCACCGCCTCGGCAGCCTGCGCCAGCGGCTCGCAGTCGCTCGGACTGGCCTTCCTGCTCATCCGCAACGGCTTGCAGGACTGCATCGTCTGTGGTGGTGCCGAGGAGAACAATATGTATGGCATTGCAGCCTTCGACGCGCTACAGACTTTCTCCACCCGCGTCGACGCGCCTGAGAAGGCCAGCCGTCCTTTCGACCGCGACCGCGACGGTCTCGTGCCCAGCGGCGGCGGCGCAACGCTCATAGTGGAGAGCCTGGAGCACGCACAGAAACGCGGAGCCAACATCCTTGCAGAAATTGTGGGCTGGGGATTCTCGGGCAACGGCGACCATATATCCACACCTAATGTCGCCGGGCCGGCACGCTCGTTGGAGCTTTGCCTGAAAAGCGCAGGTGTGAACCCACGCGACATCGGCTACGTCAACGCCCACGCCACCTCGACGAAGATTGGCGACGCACGCGAGGCACAGGCCATTGCACAGGCATTCGGCGACTACCGCGTTCCCGTGACGTCGACGAAGAGTCAGACAGGCCACGAGATGTGGATGGCCGGAGCATCGGAAATCATCTACTCCATGCTGATGATGCAGAACGACTTCATCGCCGGGTCGCTCAATTTCGAGAACCCCGACGAGGAGACGGCGTGCATCAACGTCCTCGGCGAGCGCAAGGACACACATTTCGACATGTTCCTCTCCAACAGCTTCGGCTTCGGAGGAACCAACTCGACATTAATCATTCGTAATTATAAATAAGTAAAATGACAAGAGAAGAAATCATTGAGCAGGTGAACAGCCTGCTGGCAGAAGAGTTTGAAGTAGAGGCATCGGAGTTCGCTCCTGAAGCCAACCTCAAGGAGACCCTTAACCTTGACAGCATCAACCTTGTAGACCTCATCGCTCTGGTGCAGTTCACCTACAAGATCACCATCCCCGTGGAGGACCTCAAGCAGATACAGACCTTCACCAACCTCTACGACTACATCGAGCAGCACCTCGCTTGAAATACATTGGTAAGGACATAGAGCGGCTCATACCCCAGCGGCCACCGTTTATGATGGTCGACGGGTTTGAGCCTTTGTCTGATGATAGTGCCACCACGGCATTGGGCATCGACCGCAACAATTATTTCATCATCGGCGGCGATGAACTGTCCGAGAGCGGCATCATCGAGCATCAGGCACAGTCGGTTTCGGCTCTGGCAGGGTATAACTATCTGCTCACCGTAGGGACGCGACGTGTCGCGTCCGCCTCCGTGCCAGACAACGTATCCCCGCCCGTAGGCATCATCGGCGAGGTGAAACATTTCGAGTGTCTCCGCCGCCCCCGTGTCGGCGAACGCATGGTGACGACGGTGCAGATGGGCATGACCTTCGGCAACGTTACATTGGCAAAATGCGAGACCGCCATCGACGGCGAGACCGTGGCAAGAATCAACATCAAAGTGTTCATGCAATGAGTTCTTAACAACGAATTGCACGAATTACACGAATTGCACGAATTACTCAAATTACACGAATTGGACGAATTTTTTATTAAAATCTACCGCTACTTCCATCGGCACCGGCTGCAATGCTGGGGGTCGATGGTTGCGCTTTTTGTGTTCTTCGGCTTTTTCGCCATGCAGCTCCACCTTGAGGAGGACATCAATAAACTGATGCCCTCGTCGCGCAACGAGGACGGCACCACGAAGCTCGCCTTCGCCGACCTCCGCATCAAGGACAAGACCTTCCTCCTCTTCGAGCGCAAAACCCCCACTGTCACCACCGACCAAATGGCCGAGACCTGCGATGCCTTCGTGGAGGTACTCGGAAGCCCCACCCCCGACCCCTCCCTCGGAGGGGAGGGGAGTATATACTCTCAAGTGGAGATTGAAGGGAAGAGTGTAACCACTCCCCTCCCCCCCGAGGGAGGGGCCGGGGGTGGGGCTTCAGTGTTCTACTGTCTCCCCGACGACCTCCTCCCCGACGCCATCGCCTACCTGCAGGAGCATCTTCCCGCCTACATTGACACCTCGGCATACACCGCCTTCGACACCCTGCTCACCCGCGAACACATGTTGCGCCAAATGCGTCAGAACCGTGAAGACCTTGAGGGCGAGTTCGGCAGCATGTTCCCTGAACTCATACAAAGCGACCCATTAGGCCTGCGCAATGTCCTCGCCGAGCAGATGGCCCCGCTCCTCAATGCCGGCGGTGGCAGCTACATCACCATCGACAACCATTTCTTCGTCCGTGACTCGTCGGTCTGCGTGGCTTTCATCACCCCGCAGTACTCAGCCACTAACACCGGTGAGGGCTCTGCACTCTTCGCCCGCATGAACGAGCTGATTGACAGTTTTGCCACCGTCGCCCCCGACATCAACATCTGCTACCACGGCACGCCCGCCAGCGGCTACTACAACTCCACAGTCATCAAGCACGACCTCACCACGACCATCGCCGGCTCGATGGTGCTGGTGCTCCTCTTCATCATGGTCTGCTTCCGCCGCTGGGACACGCTGCCGCTGCTCCTGCTGCCCGTTGCCTTCGGCACTCTCTTCGCCATGGCAGTAATGTATTTCCTGCGCGGACAGTTCTCGTTGCTCGCCCTCGGCATCGGCGGCGTAGTTCTCGGCGTGGCCTTGAGCTATGTCCTCCATGTGCTAACCCATCGCCGATACGTCAAGGACGGCGAACAGCTGCTGCGCGAACAGACGAAGCCGCTGCTCCTCGGATGCATCACCACCATCGGCTCCTTCGGCGGACTGTTCTTCACCAACACCGAACTGCTCCAGGACTTCGGACTCTTCGCCGCCCTGGCCATAGCCGCCACCACGCTGTTCAGCCTCATTTACCTGCCGCAGTTACTGAGCCTCCCCCCCGGCCCCAGGAGACCCTCCTCCCAGCCCCTCCCTGTAGGGAGTGGAGTATATACCTCTTCAGTAGAAAATACAGAGGGCAATGGTAACTACTCCCCTCCCTCACAGGGAGGGGCCAGGGGAGGGTCTTTTTGGGCTTTAGACCGCAAGCCGTGGCTCATCGCCGCCGTGGTGGCAGTCGTTGTGGTGTGCGTGAGTGCCTGGCTGTGGAAGGGCACCCTCTTCGATGCCGACATGCACAACCTGGGCTACGACGACCCGCGTGTGGAGCACTCCGAACAGCTGCTACGCTCGAAGACTTTCACCGGCGACAAGGAGAAATATTTCGCTTCATCAGGCAAGACCATGGAGGAAGCTCTCCACAACTTTGCCCTCCTGCGCCACAAGCTCGATTCGCTACAGTCCCTCGGTTTGGTGAAGGACTACACCCCTACCGACCGCATTTTCATCCCCCTCGACGTTCAGCAGCGCAACATCGATGCCTGGTACGCCTACTGGAATACCCCTTCGGTCGCGCTCTCCCCCTCCCCTACCCCCTCGTCCTCCCCCTCCTCTTCGGTCGCGCTCGGCGGTTCTCCCGCCGAGACCCGCCTCTCCCGTGCGCGCCGTCTCATCTCCGAGACAGCCCCACAGGCCGGCCTCATTCCCGAAGCCTTCGAGCCTTTCTTCAACCTTGCCACCGTGTCCGAAGCGTCAGCTTCGGGTCCCGACGCCCTCTACGCCGCCGCCATCATCCCCGAGGGCTACCAGAGCACCCTCATGGAGCAGACCTACGGCGGCGACTACCTCTGCTTCACCTCCGTCCGCTGTGCCAACGACTCCGTCCGCTCCAACGACAGCGACTACATGCGCATCTGCGACGCCATCTGCAAGGAACCGAACCTAATGGTCCTCGACACCTACTACTACACCACCGACACGCTGCTGAAGCTGAACACCGACTTCAACATCCTGCAGTGGCTCTCCATGGCCTTCGTCTTCTTGGTGCTTCTTGTCAGTTTCCGCTTCAACCTGAAGAACACCCTCATAGGCTTTGCTCCCATCCTCATCAGCTGGCTCATGGTCCTGGGCATGATGGCAATCTTCGGCATTCGCTTCAACCTTATCAACATCATCATCTCCACCTTCATCTTCGGCATCGGCGTCGACTACAGCATCTTCGTCATGCACGGGCTGGTGGGTAATGTCGCGTCCGCCGTGCCACCCCATGTAGGGACGCGACGTGTCGCGTCCGCCCCCATGCCAGCCCGCAATGAACAGCCTCGCCTCCTCATGGCCCACAAGACCGCCATCTTCTTCAGCGTCGTCGTGCTCGTCGTCACCGTTGGCTCAATGCTCTTCGCCGTCCACCCCGCCATACGCTCCGTGGGCTTTGCCACCATCGTGGGCCTCCTCTCTGCCGTCATCCTCTGCTATGTCCTACAGCCCGCCGCATATCGAACTTTTGTTTTAGGAAAACAGGGAAAAACATGAAAAACAGGAAAAAAGGTTTTTATCTGTTTTTGTTGTTTTAATCTGTTTTTATAAAAACAAATTATAGCAATGAAGTCTGATGTTATAATCATTGGCAGTGGCCTCGGCGGCCTCGTCTGCGCTAAGATTTTGGCGGAGAAGGGAAAGCACGTCACCGTATTGGAGCGCCACACCGTTCCCGGCGGCTGTCTGCAGAGCTACCGCCGCCATGGCATCAGCTTCGACACAGGCCTACACTACGTCGGCGGACTTGCCGAAGGCTTCCGTCTGCACGACATCTTTGAACGCTTAGGCCTCATGCGCCTGCCCTGGCAGCGCCTCGACCCCGACGGCTTCGACCTTGTCACCATCGGTGGCGAGACCTTCCCCTTCGTCGAGGGCTACCAGAACTTCGCCGACACGCTCGCCGACCGTTTCCCCCATGAGCGCAAGACATTGCACAAATACGTCACGCTGATGGAGCGTGCCGACCACCTCCCCCTCGGCGACCCCGAGGTGCAGACGCTTTGCTCCATCAACGCCTACGACTATCTCCACGAACTCTTCCACGACGAGCTGCTCGTTAATGTCCTCGCCGGCAACGCCCTCAAGACCGAGCTGCGCCGCGAGTCGCTCCCCCTGTTCAACTTCCTCCACGCCACTTCCAGCTTCATCGGCGGTGGTGCCTGGCGGCTGCAAGGCTGTGGCGACGACATCGTGCGTCTGCTCGTCACCGACATCGAGGCCATGGGCGGGCAGGTCATCACCAACTCCGAGGTAGTCGAACTCCTCGAAACCAATGTCACCACCGCCGCCGCCCGCTGCACCAACGGCGAGACCTACGAGGCCGACACCTTCATCAGCGACATCCACCCCCAGCAGACCTTCGCCTTAGTTAAGGAGAGCCGTAGACTCTCCCGCCTCTTCCGCCGCCGCATCGACATGCTGGAGAACACCTGCGGCATGTTCACCGTCTCGCTCGTCACCGACGGCAGCATCCCTTATTTCAATCACAACAAATACATCTACCGCCAACCCAACCTCTGGTCGAGTGCACAGTGTGAATCGCACAGTGTAGACCGCGTGATGGTAAGCTGCATGGCAGGGAACACGGGCATATCCTCCTCCCTTGGGGCGCAAGCATCCTCGTCCTCACCCGCCCACGTCATCGACCTCCTCACCCCTGTCCCCCTCTCCCTCTTCCAGCCCTGGGCCGACAGCCGAATATGCCACCGCCCCACCGACTACCAAGTCCTGAAAAAGCAGCTCGCCGAAGAGTGCATTGCCTTGGCAGAGACCGTCCTCCCTGGCTTGAGTGAGGCCTATAAGCCCTATAAGTCCTATGAGTCTTATAAGTCTTATAAGTCCTATGAGTCCCATGAGCCTCAAAAGCCCCATAAGCTCTACACCAGCACCCCCCTCACCTGGCGCGACTACACTCTCACCCCCCTTGGCTCCGCCTTCGGTCTCCGCAAGGACAGCCGCCAGCCCTTGCTCACCATCCTCTCACCGCGCACGCCCATCCCCAACCTCTTTCTCACCGGCCAGAACCTCATGCTCCACGGCCTCGAGGGTGTCACCATGACCGCCCTGCAGACCTGCCAAGCTCTCCTGCATGTCTGAACCGCTACCGCTCGACCCTAAGGTCGATTTGTATAGGTCCTGTTCTTATTGCCTCCATGTGGTTCCAAGTAGCCGAACTCAGATAGTTGGCGAAAATACCGTTTGGCAGTTGTAGCGTGTCGTAACACCTGTTTATCGACCATTCTTTCCGATGTGGATTCAATATAGTGGTCGATACCTGCTGCCTGAAGGCAGCTATCATTCAATTTTGTACCTAAGTAATGCATTCTACTTCCCCGCCATTCTGTTGATGATGCTGGCGATGTCTGCCACATCGACCGTTCCGTCCTGGTTCACGTCGTTACAATCAATGACGAAACTAATCTTTGCCGGTTCTGAGCGTTCGTAGCCCTCGGCGGTGGCATAGACGGTGAGGGTATATCTGATGGTCTTGCTCTTCATCGTAAACTCATTCCCCGTGGATCTCTCCTCTTCCGCAGACAGGATGCTCTCAAACTCAGCGCCAGGGGTCTCACACTCATACACGAACTTCTTGCCCATGACGTAGATGGTGGGAGTGGCACACTGGCCATTTGGTGCTTGCTCATCGCCCATCTCCTCTATATTCAAGAATTCCCTCCATCCGTCGAAACGGATATACAGGTCTTTTGTGTCCTTAGGAACCAAGAGCTTACCCTGACGGTAGGTCTCATCCTCAAATTTATTCGACCTGTACGGTTGAAAGTCTATGCAAGGAAAGCTCCGAAGGAGCGATAGACTACAGACGGGGGTGAAACCCCCGGTAATAGGAATTGAAAT
>CAJOEC010000025.1 GCA_905233425.1 uncultured Prevotella sp. | reverse complement strand
ACGGCAAACTGCACAGTTGGTTCAGAGGAGAAAGGGAATGGCTTAAACTGCCTCAGGCGGCTTAGAACTGCATTTCCAACCTTACAGGTCGAAAAATTTTGTAAGTAAAAAAATAAATGGTAAAATGTCTTATCGGCTGCAAAGGTACAAAGAAATATGGTTTCCCTTACACTTGTAAAAGTTAAAATAAACAAATATTGTGATGACACATGCAATTAATTATATGGCAATTATATAAAAACGTTTAGTATTTATCCAAACTGTTGCGTATTTAAACAAAAAGTAGTATATTTGCAGCCAGTTTTCAAAGACATCCTGTAGACACTCTGTATGGGAAAGATTATCGTAGCAGGCATAGGGCCTGGCAGCAAAGAGGACATCACGCCCGCAGTGTTGGAGGCAGTGCGGGAGGCTGATGCCATTGTCGGATATAAGTATTATTTCCAGTTCGTCGAGCAGTTCGTCAGAGAGGGTTGCGAGTGTGTCGACACGGGCATGAAGAAGGAACGTGAGCGTGCCGAACAGGCTTTCCTGTTGGCTGAACAGGGCAAGACAGTCGTAGTCATTTCCTCCGGCGACGCAGGACTATACGGCATGGCACCGCTTATCTATGAGATGCGGGAAGAGCGCCGGATTACAAATCCGTCGCAACAGGACATTGAGATTGTCTCACTCCCAGGCATCTCTGCTTTCCAGAAAGCAGCCTCTCTGTTAGGGGCGCCCATCGGCCACGACATCTGCCTGATCTCGCTGTCAGACCTCATGACACCTTGGGAGGTGATAGAACGACGCATCAAGGCGGCGGCTGTGGGCGACTTCGTGACAGCGGTGTATAACCCCAAGTCACACGGGCGCTACTGGCAGCTCTACCGCTTGCAGGAGTTGTTCATGAAGCATCGTTCTGGGAACACGCCTGTAGGATTTGTCCGCCAGGCAGGGCGGCCTGAACAGGAAGTGAGGGTGACGACGCTCGCCGACTTCGACCCAGAGGAGGTCGATATGTTTACGGTCATCCTCATAGGCAATTCGCAGTCGTATATAAGCCTCACCCCCAACCCCTCTCCAAAGGGCGAGGGGCGTAAGATGATTGTTACACCTCGCGGTTACTATAGACGGGCTGGCACGGGGCCTGCCCCTACAGGAACAATGGTGACCAAGCCTGGGCAGGCGATTATGATTGAGTCGTTCAGAACGATTGTCGGCGAATTGAAGAAGGATTATCCCCTTGGCCACAAATGGGCTTTGCTCCATGCCATCCACACCACCGCCGACTTCGACATGGAGAATATTCTCTATACAGACCCCGGAGCTGTGGAGACACTCTACGACAAGGTAAAGGACGGCACCCTGAAAACCATCGTGACAGATGTGACGATGGTGACCAGCGGCATCCGCAAGGGTGCTCTGCAACGATTGGGCATCGAGGCGATATGCTATCTGAACGACCCACGTGTGGGAGCGCGGACGTCCACGTCCGCCCCTGGGAGCGCGGACGTCTCGTCCGCATCGCAACGCTCGGAGGCGTTGCCTACTACGGGCATTACCCGCACACAGGCAGGCATTCGTCTGGCAGTGGAGGAGCACCCCGATGCACTCTTCGCCTTTGGCAATGCACCGACGGCACTTATGGAACTATGCGATTTGATTCGTAAGGGCAAGGCTCGTCCAGCAGGCATCATCGCCGCCCCTGTGGGCTTTGTGCATGTTCGCGAGTCAAAACACATGGTAAAGCCTTTCAAGGACATACCCAAGATTATCGTTGAAGGTAGGAAGGGAGGAAGCAATCTTGCCGCAACACTGTGCAATGCAATCCTCACTTTCGACGATGCAGCACAACTGAAACCGGGCCGTGACCTCTAAATAACGACCACGAATTAAACGAATTACACGAATTATATGCGGTTCATCGTCATAGGAATAACGGACAATCCGCAGCCTTGGTTCCTGCCAGAGGTGTTGCAGGTTATCAAGCAGGGCAAGGTATTCTCTGGTGGGAAGCGCCACCATGAGATAGTGGTTCCTCTATTGCCTGAGAGTGCTATTTGGATTGATATTACAGTCCCACTTGACGACGTTTTTGCCCAATATACAGCAGATGAAATTATAGTTTTTGCCAGCGGCGACCCGTTGTTCTTCGGTTTTGCCAATACCATTAAACGTAGGATGCCAGAGGCCGAAGTCGTTGTCTATCCTACTTTCAACACCCTGCAAATACTGGCACACCGTCTGGTGATGCCTTATCACGATATGCGGATTGTTTCGCTGACAGGCCGACCCTGGCAGGAGTTTGACAGGGCACTCATTGAGATGCGGATTGCAAATCCGAGTCAACGGAAGATTGGCATTCTCACCGACCGCGAACACACGCCCGCCACCATCGCCCAGCGTATGCTGGAATATGGCTATAACTATTATAATATGTACGTTGGTGAGCACTTGGGGAACCCGGAGCGTGAGAAAGTGACGACGCTTTCGCTCGACGAGGCTGCCCATCGCGAGTTTTCGAAGCCAAACTGCGTGATAATATCAGAGGGAGGGGATTCTTGCGTCCCGTTGGTAGCAAGTGTCCTTCGGCCGAGCGGCAAATCCCCGTCTCAACAGTCGGGGATTTCAAATCCCCGACAACGACCTTACGGTCTACCCGACGCAGCCTTCGCCCTGCTTGACGGACGCGAGAAGATGATTACCAAGATGCCCATCAGGCTGCTCACACTCCAGGCCCTCGAACTACCCAAGCGTCACGTCTTTTGGGATATCGGCTTCTGTACGGGCAGCGTCTCGATAGAAGCCCGCTTGCTATTTCCTCATCTACAGATTGAGGCCTTCGAGATTCGCCCTGAGTGCGAAGCCATCATACAAGAGAATGCCCGTCGCTTTGGCGCTCCTGGTATCGGCATCCATATTGGCGACTTCCTACAGGCTGCTATGCCCGTCGGTTCTCCAACAGGAAGCCCCGATGCCGTCTTTATCGGAGGTCACGGTGGCCGACTGAAGGAAATCATGGCGAAGGTGCTCACTGTTCTTGCTCCTGATGGAGTCATCGTGATGAACAGCGTCGCGGCTCCCAAGGTTACCACGGACAGCCGTCAGCTCTGGGACGAAGCCTGCTCAGAACTGGGACTCAAGCAAGAGCCACCAATGAGAATACAACTAAACGACAACCACCCCATAACTATATTGAAATGCAAGAGATAGCAATCATACAAATCAGCGAGGCCGGTAGTGAAATAGCCTCGAAGCTGAAACGAGAACTGGGCGCCGCCGCTCCCCTCCCTTCAAGGGGAGGGGCCGGGGGTGGGGTCTGTATCCTCCCCCGCTCCGATGTCGGCAAGCATTGGCACGATTTCGATGCTTTCGTATTCATCGGGGCGATGGGCATCTGTGTCCGTACGATTGCGCCTTACATCAAGGACAAGCACGAAGACCCTGCTGTGGTTTGTGTCGATAGTATGGGGCTGAATGCTGTCTCTGTGCTTAGCGGACATTTGGGAGGGGCCAACAACCTGACGCGGCAAGTGGCTGCTATCATTGGGGGACATGAGGTGATTACCACCCAAAGCGACAATGCAGGGCTATGGGCACTCGACACTTTCGAGGCGAAGTTTGACTGGCCCGTTGCGAGTGTGGCCGACATGAACGAGTGCATCTTTGCTTTCATCAATCGGCAGCCAACAGCGTTGCTGCTTGAGGCTCGCGACGAGGGCACAGACTATTTGGAGGCTACGAAGCCCGAACACGTCACCATCATCAACAACATCAGCGAGGCCGACCCTCGGAAGTATAAATTGCTCGTTATCGTCTCACCCTATATCCGCCATGCGCCTCACGGCATACTTGAACTCCATTTCGTGCCCATGGTAGGAACGATAGGCTTTGGACTGGCTCATCATCCTGACAACTACGAATGCATCTTCGACGAGATAGACACCGCTTTTGCCAGTCGCGGCATCCTGCCCTGCGCTAATATGTATGGCACCATCAACGTGAAGGAGGACGAGGAGTTCTGTGCCATGCTCGAAGATGAATACAACAAGGAGGTCGTGTTCTTCACCGCCGAAGAGCTTGCTGCCGTCGATGTCCCCAATCCCAGCGAGACAGTAGAGAAACATGTAGGTACGCCCAGCGTCTGTGAGGCCGCAGCCATCCTCGGCTCGAACCACGGCAAGCTCATCATCCCCAAAGTGAAGGGCAAGAACTGGACGGCAGCACTGGCTATCGACCACGCCCATCTCCGCGAAGGCCGTGTGCTCGGCGGTTCTCCCGCCAAGGAGCATACTGTGCTCGGCGGTTCTCCCGCCGAGGGACATATTGAGATCGTCGGCGCAGGCCCTGGCGACCCAGACTTGATAAGCGTCCGCGGCCGCAAGATGCTCGAGAAGGCCGACCTTATTCTCTACGCCGGCTCGCTCGTACCCAAGGCCCTGACCGACTGCCACAAGCCCGGCGCCGTCGTCCGCTCTTCCGCCGACATGACCCTCGAGGAGCAATGCACCCTGATGAAGGAGCACTACGACCGTGGACACTTCATAGTCCGCCTGCATACCGGCGACCCCTGCATCTTCGGGGCCATTCAGGAGCAGATGGCCTACTTCGACCAGAACGGCATGTCGTATCACATCACCCCCGGCATCTCCAGCTTCCTTGCCGCCGCCGCCGAGCTGCGCAGTCAGTTCACGATACCAGAGCGCACACAGACCATCATCCTCACCCGTGGCGAAGGCCGTACACCTATGCCAGAGAAGGAACAGCTCCATCTGTTGGCCCGAAGCCAGAGCACGATGTGCATCTTCCTCTCAGCCGCCATCGTCGACGATGTACAGCGCGAGCTCCTGCAGGAATATCCCGAGGACATCCCCGTCGCCGCCTGCTACCACCTCACCTGGCCCGACCAGAAGATATTTCGCGGTGTACTGCGCGACCTCTCCAAGATAGTCCACGACAACCACCTCACCCTCACCACCATGCTCGTCGTCGGCGAGGCCATCGACAACCGTCAGGGACTCTCGGCCCTCTACGACAAGCACTTCACCCACCTCTATAGACCCTCCCCCCAACCCCTCCCTTTGAAGGAGGGAAGTGAATACACTCAAGAAAAAGGGTCTAAGGCAGAACATTCTATTCCCCTCCCTCACAGGGAGGAACCAGGGGAGGGTCTTGTATGATACTGGTATTCGGAGGAACAACAGAAGGGCGACGAGCCGCAGAGGTACTCGAAGAAGCGGGCACCATCTTTTACTATAGCACCAAGACCGGCGAGCAGGACATCACTCTTCACCACGGAGAGCGCACAGACGGCGCCATGGACTGCAATGCCATGCGCCGTTTCAGCCGTGAGCATCGCATACGGCTCATAGTCGATGCTGCCCATCCCTTTGCTTCACAGTTGCACACCACCATCGCAGCCGTAGCCGCCGAGTTACAGATTCCTGTTGTCCGTTATGAGCGCATCTATCCCCCAAGAGTCACAGAGGTTCCAGAACCCTCAGAGGTCCCAGAGCCCCCAGAATTTCCGCCCTCCCCAGAAGCCCCAGAAGCCTCCCAAAATGCCTCCATCACCTGGATTGACGATTACTCACAAGTGCCTACTGACATCACAACGCTGCTTGCCACCACGGGTGTACAGAGCATCAGCCGTCTGAAATGGTTAGAGGCCGCCGGTGTCAAGGTCATCTACAGGATACTGAACCGCGAATCGTCCATCGCACTGGCCCATCAGCAAGGAGCCACCGACGACCAGCTGTGTTTTTATCCCTTCTCCCCCCTCCCCCCCCAGCCTTCATCCCTCAACTCTCACCCCTCAACTCTCACCCCCCAGCCTTCATCCCTTAACTCTCACCCCTCAACTCTCCCCCCCCAGCCCTCACCCCTTTTTTTCGTCCATTGTCCCGGCTGTGAGCCGGCTGCTGCCCCCCCTCAACCCTCAATTCCCGACGCCATCCTCATGAAAGAATCGGGCCTTAGCGGAGGCTTTGCCGAGAAAGTAGCCGAGGCCCGCAAGAATGGCATGAGGATCATCGTCATCAAGCGGCCACAACTTCCGTTCAAGAACATTGTAAACGGTCCCCACGGTCTCCGCCGCGCCGTCGAGCATCTGCTGCCGGAGTTCTTCCCTCTGCACAGCGGCCTTACCACTGGCACATGCGCCACTGCCGCAGCCGTTGCAGCAACAATAAGACTGACAAAAGGCGAGACACCAGCAGAAGTACCCGTAATGCTTCCCAATGGCGAAACCATCATTGTGCCCGTCGGTTATGCCGACGGTTATGCCTACTGCATCAAGGAGGCGGGCGACGACCCCGACATTACTGATGGCATCGAGATAAGGGCGAGCGTCAGTCAGAGCGAGACAATACTCCCCTCCTCCCGGGAAAGGCTACGGGTAGGCGCGTCAGCGGGAATGGAGGGGCAGGGATGGTGGCGAATCCCGATTCAAATCTTTGGCGGCGAAGGTGTCGGAACCATCACCCTTCCAGGTTTCGACTATCCCCCAGGCTCCCCCGCCATCAACAAGGCACCCAGAGAAATGATTCGCAAGAACATCTCATCCCTCCCCCCTCAACTATCTCCCCTAATAGTCACCATCAGCGTGCCTCATGGAGCGGAAATCGCAAAGAAAACCTTCAATCCCCGTCTGGGCATCGAAGGCGGCATCTCTATTATAGGTGTCTCTGGTATCGTGAAGCCATTCTCTGAGGAGGCCTTCATCGACAGCATCCGTAAATGTATGATGGTTGCGAAGGCAAGCGGAACAGATCGTGTGGTTATCAACAGCGGCGGCAAGAGTGAACGCTTCGTCAAGGCCCTATACCCCGACTTGCCACATCAGGCGTTTGTGGAATATGGAAATTATGTTGGTGAGACTTTGAAGATAGCCCACGAACTCGGCATCAGGTACGTCACCCTTGGTGTCATGCTGGGAAAGGCGGTAAAGCTGGCTGCGGGAAATCTCGACACACATAGCCGCAAGACAGTTATGGACAAGGCATTCATCTCACAAATGCTGTGCGAGGCCAACACTCCCCTCCTCATTGACCTCAGCCACATAACCCTGGCCCGGGAACTATGGGAGCACATCCCTACCCACCGTCTTGAAGCCTTCGCCCATATCGTCATTGCACACTGCTATGAGTATTGCCAGCCACTGCTACCCAACGGCGAACTGACTATTCTATTGATTGATGATAACGGAAAGATATATGGAAACAGCAAATTGTAAGATCTATACTGATTTGTTTATCGACTTCGACGATACGTTGTACGACACATACGGCAATGCCGTCATCGCTCTGCGGGAAACTTTCGAGGCCTTCGACCTATCAAAGTATTTCCCTGACCCGCAAGTGTTCTATGATGCCTACTGGGCTGCAAACATCGACCTGTGGACTCGCTATTCCAAGGGGGAGATCGACCGTACTTATCTCATTGTCGAGCGTTTCCGTCGCCCCTTGTCCGCCTCTCCCCTCCTCCGGGGAGGAGGGGCAGGGGTGGTAGCGAATGAAAAACGTCTTCACATCACCGAAGCCCTCTGTTTGCAGATGAGCGATAGGTTCCTCGACTTCTGTTCGTCGAAGCCGGGCGTTATCGACGGCGCCCACGAGCTTATGGACTACCTTCGCAGCCGTGGCTACCGCATGCACATGACCAGCAACGGCTTCCACGAGGTGCAATACAAGAAGCTCGCGGCCTGCGGACTGCGCGACTACTTCGACACCATCATCCTCAGCGAGGAGGCCGGCGCAAACAAACCCTCGAAGCAGTTCTTCGACTACGCCCTGAAGGTGTCTGGCGCCAATCGCGAGACCACACTCATGATTGGCGACAACCTGAACACCGACATCCTCGGTGCGCTCAATGCCGGTCTCGACGCAATGCTCGTCAACCGCTGGAACATCGATAAAGCAAACATCCCGCCCACCGTCACCTTCGTCGCAGACCGTCTGCGCGACATCATTGCTCTCCTGGACCGCAGTCAATCGTGCCAATAACGTGTCGCCAAACATGAACTCGTAATAAGCAAACAGAGGTTTACTCCGTCTAAAAATCGCCTCCGAGACGCCAAACAGTTCGCCCAGCGCGAACTTTTTGCCCTCACCGGGGCACCGTAGGGACGCGACGTTTCGCGTCCGCACATTGACCCGACGTGTCGACTTCTGCGAGCAGGAGGGCGAGGCGCTGGCTTACCGCAAGGGCGAGCAGCAAGAAGGCACCCTGTCCGACGCATACAACGATGGCCAATGGAGCCATTTTCGGACTAGTCCGATATATCTCCAACTGGAGTTTCGGACTGGAACGAAATATTGCAAAAAGAAAGGTCACCGAATAACAGTGACCTTTCGTGATCCGCTTGGGGTTCGAACCCAAGACCCCATCCTTAAAAGGGATGTGCTCTACCGACTGAGCTAGCGGATCTACCCTTTAAAACCTAAGCGGGTGCAAAGGTACTACTATTTTTTGAAATGACCAAATTTTTTGAAGAGATTTTTTGTTTTGCTCTTCTAACTCCCACTTGGCTCCCTCTTAACATCCACTTTTATCACCACTTATTCCCCGCCATAG
Source organism: uncultured Prevotella sp. (assembly GCA_905233425.1). Taxonomy (GTDB): domain Bacteria; phylum Bacteroidota; class Bacteroidia; order Bacteroidales; family Bacteroidaceae; genus Prevotella. The sequence continues at coordinate 34,763 of CAJOEC010000025.1, read as the reverse complement.
ATGCGCTGAGCCTCGTAGTAGGTGTCGAGGGAGCCTATGTCGAAGCGTCCGGCGGTCATGGGCCAGGCGTGCATGGTGGTGTGCTCCACCATGTAGTGGGCCAGGTTGCCGGGGGCGTCCTTGCCGCAGCCGTTTTCCACGGCATGGCGGATAAGGTCTATGTCCTCCTTCCTATATATATAAAAAGGTGGAACGGCCCAATGGCTCTTCGGCACTTGGGGCTTCTCTTCCATTGAGAGAACCCGCCACTGGTCGTCAACCTCTATTACGCCTGTGCGCTGCAGCTTCTCTATTGAGGGTTCCTCGTGGCACATGATGCACGAGGTTTCTTTCTCGTAGAAGAAGTCGACAAACTCCTGGAAACGGAAATGGAGGATGTTGTCGGCGGCGACGACGAGAAGGTCATCGTTGATACCTTTGATGGCCAGTTGTAGGTCGCAGACGGCGCCGAGGCGTGTGTCGTTGGTCTCTGTGCCGTCGTTGATGATGCGCACCGGCTTGCGGGCCGTACCGCTGGTGAGGCGCTGGTGGCACCACTCACGGAAGATTTTGGCAAACTTCTGGTTGGTAACAACGATGTGCTCGTCGATGTCGTCGATGGTGTCGATGTCGTCGAGCATGCGGTCGAGGATTGTGGTGCTGCCAATCTTCAGCAGCGGCTTGGGGAAATTCTTGGTCAGCTCACCCAGTCGGGTGGCGTAGCCGGCGGCGATGACTATTGTTTTCATGGGGCTAATGGGACTTATGGGACTTATGGGACTAATAGGACTAATAGGACTTATGGGTCTTATAGGTCTTATAGGTCTTATGGGACTTATGGGAGTTATGGGGCTTATAGGAAATCTACGCCGTTGGCGGGGTCGCAGAAGAAGAGCTCGAAGGAGTCACGGTATTGCGGGTACTGCTTGAGATACTCCTTGGTGACATGCTCGCGGATGCTGTCCTCCTTGTTTGGGTCGACGAGGGCGATGCAGGCCCCCTTGAATCCGGCGCCGCTGAAGCGTCCGCCATAGACACCCTCGGTCTGGCGCAGAATCTTGTAGAGTGCGATAAGCTCCGGCGAGCCGCACTCGTAGTTGTTCATCGAGCTTTCGCAGCTCTGGAAGATGTACTCGCCAAACTGCTTGATGTCGCCTTTCTGCCAGGCTTTCACACCGTCCTCCACGCGGTCGCACTCGGTGTAGAAATGACGGGCACGCTTGGCGAAACGCTCTGGCATGCGCTCCTCGTACTTCTTGAACACCTCCTCACTGACATCACGCAGGCGGGTGTCCTGCAGCTCCTTCAGATGCTCGTTCTCGTATGCCTGCATGATCCATGCGGCGGTCTTGCACTCCGACACGCGCAGATTGTAGTCGGTGCCGGTGAGCTTGCGCGTCACACCGCTGAAGAAGATGCCGAGTTTGAACGGCAGCGGCTGGCGGCCGTCGCCGAAGGGCAGCAGCTTGTACTCCGATGTGCGTGTGTCGAGGAACAGCAGCTTGTCGGCCTCGCAGAGCACCACGCAGGCCTGGTCGAGAATGCCGTTGTTCAAGCCCACGTAGTTGCGCTCGGCACGGCTGGCATACTCTATGATCTGCATCTTCGTCAGCCCCAACTGATTCACCTTGTCGATGGCCATGACGAAGCCGCAGAGCAATGCTGCCGACGATGACAGGCCGCCGATGGGCATACTGCCCTGCACGATGCCTCGCACGCCGACTTTCAACTGGAAGTCCTGTTGTAGTGCCCAGACGGCGCCACGGAGATAGTCGCCCCAGTTCTCCTGCTTCTCGTCGACGGGTCGCTGGACGTTGAACGTCATCAGACCCTCGAAAGACAGCGAGGCCATCTCGACCTTGCCCGTCTCGGTGGCTGAGAACAGGAACTCGATGCCGCTGTCGAAGGCGAAGCCCGTGACAAGGCCGTGCTGGTGGTCTACGTGCGCCCCAAGCGGACAGATGCGGTAGGGGGCGAAAAGCTGATAGAGTGCATCGCCCTTCCCGAAGAAGGTGCGGTATGCCTGGAATAAATCTCTCATATTTACGATTTACTGGTTTACGATTTGCTAAATATGTGCAAAAGTACTAAGAAATAGCTGAAGCGGCAAAATGTTTAAGTTATTTTAGTAGTTATGTCAGAATTTTGTCGTACCTTTGCACCCTGAAAGACATTAACGAACCATATATAGTTATGACTAAACACCTGAAATGGCTGTCGCCCCTGCTGGCCTTGTTAGCCTTGATGGCAGTGGCTTACGGTCTTCTGCACTATGAGAGTGAATATCTGTGGAAGGCGCAAGAGTTGAACCTTTTCCTTGACACCCCTTTGTTCCTGCGGCAGCAGATGGTGGCCTCCGGCTGGCTGCTCACGTGGCTTGGCACCTACCTGACGGAGTTTTTTTTCCATCCGTGGCTTGGCGTGACCATTTTATGTGGCCTGTGGGCGTTGACGATGCTCGTCATCGGGCGCACGTTCCGCGTGTCGGCGTCGTGGTCGGTGGTGCTGCTGGTGCCCGTGGCGCTGCTTCTGCTTACCGATGTAGACCTGGGCTACTGGATATACTATCTGAAGTTGCGCGGCCATTTCTTCGCGGCCACCCTTGGCACGCTCATTGCCGTCGGCGGCGTGTGGCTGTTCAGGGCCATCGCCGGCAGTCTACGTGCCGGCACCAACAGAGGATGGATTCCTTCTATATATATAATAATGTGTGCCGCCGTGCTCTATCCGCTCATTGGCTTCTACGGTCTTCTGTCGGCCCTGCTGTGCGGGGTGCTGTCGTGGCGGTTGGAAGGACTGAAGCTTTCCTGGCGCATTGTCATTACGGCTGTGGCGGTGCTCTCAGTGGTAGTGGTGCCGTTAGTCTACTACCGCTATGTGTTCTGCGAGACCAACATCGTGAACATCTACTGGACAGGGCTGCCGCTGTTCATCTATGGCGAAGAGACTCCCGCATATTACATACCCTACTATCTGCTCGTGGCCTTCCTTGTGCTGCTGGCCGCCCTGTACAGGGTGCAGTTCCTTATGATTCCTCGGAAAAGCGAGGGGAATGGTGGCTTCGCTATTGCGGACGCGACACGTCGCGTCTCTACGGTGAAGGGGAACGGTGGCTCCGCTAATGCGGACGCGACACGTCGCGTCTCTACGATGAAGGGGAACGGTGGCTCCGCTATTGCGGACGCGACACGTCGCGTCCCTACTGTGAAGGGGAAAGGTGGCAAGCTCGTAAGCCATCCTATGGCATGGTGCGCTGGCCACGTGGCACTTATTGCCGTACTGGGCTGGGGCGTTTGCCACTTCTGGTACGACGACTACAATTTCCACAAGGAACTGCGTATGCAACAGCGCATGGAGGAATGCGACTGGGAGGGAATGCTGCGCGAAGCCGCCGACCAGCAGGACGAGCCGACGCGGGCAATAGTGATGATGCGCAACCTCGCCCTCTTCCGCTTAGGACGTCAGGGCGACGAGATGTACCGCTATCCCGCAGGGGCAAAGGCCAGCGACACGCCGCTGCCGCTGAACATGACCCAGGTGGTGGGACGCAGCATATACTACAACTACGGCCAGTTGAATTTCTGTTACCGCTGGTGCTTGGAGGACGGCGTGGAAATGGGCTGGCGCGTGGAGTACCTGAAATACCTGGTGCGATGTGCGATGCTCAACGGCGAGGACAGGGTGGTGCGCAAGTACACCGCCTTGCTGCGCCACACACGCTACTACCGCGACTGGGCTGAAAAGTACGAGGCTCTGCTGAAAAACCCCGACACAGAACAGACATTGCGCAGGGACAAGGACTTCGGGCCGGTGTTCCACATGCTGAACTACGACGACTACCTCGCCAGCGACAACGCAATGGTGGAGTATTTCCTGATGAACAAGTTTGCCAACACCTTCAGCGCAGACACACTCTTCCAGGAGCAGTCGCTTTTGTCTGCGCTGTGGACGAAGGACATACAGACCTTCTGGCCCCACTTCTTCAATTATGCCCGTCTGCACCCGAATGAACACATGCCGCGCCACTACCAGGAGGCGGCCTACCTCTACGGTCACTTGGAGCACGAGGTGGACGTGAGCAACATGCCTTTCGACCAGCAGGTGGTGCAGGACTACAACGACTTCATGGCCATGGCACAGCAATACAGTGGCATGAGCGAAGAACAGCTGAAGAAAATCATGTACCCCCGCTTCGGCAAGACGTTCTACTTCGAGTATTTCCTCATCAGAAACCAGAAACTTTATTAATCTTTTATTTTGTACCGAGCTAACATGAAAAGGTCTCCGAGTTCGAAAAAAGTTCGCGCCGGGCGAACTGTGAGTTCGCGCCGGGCGAACTGTGAGTTCGCGCCGGGCGAACTGTCAAGGCTGTCAGGGCTGTTTTCCCTTTGTGCCGCACTACTTCTCCTGCCGTTGCTCACCATGTGCCAGCGGGCCTCTGTCCCGACCCAGTTTGCCGAGGGCGACAGTATTCCCGCAATATATCCCGACTACGTCGATGTGACCGTTCCCGTGAACATTGCCCCGCTGACGTTTGAGTGGGACGGCAACGGATGTGACGACATGGTGACATTGTTCTCCGCCGGCGACGAGCAGGTGGTGTGTGGCGGGCTGAAGGCCCAGCCGTCAATGGACGAGTGGCACGCGCTGACAGCTGCCGCCTTAGGAGCAGACGCTGCGCCAGCGCGAAATGCCATCACCGTGGATGTCTACACCCAGAACGCCGACCGCTGGACCCACCACAAACCCTTTAGCATCTACGTCTCGACCGACAGCATCGACCCATGGATGAGCTACCGTCTCATCGCCCCTTCCTACGTCACCTACGAGGAGCTGACTCTTAACCAGCGCTGTCTGGAAAACTACGACGAGCGCGTCATGGTGGACAACATGCTCTGCGGACTCGACAAGACGGGACAATGCGTGAACTGCCACAACTACCAGCAGTACGACCCCAAGCGTATGCAGTTCCACGCACGCCAGCATCAAGGCGGTACCGTGATTGTCTACAATGGTACGGTGAAGAAGGTGAACATGAAAAACGACAGCATCATCTCCGCCGGTGTCTACCCCGCCTGGCATCCCTGGCTGCCCCTCATCGTCTACTCCACGAACCACACCGGCCAGAGCTTCCACACCCGCGACCTGAACAAGATTGAGGTGTTTGACTCGGCCAGCGACCTCATTGTCTACAATGTTGAGACCGACGAGGTGAGCAATGTCGAGAACGACCCCAACGAGTTCGAGGTGTTCCCCGCCTGGGCCCCCGACGGTCGCACACTCTACTACTGTAGCGCCCACTTTGAGCGCCAGGACACCGGGTCGGTCGATGTTGAGGTCATCCGCCGTGCAAAGGAGATTCATTACGCCCTATACCGCAAGTCCTTCGACCCCGAAACAAGGAAGTTCGGACCAAGGGAGCAGGTATTCCCTACAGGAAGTGGAGTATATACTACAGAGTTAAGTGACGTCAGTTCTGATGACAGTAGTAAAGTCACTCAACCCTCAACTCTCAACTCTCAACTCTCAACTGCTTCGGAAGCACTAACCCCTCAACAAAGTGTCACCCTGCCCCGCGTGTCGCCCGACGGTCGTTTCCTAATGTTCACCATGGGCCGCTACGGCGTGTTCCACATCTGGCACCGTGAGGCCGACCTCTACCTCCTCGACCTGACGACGGGCGAGGTTCGAGCCATGGACGAGATAAACAGCGATGACACCGAGAGCTACCATTCGTGGTCGAGCAACGGGCGCTGGGTGGTGTTCAGCAGCCGCCGCGACGATGGTGGCTTCACGCGCCCCTTCATCGCACACATCGACGAGCAAGGTAGGGGAGCGAAGCCATTCGAACTGCCCCAGCGCGATCCCGACTACCACCGTCAGTTCATGAAAAGCTACAACATCCCTGAACTGATGCGCGGCCCCGTGGAAATCACCCCCCAGGAGTTTGCCGACGTGCTCAAGGGCAGCGACGGAGTGCCGGTGAAGTTCCGATAAACACTCAACCCTCAACTCTTAACAGTCCTGACTTATTTCTTTATCATCTCCCACGTATTGTTCTGTGAGGCGTTGATGCTGAAGAGCAGGTCGTAGACCGTCTCTTTCTCCTTCTGTGTGCCCTTGCCCTTGTAGATGCTGGCCAGCTCCTCCTTCTTGTAGTCGGTCCATATTTGGGGCAACAGGCTCAGGGGCTTCTCTTCGTGGGCCTTCTTCAGGTTTTCAAGGGCTGTGGTGACGTTGGTTCGCCCGCGCTCCACGTTTTGTGCCATTTCGTCAAGCCCCGTGCGATAGTAGTCGTACTGCAGCTGGCGGAAGGGCTTCATGGCTTCGTCCAGATAGTCGTTGATGATGGCGAAGCGGTTGCGAGAGTCCTCAAACGATTTCCAGCCTACGTAGTCAAAGTGCTGCGCGTTGTTGGTCAGCTGCATGCAGCGTTGCAGCACGTCAGTTCCGCCCATAGGGGCGAAGGTGTCGAGGTCGAGGCCGATAATGAGGAAGGCATAGTAGGCCACGAGGGCCACCAACTGGTTGTCAATCACCTCCTCGTTGAAGTTCAGCTGGTCGAACTGCACAAACTCGAAGTCGAAGTTCTTGTCGCGGTTATTATAAATAGTAGTGGTGTAGGCTGAGTTGTACACCGGTCGGTTGGCCTGTATCAGAGCCGAACACATAAAGCGGTTGGCGGCTTGGTCGTATTTGTTCACCGTGATGTTGAACGAGCATTGTATGCGCTCGTTTTCCTGGAACTGCAGCGCTGTCCATTGTTTCTCGTTGACAAACTGTTCCAGCGTCTGCTGCAGGTTCTCGAACACCGACTTGTCCACCGTCTGCACCTGTTGCGTGTTGAAGTTTATCTTCGCTTCAAGTTCCTGAGCGGTTGAAGTGACTAGCGACAAGCTGTAAGTGGCAAGCGTCAGAAAGAATAAAAAAGACTTTGAGCGTTTCATTGTTGAGTGTTGAGTGTTGAGAGTTGTGAGTTGAGTGTTTGAGGATGCAAAATTACCAATAATAATTCATCTGGCCAAATAAAACGGAGGAAAACTGAAATTTCGGGCTGTCACGGGGTCTGCCCCTATCTGGGCGTCGATGTAATGGAGCACGATGGGCGGAAGATTATAATCATTTCCTAATAATTCTCAAAACTTTGTGCAAAGGTAACTGCTTTCCAGAAATAATTGCTATTTTTGCAGAAGATTTTCCATACATCCGGGCAGCGTCTCGGGAGTCAGCTCATAAGAGAAGAGAACAAAAGCAAATGAAGATACTACATACTAGCGACTGGCATCTTGGTCATACGTTATACAACTATGACCGAACTGAAGAGCAGCTGGCCATGCTTGAACAGATGGTCAGTATCGTAGAAGAACAGGAACCTGATGTGTTCCTGTTGTGCGGAGATGTTTATCACACTCCACAGCCTTCGGCAGCAGTTCAGACTATGCTATCTGACGGGCTTGTAAGAATTCACGAGGCAAGGCCTCAGATGACGATTGTGATGACTGCCGGCAATCACGACAGCGGTACAAAGCATGAGATTTTCCAGACTCCCTGGAAGGCCCTGAAAGTATATGCCATCGGACAAATAGAGAAGGAAAACCTTGATGAACATATCATTGAGGTGCCGGGAAAAGGGTACGTCGTTGCCATTCCGTATGTCAATGAACGAAACATTCCTGATAGCTTTTTCCAACAGCTGCTTGACAGAGTGGCGGAAAGGAATACTGGGAATCTTCCTGTAGTGATGACTGCCCATACAACTGTGAATGGTTGCGACTTTACAGGCCATGACCATTATCCCACCCCGCCTTCGGCACCCCTCCCCTCAGAAGGGAGGGGAACTTACACCGTTGGTGGCATCGACTCGATAGAACTGGAAGAGATGGGCGAGGGTTACGACTATCTGGCTCTCGGACATATTCACCATGGGCAGTTCGTGCATAGCGGCAAACATAATGTGAGATACAGCGGCACTCCACTACCTGTCAGCTTCAACGAGAATTTCACCCACTCGGTGAGCATTGTGGAGATAGGCCGACATGGAGAGACACCGTCTGTAAAGGAGATTGAGATCCAGAATCCCCGTCCCTTAGTGACTCTGCCTGCATACGGGCTGGCCACATGGGAAGAGGCGAAAGAACTGTTGGGCAGATTCCCCGACGATATTCCTGCCTACATACGTCTGAACGTGGAGATTGACGACTTTCTGCCAGTGGAAGCCAATGCCGAGGCCGCCAGTCTGACAGAGGAGAAACTGTGTCGGTTCTGCTACATCAATGCCAAGAGAAAGGCTGTCGGCCAGAGCGAAACCAAAATACTGACTGTGCAGGAGTTCCAATCGGAGGAACCCATCGAGATTGCCCGGCGTTATGCTGAATACGTGGGTGTCAGCTTCGACGAGGAGATGCAGACAATGTTTAATGAGGTTCTGAAAGAAGTAGTTATAGGGAGTTAAAGGAGTTAATGGAGTTAGAAGGAGTTAAAGGAGTGAAAAATGAAGTTACAGAAACTGTCCATACACAATATCGCATCTATTGAGGATGCCGTCATTGACTTTGATGCACAGCCATTGGCCGATAGTGAGGTGTTCCTGATAACGGGAAAGACCGGAGCAGGAAAGTCGACGATACTTGATGCCATCTGTCTGGCTCTCTTTGCCAATACTCCACGCATGGTTGGGACACAGATGCAGGGCGAGACAAAGGACGGAAATGACGATGTGACGATAAAGGACCCTCGTCAGCTGATGCGCAGGAATACGGGGGAGGCATACGTTATGCTGACCTTTACTGGAAGCAACGGCGTTCACTATGAAGCCACTTGGTCTGTTGCGCGTGCCAGGAAGAAGGTGACAGGTAGGCTGCAGGACAAGTGCTGGCTGTTGAAGAACCTCGACACAGACTACACCTTCAGCAAGGTTGCCGAGATTAGCCAGGAGGTAAGGACTGCCATCGGACTCGACTTCAACCAGTTCTGCCGTACCACTTTGCTGGCCCAGGGGGAGTTTACCCGATTCCTGAACAGTAAGGACGAGGAGAAGGCCGCCATATTAGAGAAGATAACCGGTGTGGACATCTATGCGCGGGTTGGAAAGAAGGTCTTTGAGGTGACTGGCCAGAAGGAACAACTGTGGAAAGAGGCTAAGCAGCGGGTGGAGGGCATTCGCACATTGTCGGATGAGGACATAGCTGCCAAAAAGGAGGAAATGGCTCTTCTTGATGCCCAGTATAAGACCATCAAGGATGCTGTCGATGCCGACAAAGCCAAGCTCCAGTGGATAAAGACCGATGCGGAACTGACAAAGGCTGTCACCATAGCTGCGGAACAGTTCAGACAGGCCCAGGCCGTTGTGGACGGTGACGACTTCAAGGCAAAGGAACTGTTGGTCAGGCAGTGGAACGCCACGATCGATGCCCGCAGCTGGCTGACAGCGAAGAATGGTGCCGAAAGCGTCATGGCACAACTACAGAAAGCATTGTCGGCATTGGAGGCTGATTATCTTTGTGTGCTCGACGGTTCTGCCGTAGAGGAGCAGGAGAGGCAGCAGACGGAGGCCGACATCAAGGCCGTAGCCGCCCTCATTGAGGGTGACAAGGACAAGCAGGAGGTCTATGAGAATGCCCAGGCCATTGCAGGATATATGAGCACTATTGCTGATGGCCGGATGAAGATTGAAGCGAGTCAACAGAATATCGTTAGAGAAAACAGCATCTTGACGGAAAAGCTGCAACCTGCATTCGACAAGGCTCAGCAGGCCGTGAAAGAGTCACGTGAGACCTTTGAGAAGCAGGAGGCTGAGATAAAGGCACAGGAAGAAGCTTTGGCCGCACTTGATCTTGGCGGGTTGCGTGAACAACGTGACAAGAACAAAGAACTGCTCCAAAACATCGCCACAGCCTTCGACCGCATAGAGTCGCTCGAAAGAGAGAAGAAACGCAGGCAGGAGGCAGCCGTGGCATTGGAGAAGTTGAGGATTGAGAGCTTGGAACTTGGAGTTAAAGCCGAGCAGATGGCCCCGCAGATACGTGACGCCAAGGTTAAGATGGATGCCTGTAAGGAGATGCTTGACAGGCAGAGCGACACCATCAACAAGTTTGCCAAGACATTGCGCCAGAAACTGCACATAGGCGATGTCTGTCCTGTTTGCCTACAGGAGATCAAAAGCGAACTGCCCCACGAAGATGAACTGGCCAGGCTCGTCGGTGGCCTGAGTGATGCGTTCAATGAAGCGGAAGCGGCTCACAAGAAGTTGGTTGACGAGAGAAACAGGTTGGAGGCTGAGATAAAGACGGCAGCAAAGAATTATCAGACTGCCAAAGAGGCTTTTGATAAGGACAAGACAGTCGTGACGGCCGAGCAGAAGGTTATTGCTGCATGCAAGGCTTGCGGTATTGAAGGTTGCGGTCAGGTAAGCTGCGGCGCCACAGCCTCTTTGAAATATGATGACACAACTCTATCGGCACTTAATGAACTGAAATTCAAAGCCGATGCAGCATTGATGGAACTTGGAGCAAAAATCACAGAAGGTGAGGGCAGGGACGCGGCCATCAAGGCCCAGAGGAAGGCTCTTGACAAGTTCAGGGTTGAGTGCTTGGAGATGAGAGTTAAAGATGCCCAGAAAGCGGAAAAAGCCATCAGCGACAGCAAGGGAAGGGTTTCCACTTACGAGGAACTGGTGAGAACCAAAAGGGAAGATGTGGCCAAGGCGGAGGAGAATGCCGCATCGCTGATTGCCGGTCAGTGGACTGTCGACTGGCGGGACAAGCCGGGTGAGTTTGCCGGTCTGTTGAAGAAACAGGCCGATGCTTACCAGAAGAACGTCAAGAGAAGTCAGACCCTCAATTCCCAGCTCTCAATTCTCAACTCCAACTGCCAGATGGTGAAGGAGGTCATTGAGGAAATCGGGCAGTTGATGCCAGCATGGCGGGAGCTGACTGCACCATGTAGGGACGCGTCGTGGCGCGTCCGGGCGGCAGACCTCCTGAAGAAAGCCAACGACATAAAGAGCAAGACATCGACAGCACTTGCCCAACTACAGCAGGCAGAGGAAACTGTAAAATTGAACAGCGGGAGACTGGACAGTTTCCTTCTTGGACGCATGGACATCAGCATCGAAAGACTCGATGCCCTCAATGGCTATACAGCAAACCAAATCAGCGATACCAATGCGCTGCTCGATGCCGACAGGAATAAGGTGCTGACCAAGAAAACGCTGATGGAAGAAGCTGCAAGAAAACACGACGAGCACTTCAATGAAATGCCCGGACTGCAAGAAAGCGATACGACTGAAACCTTGGATTCACGCATCAAGGAACAGGAGACCAAACTGGCTGTGATAGCAGAGAAAAAGGGTGCTGTCAGTCAGGAGTTGAAAACCGATGAGGAAAACAAGAAAAGCCGGGGCAAGCTGATTGAAGAGGCCGAGAAGAGGTATGCCGAGTATCAGAAGTGGTCACGAATGAACCAACTCATTGGCGATTCCACGGGCAATAAGTTCAGGAAGATCGCCCAGAGCTACGTTCTGACCAGTCTGATTCATTCGGCCAACAGCTATATGAAGACGCTGACCGACAGATATACGCTGAAAGTGGAGCCTGGCACATTTGTCATATCACTCGAAGATGCCTACCAGGGCTATGTCAGCCGGGCTGCCAGCACCATCTCGGGTGGTGAGAGCTTCCTCGTGTCGCTGTCATTAGCTTTGGCACTTAGCGACATCGGCCAACAGTTGGCTGTAGACACGCTGTTTATCGACGAGGGCTTTGGCACACTCAGCGGCGAGCCGTTGCAGAATGCCATCAACACTTTGCGCTCGCTGCACAACAAGTCGGGGCGGCATGTGGGTATCATCAGCCATGTGGAGGAGTTGCAGGAGCGCATCCCCGTCCAGATCCAGGTGATACAGGAAGGTAATAACACGAGCAGCAAAGTAATCGTTGCGTCATCTTGAAATTTCTGTTATTGGCTGGCCGCTACAGGCGTTGGGTTGCTGTATGTGCAGCATCTGGCAGACTGTGGGGGCTATGTCGTTGATGTGCACCTCGCGGCTTGTGGCACCGTGGGTGACGTTCCATCCGAAGAAGAGGAGTGGTATGTGTGAGTCGTATGGGTTCCACTCGCCGTGTGTTGTGTGTGTGGGTGAGAGGGTGTCGCGCCAGCTGTAGTGCTGCGGTTCGGGGATGAAGATGACGTCGCCGCTGCGTCGCGGATGGTAGCCCATGAGTATGCGGTCGAGTAGCAGCTGGGGCACAGCCGACGTGCGTGCCTGCTCGAAGTCCACGGCTGTGACGATGCCCGGCATGGTGAGCAGACAGTCCACCAAGGCGGCTTTCACCTGATGGATGTCCAGACCCTGTTGGCTGACAGCCTTACGGTTGAGGAATATGCGGTAGTCCATGATGTCGGCGACTACTGGCGACGTGCCTCCCACCTTTGCCTTGACATATTCGTTGAGTGTGGTCTTCAGACTGTCCATGTAAAGCGGCCCGCCGGGGATTTTGTTCTCGCGCATGAAGCGCCAGTTGTGGGCTGCCGCATGGTCGGCGGTGAGGAAGAGCAGGTAGTTGCCCTCGCCCACCTGCTGGTCGAGGGCGTTGAGCAGACGGGCGATGTCGCGGTCGAGTTCCAGGTACACCTCGTCGGTATTGTCTCCTCGTGTGCCCCACTCATGGCCTATGACATCGGTCTGCGAGAAGCTCACGCAGAGCATGTCGGTAGCGTCGCCGCGCCCCAGGTTCTCTCCCTGTAGTGCGGCTATGGCCATGTCGGTTGTCAGTGTGCCGCAGAGCGGGTAGTAGCCTATTCTTTCTCCGGCCTTTTGTGCCTCCTTGTGGGTAGCGATGGCGGCGTTCACGCGTCTGACGTATTCGGGCAGCTCGTCCATGTAGTATGTACTTGTGACGAAGCGGAGGCTTGTGGGGTCGAGCCAGAATGCGGCGTTTGCGCTGTGTCCTGCGGGGAGTATCGCGGCGCGGTCCTTGTAGCTAACTCCGACGACTTTCGAGCGGAAGTCGGTGTGCAGTCGCAGCTGGTCGCCGATGGTCGTTGAGAGCATGTTGCGTGGCGAGTGCTTCCCTCGTGTGCCGGCGGCTCCCACTGTATTCACGGTGCTGTCGGCTGTGCAGTAGACCTTCTGCCCGTCGATGTAGAAGTTGTTGCCGCAGATGCCATGGAATGCGGGCGTTGTGCCGGTGTAGGCCGATGCGTGTCCTATGGCCGTTATTGTGGGCACATAGTTGATGATACAGTTGTCGCATGAGTAGCCGTCGTTGATGAGCCGTCGGAATCCTCCTTCGGTGAACTTCTCGTAGTAGCGCGACAGGTAGTCCCAGCGCATCTGGTCGACTACTATTCCCACGACGAGACGCGGTCGCTCTCCGAATTGCGGCTGGGCCGACAGATAGAGCGACATGCTGAGAATACAGAACAGGGAGATGATTTTTCTCATTTGAATTTGAAGAATTATTATAATTTTACCACAGATTACACAGATTTCACAGATTTTTGCAGCTCATAGTTGTTGCTATTTCACAGATTTCGTCTTGATTTCACAGATTGGCTGCGCCACATGTAATCTGTGGTCGTCTACTTGTATGGGTCGGCGAATCTGATTTGCTGGCTCATCTTCACCCTTACAGCCTTGCCGTCAAGCTTTGCCGGTATCCATTTCGGCATTTTGCGTATGACGCGAGCTCCCTCCTTGGCAAACAGCTTGGCGAACTTCTCCTTCAGCTCCTTTTGGCGCACTTCTGTCTCCTGTGCGAACTTTGTGGTGTTGAACCGGTCGATCTTGCAGTCGTGGGCGGCGATGTCGCTCAGTGTGCCGTCTGTGTTGACGAAGAATGTCATGATGACTGTTCCCTCCATTTCGTATGCTGAGGCCTCTTCGGGGTATTTCAGGTTTTTCAGTAAGAATTTTGCCAATGCCTTCTCGCCTCCGGGGAACTGCGGCTTCGTCATGTTTTCTGTCACTACCTGGGTGGTGTCGCGTCCAGCGTCCTTGTTGTCTGCACTCTGGGCTGCTGCGCCCATGGCCAGGGCGGCGAGCATGATGGATAATACTGTTCTTTTCATTTCCAATGGTTATTAAAAGGTGTTAGTAATTCAGATGGTGGCTGCAAAATTATGAAAAATGAATGAAACGGCCAAACTTTCCCCGACTTTATTTCTCGTTTCCCGTAATAATTTGTCATTTCGTGCCCGACACCCATCAAAATCGCCTCCGAGACGCCAAAAAGTTCGCGCCGTGCGAACTCCGAGTCCGCGCCGGGCGAACTGACAGTTCGCGCCGTGCGAACTCAAACGGCCAACGGGGGCGGTTTTTTAGGGTCCCTTGGGGGCTTCTTTGTCTGGTAGGGGCAGGCCCCGTGCCAGCCCGATGTCCCGCAAGGGACACAGACGTTTACCCTTTAATCCACGAACATTGCCCCTGTCGGGGCATCGGGCTGGCACAGGGCCTGCCACTACACCATCGGAAAACTTACATGTTGTGGGTAAAACATATTGAACACCCTGTTTTGGAAGCGCAAAATGGATAAAACTCGCATTATAAATCGGAATTGCACGAAAATTTGGAAAAAAACAGGTTAAGATTGTACTATATAAAGAAAAATTATTACCTTTGCACAGTTTTTTACACTAACATTATTACGAACATGAATAAGAAGAAAACGTAACAAAGCATTATGAACTATGAAATATAATAATATAATCGTCGCTGCAGCCGTGAGCCTACTGCTCACGGGCTGCGGCCTTTACAACAAGTACGAACAGAAGGCGGACGCCCCCACTGATGTATTCGGCATCCAAATGGATGGCAACGGTAACTACTCCCCTCCCTCACAGGGAGGGGCCGGGGGTGGGTCTTTCTCCCTCGCCAATATGTCCTGGCGCGAGTTCTTCACCGACCCCCTCCTGCAGCAGCTGATCGAGCAGGTGCTCGCCAACAACACCGACCTCAACTCCGCACGCATCGCCGTCGAGAAGAGCCAGGCCTCGCTGAAGGCCGCAAAGCTCGCCTATCTGCCGTCGCTCTATTTCACGCCCCAGGGCACCCTCTCCAGCTTCGACAAGAGCGCGTTCTCAAAGACCTACTCACTCCCCCTACAGGTGTCGTTGGATGTCGACGTGTTCGGCTCCATCACCAACAAGAAGCGTGCCGCCAAGGCCGTGCTCCTGCAGGCCCAGCTCAGCGAGGAGTCGACCCGTGCCAACCTCATCTCCACCACAGCACAGCAGTATTTCTATCTGCTGCTGCTCGACCGCGAACTCGACATCCTCAACGTGACCGACAGCCTCTGGAAAGCATCGTTGGACACGCAGCAGGCACTCTATGAGAACGGTCAGACCTACTCCACCGCCGTCAACCAGCAGGAGGCGTCGTGGCTGAGCGTGAAGACACAAATCATCGACATCCGCCGCAGCATCCGCTCCACCGAGAATGAGATCTGCAAACTGCTCGGCGTCACGCCGCGCCACATCGAGCGCGCCCACTGGCTCTCCGCCGCTGAATACCACACGTCGGCCGCCGACCAGCGCATGTTCGACAACAAGTTTCTCCGCATCGGCGTACCAGCACAGATGCTCGAACTGCGCCCCGACATCCGCCTGGCCAACGCCTACATGGAGGAGGCCTTCTACAACACGCAGACTGCCCGCGCAGCCTTCTTCCCCACCATCACCCTGACGGCTGAGGGAGGATGGACCAACTCCGCTGGCGGAGCCGTAGTCAACCCCGCCAAGTTCTTCCTCAACATCGTCGGCTCACTCTCGCAGCCCATCTTCGCACGCGGACAGATAAAGGCCAACTACAAAATCAGCCAGCTGACCGAGGAGAACTTGAAGAAGCAGTACGTCCAGACCGTCATCGACGCCGGTAACGAGGTGAACGAGGCTCTTGCCGACGGTGCAGCCGCACGAGAGAAGCACGAAGTCTACCACCGTCAGGTGGAGACGCTCCATCAGGCCTACGTCGGCACCCACGAACTCATGGACAATGGCAAGGCCAGCTATCTCGAAGTGCTCCAAGCACAGGAGTCGCTACTCTCCGCACAGCTCAGCGAGGCCGAGAATATGTACAGCGGCGCACAGGCAATCATCGCACTCTACGTCGCCCTCGGCGGTGGCACCAAGTAGCAGCCTCTGCCCTAACTAAAAGTGACGATAAACGCAGGCGTGTTCTACCCAGTCACCATCACACTGGACTAACAATAAGCCAAAACCGGCCTACACAAACCTAAACATGACTGGTATTATGAAAACCTCATTCCGACTGATAGTTACGTTGCTTGCGGCACTCGTCGTAGGCACAGTGCCTTCGCTGGCCAAAACCTGGAACTTCTCGAGGACGGATGTCGCCGACGACGGTGGTGGCACATACGATTTCCGCTACGACCAGAAGAACTTCCGCTACGACGGGAAGACCCACTGGAACGCCGAGGAGCACATCATGTACTTCAAGACGGAGAAGAAGTTCGATGCCCCGAAAGGCTACTACTACTACGAGTTCGAGGTGGGTGGATGCTTCATCGAGATTGCCAAGTATGGCAAGAGCGAGTGGACGAAGACGTTCATTGAGGGTGAAGTCTATGTCGTGACAGCCGACGGCACGGAGCACCGTGTGGGGGAATGGAAGAAGCCGAAGAAGAACGAGAAAGAGGTCGTTTACACGTCGGACAACAATGACTATGGCCTGATCTACGTGAGCAGCATGAATACCAGCAACGGCCATTTCAACATCAGGTATCTTGTGGGTCCGGATGCGGTTACTGAGGGCGTCAACAGGATTTATCTGCGGCAGCGCCTCACGTTCAAGGACAATCGTATGTGGGATTGGTGGCAGTATGAGAAAGCCATCGACCTTACGGCCATCAACGAGGATTACCCGATGCCAAGGCTGACGGTGGACTGGGGCGAGGACGGTAGGCTGGGGTATTCTGCCACCGACATAAGTGTCAATGACAATACGCTCGACTACTATTATTGGATTCGCACGAGCTATTCATATAATGGCGTATGCAGGAGTAACACTATCGGCCGGATATACCGCGCCGACGAGTCGGTGAGCATCACCGAAAAGCCGGTGAACAAGGAGGACATGCAATTCTCCGCCTGGCTCAAAACATACGACGGCGAAGAGCTGCGCGACGCATCATTTACGACTCCAGTATATATCTATTACCGTGCCGGTCATAGAATAAATACCGAGGAGGCTTATTGTGGCACTTCGGATTGGCACCGCTCGAGTAATATGTATTATCAGCCTTATCTTTCAACGACAGTACTGCCGTTCACACGTCCTGAGAAAGTGAATGTGGAGTTCGACAAGTGGAAGAAGAGCAATACCATCAGCTGGACGAAGCGTGAAAAAGCCGAGTTATATGACGGCTCCCAAAGGACGAAGGTGGAATGCCGCACGGAGGGCAAGTGGTATGTCGTACGCTACGACCGCAACAAGACGGTGAAGGACTATGTACTTGTGGGCCAGCCCCTGCGCGGCGATGCCAAGACGCTTCAGGTAGAGGATACTGAGATAGAGTACGACAAGCAGTATGTCTATCGCGTGGTGTTCCTGCCCGATGTGCTCGAAGACAAGTACGAGGATGATTTGACGAACCTGCCCGGACAGAAGGATTACAGCTCTGACACGAACCTGTGGAACGAGGCTTGGACGAGCACGCTGATGGAGGTGCCCGTGAAACTGGCTCAGGACCGCACGGACGACGGTGGCATACGGCTGGTTTGGGAGTACAACGTGCAGACCAGTGGCTGTGAGTGGCGCATCGACAAGCACCGCTTGGGACAGACCACGTGGACGCCGGTCACCACCCTGCCCGTGGACACGAAGCAGAGCACAGCCTCTTATCTCGAGGAGGGCGGCTCGGTGTGCGACCTCTACACCTACCGCATCATGACGAAAATCAACGACAAGGAACTCTATTCGGACACGCTGCTCTGTAACCTCCCTGCCGGGGCATATATCTCTAAGGTGACTGCCACGACTGGCTCTGAGGAGAAGTTCGTTAAGGTGAAGTGGAAGGTGGCCCGTCCCGGCGACGATGACATTTGGTTCCGCGTGCTGCGCCGCCCCATTTCTTACTCCTCTTCAATCTCAGGGGAGGGGTCTGAGTGGACGCTGCTCAACGACGAGGTGCACGGCCACGCCACGGAATATGAATACATGGACGAGAACGTCATGGCCGGCTCGTACTATGAGTATAGCGTTGAGGCATACGGCGCGAAATGCGAGGGACAGTTAGTGCAGACCGACCGCCAGATTGCCCCGGGATTCTCGCAGGCACGCGGCACTATCACCGGCCACATCTCCTACGGCACGGGCACAGCTGTTTCTGGGGTGAAGGTGAACCTCGTCAAGTCGAGTGCCGACGCGAGCGTTGGAGGGGATTTGCAATCCCCGCCGCAGTTCCTCTCACGCTACATCGAGGGCGAGGGCAAGGGTCTGCAATGGACTGCCGACTCGGCGAAATATGCCAACAAGCTCAACGGAAAGCAGGACCTGACGCTTCAGTTGTGGGCCAAGCCAAATACCATGAAAGAGGAACTTTGGCAGAGTATGCTTCGTTTGAACGGCGCTTTGGAGTTGGGTCTCGTCAACTCCGACGGTGAATGCTGGCGGCTTTATGTCGTAGACCTCTCCAACGGCGGCAAGACCAAGTACGAATTATCTGAGAAGTTTATCTTCGACCCATACAAGTTCACACACATCGCTGCCGTCTACGAGCGGAAAGGCACAGCGGGCTTTTGGACTTTCTATATGGGCACGGACACGCTGCTCACCGAAACTATGCGCGTGGAGAACCCGGACTGGAACGCTTGTTCCGTGTCAGACGGAATTTCCGCCGGAGCCACACTCTCCATAGGTGGCAGTCTCTCAACTCCCAATTCTCAACCCTCACCTTACTGCGGCTTCGTCGATGACATACGCCTGTGGAACCGCGCCCTCAGCCAGAAGGAGATTGAGAACAACTACACCCGCATCCTTGGTGGCACGGAGAACGGACTCATCCTCTACTGGCCCCTTGACGAGGGCATGGCCGTGCGCGACTACGCCTTCGACATAGCCTGTCAGGACGGACTCCACCAGCTGAACCACCCCGAAGTAGGCATCAACGCCGTGCCGTCGGCCGTCGTGCCCGACAACCTCGGCCTCTACGGACTGACCGACATCGAGGGCGACTACATCATCCGTGGCATACCCTTCCAGCAGGGCGGCACGAACTATAAGCTCGCGCCTCAGTTGGGCATCCATGAGTTCAACCCCAGCACTCGCTCGATGTTCATCAGCCCCACGAGTCTCACGGCCAACAACATCGACTTCGAGGACGTCAGTTCCTTCCCCATGTCGGGCCATATCTACTATGCCGGCACGAATATTCCGGCGGAGGGCATACAGTTCTACATCGACGGCGAACTGGTGACCGCCAACGGAGAGATAAAGGCAACCGACAGCGACGGCTACTACGAGATTTCGGTGCCCATCGGTGAGCACTATGTCGAGGCCAAGGCCAATGGTCATACCATGGTGAGCGGAGGCCGCTTCCCCACCCGTGGGGTGTTTAACTTCGACCGCCGCATGCAGTACGACTTTGCCGACTCGACGTTGGTCAACTACGTCGGTCGCGTTACTGGTGGCCTTCGCAACGACACGCTGGCCGTGGGCTTTGGACTCTCTAATAATAATATTGGTGTAGCTACCATCACGCTGAAGTTGAACAACGAGTCGTTCTCGTTCAACTGCAAGGACGACCACATCAGCGATGCAGAGACGGAGCGAATATGGACGTCCGCTGGAGATGTGGAGGAAACACCCGCCAATAGCGCAACAGGCGCGGTGGCTGGTGTGATAAACAGCCATACGCGGACGGGTACGGGCTACGACTCGAAGTACATCTTCATCGAAACCGACAGCCTGACGGGCGAGTTCTCCGCTATGCTTCCTCCGCTGAAATACGTCACTAAGAGCATCCGCGTGAACAACAACAGCGACATTGAGTTCATCAACCTGCCTGAGGTAGACCTGACCAACGTTACGCAGGTGCTGCGCGACTCTTTAGTCTCTTACTCCGATGAGCAGGGAGTGGGGTCTGGCGACAGCGTGGTGAACTACTATAGCTATAACACGAAAAACGTCCACACCTATTATGCCACCCCATGCTTGGAAGTGATTCAGAAAAGGGTAGGCAGCGAGAGCAACACTCCTGCCGGGATCTTCGGTTTGCGCGAAATCAAGGACTTCGTGGATGACTTCGGAAAGACGAACATCACCGACATCTGGAGCGTGAATGAGGATGGCAGGGTGAAATACCTCTTCGACCATCCCCTTTACCGCACAGGCGACAAGGTGACGATGACGCTCTTCGGCTATGAGCCATACGTGAACTACGACAGCGGAACTGCCGTCGCCGACAACATTCCGATGAACGGACAGAAAATCACCGTCACCAACGAGATGAGCAGCACGCAGATGGTGGTGTCACGCGTGGACAACAAGGAACTGGATCTGGAACCCGGCGACATCTACAACCTGAAGAGTGACGAGCTACAGCTTGGCAGCGATGGTCGCAACGAGTTCACATGGACGGCAGGACTCCCCAACATCGTCAGCCCATACACGCGCCAGCTGAGCATGACTTACGAGCGCAACGGTCGCACCCGTGTCTGGGAGGGCTTCAACGCCATTGTGCTCGGCACGCTCAACACTGGAACAAATTTCGTGACCTTAGGCCCCGACATCGTGACCATGGTGCTGCGCGATGCGCCTGGCTCGAACGGCAATACGGCTTGGACACGCGGCCATAGCAAGACGAAGCTTAGTGTAAGTTCCGACGCTTGGTATGACGACACCAAGCTCACCACCGACCTCAACAGCGGCGTCAGCGTGAAAATATCGACGGGTATAGGTGTGGAGACCGAGACAAGCAATGAAACATGGATCAACAAAAACGGAGGTATTCACATCACCACTGAAGTCGGGAGCCAGACAACGAAGACGTGGACGACGACAGTTACTGAGACTGTTGCAACGACGGCGCATAACAACTACCAGACGGCCAACGTGACAAGTCCCTCGGCAAAGGGCGATGTCTTCATCGGTGCGTCGATGAACGTCATTGTTGGCGACTGCCGCAAAGTAGGCCTCTTCCGCAACGGAGCCGCCGAACCTTTCAACATCGATTTGCGCGACGCCAAGTCCATCGGCGACAGTATACGCACGACGTTCATGTACTCGGCATACGAACTGGAGAGCGTGATGATTCCCAAGTGGAAGGAGACGCGCAACTCGATGTTCACCTTCGTGCAGAGCGAGCCAGAAGCGAAGAACTACGTGAACAATACCGACAAGTGCGTCTATGTCTGCTGGCTGCCTGAGGACAGCCTTCAGGCGGACAGCGTCATCGCCTATCGTCAGGTCGCTCCGAAGAACATCAAGGAGGGTGACTATTACACCGACAGCGTGATGTGGTGCAACGACCAGATCTCGACGTGGAAGCGACAGCTTGCCGCAAACGAGAGGGACAAGGTCATGGCGATGAAGAAAAGCAAGTACTTCAAGCGGAACATCTCTTTCGACGGACTGAGCGACTATAAATATACGAGCAAGTTAGACACGACTTATCAGGATAAGTCTTACGAGACTCACCATTTGGGCGGCATCGTCGGCTGGGGCGGCACCGTAGAGACGAAAGGCGGCGCGCTCTTCAAGAACTCATACTCATTCTCAACCGAAAACGGATGGGCGCATCAGGAGGCCGATACCGGCTATGATGACAACACCGACGACTTTGCCGAGTTCAGCTACAGCATGGCCGACGGCAACGTGGGCACCGACTTCTCCGTGAACATCTATTCTTCGCCGGCGGGCTGGAGCGACATCTTCAGCATTGTGGCGGGCCAGAGCTACAACCCCTGGGAGGGCGAAGCCAAGACCGAACACTACGAACCCGGCAAGCACACCCTGCAGAACGGCACACAGCGCATGGAGCAGCCCGACATCAAGATCAGCACCGACGGAAGCATCGGCGCACGGAGTGCCACGCTTACAGACGTGCCGTCTGGACAGGAAGGGCAGTTCACGCTGCATCTGACGAACAACTCGCTGACCAACCAAGGCTTCTCCTTCATCTATAACATCCTGGTGCTTGAGGACCAGAACAACGCGGGACTGAGCGTCTACATGGACGGCGTCCCGGCCAACGGCCGTGGCATCTACGTAAGCCAGGGCGAGACCATCACCAAGATTATCAAGGTGAAGCAGACCGACCAGAGCCGACTCGACTACGAGGGTGTGAAGATACGCTTCACGTCGCAATACCAGGCAGCGGTCATCTTCGACGAGGTGACGCTCAACGTCCACTTCAAGCCCTCTTCGTCGGCCATCGACCTTGCTGTGAGCGAACCGGTGCTCAACATTGAGACGTTGGCGAGCAACGAAGGCAACGTGGAGCTGAAGCTACAGAATTTCGACCGCCAGTTCAAGAACCTCAAGTCCATCGGTGTGCAGTACCGTTACGAGGGAAGCACCCAGTGGAACACCATCCACACCTACGTCACGAACAAGGCCGACTCGCTGAACCAGAACTTCAGCCTTCTGCCCGACCGCAGCGACGTGACTTACCGCTACAACATGAAGGACGACAATGCTTTCCCACAGGGCACTTACCACTTCCGGGCCTTCACGACGACGCCCTACGGCGAGAACCCCAACGACGCGGCGACGGTTTATAGCGACGCGGTGACGGTGGTGAAGGACAACGTGCGACCGCGCAACCTGACGACACCCACGCCGACAAACGGCATACTGCGCTACGGCGACGACATCAGCATCGAGTTCACCGAGGACATCGTGCCGGGTTATGTGTCCGACAAGAATGTCATCGTCACCGCCCGGCTGAACAACCAGCCCGTGCAGCATGATGTGGCAAAACGCCTGTTGCCTTTCGGCGAGCCGCAGCGCACCGTGAACCCCATCTTCCTGAACGGCGACTTCTCCATCGACTTCTGGATGCAATGGCAGGATGCAGGAACCATCCTGCGGTTAGGCACCGACCAGTTCTTTATCAGCATCGACAATGAGGGCCACATTGTGGTCAACATCGCGGGAACGGAGATGGTGAGCAAGGAAGTGGTGCCCAAGGAGAAATGGACCTACGTAGTGATGAGCTACAAGTCCGCCGACAAGACGTTCACAGCCTTGGCGCAGTACGACACCGCCTCGCTGCCGCTGTTCACTAACCAGCCGATAGCGGAGGCCTTGCAGTCGGTAACCTATACCGACGACAACCACCTGTATCTTGGCAACATTTACGGTGCGATGCACGACTTGAGCATCTTCAGTATCTACCGCGACGTGAACGAGGCCGCCGCAACGAAGTATCAGGCGAAGGACAACTACGTGTATGGCCTGGCCAACTACTGGCCCATGAACGAGGGTCACGGATATGTGGCTGCCGACACACGTCACACCCACGACTTCGAGGTGAACGACAGCTGGCTGCTCGACAACAAGAACTACTCCCTGCAACTGTACGGTGGAGGAGGCGTGGAAGCCGATATCAGCAGCATCAACACGGGAATGGGCGACAGCTACGCCATAGAACTCTGGGCACACGTTACAGAAAACACAGAGGGCACAGAGGAGACAGAGGGCACAGAGCCAAGCATCGACGAGATGACCATCTTCGAGGTAGGCTCATCTCCTATAGCGGCGGGGAATGTGGTGTCGGACGCGACACGTCGCGTCCCTACAGGGGTAGGTGTTGAGTCCAACCGCCTCGGCCTCTACATTAACAGCCAGAAAGACTGGATCCTGCGCTACGGGCAGAATGAGCAGATTGTGGTGAACCATGAGGACGTCCCCTATATTCCTACTTGGAGCCATGTAGCGCTCAACGTGGTGCGTGGTCAGGCCGCCGGCTTCTACTTCAACGGCAAGCGCACAGCCGTCATCGCCGAACAGGACGTGCCGCCACTCGAAGGCGCACGAATGGTCATCGGCAAGGGTATGGGCAACTTCTCAAACATCGACGAGATACGCATCTGGCACGCCGCACTCTCAGAAAGCCGCCTGCTGGGCAACCAGTACAACTGCATCGACACCACCGATGTCTACTCACGTGGTCTGGTGGCCTACTACCCCTTCGAGAAGGACGGCACCGTAGATGGCGTAGCCACAAAGGTACCCACCCTTTCGTCCATTGCCCCCGCCTGGAAGGCGGGAACCACCACCACCGACCTCACCCTGATTGGCGACCACACGACGATGCTGTTCTCGCCTCCCTTGAAGTCAGCCCCCGTTGAGAGCCGCCTCATGGCCCGCCCTGTGGCCTCAGAGCGCAAAGTCACAATATCCCTGCAAGAAGGCAGCGGCATAAAGGCACGCGACATCGAAGGCACAACGCTCAACATTACCGTCGACAAGATTCACGACATGCACGGCAATGAGTCGATGCCGATACGCTGGACTACCTACGTGCAGCAGAACACGCTGAAGTGGACGAAAGACTCCGTAAACATCTTCAAGAACTACGGCGACAGCTACACCTTCGACGTCAACATCGAGAATGTCGGCGGCAGCACGGAGTATTATACATTATATAATATGCCGGAGTGGCTCTCGCTGGTTGATGGTCTCGACGGTTTCCCCGTTGAGAGCACCGGCGACGTCGCCCCTCTCTCCACAAAGACCCTGCGCTTCCAGGTGAACCCGCTCGTGGCCATTGGCAACTATGACTTGAACATCGGGCTACAGGGCAACAACGAAATCCTGGAGCCGCTACGCATCGTGATGAAGGTTCGCGGCGAGATGCCGGCCTGGACCGTAGACCCGAAGAAGTACGAGCACAACATGAGCATCGTCGGACAGATCTACCTCGACGGCAGTCTCATGGGCAACAGCGAGAGCCGTCTCGCAGCATTCATCGACAACGAGTGCCGGGGCATTGCCGCTCCGAAGCTGATACGCGGGGCCGCATACGTGCCATTAGTGGTTTATGGCACCGCACAGCAGGACGTCAACGGAAAGACTCAAGACCTCGACAAAGGCAAGGCCATCACCTTCCGCATCTGGGATGCCACAACGGGTGTGGCCTATACCAATGTCAATATCGTACTGCCCGACAGCTCTCAACTCACCGTCGACACCCTTTTCTTCGACCCGGCAGTTAACTACGGAAACTTCGATGCTCCTGTAGTCTTCACCAAGAGCAAGTATGTGGAGCAGCCGCTCAACCTGACTGAGGGCTGGAACTGGATAGCACTTAGCGTTGAGCCTGCCAACCCGAAGACATCGGCCGTGTTCAGGGAACTGACATCGTGGAATGTGCGCATAAAGGACAGATCCACAGGTCTCGCCTATTGCAATGGAACCTACTGGGCTGGAAACCTCAAGCAGATACATTCCAACACTATGTACAAGATGCTGCTCAGCCCTTCCGCAGAGAGCCGGCCCATGCCTCAACCGTTCACCGTGGTTGGTCAGCAGGTTAATCTTGCCGAGACTCCCGTCACGCTGCATGAGGGCTGGAACTGGATAGCCTATCTGCCCACCACGACCATGACCATCGGCAATGCGCTGGCTGGAGCCAGTCCACGGATAGGCGACCAGGTGAAGTCGCAGACCACTTTCTCCTACTATAGCCGCAACGGCTGGGAGGGGAACCTCGAAGCACTCGAGAGCGGAAAGGGATACCTCTACCAGAGCAACGACAAGCAGACGAAGACATTTGTCTATCCTGCCCCCGCTGCGGGAAGTAGGCTCTATGGGGCTGATGGGTCTAATGAGACTTATAGGACTAATGAGACTTATAGGACTTATGAGACTTATAGGACTTATAAGACTTATGGGGCTTATGGGACTTATGGGGCTTTCTCGCCCGTGTCGCCCTTCGACTATCCCGACAATATGTCGATGGTCATCCTGCTCACAGCTGAAGGGCAGCCCGTCACCGATGCCGAGGTGGCCGCCTTCGTAAACGGCGAATGCCGTGGGGCAGCCTTTGCCGATTACGACGACGAAAGTGGTTTGAAACCGCTGTATTACCTCCTTATCGCTGGTGAAGACAGTGGCCAGCCCATGGAGATACGCGTCGCCTTGGGTAACGCCAACGAGCGTTACGAGAAGGTTGTCTGCGACACCCTCATCTATACCAGCGACGGAAACATCGGCACACCGTGGGAACCGTTTGTCATCGACATCGGCGACCAGTCGGGCATCGCCACCGTCGTATCCGACCGCGTACCTGGCATCTGGTACACTCTGCAAGGCATCCGCGTAGGCACCACCAAGCCAACGTCCCCAGGTGTCTATCTTCACAACGGGCGGATAGTGGTAATCAAATAGACCGCCGGGTAACCCATAGTTAGCCGCCGGGTATATCCAAAGAGCACTAATTGCATAATAATATGTATAACACTAAGTATCACTAAACAAGTCTTACAATTATGACAAAGAAACTACTTCTTTCCATGTCGCTCCTGTTAATGGGAGTGGGCATGAAGGCTCAGTCTGTCGCTACGGAGCAGATGGACGAGCGGTTCAACGACGGGACCAACCTGCCCTACGGCTGGTTCACCGAAGGCTGGACGGTGAAGGACGGTGTCATCCAGACGAAAGCCTCCTCAGGCTTCAGCTTCGATCTTGAAAGTCTGTTTGGCACTAAGGGTACAGAAGACCCAGAAGGCACAGGAGCCCCAGAAGACCCAGAAGGCAAAAAGTCGCCAAAAGGCCAAAAGGCTCCAGAGGGTTCAGACGACCCAGAAGGCTCAGAGGGCTCAGAAGACCCAGAATCCCCTGGCACAGGCACAGGTGGATTCGACATCAGCGAGCTGCTGAGTTCGCTGATGGGCGGCGGCAACAACGACAACTACCTGCTCACCCCTCCCCTTGTGGTCAACGACGGCGAGACGCTGGTGTTCTCGGCTAAGAAAGAAAAGTCGGACAGCTCCGGTTCGGGCACGAGCTTCAGTTTCGGCAGCAGCGACTCCACCTTCGTCGTGGAACGCTCGGTCTATAGCCGCAACCAGTGGGTGCGCGTGGCCGACTTCACCGCCGAACTCGACACCGTCTTCAAGACGTTCACCATTGCCAACACGCCCGCCGGTGAGTACCGCTTCCGCTTCAAGGCCGGCGGCACCGTGATGATCGACAGCGTGGCCGGACACCACATCGACAACGAGGCCCCCGACCTCTACATCATCGAGAACGATGCCCGTGCCTACCACATCGACTACAGCCTTTGCACCGAGGACAGCACCCGCACGCTGAAGGTCATAAACACGGCAACGGGAACGCTGAAGCTGAACATCACCTCTGATAACGCAGCCCTCTTCTCCGTCGCTCCGGGCGAAATGGAGGTGGCCGCTGCCGACACGCTCGACGTCAATATCACCTTCAATTTCGCAGCCGGACAACCCGGCAAGAACGAGGCGCAGATATCGTTCAGTCCTGTCGACGAGCGTGTCTATGCCAAGACCCTCTACGCTACGGCTGTTGTCACACAGCCCGGCGTGTGGATGGAGGACTTCAATGCCAACGTCCAGCCCAAGGGCTTCTTCACCGAGGGATGGGAGTTCCGCGATAGCGTGGCCACCACCACTTCCGGCGGTGATGGTCTGGGGGCTATGTTCGGTGGCGGTGGTTCTTCCTCGTTCCTGATGACTCCTCCTCTCACCGTTGAAAGCATCGACGAGGTGCTGCTCTTCTCTGTCAAGAGCGGCAGCGGTGGCGATAGCATGGCTGGCCTGGGTTCATTGTTTGGCGGTGGCAGCAGTTCGTCGCTTGTCGTCGAGAAGTCGGTCTATGGCAGCAACAAGTGGGAGAAGGTTAAGGAGTTCACCGAGCCGCTCGACTCTGCCTACCGTGTGCTCTGGGTGGGCTACATCGAGCCGGGCGAGTACCGCTTCCGCATACTGGCCTCCGACAGCATCGTCGTCGACAGCATCGCCGGATTCCACCTCGACGAGAACGCCCCCGACATCTACGTGCTCCACAACAACACAGCCGCCGGGGCCATCAACTACGGTATGCCCCAGACCAACAGCACCGAGACGCTTGCCGTGGTAAACACCGGCACGGGAACGCTGCAGGTCGGCGTTGCTTCAACCGACGAGACTGTCTTTGCCCTGAACAATAAAGATTTGGCCATCGAGGCCAGCGACACCGCTTTCGTCGATGTCACCTACGTCTTCGACCAGGAGTCGTTGGGCATCCACCAGGGAATTGTCACCTTCACACCTGCGTCCTCTGTCCTCTCTGCGTATTCTGTGCCTCTCACGGCCTATAGCACCTACGTCGATGCGTGGACTGAGGACTTCGAGCCTGAGTTCCTGCCAGAAGACGAGACACGGCCTATCCCATTCCCCGTTGGCTGGGATACCACTGGCTGGGAGGTCAAGCTGCCCAGCAGCGGCGGTGGCCTGATGGACATGCTCGGCGGCCTGATGGGCGGTGGTGGCAACTCTGCCCCCAAGACCTATATGGCCACTACCGACTCAGAGGAATACGAACTTGTCACCCCGCGCCTGCAGGCCATGAAGGGCGACGTACTGCGCTTCTACGCCGAACTGGGCGGCGGTGGCGGTCTCATGGATATGCTTGGCATGTTCATGGGCGGTGGCGGAGCCAACGGCCAGCTGAACGTGTACTACACCACATCCAACGCTCCCGAGGGCGAATGGACATACTACGACACTTTCACCCAGAACGGATTCGTCTACTTCGTGGCTCCCTATTCGGGTGTCTACCAGCTGCGCTTCACCTCTCCGGGTGCCTCTGTGGACAATTTCTTTGGCTTCCGTCTGCCCATCGAGGAGATAGGCTTCTACGACGGCAACGATGTCGCCAACACCGCTGTGCTGGAGAAATACGACGGCCAGACCGTCAACGTCTTCTACGACCGCGTGCTCTCAGCCGAGGACAATGGCGACGACACCTTCAAACCTCGTGCCTACACCATCTGTCTGCCCTACGACCTGGACTTCAGCAAATACATGGAGCCGGGCAAGGTGAAACTCTACCAGCTGTCGTTCATCGACAACTACTACAACCAGTTCGTCTTCACCAGCGTAGCCGACAAGGCTGAGGCCGGAAAGGCCTACCTCGCAGTGGCGGAGCGTGGCGACGTGCGCCTCGATGCTGTCGGCGTAACCCTGACTGCCACCGCTCCCGAGGGCACAGTGGTCAACGACTACGAGGAATGGTTCTTCGACGAGAACATGTCGAAGGTCGGGCAGTGGACCGGCACCTTCAACAGCATCAGCGCCACCGAGGCCGACGGCATGAACATGTTCTGTCTGCTCGAAGACGGCTCGTGGGCACGCTTCACCTCTGAGGACAACGCCGACGCCAAACTGAACGCCTTCCGCGCCTACTTCCTCTCCGACGACGCTGCCGTCAACCCGACAGAGGAGCCGTCTGGGGCACGGCCTTTCAACGCCCCGCTCTCAGATCCAAACTCTGCCAAGGTGTTCCGCACATTGTTCAGCAATGTCGGAGTGGGCAGCGTGAGCGACGGCAACCTGCCCGATGCACTTAACGTGCTCTACGATGCCGACATCCCCACACCGTCGTACATCACAACAGGCATCACCCCGACCATTCAGACCATCGAGGCCGACGGCACAAGCCGCTACTTCGACCTCAATGGCCGCCAGCTCCCATGCAAGCCTGTCAAGGGAGTCTACATCTACCGTGGAAAAGTGGCCATCTGCAAATAAGCCTTTCTCCACAGAACCCTTTCATCCTAATCCGCCGGGGCATCGAAGCAATGTCCCGGCGGATGTCTTTTCACCTCTCCGAGACGTCAAATAGTTCGCGCCGGGCGAACTGTGAGTCCGCCCGGCGCGAACTGGGAGTTCGCCCGGCGCGAACTATTTGAGGCCTCCGCCCCCCTCGGAGACACTCTCCGACCACCTCGGAGGCGCTCGGCGACACCCTCGGAGGCACTCGCCGAGACGACCCCCGACTGTTAATTGTTCTTAATAATCGTGCTGTTTGGGGTGGTTTATGCTTCAGTGTGCAGAAAAATGTGTACCTTTGCACCCGAAATCGTTGAAACGGTCGGTTCATCTAACGGTTAGGATACAAGATTCTCAATCTTGGCATAAGGGTTCGATTCCCTTACCGACTACCAGAGGTAGAGAAGCAGACGCTTCTCTATTTTTTTGCCAAAAAACTTGCACGTATCGGCAAAAAGCCGTATCTTTGCAAGAAATAATCAATGCAGACTATGAAAAAGCTATTTATCTCGGTTGTCATTGCAGTTTTTGCAGCAGTGGCAGCAGTGGCGCAGAATGTTGAGACGCCACTTGTTTACGACGTGGAGAATACCGGCGCCGGCTTTGCCGCGCCAACGATGCCAGACCCTATCCAGCTGCCTGTCATACGCGAACTGCCCGACGCGCTGGAGGGTGTGGGCAGCTTTGCCGACTGGGCGCGACGCCGCAGCGACATCGGCCATAATATTCAGCACTATGGCATCGGCACCAAGCCTGCCATGGAGCCGGGACAGGTGAAAGCCCGGATGGAGGGCGACACGGCGCTGGTGGTCGACGTGACTGTAGGCGGCGAGACGCTCACCCTGCGCTCTGAAATAAACTATCCTAAGGCTGGGGCTGACTCAAGTGCATTTCAGCCGCCTTACGCGCTGATGATAGGCACAAGCAGAATCTCGCTGCCACGCCAGCTGTTTGAAGGACGGCCGATAGCGACGATGACCTTCCACGAGAAACAGGTGAACGATTACGGGCAGTGGGGGAAGCACCACGAGCGTGGTGAGCATCCCTTCGACCGCCTCTATCCAGCTCTTACAGCCAACGGAGCCTATAGCGAGTGGGCATGGGGGCTGAGCCGCCTGATAGACGGCTTGCAGCAGCTGGGGCCTGAGGTGACGAAGATCGACACACGCCATATAGGTGTCACCGGCTGTTCGTATGCGGGCAAGATGGCACTCTACTGCGGAGCCTTCGACGAGCGCATAGCCCTGACCATCGCACAGGAACCCGGCGGCGGCGGAGCGGCAGCATGGCGTAAGTCGCACGAGTCGACGGAGAAGGTCGAGGACATCGACAAGACCGACTACCACTGGTTCATGGAGAGCCAGCGCGAGAACTTCAGCGGCGACAGCGTCTACCGTCTGCCCTACGACCAGCACGAGCTGTGTGCCATGGTGTGCCCGAGGGCATTGCTGCTTATTGGCAACCCCGACTATGTATGGCTCAGCGACCCAGCCATGCTGGCCTCGGCCGAGGCGGCTGTCAAGGTGTGGGAGCGCTTCGGCATTGCCGACCGCATGGGCTGGAGCATCGTCGGCGGCCACGGCCACTGCCAGCTGCCCGAAAGCCAGTGGCCCGAAGTACAGGCCTTCATCGACCGTTTCCTCCTTGGCCGTCAGGTGGCGACAAGCGGCGTGAGGGTGGCCGATTTCACAAAACCCGCACAATGACCCCTTAACCCTCAACAGCCACTGTGCCCGAAGCGTCAGCTTCGGGAGCGCTCAAATCTCAACCCTCAATGAAGAAGATACTGACAATGTTGTTGCTACTGGCCGTCAGCATGGCTACACAAGCCGTGCTGAAGGAGCGCGACCTTGACCGCACGCTGAAGGTGCTGCGGGGCGAACTGACCGAGAGCCACAAACAGTGTGTGGACGAGGCCGGGCGGCGCGAAGAGGAGACCAAGGCCATAGTGAGCCAGCTGCGCGAGACGCTGAGACGATGCGGGCAGAACTCGCTGATGCTCTACTCACAGAGGCAGAACTACCTCTTCGACCTCACATACGCCTGCCATGAGGCCACCGAGCAGTACCATGAGTTCCGTCGGCAGCAGCTGCCCTTCAAGACCTACATCGAGACCACCGACGCCGACATCGCCAAATACGACAGTCTGATAAACACGCTGCAGGGCATTCGCTTGGACATGCTCTCCGAAGAGGCCCGCACCGACCGTGCCGTCTGCCTGACACTGGCCGCCAACATCAAGAACACGCTCGCCGAGGGACAGAAGCAGGTGAACAGCTACGTAAACCTCTACGAAATGGCGGAGCAGAGACTGAAGAACCTCAACGACTATGCCAACAAGCGGTACAACGACATACAGACGAGCATCTTCATGAACGGTGGCGAGAACTATTTCGCCATAGCCAAGAATTTCGGCACGAAATGGAAGGAAGCCCGCGAGACACTGGCCGACAAATATGAGCCGTCGAAACAGCAGAGCGACTGGGACAGCACCGTCATACTGCGCCTCTTCGCCATGATTGTCTTCTATATCATAGTGGCCGTGCTCCTCAACCAGCTGGTGTTCCGCCTCATGCCGCGACGCTTCCACACGAAGGAGTTCCTCAAGAAGCGGGCCTGCATCATCATGGCCACCACCACTATCACCTTTGCCGCCATACTGGCCATACTGCAGACCACGCTCGACCAGAACTTCTACATGATGGCCTCGTCGCTGCTCATAGAGTATGCGTGGCTGCTCAGCGTCATCCTCATCTCGCTGCTGCTGCGCGTCAACGGCGACCAGATACGCAGCGCATTCCGCATCTACACACCCCTGCTCGTCGTCGGGTTCCTTGTCATAGCCTTCCGCATAGTGCTCATACCCCGTGAGCTTGTGAACATGGTGTTCCCGCCCATACTGCTGCTCTGCGCCCTGTGGCAGTGGAACGTCATAGGCCGCCACAACAAGAACGTGCCGCGGTCCGACATGTTCTATACCTACCTCTCGCAGGCCATGTTCGTCGTCTCGCTCATCTGCTCGTTAGTGGGCTACACACTGTTGGCTGTGCAGATACTCATCTGGTGGATAATGCAGCTGACGTGCATTCTCACCATTACCTGCCTCATACAGTATCTCAAATTATACGGCGAGCGCCACGGATTCAAGGACAAGCCTATCACTCAGTCGTGGCTTTACCTGTTAGTATATAAGGTGGTGCTGCCCGTCATGGGCGTGCTCTCAGTCATGCTCAGCATCTACTGGGCCGCCGGGGTGTTCAACATGGGCGACCAGTGCTGGCAGATATTCAAGAAAGACTACATAGACATGGAGAACCTGAAGGTGAGCATACTGAAAATCAGCATGGTGGTCAATGCCTGGTTCTTCTTCTCCTACGTCTCGAGCACCATCCTCGCCTTCATGCGTCTCCACTTCCAGACCTCCGACCCCACCACCGCCGCCAGCCGCGAGGTCATGGGTAAGAACGTCATACAGGTGCTCGTCTGGGGTATTTGGCTGCTATTCTCGCTGTCGCTGCTCCACATCAGCGTGGCGTGGCTCATAGCCATCTCAGGCGGACTGTCCACGGGTATCGGCTTCGCCTCGAAGGACATCATCGAGAACATCTACTACGGGGCAACGCTCATGGCCGGACGTTGTAAGGTGGGCGACTGGATAGAGGTCGACGGGACGATGGGACGCGTCGCTTCGATAAGCTACACCTCGACAGTCATACAGTCGCTCTACGGCGAGGTCATCACCTTCCAGAACAGCCAGCTCTTCGCAAAGAACTACAAGAACCTGACGCGCAACAACGGCTATATTCTTGCCGCCATACCCTTCGGCGTGGCCTATGGCTCTAACCTCAAGCAGGTGATGAAGGTCGTAGAGGATGCCGTGAACCAGTTGCACCACAAGTGGGTCGACCCCGCAAAGAAGGCCAAGACCGTGATGATTGGCATGAACGACTCCAGCGTCGACTTCAAGATCTTCGTCTGGGCCGACGCTGTGAAAAAGATCTACGTTGTCAGCGACGTGCTGAAGTGCATCTACGAGACCCTCCGCGCCAACGGCATCGAGATACCGTTCCCGCAGCGCGACCTCCACATCAAGAACATCGGGGAACTGGGAATGCTGTCGGCAGAAAAACCGTGAGTGTTGGCATCAGCGAGGCTTATACTTGCAGTTTTTTTGCAGTTTTCTTTGCCAGTTCCGAAAAAATGCCTATCTTTGCCCCCAGAATCAATGAGCGGTTGAATAAAGATGACCACAATAGAATTGAATACTGAGATATATCGTTTGATAGGCTGTCTGTCGGATGACCGTAGCTATTTGGAGAAAGCAGTGGAAATGTTGCGTGGTCTTACGTTGGTGAAGGCTACGGCACAGGGGCGGAGCAGGGATTACACTCAGCTGCTCGAAAGCCTGTCAGACTTTCAGGACTACGAAAAAGGATGGGACGGTGAGGATGCCCAGCCGATAGACAAGGCCGTTATCAGACATTTCAAAGACGTGCTCAAGAAGAGTGATGACCGCTATCTGCGTGGCTGGCAACTGTTTCCAGAGCGCAACGGCACGCTTTTCCTGCAAAACGACCTGTTCGATGCTGGCATCAACATCGGTGTCAGGGATTTCTCATATTATATCAACCACGATGGCAAGGTCGTCGGTGAGAACGCAAAGAAGTTCACACCAAAAGCAGTTGTGGATACCATCAAGAAGATATTTCACCGTCTGTTACCTCTTCCGGCATCTGAGATACTACAAACTTGTTATAGTTCTTTTCAAGCAACATAATATTAAAAAAGCTACCATTGAGGTAGCTATAACCATTCAAGAAAGAATGGGGATTCACTAAACTGCTGCAAAAGTAGGCAATTTTTTCATTACCAGCAAATGGAAGAAGAATAAAGCCCCGACAAGTACGAATTAGTTTCTTACAACGAATTTATCGAATTTTGATTATCCGCAAAGAAGTGCAATTGACCTTTCATTAACATATAATTGCCATGTAATTGAACATTAATTGTACATTAATTGCTGCGCACAAAAAATT
>CAJOEC010000024.1 GCA_905233425.1 uncultured Prevotella sp. | reverse complement strand
GATAATTCTTTGCAGCTATAGCCTTTCTTTTTCCCTTTTGTTAAAATGTCCTATTTTTCTTGTGCGAAATTTGGAAATTTGCACAGAATCTACTCAGTCCTACCGCAGCATTTTGGGAGAGGCCAAGAGCAGCCCCTCCTAAGCAATCATCCCCTCAATAAACATTTCTTTCGGTTTGTCCTCTGAAACCAGCTGGCACAGCGTCTTGAACTTCGACTTCCCGTTTCTCTTTGCCGTCTCAACTATGGATCCATGGTAGTTTTTTGTCAGAGCGGAGGTATAATAGATGTGTGGGACAGCTTTTATCGTTTCATCATCAGCCGTTTGTTTTGGATGTAGAGGGAGCCTGACGGCAGGTGGTCAATGGAGTGGAGCCGCCGCCCTTGCAGGTCGTACAAACGGTGATTGTTTATTGGTTCCCGTTTCACATCATCGATGCCCTCGGTGTCGGTCACGGTGTGGTGGTAACTGCCCTCCACGTAGTAGCCGTGGTTTTGGTAAGGCAAGTCGGCGGTCTGCGGCTGGCCGGTGGGCACGAAGATGAGGCCCGTGGGCATACTCTGGTAGCCGTTGCCCTGGTATGTCCATTTCAGGATGCGGCGCTGGCCGTCGGCGGTCTTTCCCATGAGGGTCATCTCCGGCTTGGTGTTCCAGTTGCCGCCGGTGAAGTTCTCACGGTTGTTCCAAACCCAGATGGTGGCGCCCTCGTGTGCTGTCTCGAGGAAAACGGACAGCTCGCCCTCGGTGATAGTTGGCGTATAGACTGTCAGGTCGTCAAGCTGTGGCGGCGCTACAGTAGTGTCGCCATTGTTGGGTGAGTCCTCCTCCTGTGTGCCGTCCCATTGTGGGTCATTTATAGTGGCGGGCGTCTTGTCATAGAGGTAGCGCCCCGTCTCCCCCACCTTTCCCGGTGCCGCTGTCTTATCAGTGGAGAGCACGTAGACGCGCATGTTGCCCTTTCCCTGGCAGGTGGCGGTGAGCCGTTGGTCGCCGACGGTCACCACGTCGCCGGTGATGCAGTCGGTGTAGGTGCCGTTGAGGATGCCGGTGAACGTAGCCGGTCCGCTGATGGTCACCAGACAGTAGCTGTCGGTCTCATCGTCGGTATAACGGCGCTTGAAGGCATAGCTGCCCTGACAGCCGTCGGTACTGTACTGCCCCTTGCGCAGGGCCGGCACGGCGGCACGGATGAGGTTCAGCCTGCGGATATGCTGCGCCAAGGGGTGAGCGAGCGTCTGTGCCATGTTGCCCGTGGCCTGGGCGTACTGTCCGAAGTCGGTGGTCGTGACGCTGCCCTTGATATAGCCGCCGAAATAGGCACGCCCTGTGTTGCGCAAGGCGTCGTTAGTGCCCCGGTCAATCTCCTTGCCCTTGCGGAACTCAATCTCGCTGCCGTAGTAGAGGCAGGGGATGCCGCGGAAAGTGAACATCAGGTCGAGGTTCTCGGCCCACGTGCTCTGCGGCTGGGCGAAGCGCTGGTTCTCCGGCGCACCGTTCGGGGCATAGTCGTGCGAGTCGACATAGACCACGTTCGTCGTTGCGTCGTTGTAGTATTTGTCGCCCTTGCGGATGTCCCACGCCGTGGCGATGTCCTTGAAACAGTGGTGCATGGGGAAGTCGATAACGCCCAACCCCGATGCCTGCGAGTAGTCGGGCTGGTGGTAGTCGTTGCCTTGCAGGAAGGCGTTGTCGCTCGTTGGCTGACGACCTTCCGACCCCTCGCGGTTGTCGGCGTAGTGGGCCTCGCAGCTCTTCATGTTCACATGGGCGAAGGTGGTGCTCTCGTTGGCCGGGATGGTGAGCCCGTCCCACGAGGTGGGGTCGAAGTCCCAGGCATAGTTCTTCTGCTCCTTCCACGTGTAGAACGGACAGGAGAGGGCTGGCTGCTGACGGTACCACCACGTGGTGTAACGCGAGCATATCTCGGCAAACATGAAAAACGGCATACCGCCACGCTGGCTTTGCACGGCCTGTGCGGCTTGATGCAGCTGCGGCAGGAAGTTCTTGTTGAACGTGAGCGGCGCGATATGCCCGCCTGTGTCGATGCGGAAGGCGTCGACACCCATATTAATAAAAGAGGTGTAGCACTCTACGAGATACTGGCTCACCTGCGGGTTCTCGGTGTTCAGGTCCACGCAGTCGCCGGCTATCTGCGCCCACCAGCGTGTCTCGTTGTCCCAGTTGAAGTTGCCGAAGTGGTGCCACAGGTTGTGGGTGTCGTTGGCGGGGTTCTTCATCTGCACCAGACGGGTGTTATACTGGTCGCTGCCACCCATGCTGTTGTAGTTGTCGGGCAGACGGCCTCCGTCCTTCTGCAGGATGGGCACCATGCACTGGTTCATCACGCTCTGCGGCTTGCTCCAGTCGCGACGGAACAGCTTACACAAATGTTCCTCGCCGTAGTTGCCCGTATGGTTGAGCACGATGTCGACCACAAGCTTCATGCCCCGCTGGTGCACAGCATCGACGAGCGTCTTCAGCGACACGCCCTCGCTCTCCAACCGCCGGTCCACGCTGCTGAAGTCGCTGGCGTGGTAGCCGTGGTAGTCATAGCCCGAGGCGTTCTGCACCACGGGGGTGATCCACACGGCGGTGAAGCCCAACGCCTTGATGTAGTCGAGCTTCTCGATGAGGCCCTTAAAGTCGCCGCGCCAAGGCGGGTCGCCCTGGTTGCGCTGGCGGTTGTCCCAGCACTGAGCGTTGTTCGACGGGTCGCCGTCGAAGAACCGCGTGGTCATCACGAAGTAGATGGTCTCGTCGCGGAAGTCGGTGCGCTGGCCGCAGAAGGTCTCTGCACCTGTTGTCAATGTACACCAGAAAACGCCGAGGGACACCAGAAAGAGTTGAAGGGAGCGTTGCATCGTGATATGGCGGATATTGATTAAGAACGCAAAGTTAATCATTATGCCATTCCGTGATGTTACGCTCTTTCGACGAGAAGGCGATGCCCACCTTGGTAATCGGGCGGCCGTCGAGGGCATACTTGTTGGCATAGCCGCGCTCGTCTATCTGCTTCAGGGCGGCTTCGGCGGTGTCGTCGTATTTCAGCTCGATGATGTATATGCCCTTTGGCATCTTCAGCGTCAGGTCGGCGCGGCCTTTTGCCGAGAGGTCCTCGGCCACCACGTCGGCTCCAAAAGAGACGAAGAGTGTGTAGAGCATAGCGTGGAAATGGTGCTCGTCCTTGTCGTCAATCATATAGGGCACACCGGCGAAGAAGACCTTCAGGGCCTCGATGAAAGGTGCCAGGTTTCCATCGTCGCGGAAATCGAGGTAGGCGTCCAGGAACGCAGAACGGTTGCGGTTGTCGGCCTGCGTATGGGTGACATAGCGGTAGAGACTCGTGGCAAAGCCCTTGCGCACCTCCTTGTTGGGGAAGCCCAGCACATACTGGTCGCGCTGGGGCAGGTATTCCTTGATGGTCAGGTAACCGCTCTGATAGAGCACAGGCAGCGGGGCCTCGTAGCTGTCGAAGGGCTGGTCGAAGGCACTGGCCTCGCATTTCGTGCCGTCAATGTCGGCCATGTCAATAGGCGGCATGTTGGCGAGCATGTCGAAGAGCGACGAAGGCGTGGCGCTATCGAACCAGTAGCTGCCCACCTTCTTGTTGTTGAAGGCCTTGACCAGACTGAAGGGGTTGTACATGTCGGTCTTCTCTTCGCTGAAATGGTAACCGTCGTAGTTCGCTTTCAACTCGGCCAGCATCGCTTCGTAAGGTAACCCCTGCTTAGCGGCCAGTAGCTCGATGTCGGG
Source organism: uncultured Prevotella sp. (assembly GCA_905233425.1). GTDB lineage: Bacteria > Bacteroidota > Bacteroidia > Bacteroidales > Bacteroidaceae > Prevotella. The sequence continues at coordinate 40,573 of CAJOEC010000024.1, read as the reverse complement.
GCGCAGGGTGGTGACGAGTTCATCTTCGGATATGCCGCAGATAGTCTCGTAGTCAGGGACCATCGAGATGTTGTTCAGGTTGTTCAGCTTGCTGAAGATGCCCATCTGCGAGAATTTCGAGATGCCGGTGATGAAGACGAACTGTAGGTGGTCGTCTTCGCCCTTCAGTGGTGTGAAGAGATCCTGGAAGCGTTCCCTCACCAACTTCTGCATCGGCGCGTCTCCCAGGCAGTGGAGCATCATGTTGTCGTACTCGTCAACAAGCACCACCACCTTCTTGCCCATCTTACGCTCAGCGGCGTGGATGATGTTTACCATGCGGACACTGGTACCGGCACCCGATGGCGTGATGTCATATTCCTGCTCATAGATAGATAACGTGAAATCGATGTACTCGTCGAGCTTATCGATGGACGTGAGGTTGCTCTTGCTGAAGTCAAAGCGCAGCACGGGGTACTTCTCCCACTTCCAGCTGGTGGTGGCGATAAAGAGTCGTGGCTGCTCTATACCATCGTCGGTGGTGAACGCCTCGAAAAGCTCGCGTCGCCCCTCGAACACCGCTGCCAGCGTGCTCACTAACAGCGACTTGCCGAAGCGACGCGGACGACTCAGGAAATAGGGGCAGCCCTCGGTAATCATCTTATAGATGAGTGGAGTCTTGTCAACATACACATATCCCTCGTTACGGATTTTTTCAAAGCTCTGGATGCCTACTGGATATTTTCTCATGATGTTCTGTTTTTTTAATGTTTCCGACTTCCCGCTGCAAAGTTACGAAAAAGCGGGCGAACCGCCAAACGATTCGCCCGATTTTTGACAGATTCCCCTCATGCCGTAGGCAAGAGGACGGGGCAAAGTGGGAGCGGGGACGCATCTTCCAAGGAGGAAGGTACGTCCCCGCCCTTTTTTAGCGGCCGCCAAAAACATTCACAGCGGTCGCCAAAAATATTCACGGCGGCCGCCGTGATTGTTCACAGCGGCCGCTGTGAACCCAAATTCGTATCCGTAAGAAGAACGTATTCTTACCAACCAGGATTCTGGGGGAATCCCTCGTAAAGATTAATGTCCTTGTCGGGCAGCGGGAACCAGTAGTGCTTCGACTCTAAAGGCCGGGTGATGAGTTCTTGCTTGTGGAAGTTACCGACCTTGGCGTCCTTCGGGTCGTGGGTCTTAAACCATGCGTCTGTTTCTAAGCGGTCGAACTCGTGAGAGTATTTCACCGTGTAAGGAGGCTCGGTAAGGAGGAGCCAGCGCTGGAGGTCGCACCAGCGGAAGCCCTCGAAGGACAGTTCCACGGCACGCTCGCGGCGCACTTCGTCAATGAAATGCTCACGGGTGTCCATGAGGTTTGCCTGTACGTGTTCCATGGGATAATCGTCGGAGCTTACGCGGTCGCGGAGGGCGTTGATGGCATCGACAGCCGACAGCGACGGGCAATAGACAGGCTTTTCCTTCAGGCCGCTTGCGCCGTCTGCAATAGCTGCCTGTGCCTCTGCATACATCAGATAGACGTCGGCGAGACGCATGTAAGGCATATAGCTCTGGAAAGCGTAATAATAGTCGTACCACCTGTCTCCCTCGTTACACTGATGGGGCACAAGCTTCTGGATGAAATAGCCCGTGCAGCTTGCAGAGTCTACATCGCGCATGGCACCACCGGTGTAAAGTGAGCAGTATTCAAGTTTCCTCTGGTCTCTATTCAAGGCATCGGTGTTGACAACATAATGGAAGCCGTCGAACACGATGTCGTGATAGAACCGTGGGTCACGGTTCTTGTATGGATGCTCGGGGTCCCAACCCGACTCTTCGTTCAGCACATACTGACCATTGCGTACAAGATAGATGGGTTGCCCGTTGGCCATTCCGTACTGGTCGACCAGGTTTGCCGTGGGTTGGTGGATGATGTTGTCGTGTGCCACAAGCCCCGCCACCTTGGGCCCAAAGGTCTTTGCGCAGTTCCAATTGGCAGTGTTCGCTCCAGGAAAAGCACCACGGAAGATGGCCTCAGTAGTACCAGGCATACGCCATACTTGCTTTACGGTATAGAAGATGTCAGAGTAACAGGTCCATGAGTAATCATCACGCTCATGGTCGTAAATATTATAATAACTGAACTCTGCCAGCTTGTAGCTTACCTGTCCTTTGTTCACCATGTCAAGCGCCTTGCCGAGTGTCTCGGCTGCCTTCTTGCAGTATTTAACATCGTAGTCGTAGGTCTTGCCGTTGGAGCTGGCATTTAAGAGCTGGGGCTCGTAGCCATCCTTGGTTTTCTCAAACTCCTTCATCAGCGGAGAGCCCGCCCAGAGGTAACACTTGCCAAGGTAGCAAAGTGCCATGAACTTGTTGACACGCAGTTCGTTCTTTGCGTAGGTATAAATGCCAGTAAGTATCTCGTCCCAGTCTAAAGGGAGGAGATCGTAAGCCCTTTCGAAGTCTTCTGCACAGCGGTCGGCACATTCCTGGAAAGAGAGGCGGGGAAGTTCTGGAATCTTGGCAACGGAAGTTTCCTTATATCCTGTGTAGGGGCTTTTACTACCGTCGACGGAGATATAATAGGGGCCGGCTTCTTCCCAATTAGTCAGGTCTGAATCCCCAGAACTTCTGTCAACGTATGGCAGACCGCCGAAGTAGCACATCAGCTCGAAATGCCACCATGCACGGAAGAAATACAACTGTCCGAGCAGCAGGTCGCGCTCCTCGTCAGTTCCAGAGAGCGACTTGATGTGTTCAATACCCAAATTGCATTTACGAATGCAGTACCATGAGTTTCTCCAGAGTGAGCTTCTTTCGCCATTCAGCCAGCACTGGTTGTTGGTGTACCAGTCTCGATAGTTTCCAACGTCCACCTGGTGATCCATGTGCGCAAAGCCTTCGGGGTTATGGACGTCATCGTCACCAAAATTCCATGCGGTACAATAGTTGACCTTCTGCTTGTCAGGAACCAGACTATAGATTTCCTCAATATACCCCTGGAATTTGCTGAAAGTCTTGAAGGTCTCATACTCTTCGGTTTCTACCGTCGTTTGTCCATTGGCCATGATGTTGATGATCATGGCGATGTCGGCCACGTCAACCCTGCCGTCTTCGTTCACGTCGCCCTTCAGCGAAACACTCTGTGCGAAAGCACTTGCGCTTCCCAGCAGCACCACTGCCAGCAGCATGAAAAGTCTTTGTTTCATTTTTAGTCATTCCGATTTTGGCCGTAAAGTTACGACTATTTCCCCAATCCGCCAAACTTTTGCGCCACAAATCACACATGAGGCACAAAATAAGCCCGAAATGCGAAAAACTTCCAAAATCGCTTCGCCCTCGCAATTTTTTTTCGTAATTTTGCAACCCGAAACAACCAAATCGTAAATTGTAGGGACGCGATGCATCGCGTCCGTAATCAGTAAATCGCATATTTAACAGATGGCAACGATTACCAAAGAAGACGCGCTGCTCTACCACGAGAGCGGGCGCCCCGGAAAGATTGAAGTGAAGCCCACAAAGGCTTACCGTACACAAACCGACCTGTCGCTGGCCTACTCGCCCGGCGTGGCCTATCCCTGCTTGGAGATTCAGCAGAACCCCGACGATGCCTACCGCTACACCGACAAGGGCAACCTCGTCGCCGTGATAAGCAACGGCACAGCCGTGCTCGGACTCGGCGACATCGGGGCCATGAGCGGCAAGCCCGTCATGGAGGGAAAGGGACTGCTGTTCAAGATCTACGGCGGCATCGACGTGTTCGACATCGAGGTCAATGAGAAAGACCCTGAGAAGTTCTGCGAGGCAGTGGAGCGCATCGCCCCCACCTTTGGAGGCATCAACCTCGAGGACATCAAGGCCCCTGAGTGCTTCTACATAGAGGAGCGGCTGAAACGGACGCTCGACATACCCGTGATGCACGACGACCAGCACGGCACGGCAATCATCAGCGCCGCCGGACTGAAAAACGCCCTCGAGGTCATCGGCAAGGACATCGCCCAAGTGCAGATAGTCGTCAACGGCGCAGGTGCCGCTGCCATCTCGTGTACAAAGCTCTACATGGCCATCGGCGCACAGAAGAAGAACATCGTCATGCTCGACTCGAAGGGTGTCATCTCTGCCGACCGCCAGGACCTGAACGAGCAGAAGCGCTTCTTCGCCACCTCGCGCCGCGACATACGCACACTCGAGGAGGCCGTGAAGGGAGCCGACGTGTTCGTCGGTCTCTCCAAAGGCAACGTGCTGACCAAGGACATGGTGCGCTCGATGGGTCCCAACCCCATTATCTTCGCCCTCGCCAACCCGGTACCCGAGATAAGCTATGAGGACGCAATGGACGCACGCCCCGACGTGCTCATGTCGACAGGCCGCACCGACTACCCCAACCAAATCAACAACGTCATCGGTTTCCCCTACATCTTCCGCGGGGCACTCGACGTCCACGCCACGGCCATCAACGAGGAGATGAAACTCGCCGCCGTCCACGCCATAGCCGACCTTGCCAAGCAGCCGGTGCCCGACGTGGTGAACGATGTCTACAAGGTGAACAACCTCCGATTCGGCCGCGACTATTTCATCCCAAAGCCCGTCGACCCGCGACTCATCTCTGAGGTGAGCGCAGCCGTCGCACGAGCAGCAATAGACAGCGGTGTGGCACGCCGTAACATCGCCGACTGGGACGGCTACAAGAAGTCTCTGTCGCTGCTCCTCGGACAGGAGACGAAGCTCACACAGAAGCTCTACGAGACAGCACGGAAACACCCACAGCGCGTAGTATTCGCCGAGGCAGTACACCCCACAATGCTTCGCGCCGCAGCACAGGCTCACGCCGAGGGCATCTGCCACCCCATACTCCTCGGCAACGACGAGGTTATAGCCAAGATGGCAAAGGAACTCGACCTCTCGCTCGAAGGAATAGAGATTGTCAACCTGCGCCACCCCTCAGAGCAGGAGCGGCGCGAACGCTACGCACGCATACTCACAGAAAAGCGACAGCGCGACGGCTACACATTCCAGGAGGCAAACGACAAGATGTTCGAGCGCAACTACTTCGGAATGATGATGGTCGAGACAGGCGATGCCGACGCGTTCATCACAGGTCTCTACACCAAATACTCAAACACCGTCAAGGTCGTCAAGGAGGTCATCGGCATACGCCCAGAGTACAACCATTTCGCAGCAATGCACATCATCAACTCGCCCAAGGGTACCATCTACATCGCCGACACGATGGTCAACGAGAACCCCGACTCCGACACTCTTGTGGACATTGCCAAGCTCGCCGCAACAGCAGTAAGGTTCTTCAACGAGAAGCCAGTCATCTCCATGATCTCGCACTCCAACTTCGGCTCCTCGCAGAGCGACGGCGCAATGAAGGTGCGACATGCCGTGGAGGAGCTGCATCGTCGCTACCCCGACCTCGCCGTCGACGGAGAGATGCAGATAGGCTTCGCCCTCGACCGCGAGCTGCGCGACCAGCAGTACCCCTTCACCCGCCTCTTCGGCAAGGACGTGAACGCGCTCGTGTTCCCCAACCTCACCTCCGCACGATCAAGCTACAAGATGCTGCAGATGCTCGGAACAGACGCCGAAATCATCGGCCCAATACAGATAGGCCTCAACAAGCCCATACACTTCATCGACTTCGGAGCATCAGTCCGCGATGTCGTCAACATCGTAGCCGTAGCAACCATCGACGCCTTCGTCGACAAAATCGTACACAGGAGTTAGTAGGGACGCGACGTGTCGCGTCCGACGAAGTGTCGCGTCCGACGAAGTGTCGCGTCCGACGAAGTGTCGCGTCCGACGACGTGTCGCGTCCGACGAAGCGTCGCGTCCGCATTCCTGCCACCAACAGCCCGATATGGAAGCCCATAAAGTCATAATCTCCCTCGGCAGCAACCACCAGCAGAAGCAGAATCTGCACCAGGCACGTCAGCGTCTGGCGCAGATTCTCTCCCATTGCAACTATACCGAAGAGATATGGACAGAGCCGATACCCTCATCCCCCCCAGCCGCAGGGCCGATAACCTCATCCCCCCCAGCCGCCACCGTAGGGACGCGACGTGTCGCGTCCGGCCCCGTACCAGTCCACCCAGACCCTCTTCCAGCCCGCCCAGAGCCTGTGCCAGCCCGCCCAGACCCTGTGCCAGCCGGCGCTCCCCTCTACCTCAACCAGCTCGTCGCAGCCCTCACCACCCTACCCTTTGACCTCCTCCAGGCCGCCCTCAAAGACATCGAGGCTCGCCTTGGCCGTACCCCCGACCTCCGCCGACAAGGCATCGTCCCTATAGACCTCGACATCCTCCTCTATGGAGACCAGCGCCACCATCTGCGCGACTGGTCACGCCCATACGTCACCAACCTGCTCCCACAAGTCATCATTCCTGACGAGCAGGAAGTGTAAAACAAAACCTCACCACCTAGTAACAAGACTTTCACCCTCGGCATCCCCCCTCCTCTTTGCCGAGGGCTTTTTTCATGCGCCAATAGCAAAAAAAGGAAAAAAGTTGGTGTTTCCGTAAAAAAACAAGGGGGATGAAGTGTCTTATATATAGAAGTGCCCTGAAATGGGGTGCAATGATTTGAAAGAATGACATGCTTGATATTTGAAGCCACTTGACAAGGGGCTGGCGAAAGCAAGGGATATGACTATGACGAAAAAAGAATTGGAACAGCTTTTCCGCCGGAACTACAGCGAGATGATCCGTTTGGCCAGAGTCATGCTGGGCGAAAGACGGGTAGGCGAACGCTGTTCGGGAATTGACGGCGAGGCCGAGGACGTGGTACAGGACATCTTTCTGCGAATTGCCGACAGCGACATTCCATCCTGTAGGGACGCGACGTGTCGCGTCCGCACCGAGGACAAGCGCCCGACCTCTGGTCGCTTGCTACCGACGGGACGCAAGAGCGATTCCTATCTCCTTATTTCTGTACGCAACGCCTGTCTGAACAGAATACGGCAGATGCAGCTGCATGAACGGGTGAAGAACTTGTTGCCGGTGGAAGCCGAGGCCGACCTACAGCCCATTGACAGACAACTGGAACAGCTCGACGACATTGCGGTTTTCGTTGACGAACAATTAGAGGAGCCCCACCGCAGCATCTTCCACCTCCGTTTCGACGAAGACCTGACCATCGCAGAGATTGCCCGTCGGCTCGGTCTGAATCCGAATACCACCTACAAGTATCTCGCCCAGAGCATTCAGAAAATCAGAAATCACTTCAAACGCTAAAAGATTATGGAAACGAACAATGACCGCTCGACCTCAAAGGTCGCTTGCCCAAGCAAGAACATCCGCCAGCTGCTGGAAATGCTCGACAACCCCGAGGCATACACCGAGCAGGAAATCCTGGACATCATCAACCGTGATGAAGAAACACGCGAGACCTACCGTATAATGGTAGAGGCCAAACGCAGCAGTCGCCAGCGTCAGGCCGACAAGCCCGTCAATGTAGATGCCGCATGGCAAAGGACAAGTGAAAAGTTAATAGTGAAAAGTGAAAAATTTGCTACAACATCACCAGCGACAAAGCCCAATTCTTCATTTATGAAGATGGCAGCCTCTTTCATCGGAGTATTGCTTGTATCTGGTATTGCCTTTGCTGCCATCTGGAGCCTCAACCCCAGCCCCTCTCCAAAGGGCGAGGGGAGCGAAAACACTTCAGTATCGGATACAGCGAAGAAGGTTCCCCTCTCCACTGTAGGGGCAGACCCTGTGCCAGCCCGAGGGGATGATGCTTATATCTACGACAACATCCCGCTGGAGAAGATGCTGCCAGAGATAGCCGCCCACTACCATGCCAAGGTCACGTTTGCAAACGACGAAGTCCGGCAGCTCCGTTTCCGCTTCGTGTGGAATCCGCAGAAGGGCATCAATCAAGTTGTCTGCGACCTCAACCAGTTCGAGCGTCTGACAGTCACGCTGAAAGACAACCAAATCACCGTAGAATAGTCAACCGCCATGAAGAGATATAAACCCCAGGCCTTACCCGCCCGCCCGTCGCCTTTCACTATCGTCATTCTTGCCCTGCTGCTTACCGTCAGCATACAGGCGCAGAAGCGAATATCGTGCGAATATGACAACGTGTCTCTCTCCGATGCGCTGAGACAACTCAGTGAGCAACAGACCGACTACACCATCTATTTCCTCTACAACGAGCTGGAGGACTTCCGTATCACCACCACCGTCAGGAACAAGCATCTGCCCGAAGCCATCCAGCAGATGATCGGCTTCTACCCCATCCGCGTCACCGTTGGAGGGGATTTGAAATCTGATGGAGGGGATTTGCAAACTCCGAACTACGAGGACGGGAAAAAGATCTTCGTGGAGTGCATACAGAAAACAGGAACCCGCTACAAGGGTAACATCATCGACGAGCAAGGCCAGCCCGTTGCCTACGCCAATGTTTACCTGCTTCATCCATCAGACTCGACAATCATCGGTGGAGGCGTAAGTAACGAGGCTGGCCTCTTTGTCATTCCGGCCCCCGCCGACATTCCCCAGAAGGGGGAAGCCCCTATCCTCGCCCGAATATCCTTCGTAGGCTACAAGACCGTGTATAAACAATGTATTAGCACAGAACTTGGCACAATACAGATGGAGCCGGAAACGCTGACCGTCAAAGGTGTCGTGGTAACAGGCGAGCGTCCCAAGGTGCAGTTGCAGGGCAATTCTCTCGTGATGAATGTTGAGGGCACGGTAATGGAACGGATGGGCACCGCTGAAGATGTACTCTCACGTGTACCTACCATTTCAAAGAAAGGAGATGTATTTGAAATCTTAGGAAAAGGTGTGCCATTAATTTACCTGAACAATCGGAAGCTGACCGACTTGCAGGAACTGAAGAACATCCAGTCGGATAACATCAAGAACGTGGAGGTGATTCAGAATCCCGGTGCCCGCTATGATGCTTCGGTCAATGCCGTCATCATCATCCATACCAAACGGGCGGCGGGCGAAGGTCTTGGCGTAGAACTGAACTCATGGAGCCGCAAGGGACATGGTTTCGCGAACAATGAGCGTATCAACCTTACCTATCGGACAGGAAAGTTAGAATTGTTTGCAAATCTCTTTGGTGCTTACAATAAGCGGTGGGAGAAGGGTGAGTTCGAGCAGACCGTATTCGCCGATACGCTGTGGGTGATTACCAACAAGCAGAAGGACAAGGTTTACAATCCATTCCTTGAAGGCCGTTTCGGTTTCAACTACCAACTTAACGAAAACAACTCTTTTGGCGGCTTCTATCAGAACACTTACGACTACGTGAAGACATGGAGCGACAATGACGATGACCTGCTTGCCAACGATTCCATGTATGACCATCTGCAGAACAGCAGTATCAACAGAGCCGAAGGTGCACCCAAACACCAAGCGAATTTATACTACACGGGTAAGATAGGACAGCTCAGCATCGACTTCAATGCCGACTACACCTATCGTGACCAGCGCAACCGCAACCAGCAGCAGGAATTGAGCAACGAGTATGATGACCGCGACGTGAATACCTACGCCTTGACGCGCAGCCGACTGATGGCAGAGAAACTCTTCGTGACGCATCCGATAGGGAAAGGGCATATTGAGGTTGGCGAGGAGTACACCAATACGCGCTGGAACAGCAGTTTCGAGAATGCCGAGGGTTACATCGCCAACAGCAACAACGAGCAGCATGAGCAAGCTATCGCCCCATTCATAGAACTACGCCAACAGATTGGCCGCCTTCAGTTGTCTGTAGGTTTGCGCTATGAGCATGTGATGTCGGAATATTTCGTTGGTGGCATCCGGCGCGATGACCAAAGCCGTAACTACAATGACCTGTTCCCGTCGCTTTCCCTCTCCACGTCGGTCAGCTGCATCCAGTTCTCCATCAGCTATGCCAAGCGCACCCGCCGCCCCTCTTACTGGCAGTTGAGCAGCGATGTCATCTACGAGAACCGTCTGAACTTGCAGACGGGCAATCCCTATCTGAAGCCTGTCAAATACCATAACGTGAACACAATGGCTATGTGGAAATGGCTCTATCTCAACCTCAACTTCTCCCATTGCGTAGATCCCATCCTCTACACGGCAGAGAGTTTGGAGAACGACAGTAAGGTGAACCTTGTGACCTACAAGAACTACAATCATGCCGACTGGCTTACCATTACGCTGGGAGCACAGAAGAACATCAAATTGGGGAATGAGGCGACATGGACACCCCAGTACAATATCTCATTAATGAAGCCGTGGTTCAAGGCAGAGTTTCTGGATGAAAGGCTACGGGTAGGCGAGCAAAGCTCGGGAATGCAGAAGAGTTTCAGTCGGCCCATGCTGTCCTTTCAATTGGGCAACATCGTCACGTTTCCATACGACTGGCTGGTTCAGGCCGACTTCAATATGCACACCCACGGCAACAGTGGCGCAAATGCCGATTTCGACTGTACCAACCCCATATTCTCACTTAGTGTCAGCAAAGACTTGTTCAAGCGTCGGCTGAACGTCAAACTCTCAGGCAATGACCTTTTCAATGGTGCCATCAACCGCTTCACGCTCTACAGCAACCGCATGATGTTCCGCAAGATGGAGGACAACGATTCCCGTTGTGTCACCCTCTCCCTGCGCTACCGCCTCAACGTCACCCCGTCGAAATACAAGGGTACAGGTGCCGGTAACGCGGAGAAAAACCGACTGTAATTGAAAGAGTCGTCCCATCAAAGGGAGAGGCAGGAGTGGGCATTCGTCACAAATCGGTGCAGTTTATCCCAAATGTTTGGCAGTCTCAGCAATTATGCGTAAATTTGCAGCGTCCCGATGCTGAAACGATGGAAAAGATAATGGAAACAGACAGAATCATATTGCGCCCTTGGCGCGACAGCGACGCGGAAACGCTGTTCAAATGGGCTTCCGATCCCGATGTCGGCCCTCGAGCCGGATGGCCGCCGCATAAGAGCGTGGAAGAGAGCCTGGAGATTATCCGCACAGTTTTTAACGATGCGCTGCGCACATGGGCTATCGAGCTGAAGGAAACAGGCGAGGCGATAGGCGCTATGGGCTATGGCCCTTCGTGCGAGTGCGACCTGTCGGCCCGCGAAGGCGAACCGCTCATAGGCTACTGGGTGGCCAAGCCCTATTGGAATCAGGGCATCTGCACCGAGGCTCTGCGGCTGATGTTAGACCATATCCGCCAGACAACAGACATAAAATCACTCATCAGCGGTCACTTCGTGGACAACCCAGCATCAGGCCGGGTGATGGAGAAATGTGGTTTCGTTCCCACAGGCGAAACCTGCATAGATGAAAAACAATACCAAGGCGCGAACAAACCTATCAGAGTGTTGAGATTGGAAATAAAAAAATAAAGTAGAAAAAACGGTTAAACATTCGGTAATATCAGAATTTATTACTACCTTTGCCCCCGTAATCAGTCAAAACGGCAACGTACATGGCAATAGACAAAGTAGCTTACTGGATCGACATCGCCAACGAAGACCTCGAAGTGGCAGAGGACTTGTTCAAGGCCAAGCGCTGGCTTTACGTCGCTTTCATGTGTCACCAGGTCATCGAAAAGACATTGAAGGCATACTGGAACGCGGTGCGCGAGGACGAGCCTCCATACGTGCACAACCACCGCCGACTGGCCGAAGGCAGCGGACTCTATGACAAGATGAGCGACCTACAGCGCCGATTCCTCGGCCAAATCAGCAACATGAACATCGAGGCCCGTTACCCTGAATACAAGACAGGCATAGCCCGCTCGCTCAACGAGGAGAAAAGCCGCGAGATTATTGACGAAACAAAACAAATGCAGCTATGGATAATACGAGAGTTCTCACCCGAGACGAAGCCCTCAGCCTCGTCCGAGACTACAAGCGAGTAATCACCCCAAGATTCTCCACCGAGCCTAAAGTCTATATGTATGGTTCCTACTCAAAGGGCTATCCCAAGCCTGAGAGCGACATTGATGTGGCTGTCATTGTTCCCCGTGTAGAGGGCGACTGGCTGACCGTATCCACCGATCTCTGGCTCGATGTAGACAAGGTGAACATCCTCATTGAGCCAGTCCTGCTTGAAGAGGGACACCACTCGCCCCTATACGACGACGTGATGCGCACGGGCGTCGCGGTGTAAAGCGGAGAAGAGATTCGGGAGGCCGACGCTGGCGATCCAGCGTCGGCCTCCCGAAGTTTTAGAGAGGGGTCACGTCTATTCCCGGAATTCAAAAGCTATCACCACAAACCTGTCACATTCATTAATTTCCTATATTCGATTGCAGCCCTTTCATTTCCTTGGTCTGCAGCTTTTTTCCACCAATAACAAGCATTTGATTTGTCTTGTCGTATTCCAGTTCCTTCATCATAGCAGAGAGCAAGCATATATTGAGCATTGACGTTTCCTTGCATTGCGGCTTTTTTATATAATTCAACAGCCTTAGTATATGATTGCCTACTCCCTTTTCCATGATAATAAAAAGCACCTAAATTATATTGAGCATCAGCCAAACCTTGTTCAGCAGCCTTCGTATACCATTTCTCGGCTTCTATGAAGGAAGGAATGGTTCCCTGTCCTCTTTCATACATGATACCCAAATTGTATTGAGCGTGCGGATTTCCTCCTTCAGCTGAGCGTCGAAACCATTTTATTGCCTTGGAGTAAGATTGTTCATTGCCATCCCCCACGGCATAGCTAACACCTAGAACATATTGTGCCCATGTGCAACCGAACCTTGCAAAAATCATTGATAGCTTAATAATTATATATTTCATGTCCGTGATATTGTGATTAGTCTGAAAATAAAACCCCTTCAAATGTTTTTCGCCAATATTTGCCTCCTTTTTTGTACATTAGCAAACCTGCTGTCCACTGGTCAAAATCAAAGTAATGTAACCAAGATTCTACGAAAAGTTTGTTATAATCATTTTCGGTGAAATAATCATTGGCAAGAATAGTAAAATAAACGTAGAGACTTATTGTTGTACTCACTTGATTTCCGTCTAAAGAATTATAAAGCTCTTCTTCAGTAAGATTATCAATTCTTTCATAGCCTTTATTTAAAGAATAAAATGTTAGTGTACTTATAAATTTAGCTACAATCAAAATGTTATCCGAATAATACAGATTCTTCATCCATGAATTAGTTCTATTCTTTTCATTTGAAAGATATTTGAAAATATACTCTTTAAAGGCAACCAAGAAAAAGTGTTCCTTCTTTCCAACATTATCCATCGTAATATTTGCTTTTGACTGGATGCAATAATAGGCATACATATCTTGCTTCATTGCTGAATATATCACATCTGAGACTTTAAATTGTGGATTATAGTCAATATTATTGCTCAAACCTTCTACGACAAACTGTCCCATGAGTTTTGCTTCAAGTTTATTGGCTTTTTCTTTATAGCAAGCAGTATCAACTATTTGACTGTTATTGATATTTGATTTGCTAACATATTTCTGATGTGATTCATCTACATTAAGCATGTTTAAGCCATATTCAAATACTTTATCAAGGTCATCCAAAAGCAATGAGGACGTTTTTCTCATTTTTGAAACGTAAATTGAAGTTATGTCAGGTGTAAATAAACTAACAATTTCTTTAATGTTATTTTCAAACTCTTCTATTGTTACTAAATCTGCGATACAAAACAATGTTTTTTTATCATACTCAATACACTGAGCATCATATAAGCCATTAGTTTTCAATAAGTGTGCTAATTCAAATGATGTCATTGTGGAGGTCGTGAACCTCACAAAACAGTAATACAAATTATCTTTAATTCTTTCTGAACTTTTATTCATCGCCTTATCTTATAATATTTGTCAGAGATAGTCATTTTATTGTAAACGTTATGTTTTGATAATGGGCACCACCATTTCAAATGACATTTTGATTATATCAATTAGTATCCTTAAAATATGGAAGCTCCCCCAATTTCTACAAGCAGTTTTTCTGAAAGATCATAAACAATAGTTGGAGGTAACCCCATTTCTTTTGCAGCGCCCTTACATAGGGATATTTCGCTTTTATCTATTTTTCCATCACACATCATTAAATACACTAAATCCGTGAGATATTTGATTTTGGTAGCTTCGTCTTTTGGTGGTACTAACTTAATGGATGAAGGATTCTTTACCAACTTTTCGAATTGGTTAGCAGTGAGTCCTTCACGTTCACAGATTGACGCAATGGCAACTACTTCTTGATTGGACACTTGTCCGTCTGCTGCAGAAAGAGCAACAAGTCTTTTGAGATGACTTAATTTTTCCCTCTTTTCTTTTGACTGAAATAAATCTAAGATACCCATAATGTAAAATTATGCTCTCCAGCCACCACAAGAGCCTTTAATTGTTATGAAGCGTGGAGCTGATGTACCACGTCTTCTGATAGAGGTCGTAGGAATTACCTTGATATGTAGATGCAGCATACCAGTCCACGCTTACGCGCGAACCGCTATCACTGTCCTTGCATATCAATAGAAGTTTACTACGTTCCTATCAGCAAGTCGAGCATAACGCTTCGTTGTTTCAATAAGTTTTTGCGCTCCATTACGGATTGCGACTGCAAAGTTAGTGAAATATGCAATATGGGTACATCAAAGATGTAAAAATGATTAAAACAGGGCATTTTTCGCAAAAAAGTGGTATGAAAGGCTGGTGTGTTTCACGTTTTATGTGTAAATGAGTCGAGTCGCCGGCTGTTCTACAAGGATTGGCTGCCCCAGCACCCGAAATTCGACTGCCCAATGAATACCATGACGATGGAATGGTACAGCGGCACCGACAACGACTCGCCCGTTTATCAGTGCGACTTAATGTTACCAATAGAATCAGATTAAACGCATTATAACGGAAATGCTCTTTTTGTGGAAACGAATGTGGATAATATATCCCACAAATCTATTTAATAATTATTCATATTCGTGGAGTAAATTATGATAATTATTCAAAACCGTTTCCAAAATATTTGCAATGCGTTTAGTCAGGGGGAGCGGGGAGAAAAGCATGGGGAAACTGGGAGAGGTAACCGTCCTCCGTTGGAGTCTTGCCGTACCTCTGCGTTTCTCAGCGGCCGCGAAAAACATTCACGGCGGCCGCCAAAAATGTTCACGGCGACCGCCGAAATTATTCACAGCGGCCGCCGTGAACCCGTTTTGTAACTATGCAGGGTCTGCCAGTTTCGAGTTTCACGGTGCGTACTGGTTCGCGTTGGGGAGGGATGCACGTTCAGTCATTGCAAACAGGGCGCACGGGTAGACCGCCGAGGCCGCGACCGCCGCTGGCCAAGTTCGCATTTTGCGGAACGATGATGAAGTACCATGCGTTGCTCGGGGTGTCATTGTCGAGCGTGGACGACCAATAGGCGCCGACCGAGCCCCCTTGTATGTGGGTCGAACCTGCCCATTCGCCTGCGGCGGGGAGGAAGATGGTGCTGTCGTTAGGCCCCGTGAACACCATGCCTTTCACACCATTCTGCTTCGTCCACTCATAAGTGCAGTTGTCACTCAGCTCTTGAAACTGCTCCTTCGTAGGCATCCTCCACGGGGCTTTCCAGTTGTCCGTCGCGGCATCGTACATAGTGCCGGCGATGTCGGAGCCGATGTAATGGCATGTCTCCTGTGAGCCGTCACAATGGATGTACATCGCCCAGCTGTACTCTGTCTTCGGGTGCACCTCTCCCCAAGCGTAGTAGCACCCGTAGCCTTCCGGCGTGGTTGCCCAAACGTTGCAGCACGCCCACTTCGTGCCAGATGGCAGGCCCAGGTCTATCATGTGTGGGTGGTCGTCGTCGGGGCATGAGGTGTAGACCTCCTCGTCGGGAGTTTGTGGGTCGGGGTTCTCAGGCTCTGTGTCACCGCCCTTGCCCGCCATGATTGAGATGATGGTGGCAATGTCGGCCACATCCACCTGGGTATCACCGTTCACGTCGCCCGTTTTGCTGCGGAAGGTCACCGCCAGCACCGAACCAAGGGGGATGGCGACACTCTTAGAACCGCTGCTGAACGTCACCACACCCGACGATGCCTCAATGTGCATGTCGGCTGGAAGCGTCACTACCGTCTCGCCGCCTCCGCATTCATGGAACACCAGCGACTGCGCACTAAGGCCAAAGGCCATGAAAACAAAAGACAACAGCGAAAAGAATCTCTTTCTCATAATGATTAAATTTAAGGAGTTAGTAATCAAAGAATATAATCACTCTGCAAAAGTACGCAAAAATCATGGATACGCCAAATGTTTCTGCGCAAAAGTTTGGTCGTTTGCCGATTATTCCGTAATTTTGCACCAAGGTAGGGGCGGACCCCGTGCCAGCCCGTCTGCGCGCAGCAACTCTGTGCAGAGGCTTTAGCCTCCTCATAATTAATAATTTTCCAAATATGAACAAAATTGTATTGATAACAGGAGCAACAAGCGGGATAGGACTCGCCTGTGCAAGGAAGTTCGCCGAGAATGGCGACAGACTGATCCTGACGGGAAGGAACGAACACCGTCTGAATGAGATCGGAAAGGAACTAACCGAAAAGCACGCCGACGTGCTGACGCTGGTCTTCGACGTGAGAGACCGCGAGAAGGCGGCGAAGTACATCCATGAGTTGCCGGCCGAATGGCAGGAGATTGACGTGCTGGTGAACAACGCCGGCCTGGCCTTGGGCCTGGAGCCCGAGTATGAGGGCAATCCCGACGACTGGGAAACGATGATCGACACGAACATCAAGGGCCTGCTCACGATGACGCGCCTCGTCGTGCCGGGCATGGTGGAGCGCAACCGAGGACACATCATCAACGTCGGCTCAGTGGCCGGCGATGCAGCATACGCCGGCGGCAACGTCTACTGCGCCACGAAGGCCGCCGTGAAAGCGCTCTCCGACGGCCTGCGCATCGACGTGGCCAACACGGCCGTCCGCGTGACGAACCTGAAGCCCGGACTTGTCGAGACAAACTTCAGCAACGTCCGTTTCCACGGCGACAACGACCGTGCAGCCACGGTCTACAAAGGCATCAAGCCCCTGACAGGCGACGACATTGCCGACGTGGCCGCATTCGCCGCCAACGCCCCCGAGCACGTACAGATTGCCGAGGTGCTGATACTGGCCACCCATCAGGCCAGCGGCAGCGTCATCGTCAGGAAATAGGCAAGGGGCTGAAAAGTACCTCAGATTAAGCGTTATTATCTTTGTTGAGTTCGTTATAAAGTGCCATTCCCTTCACCGTCAGCAGATACCTCTGACGGGGATGGTTTGGAGATTTGGGATATTTCATACGTACAAAACGCTCTTTCAATGCTGGTTCAAGGTGATAATCAATGAAAGTCTGTCTATGTTTAAGACCTTTTGTCTCCATCATCTGCTTGATACTCATTTCCTCATATCCAATTACCCGTACAAGTTCAATGACATTATTATTGTTTGTATAAAGCTTACTGCTTGGGGTTAAGGCGCTTACAGGCGTACTTGTACGGGTACTTGTGCGGGTAGTTGTACGGGTACTTGTGCGGGTACTTGTGGGGGTAGTTGTGGGGGGTGCCAAATTGGGTTGCACCCTCCATTCTTCTGTAGGATGGATATGCAGATAGCGATTACGAAGATCCCAATGTTCGCCTAACAATAGGTTGCGGAAGAAGCGTTCCAAAAAGACTGGTGTGTAGTCAATCCCCTTACGAGCATTCTTATAATTGGCCCTCACCAAAGCATTGCGGAAATACCATGAATGCTTAGCGAAAAGATCGTTCTCAACATCAAAACCTATCGACCGCAGATATTGTATGGCGAAGACTGCCGTAGTACGTGTATTGCCCTCACCGAAAGCGTGAATCTGCCATAGACCTGACACAAACTTGGTTATATGGGCCACCAAATCGTCGTTGCCAATATCCTTATAGCTGAAATTGCGTTCCTGCTCAATGTCGTAGTCGATAGCACGATGCAGGTCTTCCCAGTTCAGATAGCTCACGGTGTCGCCTTCCAGCACCCACTCACGTTTCGTAATGTCATATTTTCTCAGTTCGCCAGCATGCTTCATTACGTCTTCGAAGATTCGGCGATGTAAAGAGATATAGCCTTTTGTCGAAAAGTCGCATGTCTTTACCGAGAGTATGCGCTTGATGTTCTTTGAGGCTTTGTCGGCTTCCTGCTTGTCATCATCGTCAGCCTCACGGGTGGTTTTATGCTCATAGTAGCTGTTGAGCAACTGCTCCACCTCGTCAATAGTGATTTCACCCTCGATATTCCTTCGAGCCAGATCATTCAGATAATCAGATGTCTTCAAACCGTCCACCGCCTGAAGACCAATAGCTGTGCTCCATGCGTAGGCTGCTTCTCGCTGTGAGGGTTCACCTTGACGGATATACTCGTCGAAGTTGAGATATAGTTCTTTCTCGTCCATACTGCTTTGCTTATTCGTCTATTATTGTTTGTTGAAAAGAAAAGGCACCTACAAAACTTTTGTAAGTGCCTGATTTTCGTTGTGGACCAGATAGGGCTTGAACCTATGACCTCCAGATTATGAGTCTGTTGCTCTAACCAACTGAGCTACAAGTCCGATTTTGCGGGTGCAAAGTTATGAAATATTTTTCAATCGGCCAAATTTTTAACGAAAAAAGTTAGCAAATCGTATCTTTTTCGTAACTTTGCACCCCAAATGAATGTATTTTATTATCCTGACGATGTTGTCGCGATACGACAGGAGCGCATGACGAGACAACAGGGCGACAAGACAACGGACGTTGGATTTGCTGCCACGATAGGCTTTTTCGACGGTGTGCACCGCGGGCATGAGTATCTGCTGCGACAGCTGCGCCGCCTGGCGGGTCATGGGGACAGGAACATTGACCCAAGCCTGGGTCAAGTGCCTGTCCCCATGACCCGTGGAGGCATGCGCTCCATGGCCGTCACCTTCGACCGCCATCCACGCGAGGTCGTCGACGCGACATGGCAGCCGCAGCTGCTCACCACCCTCGACGAGAAAGTGTCGCTGCTGTCGGCCACGGGCATCGACATGCTGGTGGTGCTGCGCTTCGACCGCCAGACAGCCGGTATGACGGCCAGAGAGTTCATGGACGTGGTGCTACACAGGAACCTCGGCGTGAGGGCGCTGCTCACGGGCTATGACAACCGCTTCGGCCACGACCGCACGGAGACCTTCGACGACTATGTGGGCTACGGCCGCGAGCTGGGCATCGACGTGGTGCGCGCCCAGCCGCTGACTGCCGTCGGCGGAGTGACTTTCAGCTCGTCGTTGGCGCGAAAGTTGCTGGCCGAAGGCAACGTGGAGGAGGCCGCAAAATGTCTGGGCCACCACTACTCGATTACGGGCACCGTGGCGCATGGGCTGCAGAACGGGCGGACGATGGGATTCCCCACGGCAAACACCGTGGCCGACGACGCACGGAAGATAATCCCCGCACGCGGGGCTTACGCCGTGGAGGCTGTGACGGAAGACGGCACCGTGCACCATGCCATGACGAACATTGGCACATGCCCGACGTTCAGGACATCGGGACAACAGGATGTCGGGGGAGGAGGGCGGCAGACGATGGAGACGCACATCTTCGCCGACGTGGGCGACATATACGGCCAGCGGCTCACGCTGCGCTTCGTGGCCCGGCTGCGCGACGAGACGCCCTTTGCCTCGCCCACAGAACTGGCCGCACAGTTGGCGAAAGACAAAGCCAACGCGGAAAAAACACTCAGTAAAAAACAATCGGAACAATGAAAACAGAAAGTCCCCTCTGGGCGATAGGCTATATCGTCATCTTCCTTGCCATAAATTCGGCCACCATACTGGCCGCCACACTCATAGCCCGTATGGCCGGAATACAGCTTTCGGCCACAGTCACCATCATAGCCACGGCAGTATCCTCGATTGCGACCATAGCCCTGTTCACTGCCGCCCGCTGGGCGCCGGTGCCGCTGCGTTCATGCGTCGACATGATAGCGCACAAGTGGATTGTGCTGGCGTGGTGCGCCGTGTGTGCCATCGGAGCTGTCATCCCCTCGTTGTTCATTCAGGGGCTGCTGCCTTCGTGGCCCGACGCCATACAGGAGTACATCGACCAGGCGGAGGCCATGGCGGCTCAGCTCATGAGCACGCGGGGCGGATATGCCGTGGTGTGCCTCCTTGTCCCCGTGGCCGAAGAGGTGGTGTTCCGTGGGGCAGTTCTGCGCACACTGTTGGCATGGCAGCCACAACACCGATGGGCGATGATTGCGCTGTCGGCGCTGCTCTTCGCCGCCGCCCACCTCAACCCTGCACAGCTGATCCACCCCTTCGTCATCGGTCTGCTGCTCGGATGGCTCTACGAGCGCACAGGCAGCATAGTGCCGGGCGTGGTCTACCACTGGGCCAACAACACCGTGGCCTATCTGCTCTTCCATTTCTATGCCGACCCCTCAGTAACGCTCACCGACATCTTCGGGTCGCCTTTGCGGGCCGTCATGGCTGTGTTCTTCTCGCTGCTCATCATCGTTCCAGCCATCTACCAGCTGAACATCCACTGCACATCCGACCAGGCTTAGAACCGCGCCGGGCAGCCTCTGGAAAGGCCCCCGGCGGCCCTGACAGTTCGCGCCGTGCGAACTGTCAGTCCGCCCGGCGCGAACTCGGAGTTCGCACGGCGCGAACTTTTTGGCCCCTCGGAGACGCCTCAGACCCCTCCCGCCTCTGTGGTGGAGGGGCGTCCGAAAGGCAGGGTGGTGGCGCCATGAGACTTGATTGTCTGAATTTTCGTGAAAAATTTGGCCGTTTGGTGCAAAATGAGTAATTTTGCGCAAAAATACGTATTTTTAGCTTATGAAAATTGATTTCGACAAGATGGGTGGCATGGTGCCAGCCATCATTCAGGATGCCGACACACGGCAGGTGCTGATGCTGGGCTTCATGAACAGCGAGGCATACGAGAAAACTGTGGCAACGAAGAAGGTGACCTTCTGGAGCCGCACACGACAGACACTGTGGACAAAAGGCGAGACAAGCGGCAATTTCCTCCACCTCGTGAGCATGGCCGTGGACTGCGACAACGACACGCTGCTGGTGAAAGTACACCCCGACGGCCCAACATGCCACACCGGCACCGACACCTGCTGGGGCGAGAAAAACGAGCCGCAGACAACCGTCCCCTGCGCTTCTCAGCAAGGCGGCTCCCCCCTGGCCTTCCTCTCCGAGCTGCAGGACTTCATCGAGCGCCGCCACGAGGAGATGCCCGAGGGCAGCTACACCACCAAGCTCTTCCGCGACGGTGTGAACAAGATGGCGCAGAAACTGGGCGAGGAGGCGCTCGAGACCGTCATCGAGGCCACCAACGGCACCAACGAGAAGCTGGTCTACGAGGCCGGCGACATGCTCTACCATCTGCTCGTGCTGCTCACGTCGAAGGGCCTCCGCATCGACGACATCGTGGAGGAGCTGCAGCGCCGCCACGACCCCAACTGGGACGCCAAGCGACGAGAGGCCAAAGCCGCAGGAACAATGGCCTGACTTTAGACTTTGGACTTCAGACTTTGGACTTCAGACTTTGGACTTCAGACTTTGGACTTTAGACATTGGACTTTAGACTTTGGACTTAGTAACAGTTAAATAAAACTTGATACAATTTGGTGATTATCGTATGTTTCCGCAGAACGGCCTGAAAGGCCAGCAAGCAGCCAGCCCAGGGCAGCGCCCTGGGTATGATGGCAGGGGAATCATCGCCCTGAAAGGGCAAAAGCCTTGGACGGAGGCGACGCCTCCTACTCATTCTTTTGCCCCTACAGGGCGGCTGTGCGCTCATGATTACCCAGGGCGCTGCCCTGGGCTGACTGCTCATTGCCCCTTCGGGGCGGGGGGCGAGCACACAAAATAGTACCAAGTTATTTTTATATCATTACTTCAGACTTTAGACATACTTTAGATTATGCTGATAGACTACAAGAAAGCGACAATAAAGCAGAAAGACGGCATCACCGTGCTCGCCGACACAGACTTCCACGTCGACGACGGCGAATTCGTCTACATCATAGGGCGCGTAGGCTCAGGCAAGAGCACGCTACTGAAGACCATCTACTGCGAACTGTACATCGACGAGGCTCTCACGGCCGACGTGCTGGGCTACGACCTGCTCACCATCAAGCGCAAGCACATACCCGACCTGCGCCGACAGATGGGCATAGTGTTCCAGAACTTCCACCTCCTCACCGACCGCACCGTGACCCAGAACCTCCACTTCGTGCTGAAGGCCACGGGATGGCGCAACCTCAAGGAGCGCGACGAGCGCATAGACCAGGTGCTCGCCGACGTGGGCATGACCGACAAGCGCGACAAGATGCCCCACGAACTCTCTGGCGGTGAGCAGCAGCGCGTGGCCATAGCCCGTGCCATACTCAACCGCCCCCGCCTCATCGTTGCCGACGAGCCGACGGCCAACCTCGACCACGTCACCGCCCACGGCATCATGGACCTCCTCACCAGCATCTCGGAGACTGGCACCGCCATCGTCATGTCGACCCACAACATCCCCCTCCTCGACAAATACCCCGGCCGGGTGTACAAGTGCAAGGACGAAAGGCTGCAGCCCGTGGACAGCAAGGCGTAGGGCAAAGGCCACAGCCCCGACAACATGAACATGGATAAGAAAACGATAAAAGAGGCCATTGTTATTTTTATTACTGCCTTTGGTTTCAACATCAGTATTGCCAGTGGTAACGCTGGAACTTTAGGGGGAAGTCCCGCGCCAGCCAGTTCCGCTACTCCTAAGAAACCCAAGCCTGTGCTCTATGTACCCATGGACTACAGCACCTGCGGCTATCACGCCTCGGAGCTGCCGCTGCCCGATGCCGAAGTGGCGGCATACGTGGAATGGCAGGAGGGCGACTGCTCGGCGGTCATACAGGCGGCCATCGACGAGGTGTCGCAGGCCATCCGGAGAAGTGAAGGGAACGGCGGCAAGGCTGACAACAGCGTCCGTCGTGGCGCGGTGCTGTTGGGCGAAGGGACGTTCCGCATTGACCATCCGCTGCGCATCACGGCCTCCGGCGTTGTGTTGC
Organism: uncultured Prevotella sp.; assembly: GCA_905233425.1. Lineage (GTDB taxonomy): Bacteria > Bacteroidota > Bacteroidia > Bacteroidales > Bacteroidaceae > Prevotella. Next base: position 17,613 of record CAJOEC010000024.1, on the reverse strand, counting down.
GGGGCATGGGCCGCGACAAGACACGTCTCGTGAAGCATGGCACCGACAGGGGGGCATTGGTTTATATAGAGGGAGTGAATAGGAGTGAGAGGGGAGTGAAAGGGAGTGAAAGAGGAGTGAAAGGGAGTGAAAGGGACAATACCTCTTTCACTCAGGACACTATCTTCATCGCTGCCGACCTGATTCCCGCTGGCAGCACAACTATCGTCACTTTCACTCCCACGATACTCCCCTCTTTCACTCCCCACGAGAGGATAGACATCGTCCGTCCTTGCACGCAGGAGTGGATAGACCACTTGGACATGGCTGACTTCGGCGGAGGACTGGACTACACAGGCTGGAAACCCACCGACACCGAACTTCGCTGGGACCGTACCATCGTCGATGTGCGTGGCGACACAATTGTGCTCGACGCACCTGTTACCACCGCCATCGAGAAACGCTTTGGAGGGGCATACGTCGTCCGTGGCTGCCATGACGGCGAGCTGTCGGAATGTGGCGTTGAGAACCTGACGTTGGAGAGTGCAGTGAACGACTGGAACCCGAAGGACGAGGACCACTGCTGGGATGCCATATATATAGATAATGTGCGCGACTGCTGGGTGAGGCGTGTCAATTTTCAGCGGTTCGCCGGTTCGGCCGTCAATCTTCAGAAGCGTACCAGCCGTATAACTGTCGAAGACTGCATAGCCAGTGAACCCGTGAGCGAGATTGGCGGCTGGCGGCGCCAGGTGTTCCTCACCCGGGGGCAGCAGACGCTCTTCCAGCGGTGTATATCTCGGCATGGCATACACGATTTCGCGGCCGGATTCTGTGCCGCCGGGCCTAATGCTTTTGTGGAGTGCGAGGGCGAGGGGTCGCTGGGGTTCAGCGGGAGCATAGGCTCATGGGCACCAGGGCTGCTCTTCGACATTGTGAACATCGACGGCCACGACCTGCGTTTCGCAAACCTGGAGCAGTTCCAATTCGGCACAGGGTGGAACACGGCGAACTCGATGTTCTGGCAGTGCACGGCATCGACAATAGAGTGCTACTCACCCGACAGTCTGAACCGTTGCAGCGCCCACGGATGCTGGGGCACACTGACCGGCAACGGCAACTGGACAAGCAGTAACGACCATGTGCAGCCGCGCTCGCTGTTCTACGACCAGTTGGAGAAGAGGGTCGGGAAGTTGGGCCTCTCACCCCATCTCCTCCCACGCTCTACCAACGCCACCAGTTCGCCCACCGTCGACCAGGCCATGGAGCTGGCGCAGGAGTCGCTCACAGAGCCGCGGCTGACTATGGAGATGTGGATAGACAGCCTCACCAGCCTCACCCCCAGTCCCTCTTTAAGGGGAGAGGGGAATATAAACACTCAGAAACAGAAAAAGAAACGATATGACTCGAAAGTCACTATCGGTCAAGCTCAAAAGGAGACTACTCCCCTCCCCCTTGCGGGAGGGGTCGGGGGTGAGGCTTTTCCCCTCGCTGGTAACCTCTATTCGATACCCTGGTGGAGCGGACGCGTGAAAGACAATTTCTGCGAGCGCGATGCCAAGCCCGCCATCACCCGCTTCGTGCCGGGGCGTGAGGGCACAGGCTGGACCGACCGCATTGACAGTGTTGTCGTCTTCCTCGTGAGGAATGGATATGCCGCCCTTGACCACAACTACGGCCTGTGGTACGACCTGCGGCGCACCGACCACGAGCGTGTGCGCCGTGCCGACGGCGACGTGTGGGCACCCTTCTACGAGCAGCCTTTCGCCCGTAGCGGACAGGGTACGGCATGGGACGGCCTCTCGCGCTATGACCTCACCCGTCCTAATGAATGGTACTGGGGGCGTCTGCGCGAGTTTGCCGACAAGGCCGCCAAGGAGGGCATAATGCTCTTCAATCACCACTATTTCCAGCACAACATCCTCGAGGCCGGAGCACACTGGGTGGACTGCCCCTGGCGACCGGTAAACAATGTTCAGTTGAGTGTTGGGAGTTTAGAGTTTAGTGACTTTAGTTCTGAGTTGAGAGTTCAGAGTTCTGAGCTGAGTGACGTTAGTAAAGTCTCTCAACCCTCACCCCTCAACTCTCAACTTCCTTTCCCTGAACCCGTTCCCTTCGCCGGCGACAAGCGTGTGTTCATGGCCGAGCAGTTCTACGACGAGACAAACGAGACACTGCACCCCCTCCACCGTCAGTACATTAGAATGTGCCTCGACGAGCTGAAGGACCAGCCCAACGTCGTCCACCTCATAAGCGCTGAGTACACCGGGCCTCTGCATTTCACCCGATTCTGGCTCCAGACCATTGCCGATTGGGAGCAGGAGACGGGCCGCCACCCGCTCATCGCCCTCTCGTGCACCCGCGACGTGCAGGACAGTCTGCTCGCCGACCCCGTGCTCAGCAAGGTGGTGGACATCATCGACATACGCTACTGGCACTACAACACGCAGGGGCTATGGGCGCCCGAGGGCGGCAAGAACATGGCTCCGCGACAATGGATGCGCAAGATGAAGGTGGGCAAGACGGGCTTCGACGAGGCCTACCGTGCCGTGCGCGAGATGCGCGACCGCTATCCCGATAAGAAGGTGACGTTCTTCGCCCAGCAATACCCCAACTACGGCTGGGCCATCCTCATGGCCGGCGGCTCGATGGCAAACGTGCCGCTGCGTATGGTAGGGGCGGACTCACGTGTCTGTCCTGATAATGCCCGTCTGCTCCACGACATCGACCTTATGCGCCCAATGGACGGCGAGGGCTGCGTGGCCTTGGGCAACCCGGAGGTGGGCTATCTCATCTACACGAAAAGCGAAAAGGCGTCACTGCCCGTTGCTGACGGCAAGTACTCCGTCTACACCGTCGATGCCTCAAATGGCGAAATAAGGATTCAACAAAAGAACACCCAAGTCATTGGCTCCTTCTCGCTTGAAAGCACAACACCCAACCGTGTCTTCTGGCTTCGCAAATGATGAGGCATGAAATTGGTAGCCATCCCATCCCCGATGCCCCATTTCCAACACCATGGGGAGCCCATTATATTCGTTTTTCGTTAATAAACCAGCGGAAACTATAAAAAAAACATAGTTTCCGCTGGTTTACGCCCGAAAATTAGTATCTTTGCACCCAGATTATAAAGATAGAGCTATATGTTGATTGGCAGAGACAAAGAAAGACAAATACTGACAGACGCTCTTCAGGAAGAATATTCGCAGTTTATTGCTGTATATGGAAGACGCCGCGTCGGCAAAACGTTCCTCATTAGGGAATCGTATGACTACACGTTTGACTTTCAGTTCACAGGGGCAGCGAAACTGACTGCAAGGAAACAACTGGTGCGCTTTCGCAGGACATTGAAAGAGCACGGGCTGAATGACACACCAGAACTGACAAATTGGGGTGATGCTTTTGGCGAACTGAAACGCTTGATAATCGGTTTGCCGATTGGTAAGAAAAAAGTTGTGTTCCTTGACGAGCTGCCATGGATGGACGCTCCACGGTCCGGGTTTCTCTCTGAGCTGGAGTCATTCTGGAACGGATGGGCTTCAGCCCGCAAGGACATCGTATTTATCGTTTGCGGAAGCAGCACATCATGGATGGTGAAGAAGATTGTCAAGAACAAAGGAGGTCTGCATAACCGTCTTAGCCACAGGATTTCCCTGAAGCCGTTCTCTTTGGGATTGTGTGAGCAGTTGGCCAGGTCACGAGGCCTTATCCTCAGCCGCAAGCAGCTTCTTGAGGCTTACATGGTGTTTGGTGGCGTACCCTATTATTGGAGCTTGTTGCAGAAGGGAGCCAGCATCACGCAGGAAATAGACCGTCTGATATTCTCTTCCGACGGGGAAATGAACGATGAGTTTGAGATGCTCTACGCCTCGCTGTTCAAGAAACCAGAACCCTACATCCGTGTGATAGAACTGTTAGCAAAGAAAAAGATGGGTATGACACGGCTGGAACTGTTGGCGGCTGGCCGTTTTGAAGACAATGGCTCTTTCTCTGACATCCTGAAAGATTTGGAATGGTGCGGGTTTATCCGCAGCTACTCCATGATGGGATTTAAGACGAAGTCAGACATTTATCAGCTCACTGACCATTATACCTTGTTCTATTATGAGTTTATTGACGGGCAAAGACAAGGTGCCAACTACTGGAAGACGATGCTCGGTACACCCAAATACTACACATGGTGTGGTCTTGCTTTTGAGCGTGTGTGCCTGTGGCATATTGACCAGATAAAGAAGCGGTTAGGGATTAGCGGCATCCTCACAAATGAATATGCATGGCGTTGCAATTGCAACGCCGACAAGAAGCAGCGTGGCGTACAGATCGACCTTCTCATTGAGCGAAGTGATGGCATCATCGATATATGCGAGATGAAATACTGCAAGGATCCTTACGTCATCACTACAGATTATGGCAGGGAACTGCGGCGTAAGCGCGACATGTTAATAGATGTAACAGGTACAAAGAGTGCGGTTCACACCGTAATGATCACAACCGAAGGAGTGGCCCATAATGAGGAGTGGGGCGAAATACAGGCAGAAGTTACTCTGAGTGATTTATTTGAACTTTAGGAAATACTGTTCTACAATCGGCATTGCCGACACGTATGTCCGATAATAAAACCAGACAAGAACTCAAATAGAAGGTCTTGTCTGGTTTTTCTTAGCGATTAAACGTTCTTAGGCCTCAGCCTCTTTCTTCTTGCGCGGCGCACGCTTCTTGGGTTCGGGAGTTGCCTCTTCGGCGGAAGCCTCCTCCTCGGTCTTGAAGGTTGGGTCGAGCTTCTCCAGACGGGCCTTCAGACGGATAATCTCCTTGTCCTTCAGCTCGATCTCATCGCCCTGGTTGCGGATGGTGGTGAGCAGCGAGTTCAGCTCCTCGTTCTCAATCTCAAGCGGGTAAAGCTGGTTCACACGGTTGATGAAGTCGCCCAGGATGTTCATGTAGTTGGTGAAGGCGTCGAATGGTCCGCTGTAAATGCCGCGGTCGAGTCCCACGTTTGAGGGCTTCGTGGTCATGAAGCGGAAGTTGTTCGAGGCCTGCAGATAGTCCCAGTCCTGCATGATGCGCGGGTCGTCGGCAATGAGCAGACGGTCGGCCACGCTGTAGAGCTTCTGGAATGCCTCGCGCTGCATGGCGTTGCCAAGCCAGCACGAGCAGTCGCGCTCCTCGTCGACCCAGCTGAGAGTGTCGGGAACGTCGAGCTGTCCCACACTCTTCGTCTTCATGCAGATCTCGGTAGGCGTGCTGAAGGTGATTCCCTTCTCCTTGGCGCAGACGGGCAGGGCCTTGATGAAGTCGAGGATGTTGCTGGACAGCGGCTGTGCGATGCCGAGTGCCGACAGCTCCATGAAGATGTTGATGAACTGTTCCTCTTCGGGCAGACGGGCTATTCGGTCGATGTAGACGTCGGCAAAGAGTGGATAGCCCTCCCACTCGGCGTTGTTAAAGCGCAGCGAGATGTCGTCGCTCAGCTCCACGTCACGCAGCAGCAGCTTCAGGTTCGGAGCCATGTTGCAATGGTAGATGTAGTGAGGCGACTTCCATCCGAGTACGTGCTTGGCACCCTCGGTGAGCATTCCCTTGAAGCCCAGGGCGGCAATCTGTGCGCCGATGTCATCGCTGTAGATGAGCGACGAGTTGCGGGCCACCTTCGGCTCCTGGCCGAAATACTCCTTGATTTTCTGCACCTGCTTCTTCATGTCGCGGGCGAAGCTCTCGGGGTTGGCAAGCGAGGAGAGCCCGTGGCTGTAAGGCTCGGCGAGGAACTCCACGCATCCCGTCTCGTTCAGCTCCTGCAGCTTGGTGAGCACCTGTGGAGCGTGCATCTCGAGCTGCTCTATTCCGGTGCCTGAGAGCGAGAATGCCACCTTGAAATACTTGCCGTTGTCGTTGATCATCTGCTGCAGGGTGTTCAGTGCAGGCATATAGGAACGCTCGGCGATGTCGCTGATGCTACGCTCGTTCTCGTAGTCATCGTAGTAGTAATGGTCGGTACCGATATCGAAGAAACGGTAGCGCTTCAGATGAATTATCTGATGTATCTCAAAATATAAGCAAATTGTTTTCATAATAATTGAAGACCCACCCCCCGACCCCTCCCTGGAGGGAGGGGAGTGGTTACTTTATTGGTTAGACAATATTTTTTTGATTAATCTCTCTCATTTTTTTCAACGTAAGAAGTATATACTCCCCTCCCTACAGGGAGGGGTCGGGGGAGGGTCTTATTCCTCCCATCCTAAGGTCCTTCTATAGAGTGTCCGTATCCATCTGCCCACCTTCTCCCAGGTGATTTGGTCGACCTCGCGCTTGCCCTCGTCCTGTAGGTAGTGGAAGAGCGAATCGTTCATGCAGATGCTGTAGATAGCGTCGGCCAGGGCGTGTACGTCCCAGTAGTCCACCTTGATGCAGTTGTCGAGAATCTCGGCGCAGCCACTCTGTTTCGAGATGATCGACGGCGTGCCGCACTGCATGGCCTCCAAGGGCGAGATGCCGAAAGGCTCTGACACCGACGGCATGACATAGACATCCGAGTCCTTCAGGCACTCGTAAACCTGTTTCCCGCGCATGAAGCCTGGGAAGTGGAAGCGGTCGGCAATGCCGCGCTCGGCTGCCATGTAGATCATGGCGTCCATCATGTCACCGCTACCGGCCATGCAGAAGCGCACGTTGCGAGTGCGGTGGAGCACCATCGTGGCGGCGTCGACGAAGTATTCGGGACCTTTCTGCATGGTGATGCGTCCGAGGAACGTCACCACTTTGTCCTTGCCCGTGTGATCGGGACGCGGGATGTCCTGATACTCTTGCGGCAGTGGGTACACGGCGTTGTGCACGGTGTAGCACTTTCGCGGATCCTGGTGATACTGGTTGATGACCGTCTGGCGTGTCAACTCAGAGACGCACATGATGCAGTCGGCGTTGTCCATACCGTTCTTCTCGATGGAGTAGACCGTGGGGTTCACCTTTCCGCGAGAGCGGTCGAAATCGGTGGCGTGGACGTGTATGCACAGCGGTTTTCCTGAGACCTGCTTGGCGTGTATGCCGGCAGGGAAGGTCAGCCAGTCGTGGGCGTGTATGATGTCGAACTCCTCTGTGCGGGCCACGACGCCGGCTATAATCGAGTAGTTGTTGATCTCCTCGTGCAGGTTGCCGGGGTAGCCTCCGGCGAACTCCATGGCTCCGAGGTCGTTGACATGCATGTAGTTGAAGTCGGCATAGATGTGCTCCCGGCACTTGAAGTAGTAGTCGGGCGACATGATATTGCCCACGCGCTGTTGCACGTAGTCGTAGCTTACGTCGCGCCACGCGATTGGCACGGCGTTCATGGCCACGATGCGGCAGGCATGCTGGCTCTCATCACCGAAGGGATGGGGCAGACAGAGCACCGTCTCGATGTCGCCCTGAGCCTTCAGTCCCTCTGATATTCCGTAATTTGCAGTGGCGAGTCCGCCAAATACATGAGGAGGATACTCCCATCCAAACATTAATACTTTCATATCTCTATTCTTTGGGGGGAATTAAAGAAGTTAAGGGAGTTAAAGGAGTTAAAGACAATACTTCTGTCACAGAGAGCAGGCACCTCTGTAACAGCAGCAAGACAAACGTCTTTAACTCCTTTAACTCCTTTAACTCCTTTGACTCCCATAGTTTATTTCTGATACGAATATTTCTCAAGCAGTTTCATGGTGCGCAGAATCTCGGCCACATTCATTGCGAACGACATGGCTCCGCGTCCGTGGAAGGGCGGGTTGCCGTCGAACAGCTCCGAGATGGTGCCGATGGCGTGGTAGTCAATCTCGTCCTCGTAGCCCACCATCTGGCGCTCCACGAAGGAGAGGCGCGTGCGCTTGTAGAGCTTCAGACAGGCCTCCATGTAGAAGCCTCCGAGCCACGGCCATGCCGTGCCCTGGTGGTAGGCATAGTCGCGCTGCGTCTGCGGGCCGACGTACATGGGGTTGTAGCCGCCGCTCTTCGGCGACAGCGAGCGCAGGCCCTTAGGAGTTAATAGTTCGCGCGTACATATATCTACTACGCTCTTCATCTGCTGCTGGCTCAAAGGCGAGTAGTCGAGTGCCACGGCGAAGATCTGGTTCGGGCGCACCGACCAGTCCATCATGTTGCCGTCGACATAGTCGAGCAAGTAGCCGTACTCATTGACGAATGTCTCTACGAAGCTCTGCTTGGTCTTTGCAGCCAGCTCCTCAAGATGCACGGCAGCGGTGGTGTCGCCCTTGTCGGCGGCCATCGATGCACAGAACTTCAGGGCGTTGTACCACAGCGCGTTGAACTCCACGATGTATCCGCTACGGGGCACCACGGGTCGTCCGTTGGCCGACGAGTTCATCCACGTCACGGCGTGGTCGCGGCCGTTGGAGTAGAGCAGACCGTTGTCGTCGAGGCGCAGGTTGGGATGCCCGCCCTCCTCGATGTAGCTGACAATGTCCTGCAACAGCTTGCCGTATCTCTCGAAGCACTTGTCGCGCCCCACGTACTTGGCATACTGCTGAATGGCCCACACGGCCCATAGGGGCACGTCGGGCTGCTCCATCTCGTAGATTTTCACGCTCAGGGGCTTGTCCTCCATGAACTCACGCAGTCCGCGCTCAGCGGTGTTCATCACCAGCTCGAAGTAGTCGGCCTCGTCGATGGCCAGCGTCAGGCCGGGCAAGGAAATAAAGGTGTCGCGGGCGCGGCACTTGAACCACGGATAGCCGGCCAGCAGATAGCGCGTGTCGTCGGCCTCGCGGTTGTGGAACTGGTGGGCGGCGGTCACCAGACAGTGGTAGAAATTGTCGCGTGGCAGGCGCAGGTCAATCTCCTCCTGGAAGAGGTTCTTCAGCGTGCGCGTCTTGATGGGCTTCGTCGATGCCGAGAATACGATGCTCTCGTCCTTCTTGATGGGAATCTCGAAATAGCCCGGCACATAGAGATCCTCGTTTGAGGCGTAGCCGCGCTCCTGCTCCTTCGGGTACTCGATACCACGGTACCAGTCGGGCTGGAAGATGAACTCGCACTTCTTGTTAAACTGCATATACAGGTCGGGGTAGCCGGCGTACATGCACGTCTTGATGCCGTTCTCCACCTCGCTGTACTCGCGCGATGCCACCGAGTTCTCGTGTGTGAACTGTCTGACGGAGCGGAAGGCCAGGAATGGGCGGAAGCGCAGCGTGGTGGCTGAGTGGGCGTCGACCAGCGTGTAGCGGATGAGGATGCGGTCCTCGTAGGCCTGGAAGATTGTCTCGCGCTTCAGTATGACGCCGCCCACACGGTAGGTGGTCGTAGGCACCAACGAAGCGTCGAACTCACGGATGTACTTGTGCCCTTTCGGGCTGAAATTGTTGCCCTGATACTTGTGGAGGCCCAGGTTGAACTCGGCTCCGTGCTGAACCACTGTGCAGTCGAGCGACGAGAGCAGCACATGGTTCTCGTCGTCAATCTCAGGTACTGGCACCACTAACAGCCCGTGGTACTTGCGTGTGTTGCAGTCCACGAGCGTTGAAGCACTGTAGGCACCCGAGCGGTTGGTACGGAGCAATTCGCGGCGCAGACTCTCCTCAAGGTTCGTCATCACGGCTTTTTCGAATCGCAAATAACTCATAGTTCCTTTGGTTATTGGTTTTTACAAATTTAAGGTTTTAGATTTAATCGTCCAAAGTTACACAATTTCCACCGATGGGGCAAAATATATCAAATTATTTAACAATCTTTCAAGAAAAACACCATAATTGAAGAGAAACAAATGCTCGGAATTGACATAAGTCATTGTTGTGTGGGCAAACAGCGAAAAGAACGGACAATTATTCGCCCCGTTTCAGCAAAATGCCATACCTTTGCACCCGTTTTCAAGAAGAAACCATTTTTTATTAACAATTTTAAAAATTTAAAAGTAAAATGAAAAAGATTATTATGACTTTCGCTGCCGCTATGGTGGCTATGGCAATGGATGCACAGATTTACGCTGGAGGTACCGTTGGTTTCGTTACTGAGTCTACCGATGGTAACAGTGAGTCAACTCTTTTACTGCAGCCTGAGGTTGGCTACAACTTCGCCGAGAACCTCGCTGTTGGTATCGTTTTCGGTTACGGCGAGAGCGGCAAGGACGAGCACAAGCTCAAGACATTCACCATCAACCCCTATCTGCGCTACACAGCACTGAAGTTCGACAAGGTGAACATCTTCCTGGATGGCGAAATTGGTTACACCAACAAGAAGTACGGTGGTGTTAAGACCAACATCTTTGAGGTTGGCGTGAAGCCCGGCGTGGCCATCAATCTCAACGAGAAGCTCAGCCTCGTTACACATGTCGGTTTCCTGGGTTACCAGAATTCAAAGCCCGACTACGATGGCGCAAAGGCTACCAACACCTTTGGTGTCAGCGTTGACGGTAACAGCCTCGACTTCGGAATCTACTACAACTTCTAAATCATGACGCGGCGCTTCCAGCGTTGCAGAAAGATAACAGCACAGAAAAAGGGCACAGTGACGCAAGTCTCTGTGCCCTTTCCATGTGCAGAAGCCCCATCAGTTAATATGTGGCTTTCGGGCCGCTTTGTTGGATGCCAATAGTTAAAAATGTGTTATTTTCAGCGGAAACTAAAAGAAAAATGCGCTTTTCCGCTGGTTATAGAACCTTTTTTGCTATATTTGCAGCGGAAATTGCAAATACAACAACATCTCCATGATTGTAGGACGTGAAAAAGAACAACGTGAACTGCTGGGACTCCTTGAAAAAGAGGAGTCGCAGTTTTGTGCTGTCTATGGCCGTCGGCGTGTTGGCAAGACGTATCTCATACGCGAAACCTTCAACTACCATTTCTGCTTTCAGCACACAGGGGTGGCAAAAGGAACACTTCGCCAACAACTGACCGCATTCCGCAACTCACTGGTCGCGGCAGGCATGAAGTGTGCCATACCAAACACCTGGATTGATGCCTTCGAATTGCTGAAGCAGCTTATAAATAACGCTCCGGCTGGCAAGAAGATCCTTTTTATCGACGAACTCCCATGGATGGACACACCCAAGGGGAATCTTATCGGCGCCTTGGAAAACTTCTGGAACGGATGGGCGACGGCTCGAAGGGAGAAAGACATTGTATTAATCGTATGCGGTAGCGCCACTTCGTGGATCAGCAAGAAGCTACTGAAGGATAAAGGCGGGCTTCGCGGAAGACTGACCAACCGCATAAAGCTCGTACCCTTCACGCTCCGCGAGTGTGAACTGTTTGCCAGGAGCGCTAATCTTGCACTTGGCAGGAAGGACGTCTTGGAACTCTACATGATTCTCGGCGGCATACCCTACTACTGGAGTTTCCTGAGGAAAGGGTTGAGCGTCGCGCAGAATGTCGACCAACTGTTCTTCACGGAGACAGCACAACTGCGTGATGAGTTTGAAGCTCTTTATTCCATTCTGTTCAAACGCCCGGAGAATTACCTCAAAGTCATCGAATGTATGAGCAATGGCAAGAAGTCTGGCATGACAAGGGAGGACATCCTACGCGCAAGCAAACTGTCCGACGGAGGCACATTCTCCATTATACTGGAAGAACTTGAAGAGTGCGGCTTCATCCGACGCTTTGCTTCTGCCGATACAGCAGAGACAAATGCAATATACCAGATGACAGACAACTACACACTCTTCTACTACCTCTGCATAAAGAAAAATGCCTTTAGCGATGAACGTTATTGGACCAACACTTTCACGTCCACATCTTATAACGCATGGAAGGGACTTGCTTTTGAGCGGGTATGTATTCAGCATGTTCCGCAGATAAAAGCCGCCCTGGGCATAGCCGGTGTGGCGACAAACGTGTGCTCATGGTTTGCCCGTGGGACAGAAGGAATACGTGGGGCACAGATTAACCTGGTGATGCAGCGTGCCGACGGATTTACCGACATTTGTGAAATGAAGCATTCCTCAAACATCTTCACCATTGACAAAGATTATGCTGCAAACCTGCAGAATAAGATTGGTGCATACCAAGAACTGTCGAAGGACAAGCGCACGCTGCACCTTGTCATGATAACGACGAATGGCGTTGTCCGCAACAGCTACTACAACATGATACAAAACGAGGTTACCATGGATGACCTGTTTGCCATCTGAGAAGGCTACATACGCAGTTGGACCACTAACGGCAGATGGTCGCTGAAGGCCGGACGGTAGCTGAACCCCTGGAATGTGCGCCTCGGCCGCTTGCCCCCGTATTTCGGCTCGTCTTCGAGCAGGAACGGAGCGTCGTTGATATAGGCTGTGTCTGTCATGGCATTGAGCGATGGCGACAGCAGGACATGGTCGATGCTGCGCCATTCCCCCTGGTATCGGTATGTGCCTTTTGCCCCGTGGCCGCCTTTGGCGCGGGCGGTGGCATTCACAAGCCCCTTGTCGTATAGCATCCTCATCGACGGACTGTCGTCATAGTCGTTGAAGTCGCCGGCCACTATCACCTTCTCGCCGCGCAGAGGTTCCGTCAGCTCGCATAGCACACCTGCCGTCTGGCGGCGGAACGGGCGCGTGTCCTTCTCGCCGCCATAGCGGCTTGGGGCGTGCACCACAAATATGTGGAGCGTGTCACCGCCCAGTGTCTCGCCTCGCACATAGAGTATGTCGCGTGTGGGGCGCATGCCCTTCACCGTAGGCACGGTGACGGTCTCATAGCACAGGGGGCGGAACGATGTCGGCTGCCACAGCAGGGCCACGTCGAGACCGCGTTCGTCGGGCGACTCGGTCATCAGGTAGCTGTAGTGAGCATTGCGGAGCAGCGAGCGCCGTGTGAGGTCGTGGAGCACAGTGTCGTTCTCAACCTCGACGAGAGCCACAATGTCGGGCAGACAGTCGCTGCACGACAGCAGCTCCTGGCCTATGTTGTTCAGTTTCCGCCAATAGCGCCATGTCGTCCACCGGCGCTGACCGTTAGGCAGGAACTCGTCATCGTCTTTCCCCTCGTCATCGCGGCAGTCGAAAAGGTTCTCGCAGTTCAGCTCCACCAATGTGAACACCGGGTCATGGGGACAGGAACATTGACCCAAGTCTGGGGCAAGTGCCTGTCCCCATGACCCGCGCCTGCTTGCCGACGCACATACAAGAACGATGCAAACGGCAAAAAGAACGGTTCGTCTCATTTGTTAAACGTTGAGACCCCCACACTGCCTTTCAGCAGAATGGGGGTCGACAAACTCATATCCTCTACCATCAAAGATGGGGTTATAATATGTTGGCCTTGATGGCCTCGACAATGTACCTCACGTCGTCGTCTGTGACGTATGGCCCGGCGGGAAGGCACATTCCGACCTTGAAGACAGCCTCGCTGACACCATTGACATACGCCACGCTCGATGCCGAGGTCTGGCAAACAGCTCCGCAAGGCAGGCTCTCTCCTCTGTCCTCTGTCCTCTGTCCTCTCGTGTACACCGGCTGCTTGTGCATGGGTTTCCACACTGGTCGGGCTTCGATGCCGGCCTTGTCGAGGGCCACACGCAGTGCCTCCACATTGTCGTTAGGCTGGCAGTCTGTCGTGGCAGTCTCGGCTGCATGGATGACGCCGGCCGCTCCGCCTACGGCACCGGTGATAATCGTCTTGTAGGCATTCTCCTGCCCCTTCACCTTCAGGTCCGGGGCAATGGTGATGGTGCACAGCCAGTAGTTAGAATCAAATTCGTGTAATCCGTTCAATTCGTTCAATTCGTTGTCCGGTTGAGAATGAACAGTTATTCCTTTTACATCCTTCAGCAGCTCCTCATACAAAGCCTGTATATGCTTGTGGTGGGCGATATGGTCATCGACCACCGTCATCTGCCCGCGGCCGATGCCAGCACAGATGTTCGACATGCGATAATTGTATCCTATGGCCTCATGCTGGTAGTAGGGGTACGACTCACGTGCCTGTGTGGCTAACCACATCACCTTCTGCCAGGCCTCCTTGTTGGGGCAAATCAAAGCCCCGCCGCCCGAGGTCGTGATCATCTTGTTTCCGTTGAACGATAGCACGCCATAGTCGCCGAAGGTGCCAAGCACCTGACCGTTATAGCGTGAACCGAAGCCCTCGGCGGCATCCTCAATCACAGGAATTTCATACCTGTTGGCTATCTCCATAATCTTGTCTATCCTGTACGGCAAACCATACAGAGCCACAGGAATGATGGCCTTCGGCTTCTTCCCCGTCTTCGCAATCCTGTCCTTTATGGCCGCCTCAAGCAGTTCGGGATCCATGTTCCACGTGTCTTTCTCCGAGTCCACGAACACCGGCGTCGCTCCAAGATACGTTATCGGATGGCTCGACGCGCAGAACGTGAAGCTCTGCACTATAACCTCGTCTCTTGGCCCCACGCCACATGCAATCAGAGCCAGATGGACGGCTGCAGTACCCGAAGAAAGTGCCACTACCTCCTTGTCGCAAATCTTCTCGCCCTTTTCATCGGTGCAAACGAACTTTTTCAGTTCCTCCTCAAACGCATTTACATTCGGACCGAGTGGCACCACCCAGTTCGTGTCAAATGCCTCCTTGATATACTTCTGTTCAATCCCCGCCTCGCTCATGTGGGCTAAGCAAAGGTAGATTCTCTTTTTTCCTGCCATAAATATCTATACTGAAATACCATAATTAAATTATTTAACCTTATCGCTATTTGCAAAGAAATCCTGCAAAATCTTATCAAAAACAGGCTTGTATTTTTGAGGAGTCAACGGGCTTATATAGAAAGCATAAATCAAGTCTATATATTCCTTATCCGACAGCACACCCACCACTTTTGGCTCATCAAACGTCTTTAGCAAGTTTTCTTGGTCACCTTCCCTGAAACAGTAGTCAAAGGGTATCGTCGTCTGTAGCGGAAATGCGAAATCCTCGTCGCTGTTGAATTTCTTGCCAATAGGATGGCCTGCATCAAAGACATACGATATTACCTTATTGTCGCGAATGTTACGGCCATGCTTTGGAGTAGCCACACCTGCCCTGCGCTGAGAAGTCGGGAATACCGCTATGATATTCAAGTCCTCACTCCTGTATAACGAAATGAGATACTTATTCTTCGGTGGATTAATATATTTGCAGAAGCCGTAGATAATGTTCTTAGCCTTTAGCATGACGATGTGGCATTACAAAATAGCATATAGTCCAAAGCCTCTTCATAAACGTCATTTTTCTCTTCGTCACCCTCATTGAGCCGATTCAGTGGAATCTCCACATCCGACTTGCCATCCACAAACTTCACCTTTTGCTCGACAACAATCTTTGTCCATAGCGAGTCCTTCTGATGCGTGATGTCGCTCAGCTCATCAGCTGATTTACCACTATACGCATCTATCACGCTGTCAATTATTTCCTTTTCGTACTGGCTATAAGCCTCCATCTGCTTACCAATCAGATAGTCATGCTGAAGCACAGGAGTAACAATATTCTTACCCTCCCGGTTCTTCCGGCAGTTCACGAAATCGCCAAAAGCCCCTTCCTTCACGGCATACACCTCTGTTGCCACTGGGCCTTTCTCCCATACTTTATAGTTAAACCATGTCAAAGGGAAACCCCGTAGCTCCATAAATCTCTCGTCAATCAGATAGACCATCTTCAGCAGTTTGCGAAGATGAATATTAGGATTTTTCTCAGCAATATATGCCAAAAGGGCTCCATTCTTTTCCCTGTTTACAGTACTTCCAAAACTCATAGCTAAGTCCTTTGTTGCTGCAACAATTAATCCTTTTCTTCAATACTTGCAAATCTTATGCCACTTTTTTGCACACTTTCCATTATTGAGTACCATTTCATGACTTGCGCCATACCATCTTATTGACAATGCCTACATAGCTTTGGACAATCTTGACTACCTTGGTGGAAACATTCTCCTCAATGTAGTCGGGGACGGGGATGCCATAGTCGCCGTTCTGATTCATGGTCACAGCGGTGTCTACGGCCTGGAGCAGGCTCTGCTCGTCAATACCGGCAATGAAGAAGCAAGCCTTGTCCAGTGCCTCGGGACGCTCGGTGGACGTGCGGATGCAAATGGCAGGGAAGGGCTTCCCTATGCTGGTGAAGAAACTGCTCTCCTCTGGCAGCGTGCCGGAGTCGGAAACCACAGCGAAAGCATTCATCTGAAGGCAGTTGTAGTCGTGGAATCCGAGCGGCTCATGCTGGATGACACGACGGTCGAGCACGAATCCCGACTGCTCCAGACGCTTGCGGCTGCGCGGATGGCAGCTGTAGAGTATCGGCATGTCGTATTTCTCCGCCATCTTGTTGATAGCCGTGAACAGCGACAGGAAGTTCTTCTCCGTGTCGATGTTCTCCTCACGGTGGGCTGAGAGCAGGATATACTTCCCCTTCTCCAGTCCGAGACGCTGGTGAATGTCGCTGGCTTCAATCTCGGCGAGGTTCTCATGCAGCACCTCAGCCATGGGCGACCCCGTGACGTAGGTGCGCTCCTTGGGCAGACCACAGTCGGCTAAGTAGCGGCGGGCATGTTCCGAGTAGGCCATGTTCACGTCGCTGATGATGTCCACGATACGGCGGTTGGTCTCTTCCGGCAGACACTCGTCCTTGCAGCGGTTTCCGGCCTCCATGTGGAAGATGGGGATGTGGAGCCGCTTGGCGCCAATGACGCTCAGGCATGAGTTGGTGTCGCCCAGCACCAGCACGGCATCGGGCTTTGTCTCCACCATAACCTTATAGCTCTTGTCGATGATGTTGCCCATCGTGGCCCCAAGGTCATCGCCCACAGCCTCCATGTAGATGTCAGGGGCGGCGAGTTTCAAGTCCTTGAAGAACACACCGTTAAGATTATAGTCGTAGTTCTGGCCCGTGTGTGCCAGCAGACAGTCGAAATATTTTCTACACTTGTTTATCACAGCTGCCAGACGGATAATCTCGGGGCGTGTGCCAACGATAATCAATAGCTTCAGCTTTCCGTTGTTCTTAAATTCTGCCATATACTTATTTAGCAATGATTAAAGAATAAACTTTTTTAGTGATGATTAAAAAATAACTTGGTACGATTTTGTGTCTCGACTACGCCCCGAAGGGGCAATGAGCAGTCAGCCCAGGGCAGCGCCCTGGGGCGGCATGAGTACACAAACCCCGCCCTGTAAGGGCAAAAGAATGAGTAGGAGGCGTCGCCTCCGTCCAAGGCTTTTGCCCTTTCAGGGCGATGACAACCATGTCATCATACCCAGGGCGATGCCCTGGGCTGATTGCTTGCTGGCCTTTCAGGCCGTCCTGCGGGAACATACGATAATCACAGATTTGTACCAACTTATTTTTTTACTTTTACTTATTAGGTGATTTCTATTAATCAAATAATTGGTGCGCAGCCTTTCCCCTCCCTTGTAGGGGATGGGTTAGGGGTGGGGTCAGTATATTTATCGCTGCCAATTAGTTACAGACCCCACCCCTGCCCCTCCCCGTAAGGGTAGGGTTCAAGAGGGGAAAGGCTGCGCGTAGTTTTTGCAATTTATAGAACATACCATTATATAATTGTAGGAGCACCGCCATTCTTGGCGGCTGTCATGCGACAGGAATGCCGCACCTCCTACTTGGTGGCTGCAAAGTTACATATATACAACTTTCGCAAGTATGAAAACAAAGCGCAGCAGCGGCCTGAAAGGCCAACAAGCAGTCAGCCCAGGGCAACGCCCTGGGTATGGTGACAGGG
>CAJOEC010000023.1 GCA_905233425.1 uncultured Prevotella sp. | reverse complement strand
CTGGTAAGGGCTTGGGCGGGTCTGGAAAAGGGCTTGGGAGGCCCAAAAAGTTCGCGCCGTGCGAACTCAGAGTCCGCCCGGCGCGAACTGGGAGTTCGCACGGCGCGAACTGGAAGTCCGCTCCGAGCGGGCTTTTGGGCATGTCGGAGACGATTTTGACAGAGACGCGGGCAGAGGCAGAAATTTGTACTGCCCAAATTTGCGCGGAAGACAATTATTTCGTACCTTTGCAGCCGCGATTTAAGGGAAAAGTGAATAGTGAAAAGTGAAATAGTTGTTACTTCAAAGCGCAGCGTCTATCTCGACGTGATAAAGGGCATCGCCATTATCCTGGTTGTGCTGGCCCACTCGGTGCAGTGGGGCAGCGGCAGAGATTTCCAGGAGCAGGGGCTGTTCTTCTCCGACCCTTTGTTCAAGGTCATCTATGGTTTCCACATGCCGCTGTTCATGGTTGTCAGCGGCTACCTGTTCCATGGCACGCTGAAGCGTCACAGCGCCTCCGACGTGTTGCGGTCGAGGCTGCGCATGTTGCTGCTACCCATTGCCACGTGGCAGACACTCTATCTGGCCATACTGCTGATAGCAGGGGAAATAGTGCTGTCGGCGAGTCTGCTCTATACGTACAAGGGGGCGCTGTGGTTTCTGTGGAGCGTGCTTTTCTGTAGCGTCATGGTGCTGGTGGGGCATAAGTGGTTCCGCGACTCCTGGCTCTATTATGTTGTCGTCGGCGTCGCCTTGCTGCTCGTGCCGGGCAAATGGCTTGACGGCCTCCATGTGTTCATGTTCCCCTATTTCGTCGGGGGCTACTTGTGGAATGCAAGTGCGGGGGAAAGGTGGTACAAGGGCATGTGTTCTTGTGGGGCAGGAATGTCGCACCTCCTGATCGCCGGCGTGGCCATCGCTATATATATAATATTGTATTATGTCTACGACACCCCCGACCATTCTATATACCGCAACGGCACGTGCCTCCTTGGCAGGGAGTCGCTGTGGGAACAGGCTGCCATCGACGCTGCCCGCTATGTCTACGGATGGGCTGGAGTGGTAGCGGTGATGGTGATAGTTTGGGGATGGACGCAACACGACGGACGGACGCGACACGTCGCGTCCCTACAGGGCGGGGTGCGACAGGACGGACGGACGCGACACGTCGCGTCCCTACAGGGCGGGGTGCGACAGGACGGGCGGACGCGACACGTCGCGTCCCTACAGGGCGGGGTGCGACAGGACGGACGGACGCGACACGTCGCGTCCCTACGGGGGTGGGTGGCGCAACTGCTGACATACTTGGGCAGGAACACCCTTGGCATATACATCGTGAACTATTTCACCGTCATGCTTATGCCCCTTGCCGTCACGCCGTGGATGGCATCCCTGGCCTCCCGCCCTTTGCCCCATATCGTCCTGGCCCTGGTTGAGACGGCCATCATGATTGCCGTGGCCCTGGCCGTAGTGAGGCTGATACGCTGTTGCAAGACGTTAAGACTGCTTATGCTGGGAGAGAAATAAGGAACTGACACTAAATAAAGTTGACAATTGGAAACGATGTTTTTAGCAAAACAGATAAAAACAACAAAAACAGATAAAAACCATTTGTCTTGTTTTTCTCGACTGAACTATATTGACATTGCCCGCGGACTGGGCATACTGACCGTCATCTACAGCCATTCGGGTGGCGAGAAGGATCTGATGTCGTTCATCGGCGGTTTTTTCATACCCCTGTTCTTTATTCTTTCGGGCTACACGTTCCGTCACGACAGCGGGCAGAGTTTCGCTGCCTTTATTATGAAGAGAGGGCGGCGGCTGCTTCTGCCCTACATCATCTTCGGCGTGTTCCTTATGCTGGCCTACCATTGCATCTCTCCCTCCGATTTCCTGGGGCTGGCCTATTCGCGCTACTGTCTCTACCCATTGGGCACTCCCGACAATGTGTTCTTCCTCCGTGGAGGCAGCCCGCCGCTATGGTTCCTCACATCGATGTTCACCGCCAGCATGGCCGTGTGGTGGCTGTTCAAGAGCGGCCGGCGCTGGCCATACGTCGCAGCTCTGTATGTTGTGCTCACGTTTGTACTTGGGTGTGACATTCCGGGACTCGGAAGTGTCCCCATACTGCTCCCTTGGAGCCTCGACACCGCCTTCCTCATGGCCCTCTTCATGATGATAGGCAGGGAGCTGGCCCGCTCCTCACTCCTGTCTTGTCCCGTCGCTAATGCGACGGGCACGGTGGCTTTTTTGACAGGCAAATCGAAGATAGTCTGGGCAATATTGTTAGTGGGCTATTTCCTGCTTTGCATAGTCAATGGCACACCGAACCTGTCCGTGCGCATCTACGCCCGCTCATTCCTGCTCATACTCGTCACTGGGACGATAGGCTCGATGCTGGTGATGAAGCTGTCGCAAAAGTTGGAACACACATTTTTGAAGGGCATCCTTGCCGACATTGGCCGCCATTCGATGGTGATATTCTGTATTCAGATGCTCTTGCTGAGAATCCAGAACCAACTGCTCTTCGACATCCTGCACATACCCCTCAACAGCTTTACCCTCTATGCCACCAGCATCTTCAAGACCATCGTTGCCGCCATCATCGGCATGTATGTATCAAAAGCCCTGAAACGGCTCATGCCTTCGGTGTTCTGACAAGGAACGACAACAGGTTGTATATCTTCGGCTTGCGTGCCACGAAATACTTCATTCCATTCGTAAAAACAAACAGCGTCGCGGCATAGACGGTAACGACAGGGATATATGCTGCCCCTCCTATGAGAATGAGACTTGCTATCGACGTGCATCGTGGGGTCACCACGTAGTGTGACAGCAGTATCGTAATGATTGCGAACAGGGCGAAGATGGTGTAGCACGGAGCCATGCCGCGCCAGTAGACTCCCACGCTCTTGCCCAGTCCTCGGCTGAAGAGGAAATAGGGCTTCCAAAACATGGCGATGAAGAACACGCTGACAATCTTTCCAAGCAATATGCCCACAATACCGTAGAAAGGAGCCAGGGCAAGGGTGATGCCGATGTTCAGCGCCAGCTCTGTCCATGCCGTCCACACGTCGGAGAACAGGCCGCAGGCAGAGATATACATTTGCACCACGCCCCGCGAGAGGAAGATGAAGATGTTTGTGAGCAGCAGATAGACAATGATGTCGTCGAGCACATACTCGCGGCCGAACCAGCAGCCCACGAATGGTTGCAGCATGAGAAGCAGGCCAAAGATGATGACGCCGACGATGAGAAAACGTATGGCCGTAAGCTCCCAGAACACCTTCATCGTGTTGCGGTCGTTGCCTTCGGCAATCAGGTTGCCCACCCCGGCATTCATGCCGTCGCTAAGAATGTTGACAAGGAAATTGAGCTTGTTGGTGACAATGGTGTAGTTGCCGAAGAAAGCCACTTGCGTCACCGACACAAAGGCTCCGACGAGCAGTTCGTCGCTGCGGTAGAGGATGAAGTCCTTCACTTTCTGCATGAATATCTGCTTGGTCTTTCGCATCACCTCGGGGTAGTGCTTCAGGTTCGCCTTGCCTTCGCTGAGGCTTACGTGCAGCCAGGGGTAGAGCTGGCGTATGCGATAGTTGAAGGCGATGATGCCGATGATGGTGAACAGCAGGCCCACGACCACCCAGAGCCATAGGTTGCGGTAGTACCATGCCAGCACTATCTGCGTCAGGCTCTGCACTATGCCGATGGTCTGGAAATAGGCGTTCACAAGATATTGTTTCTGGTTTGCCGACACCAGGAGCTGCTTGTAGTTGAAGACATAGCCCGACACCGAGGTGGCCAAGAAGGCGTAGAAGGCGAAATAGACCAGCGGCAGGCTCGTGGTCTCCAGACTGCCGAACCACCAAGGGAAGAATAGGCTTACCACCACGCCTGCGCCGCCAATCACCAGGCCTATGCAGCGATAGAGATAGGCCAGCATCGACATGACGTGGCACGTCTCCTCATGGTTGTCTTCCTGCAGCGGCTTGTAAAGGAAATAGACGATGCTTGTGCCAACGCCCAGCTCTGCCACGCTGAGGAAGCTCATGATGTTCATCAGCATACCCGTCAGGCCGATGAACTCAGCCCCAAGGCAGTCGAGGAACACCTTTCGTGAGAAAAAAGCAAGGAAGAGACTGAGGACGTAGAACAGCATCCCCACCTTCATGTTCATAACGCTTCTGCGAACCCTTTCACCCATACTGACAGTTGATTTTTCACGGTGCAAAGTTAAGGCTTTTATGTGACACTACCAAATTTTTGTAAAATATATGCCCGTGGCAGTAAAAAATGAAACAAATTGCTTGTTAGTTACGCCTTTTATTCGTATCTTTGCACGCTGAATGGAACTAAATAACTGAACAATAATATGAATATACTTGAATTAAGCGAGCAAGAGATACTGCGCCGGCAGTCGCTCGAAGAACTGCGCCGACAGGGCATCGACCCTTACCCCGCAGCTGAGTACCCCACCAATGCCTTTTCCACCGAGATTGTCAGCAACTTCAGCGACGATGCCGAGCCGCGTGAGGTGTGCATAGCAGGCCGCATGATGAGCTGCCGTGTGATGGGCAAGGCCAGCTTTGCAGAATTGCAGGACTCGAAGGGACGCATACAGGTGTATGTGACCCGCGATGACATCTGCCCTGGTGAGAACAAGGATTTATACAATGTGGTGTTCAAGAAGCTGTTAGACATCGGCGATTTCATCGGCGTGAAGGGCTTCGTGTTCCGCACGCAGACAGGCGAGATCAGCGTTCACGCCAAAGAGCTGACGCTGCTGTCGAAGTCGTTGAAGCCGCTGCCCATCGTGAAATACAAGGACGGCGTGGCCTACGACAAGTTCGACGACCCCGAGCTGCGCTACCGCCAGCGCTACGTCGACCTTGTGGTCAACGACGGCGTGAAGGACACGTTCCTGCAAAGGGCAACAATTATCAGGACTATTAGAAAGGTACTGGACGAGGCCGGTTACACCGAAGTCGAAACTCCCACCCTCCAACTCCTCGCCGGAGGTGCATCGGCCCGTCCTTTTATGACCCATTTCAATGCCCTCGACCAGGACATGTACATGCGCATCGCCACAGAGCTTTACTTGAAACGCCTCATCGTGGGCGGCTTCGAGGGTGTCTATGAGATTGGCAAGAACTTCCGCAACGAGGGCATGGACCGCAACCACAACCCGGAGTTCACCTGCATGGAACTCTACGTGCAGTATAAGGACTACAACTGGATGATGTCATTCACCGAGAAGCTCTTGGAGACGGTCTGCATCGCCGTGAACGGCAAGCCCGAAAGGGAAATCGACGGACAGATAGTCTCGTTCAAGGCCCCTTACCGCCGTCTGCCCATCCTCGACGCCATCAAGGAGAAGACGGGCTTCGACTGCGAAGGCAAGACGGAGGAGGAGATACGTGCCTTCTGTCTGTCGAAAGGCATGGACGTCGACGAGACCATGGGCAAGGGAAAGCTCATCGACGAGCTGTTCGGCGAGTTCTGCGAGGGAACATTCATCCAGCCCACCTTTATTACCGACTATCCTGTGGAGATGTCGCCGCTGACGAAGATGCACCGCTCAAAGCCCGGACTGACGGAGCGCTTCGAGCTGATGGTGAACGGCAAGGAGCTGGCCAACGCATACTCCGAGCTGAACGACCCCATCGACCAGGAGGAGCGCTTCAAGGAGCAGATGCGGCTGGCCGACAAGGGCGACGACGAGGCCATGATCATCGACCAGGACTTCCTGCGTGCGCTGCAGTATGGTATGCCGCCGACCTCTGGCATCGGCATCGGCATCGACCGCCTCGTCATGCTCATGACGGGTAAGACCTTCATACAGGAGGTGCTCTTCTTCCCGCAGATGAAGCCTGAGAAGAAGGCCCCGCAGAGCAGCATACAAGAGTGGGCCGAGATTGGCGTCGCCGAGGACTGGGTCTACGTGCTGCGCAAGGCCGGCTTCTACCTCCTCTCCGACATCAAGGACCAGAAGGCTCAGGGACTGCAGCAGAAGATTGGCGAGATTGTGAAGAAATACAAGCTTGGCTACGACAAACCCTCTGTGACAGAAGTACAGGGGTGGATTGACAAAGTGAGTCCTTTAGACAAAACTACATAAGAACATTTTTTGACATAAGGACATAAGTACAAATGCTTGACATAAGGACATAAGTACAAATGTTTGACATAAGGACATAAGTACAAATGCTTGACATAAGGACATAAGTACAAATGTTTGAAGGACATAAGTACAAATGCTTGACATAAGGACATAAGTACAAATGTTTGACATAAGGACATAAGTACAAATGTTTGACATAAGGACATAAGTACAAATGTTTGACATAAGAACAATTGTTTGACATAAAAACATAAGAACATAAAAGAATACGAAAAATTATGGATGTAGAGGAAGTGATAAAGATTATTATAGATTGTGCTGTGGAGGTGAGAAAATATCTGAAGCAGGGCTTCGAGGAAAAACTCTACAAGAACGCTATGTTTCTGGAGATGAAGTCAAGAGGGCTTGAGGTACTCAGTGAGGTTCCATACGATGTGAGATACAAAGGCACGCTCATTGGCACCTATCGTTCTGACATGGTCGTTAACGACTGTGTGGTACTGGAGTTGAAAGCCAATCAAGCTCTTGTGACGGCCAACGAGGTTCAATTGGTGAACTATCTCAATGTCGCTAATATAGAAAACGGTCTGCTTATTAACTTCGGTGGTGAGAAACTGGAGATTAAGCGCAAATTTCGTACTTATCGCCCTTCCACCTTCAACCAAACATACACCCATCAATAATTTGCCCTTCTCTCCTTCTGTCAAAAATCTGTTTTTATGTAGTTCTGTCATAAATCTGTCCTTATGTAGTTCTGTCATAAATCTGTCCTTATGTAGTTCTGTCAAAAAATATGTTTTTATGTAGTTCTGTCAAAAATATGTTTTTATGTAGTTCTGTCGAAAAATATGTTTTTATGTAGTTCTGTCGAAAAATATGTTTTTATGTAGTTCTGTCAAAAATATGTTTTTATGTAGTTCTGTCGAAAAATATGTTTTTATGTAGTTCTGTCGAAAAATAAGTTTTTATGTAGTTCTGTCGAAAAATATGTTTTTATGTAGTTCTGTCGAAAAATAAGTTTTTATGTAGTTCTGTCGCAAAACTGTAGTTATGTCTAAGATAGCTATCATAGGAGGAGGCTCGTGGGCAACGGCCATTGCCAAGATTGTGGTGCAGCACACGCACCACATTGGTTGGTACATGCGACGTGAAGACCAGATAGAGGACTTCCGCCGCCTTGGCCACAACCCCAGCTACCTGACCAGCGTGCATTTCAACATCGAGGAGATTCACTTCGACAGCGACCTCAGCCGCATCACCGATGCCTACGACACGCTCGTCTTCGTAGTGCCCTCGCCCTACCTGAAGAACCATCTGCGCAAGCTGAAGACACGCCTCAAGGACAAGTTCATCGTCACCGCCATTAAGGGCATCGTACCCGACGAGAATCTCATCTGCTCGGAGTATTTCCATCAGGCATTCGACGTGCCACACGACAACCTCGCCTGTCTCGGAGGCCCCAGCCACGCCGAGGAAGTCGCCTTAGAGCGTCTGAGCTACCTCACCGTGGGATGCAGCGACGAGGAGAAGGCACAGCAGTTTGCAGAAGTCCTCAACAGCCAGTTCATCAAGACTAAGACCTCGACCGACGTGGTGGGGATAGAGTATTCGTCGGTGCTGAAGAATGTCTATGCCATTGCCGCCGGCATCTGTTCCGGACTGAAGTTCGGCGATAATTTCCAGGCTGTCCTCATGTCGAATGCCGTACAGGAGATGGCGCGATTCCTGCAGACCGTCCATCCCATCGAGCGCAACGTCTACGACAGCGTCTACTTGGGCGACCTCCTTGTGACGGGCTACTCTAACTTCTCGCGCAACCGCGTATTCGGAACCATGATAGGCAAGGGCTACTCAGTAAAGAGCGCACAGATGGAGATGGAGATGATTGCCGAGGGCTACTTTGGAACAAAGTGCATGAAGGAGATAAACCGCCACTGGCACGTGAACATGCCCATCCTCGACGCTGTATATAATATATTGTACGAGCGCATATCGCCTCAGATAGAAATAAAACTTCTAACCGACTCTTTCCGATGAAAACTTTTTATAGAACATTACGTGTGTTATTTTTGTTCCTGGCGCTGGCTTCCACGTCAGGGGTTCAGGCCCAGACGGTTTACAACAGCAGAGGTTCAAGCTGTGGTAAGATAGAGAACAACGGGACTGTGCGCAACAGCTCTGGCTCGGCTATAGGCAGGATAGAAAGCGACGGGACTGTGCGCAACGGCAGCGGCTCGCGCATTGGCAAGATTGACAGCGACGGGACTGTTCGCAACGGTAGCGGCTCAAGTATTGGCAAGATTGACAGCGACGGAACTGTTCGCAACGGCAGCGGCTCAAGCATAGGCAAGGTGGAAAGCGACGGTACCGTGCGCAACGGCAATGGTTCGAGCATAGGCAAGGTTTCAGGAATACCACGCCAATGGGTTGCCGCCTATTTCTTCTTTTTCTTCAACTGACATTACATTTTCAATCGAAGCGACATTGGTATGAAGAACTTTCTAATCAGGACTGTCACGAGCGTCTTTTTCGTCGCCACCATCGTTGTAAGTTTTCTCAACCCGCTGGCCATGGTGTTTCTTTTCGCCTTGGTCACGGGAATGACCATCTGGGAGCTTGTGGGGCTGGTTAATGAGCGTCCCTTCGTCCAGGTGAACCGCTTCATCTCAACTGTTGCGGGTGTCTATTTCTTCCTTGCCATGGCTGGCCATTGCAGCGGCAGGGTGACGAGTGACACCGTGTTCATACCCTATCTCATAACGATAATCTATCTGCTTGTCGCCGAGTTGTATCTGCAGGCGAAGGATCCTGTGAACAACTGGGCCTACACCATGTTCCCGCAGCTTTACGTGGCATTGCCGTTCTCAATGCTCAACGTGCTGGCCTTCCCCGCCGCCGGGGAATACTCGCCTGTGCTGCCGCTGAGTGTCTTTGTCTTTCTGTGGCTTAACGATGCCGGCGCCTACTGCGTGGGGTCGTTGCTTGGCCGCCATAAGCTTTTTCCACGTGTGTCGCCGGGCAAGTCGTGGGAGGGTAGCATCGGCGGGGCCGTGCTGGTGGTCTTGGCGTCTGCCCTCGTCTGGCATCAGCTCAATGTCCATGCCCCGGGACAGTCAAACCTCACACTGTGGCAATGGGCAGGACTGGGGCTTGTCGTCGTGGTCTTCGGCACATGGGGCGACCTCGTTGAGAGCCTCTTTAAGCGCACACTGGGCATCAAGGACAGCGGTAACATCCTGCCCGGCCATGGCGGGATGCTTGACCGCTTCGACTCCACTCTTTTGGCCATGCCGGCAGCCGTGGTCTACCTGTTTACCCTTACATTGCTATGACGCAAACTACCGCCGATGTGGGAAACCATGAGATGTTCATGCGCCGATGTCTGCAGTTGGCAATGTGCGGACAGCATGGGGCACGTCCTAATCCTATGGTTGGCGCGGTGATTGTCTCTGCCGACGGACGCATCATTGGTGAGGGCTTTCATGTGCGTTGCGGCGAGGCCCATGCCGAGGTGAACGCCTTTGCCTCGGTGGCTCCTGCCGACGAGCCGCTCCTGCCAGAGTCCACGTTATACGTCAGCCTGGAGCCTTGCTCGCATTTTGGCAAGACACCCCCATGTGCCGACCTAATCATAAGCAAAGGTGTGCGCCGTGTCGTCGTGGGCTGCCAGGACGATTTCGCCAAGGTTCAAGGCCGTGGCATTGAGAAACTGCGACGTGCGGGCGTCAGCGTCACCGTGGGGGTTCTTGAGGATGACTGCCGCCGCCTGAACCGCCGTTTCTTCACTTTCCACAGGCTGCACAGGCCATACATCATCTTGAAATGGGCGCAGACTGCCGACGGGTTCATCGATGACGACGGTCGAAGTCTGCAGATCTCTTCGCCGTTCACCCAGATGCTGTGCCACAAGTTGCGCTCCGAGGCCGATGCCATTGTCGTGGGTCGCATCACCGACGAGCGTGAGCACCCTCAGCTGAACGTGCGCCACTGGGTTGGTGACAGCCCACGGCGCATAGTCTTGGACAGCAGTCATCCGCTCGATATGGACAACCTCTATACCGATAATATCCAGACTCTTATTGTCGAGGGTGGAAGAAAAACCCTCCAGTCGTTTATCGACGGAGGGTTGTGGGACGAAATGCGTGTTGAGACAAACATCGGCCTTACTGTCGGGAAAGGTACGGCTGCGCCCACTGTCCCGTCGGACGCGGTGCTTCGCAGGACGATGACCTACGGCCAGAACATCATTGCTGAGTATTCATCTCTATAAGACGGTCGATGTGCTCACGGCTGTTGCTGAGACGTGGCACCTTGTTCTGTCCGCCCAGCTTTCCACGCGATTTTAGCCAGTCGTTGAAGAGCCCCTGACGTGCAAAGATAATCTCCAACGGTTGCAGGGTGATGTTCTTGTAGCGCTTTGCCTCGTAGTCGCTGTTCAGTTCCTGTAGCTTTCGGTCGAGAATGTCGGCAAACTGCCTGAGGTCGGGTGGGGGAGTGCTGAACTCTATCAGCCATTGGTGGCGGCAGCGGGCGTTCTGGTCCATGAACACCGGTGCGGCGGTGTATTCCAGCACCTGCGCCCCGGTCATCTCGCAGGCGTAGGCCAGTCCCTGCTCGGCATTGTCGACGATAAGCTCCTCGCCAAAGGCGTTGATGAACGATTTCGTGCGGCCGCTGATGACGAACTTGTAGGGGTTGGTCGAGGTGAAGCGTATGGTATCGCCAATCATGTAGCGCCACAGTCCGCACGACGTCGAGATGACCATGGCGTAGTTCTTGCCAGGCTCGACGGCCCAAAGAGGAATAGCAGACCCTCCCCCGGCCCCTCCCTGTGAGGGAGGGGAGTAGTCACCTTTTGAGACTGGACTTTCATCAGCAGAAGTATATACTCCCCTCCCTGCAGGGAGGGGTTGGGGGAGGGTCTCTGTGGGTATGAACTCATAGAAGCAGTCGTAGTCGAGCATGAGTAGCATCGACCTGTCTGCTGGGTCGTCCTGGATTCCGAAGAAGCCTTCCGAGGCGTTATATGTCTCCATGTAGTGCATGAGCGGCGAGGTGATAAGTCGCTCATACTGTTCACGGTATGGCGTGAAGGCCACGCCACCGTGGAAGAACACCTCGAGGTTGGGCCACACTTCTTCCAGATGGCTTTTCCCCGACAGCTCCATGACGCGGTTGAGCACCGAGAGCATCCACGAGGGCACGCCAGAGATGTTGGTCACGTTCTTTGTCATCGCCTCGCGGGCTATGCGGTCGCGCTTCACCTCGAAATCGGAGAGTAGTGCCGTTTTCTTCGACGGCACGCGGATGAGGTTCACCAATGGATTGATGTTCTCGATGAGTATGGCGCTGAGGTCGCCGACGAGCGAGCCTGGCAGATTGTAGTTAGGCGCGTGGCTGCCGCCGAGTATCAGTCCGCGACCGTCGAACATACGGCTCTGCGGGTTGTTCCTCAAGTAGAGTGCCACCACGTCGGTGCCTCCTCGGTAGTGCAGACGGTGGAGTCCTTCGGGCGAGACGGGGATGAACTTCGACTTGTCGTTGGTCGTCCCGCTCGACTTGGCGTACCACTTCACTCTCCCCGGCCAGAGCAGGTCTGCCTCGCCCTGGCGCATACGGTCGATGTCGCCCTTCAGCTCCTCGTATGAGGAAAGTGGTGTATTACGTACGAAATCGTCGTAGGTCTTCGTGGCGGCGAAAAGATGTTTCCGCCCGAAATCCGTGTCCTTGGCCTTGTCTATCAGCCGTGCCAGCACCTCGCGCTGCAGCTGCTCGCCCTGCGTATAGTGACGCTCAAGCTCGCGCCAGCGGGGGGCAAATAAATGTCTTGCTATACTGGTAATTCCCATGATGTCATTTAGTCCATTTTTCAATGCGGCAGGAGTGCTGCTTGGTCTCCGTGTCGTAGTTGATACCCACAAGTAGGATGTCGCCTGTGTATTCGGCAACCTTCTGCGGATAGTTCCTGTTCTTTATCTGGTCAATGCCTGTCGTGGCATCTTTGTCTTTTTTCAGTTCGATGATGATGGCTGGCTTGTCGACGTTCTTGCGTGGAATCATCACCAGATCGGCGAAACCCTTTCCGCTTGCGTACTCGCGGTGAACATAATATTCGTTGCGGGCGTAGTAGTATGCGATGCTGATGACACAGGCCAGCGAGTTCTCGTCGTTGTAGCTGAGTATGCTCGTGTCGTTGCTATGGGCGGCCTCCAAGGCGCGGGTCACGGCCTGTTCGTCGCCGGCGATGGTGTCGTCCAAAAGCTGCTCCGACTGCTGTAGGGCGGACACCACATGATTCCAGTTGTTGGTTTCTACAGCATTCGACAGTTCGCCAGACACTTCGTAGTTGGGCACATAGCACTCGTTTTTTCGCCAGTCGAATGAGAGGTAGCCCAGGTGAATGAGAACCGTCAGCACATCATCCCTGCTGTTTATCTCTGACAGGTCATTCTGGAACTTGGTGGTGTTCACCTTTGCCCTTCCTCCTCCAAGAAGGAAGATTATGTCGTCCTTCAGACCCTTGAAGTTCATGTCTATATAGTCGGACACAGCGTTGAAGGTTGCTGTGACGCTCCAGAAACTGCGGCAACGGCCGCGGCTGACGGCTTGCATCACTGAGCTTGGGTTGAACATTGACGACTCGTCGCCTATCTGATACCCGTCATACCATTTTTCCATTTCGTCGAAGGCCATCTGATGCTTTACGGCCAGTTGCTGCACTTCTTCCTTGGTGAATCCGAAATGTCTTCCCATGTGCCCCGGCTCCACCATTGAGTACTCCAGAAAATTGTTCATTGCCGACTGTGTCTTATACTTCTTGATGGGCAGTATACCGGTGATATATACCCCTGCGAAGGCATCGGTGGCATTGAAACTTTTGAACATTCTGCGCAGCCAGTTCACGTATTCATCCATTACCTCCGGATGCTGTTTGTAGAGGGGCGATGGCTTGGCATATTCGCGGCAGATGATATCCCACTCGTCGATGATGAAAAAGAAAGGCTTCTTCGTGTCGTAGACTATGCGCAGCATCAGTTCCATCAAGTCGTCATCCTCCTTTTGTGGCACTTGGGGATAGACGGTGGCAAGGTCATCACGCACGGCTTTGTCAATGCGCTCCACTATGTCGTCGTGTTTTTTGAAGCGCGTGAAGAAGTCGGTCATGTCGAGGTAGATGACGGGATATTTGTTCAGGTGCTCCTCAAATGATGCGTCGTGCTCTATCTCCAATCCGGCAAAAAGACTTCGTGAGTCGCACGACAGGTCGT
Source organism: uncultured Prevotella sp. (assembly GCA_905233425.1). Taxonomy (GTDB): domain Bacteria; phylum Bacteroidota; class Bacteroidia; order Bacteroidales; family Bacteroidaceae; genus Prevotella. The sequence goes on along the minus strand of CAJOEC010000023.1, from coordinate 88,942 downwards.
AATAGGCTGCCAGCATCTGCGCCGCCATCGACTTGCCAAAGCGGCGACAGCGCGTCACACAACTGAATTTCTGTCGTGTGAAGAGTGTCTTGTTCACGATGGCTATGAGTCCGCTCTTGTCCACATATTCGCTGTTCCTGGACTCCCTGAAGCCATTGTTTCCTTTGTTGATGTAAAGTCCCATCGAATCAATAAGCGATTTGCGATTTTTCGATTTGCAGCTGCAAAATTAAGCATTTTTCACCAAACAGCCAAAGAAAAACGCAAAAACCTTTGGCTGTCTCGCTTTTTCTTGCTACTTTTGCACCGTGGCTTCCTGTATGGGCAGACGATAGAGGGGATTTGCAATCCCCGGCCAGCCCGAAAGCCGCCGAGAGAGGCGCGCCGAAGGTGCCACATACTTACTAAAGAGAGCGTTTAGCGCGTAGTTGTCCTAATCTGAAATGTGGAAATTTCAAAGCTGTGGACAGTATGCAATAACGTTCACGTTGATTGGTGTATATTCACCCCTTCATCTTTGTTGGGATAATTATACCAAGAGGCGTGGGCATATTGTATCGTTATACAGCAATGGCACTTTCCACAGCCTCAGATTAGTAATGGTGCAATCCGTCCACGCATTCTTTATGCCGGTATGATTATTCTTTTAATTCACATTATTATTAACTTTAAATCAAAACGAAGATGAAAAAGATTAAAACCACCGTACTGCTCTTTGCAGCAACTGCCATGATGATGCTTTCGTCGTGTGGCAAAGACTATGACAGCGACATTAGCAGTCTGAACACCAAGTATGAAAGTTTGGACAAGCGTGTCACCACCCTTGAAAGCCAGGCCGCAACGATTAACAGCAATCTGGAGAAACTCTCCGTACTGGCTACTGCTGTTGAAAACAATTTCTACATTACCGAGGTGAAGACCACCGCCGACGGTTATGAACTGACACTGAGCAATGGGCGGAAAATTACACTTCAGAACGGTTCAAACAACACGCTAAGCATGGCTTCGACACCTAACGTCACCATGATACAGCTCAACGGAGTGTATTACTGGACGATTGATGGAATGCTCATCCCAGGCACTGACGGAAAGCCAATGCAGGCCACAGGACAGGCGCCGTTGGTGAAGTTCAACTATGTTACCAACAAGTGGGAAATCTCAACAAATGGAGGGCTGAGCTATACCGAAGTGAACCTCGTTCCCGTAAGCATCAATGAGACGGTACTGCTCCAAGTAATAAAAGAGTTTATCGCCAACAACGAGAGCGACATATTCTCTGAAGAAATTCTATATGCCATCATTTCCGAATACATCAACATGCACACTTCAGAAATATTCGACGCCACTACGATGAACACGGTGATAGAGAACTTTGTGAACAGCAACAAGTTTGATACCACCATAATAAACAACTACATAGAGAGCCATTTCTCTGAGATAGTTGACGTGGACATTCTTGTGAAGGCCATCATGGATTTCATCAACGACAATAAGACCACCATCATAAACAACGATGTGCTCTACCAGGTGTTCATGGCCTACCTTGATGTCGATGTAAACGTGAAAAAGATCTTCACACAAGAGATGATTTTGGAAATCATCAACAACTACGACATTGACTTCACCCAGATAATCTCCGACAACATCGACGAGACGTGGCTCCGCAATTTCATCATACAGAAAATCGGTGAACTGAATATCGACATCGACAACGAGTTCGACATTAATGTCTACAAGACACAGATTATCAGTTTCGTTGTAGAGTATATACAGAAGAACTACTTAACTGTGTTCACCCAAGACATTTTCGTCGCAATATTCAAGAAATATTACATCCAGATTTTCAACGATGTGGACATCAGGAACTACATAGTGAACAATTATTCTTCCCTCATTGTCAATTATTACATCAATAATGTCATCAAGTACGAACAGACAAACATTTTTGTGAAGGCAATAAATCAGATTATCTATAATTATTTCCAGATTACCAATAACTACAACATCTTCCAGAATTACATCGACATCGACATTTCGCAGAAAAACTATGTGATCATTATCTATAAGGGTCAGAAAATATATATACCTCGTTATGGAGAAGGAGACCACCTGTCAGATATGGTGCAGAGTATAGTGTATATACCTTCTAACAGTGTTTATTCTTCTAATCCCAATTCCTACTCTTACTACGGCATATATATCCCCTGGTATTACAACTACGACACTATGACAATTGGCTATCAGGTGACACCTGCTTCGATGGCTAATATTATTGGCCAGAATTTTGATAAGGGACAAATGACTGTTCAACTTTGGTTTTCATATCCAACTAATAATACTAAAAAAAGAGTTGGGATATTAAATGTAAGTCGTGTGGGAACTTCAAAAGAAGGCGATTTTGTAGTCACTTTCGACAATACGATTATGAGAACTGAAGATAACATAGGTTTCAATGCCATCGCCCTGTATGTGAAAGACCTCCGTTATACCGATGGCACAGACTATTTGACTACATTCACCCCAGTAATGCAAATAACCGATTACCGTAATAATTGAAGATTTCTCACTGCTTTATAAGGAAATCTGACAATCCCTGATGAGCATTGACTCGTCAGGGATTGCCTTTTCTATTTACAACTTGGTACAATTTATTTCAACACAGCAAGAGGACACGGAGTAACCTCGGACGCGACACGTCGCGTTCCAATAATTTTTTTTGCGATTTCAATGTCACAATGTCATACAGGTTCATTATCAGGTGGTTAGACTGTGACATTGTGACATAAGTTTGCCTTTACGGGACTTTTTTCGCATAAAAAGTGAATGAAAGCCTTACGGAGAATAGTCAATGGTTTAAGGAAAAGTCAATGGTTTAAGGAGGAAAAGTCATCACGTGTGTTTTGAGGGAGGATTCCCACCGGGGGAACATTTTGTTCCCACCGGGGGAATGTTTTGTTCCCACCGGGGGAATCCTTACTCATGCGGCAATCATCTGAGAATCTGCCCGAAAGCATACAGAGGAACGTCGGTGACGGTATCCCCCTGATGGTAGGGAGCCAGAGAGGTGCGTATCACCCGCTGGGGATGGTTTTGTCTGACATAGACACCTATCGACTTCGCCTTCAAGCGTGACCAGCATCGGCAGCACTGCTTTTTTACTCTGTAGTGGCCTCACCACCATCACCATCCCCGAGGACGTGACCCGGATTGGCAACCATGCTTTCTCTGGCTGCACCGGTCTCACTAGTGTTACTTCGCTGATACATAATCCATTTGAAATAGGGGTTGATGTGTTCGGTTCATATAACTATGATACATGGGAGATCGACCCCCCTTCCGCCACCCTATACGTTCCCAAGGGTACAAAGGCCAAGTACGAGGACACCAGCCTGGAACAAGTTCAAGAAAATCGAGGAGATCGAGGTCAGTGTCCAGCCCAAGGGCGACGTGAACGGCGACCTGACCGTCGATGTAGCTGACATAGCGAGCGTCATCGATGTGATGGCTAAGAGCGGGAACGACGCTTCGGCCGACGTGAACAAGGACGGCTCGGTCGATGTGGCCGACATCGCCACCATCATCAGTTTTATGGCGGGTAAAGGGGAAGATCCCGTGTCAACCCGTACGGCGGAGGCAGAAGCCGCTGAAGCTGAATAATGAACGATGAGCAGATAATATCGGGTGGATTGCTTGGCAGTCCGCCCGATATTTTACAGTAGCGGAGTCATATATAACGGTAGATAGACAATTCCGTTTTCAGACTTAATGTCGGATGTGTGGAGTACATACGGGGTGGAAAGCATGTCGGCATATTTCCTGCGGAACTTCTCTATGGACGATAGCGTGTAGTTCTTTCCTGACTTCACCTCTATTGGCGAAACGTTGTGGCGGCTTGTTGGCGCGGCCTTGGCGATGAGGAAGTCTATCTCCATGCGCTCCTTCGCATTACTCTTTGAATAGGCTGAGAAGAAATACAGCCTGTGGCCAGCAGCACTCAGCATCTGTGCCACCAGGTTCTCCATGAGCATTCCCTCGTTCAGCTCCAGTTTGTCGAGCATCAGTTTCTTGTATAGTTCCTGTCCCAATATGCCGTTTTCGTCGAAGGCATGGCTAATAAGCAGCCCGGTGTCGGCCATATAGCATTTCAGCGTGTTGCCATCTTTCGTCAGCCTAAGGCCGATATTCGGTTCTGTGCTACTGTAGCAGATGCTCACCACCTTGGCATCGGCAAGCCACAGGAAGGCGGAATCGTAGTCACGATAGCGAGCGTCTTTCTGAAGGTCGGAGAGTCTGAACTTCCTTTCATGCCGTTGCAGCTGCGATGGTATCTCGTCGAATATCTGCGTGACTTTTGTTTCTAACCCTTCGGCATATTGCTGTATGTCGTTGCGGTAGAGATTAAGAATAATGCGCTTCTGGCGGTCCACCTGCGTAAAGTCGCGTGTATCAACGTATTTCTGTACCACTTGCGGCATCCCGCCGACAATCATATACCGACGGAGCCATGTCATGGCTTTGCGGTGCATGTCCTGTCCCATGGGCTTCATTGAATCGAACTGCAGCCGTATGAGTGTCGCAAGAGCTGATTCCCCCATTGCCCACAGGAACTCCTCGAAGTCCATGGGATGCATCTCGACAGGCTCTTCCTCTGAAGGTATCGTGATGCTCTTCACGTTTTTCCTGATGCTTACCAGCGAACCTGTCTCTATGTAGTCGTAGCGACGGTCTTTGACTAAGTATTTGATGGCGGCACGTGCTACGGGGAAACGTTGCACCTCGTCAAAGACGATTAGCGACTTTCGTTCCTTCAGGGCTACACCAGTATAGAGGCTCAGGTATAAAAAGAATGTGTCAAGGTCGTGGAGATAGTTTGTGAAGAGGTCACGCATTTGCTGTGTGGTGTTGTCGAAATCTATGATGACATAGCTGTCGTACTCATTCCTGGCAAACTCTTCCACGATGTAGCTCTTGCCTACACGGCGGGCACCTTCTATCATTAGTGCGCTGTCACCGTCAGACTCCCGCTTCCATTGTAATAATCGGTCGTATATTTTGCGTCTCATTGTTTTGTCTTATTAGGGTGTTTCACGTTTCCGCGTTTTTTTGACAGTACGAAGTTACACGTTTCCGCGATTTTTTGACAGTACAAAGTTACACATTTCCGCGATTTTTCAAGAATGAGACATTACACATTTCCGCGATTTTTAGATTATATAACTGTTTTTCACTTTCACCACTATGCCGACGCCGCCATCATTACATTTTTACATTCGACTATTGGAAAACCTTCCCGAAAGCATACAGGGGGACGTCGGTGACGGTATCCACCTGATGGTAGGGAGCCAGGGAGGTGCGTATCACCCGCCGGGGATGGTTTTGCCTGACATAGACACCTATCGATTTCGCTTTTAGGTGCTGTTCAGCCTTTACCTCTATGGGTATCACCTCGCCCGCGTGTTGCACCACGAAGTCTATCTCCGCAATGCTTTCGTCGGGTGTCCAGTAGTGTATCTCAATATCTTCATGACACCGCAGCTCCTGTAGCACATACTGCTCGGTCAGAGCGCCTTTGTACTGCAAGAACATCTCATTGCCAAGCACCAGTGTCTGCGCGTCGAGGTCTGCCATGGCACCATGCAGTCCTATGTCGAGAGTGTAGAGTTTGAATGAGCCTGTGTCCTCAAAACCACGCAGTGGTATTTCTCCTGCTTTTACGCGTGTCACTTTGTAAATCACCCCGGCATCGCACAGCCATTGTATTGATGTGTCGTAGTAACGGCCTCGTGCGCCGGGCTTCACGGCAGCATAGACAAACTTCTTGTTTTCCTTGGCCAACTGTGTGGGTATTGATTCCCACAGCATGATAATACGCTTGACAATCTCTTTTGGAGGGTGGTGGCTGAAGTCGTTCTTGTAACTTTTCAGTATCTCCGTATGCACTTGGCGCACTGCCTGATAATCCATCTGCTCGGCGTATGTCTTCACCGCTTCCGGCATTCCGCCCACAAAGTAATACTGCCGGAGCAAGTCAGTGTAAGTAGTGGCAAAAGTATCAATGAGGACAAAGTCGCCCGTCCGCAGCATGTCGGCCAAACCTTCGCGTCCAACTGCACAAAGGAATTCGTCGAAGCAGAGGGGGTAGATGCGCAGAAACGACACCTTGCCAACAGGGAATGAGTCGTCCTCATGGTCGATGAGACCCAATAGTGAGCCTGCGGCAATGATGTGAAGTGAGGGCATATCGTCGTTGAAATATTTCAGCGAGAGGAGTCCCCGGCGGGCAAACTGTATCTCGTCAAGGAAGAGCAGCGTCTTGCCTGGTGTCACCTTCTTGCCCGTGTATGCCTGAATGGCCATTAGTATGCGGTTCAGGTCGAAATTGGCCTCGAACAGCGTGCGTGCCTCAGGCATACGCTCAAAGTTCAGCTCCACGAAACTCTCGAACTCCGTCCTACCCAGTTCACGGGCGAGCCATGTCTTACCTGTCTGCCGTGCACCCTCTAATATCAGCGGTTTCCGTCTGTCTGCAGGGAGGCTCTTCCACTGCAGAAGCTTAGTGTAAACATTACGTTTCATCTTCGCAAAATCTAATCAGTGTGCAAAGATACAGACTTTTAACGAATTACGCAAATAAAAACACGTTTTTGTGACGAAAAAGTTGGTAGTCATGCACGTTTTTGTGACGAAAAAGTTGGTGGCGACGCACGTTTTTGTGACGAAAAAACAAGAAACCCCGCACATTTCCGTGACGAAAGGGCGGGGTCTCTAACACGTTTTGCGGCTTTATCCGAAGAAGTCGCCGGTGGGCTGGTGGTCGTAGGAAGAGCCGTCGAAGCAGTGGGTGCAGACGTGCTCCTTGGGCAGTCCTATCGACTCTATGAGGTCTTCGAGGTGGGCGAAACGCAGGCTGCTGAGACCCAGACGGCGGGCTATCTCGCTGACCATGCGCTCATATTCGGGCGACCCAGTTTTGGCATACTTGTCGAGATTGGTCTTGTCATCGCCCTCGAAGTCGCGGATTATCTGTCGCGTTATCAGTTCCATGTCGCTCTTCGACGCGGTGAAGCCGATGAACGGACAACCGTAGACCAGTGGCGGGCACGAGATGCGCACATGCACCTCCTTGGCCCCGTTCTCGAAAAACTCTCGCACGTTGTCGCGCAGCTGTGTGCCTCTCACGATGGAGTCGTCGCAGAATACCACGCGCTGGCCGCTCAGCAGGTCGCCGTTGGGAATGAGCTTCATCTTCGCCACAAGCGAGCGGCGACTCTGGTTGCCGGGGGTGAACGAGCGTGGCCATGTGGGTGTGTATTTCAGTACGGCCCGCTTATAGGGAATCTTCTTTCCGTTGGCATAACCCAGCGCCATGCCGACACCCGAGTCGGGGATGCCGCAGACGAGGTCGGCCTCTACATCGTCTTTCCTGCCCAGCATCTCGCCGTTGCGCTCTCGCACGTGCTCGACGTTGATCCCTTCGTAGGTACTGGCGGGGAACCCGTAGTAGACCCAGAGGAAGGAGCATATCTGGCACCGCTTGAATGCCGGCTGGAGCACCTCCATGCGGTCGGCCCAAAGGCGGACAATCTCGCCGGGACCGACGTCGCGCACCACTTTGTAGTCGAGGTTGGGGAAGCTGGTGGTCTCGCTGCTCACGGCGTAGGCCTGTATGAACTCGTCGGTGCCGATGGGCGACAGACGATGTATCTCCTTCTTTCCTATCACGATGGGCGTGCGCCCCAGAAAGTCGCGTGCGGCGATAATCCCGTCCTCGGTGAGAATGAGCATGGAGCACGACCCTTTGATCTTCTGGTAGACCAAGTTGATGCCGTCGACGAAGGTGTTGCCCATGTTGATGAGAAGTGCGACGACCTCTGTCTGGTTCAGGTTGTTGGCGCTCTGCTCGCTGAGGTGCATGCGCAGAGCGAGGAGTTCGTCGGCAATCTCGCGCAGGTTGTTGATTTTCGCCACTGTGACGACGGCGTAACGTCCCAAGTGGGAGTTGATGATGATGGGCTGCGGGTCGGTGTCGCTGATGACGCCCAGTCCCTGATGACCGGTAAAGTCCTTCAGCTCGTCCTCGAATTTCGAGCGGAAATAGTCGCGCTCCAAGGAGTGGATGCTACGGCTGAACCCGTGCTCGCTGTCGAATGTTACAAGACCGGCACGGCGCGTGCCAAGATGTGAATTGTAGTCGGTGCCGTAAAACAAGTCGTTTACGCAGTCCCGTGTAGAGATGGTTCCAAAAAATCCTCCCATGTCTATGCTGTTTTTTTACAACCCGACGCTGACGCGGCGGGCACTTTCGCTGTTTTCGGCGGCAAAGGTACTAAAAAAATAACTAACAGAAATCCAACGCAATGTTAAAATAAGTAAACTGGCCGTTTGTCTTCGGCTATGTCTATTGCTGTCGCTTTGCCTTGAAGAACTCCTGCATCAGCTGTCGGCACTCATCTTCGAGTACACCACTTGTAACGCTTGCCTTGGGGTGGAGCGCCTTTGGGGCATATTGCTGGTAACCACGTTTCTCGTCGCGGCAGCCGTAGACTATTCGTGGGATTTGTGCCCATCCTAATGCTCCGGCGCACATCACGCACGGCTCCACGGTGACGTAAAGAGTGCAGTCGGTCAGGTACTTGCCGCCCAATTGGCTTGCGGCCATGGTCACCGCCTGCATCTCGGCGTGGGCGGTGACGTCGGTGAGTGTCTCGGTGAGGTTGTGGGCACGGGCAATGACGTGGCTCTTGCACACCACGACGGCTCCGATGGGCACCTCGCCCTTCGCCAGAGCCTGACGGGCCTCTTGTAGGGCCAGTCGCATGTATTGTTCGTCGGTTTTAATCATTGGAGTGAAGGGGGAGTGAAGGGGGGAGTGAAGGGGGAGTGTCGCCATTTTTGCGGCTATCTTACTATCCACTCGAACAAACCTGCCGAATTGTCGTCGGGCAGTGTCACTTCGAGTCGCAGGGCTTTGGTCTTTACTGGGCTGAAATCTACTGTACACGGCACTCCCTTTATAGATGGATAGCCATAGGCGGCATCGACGGGGAGCCATTGCTCCTGTGGGAGGGCTCCCTCTTGCTCAGAGGCATCGGCTCCAGTGGCAGCCTGATAGAGGATGCGCCATGACTTTGGCACTCGGCAGCCACCCCAAGGGCCATCGTCGAACCAGTAGACTGTACAGCTCTGCACAGTAGACTCATGGGGGAACTCATAGCCTATCCATTCAGTGGTGCCCTTTTTGGGCCACCAGTGGGTGTAGGGTATCGAACGGTCGTCCTCGCTCTTCGGTATCAGCTGGTCGTTAACGCTCGACAAGGCAGGAATGGGGCATGACGACGTGACCTTGCTCTCGGAAGCAAGAGTGGCGGGCTGTGAGGGCGTTGTGGCGTTGAGGTCTTGTGGAAGCCACACACGCATCTTGCCACTGCCGCGATGGCACCAGGCGTAATAGGGTATGAGTGTGAGCGTCTGGTTTTCCACGGTGAGTCTGCCCTGCTTGTCGAAGCTGAGGGTCTGGGCGTCGGTGACGAGTTTTGTTAGTGAATAGTTTCTTGTGGATTGGCGGCTGTCGTGCGGCAGGAATGCCGCACCTCCTACTGTCTTGATGGTGGGTTCCTGATTGACGAGCACGGAGAAGATGTCGAACTGGTTGTCGGGATGCTCCGCACAATAGACGAGTGGGCCGCGCTCGAAGGCAACCATACCGCGGTCGGCAGTGACCTTGTTGTTTGCACGCACCGTGCGGGGTTCCATTTCAAAGTCGATGACTACCTCGTCGCCCTTCTTCCATTTGCGTTCAATATTGATATAGCCGTCAGGGTCGACGAGCAGCGGCACGTTGATGCCGTTGACAATGAAGCTGTAGCCTAACCGTTTTTTGTCGGTGTACTGATAAAGGTCGCTTGGCACCGGCTTGTTTCGAAGCCATCCTGGGATGCGTATTTTCAGGTTGAATGTGCCACCGCTGTATTTGTCGATTGTCAGCACGGTCTCGCCGTCCCATGGGTAGTCGGTCTTCTGTGTCAGCGTCACTTTCTTGCCTCCGACATTTAGTGTCGCGGTGTTCGACAGGAAAAGGTTGACGTAAACGGCAGGACTATCGTCCCTTTCATTCCCTTTCACTCCCTTTACCGCATAGACATATCCTGGCACCGAGGGGATGAAGCGACAGATGTTGCTCGGACAGCAGGCACAGCCGAACCATGCCTGTCGCTGGTGCTGCCCCATGGACTCCAAGGGGTTGGGGTAGAAGAATCCGTCGCCCTGTAGCGAGACGCCGCTGATAAGCCCGTTGTAGAGGGTGCGCTCCAATACATCGTAGTATTTCGCCTCGCCGTGGAGCAGGAACAGGCGGTAGTTGACGTAGACATTGCCTATGGCGGCGCATGTCTCGCAGTATGCGCTCATATTGGGCAGCTCGTAGTTCTTGCCGAAGGCCTCGCCTGAAGCTGTGGCTCCTATTCCGCCGGTGATATAGAGCTTCTTGCTGACAATGTTTTCCCAGATGCGGTCGATGGCATTGATGTAGGCCGTGTCGCCGGTGAGTGCCGCCACGTCGGCCATGCCGGCATACATATAGGCGGCGCGGACGGCATGGCCCACGGCCTCGTCCTGCTCCACAACGGGCTTGTGGCTTTGCGAGTATTCGTTCTTTATCTGCGTCTTGCCGCGATAGTCGAGCAGGAACTTGGCAAAGTCAAGGTATCGCTTCTCGCCAGTGGCCAAGTAGAGGCGGGCCATTGCCATCTCGGCAATCTGATGGCCGGGAACGACACACATCTGTCCGGGATTGGGGCCTACCTCCCTGCACGCGACATCGGCGTAGCGGCAGGCTATGTCGAGGATCTTGCGCTTGCCAGTGGCCTGCCAGTAGGCCACGGCGCCCTCAATAAGATGACCGAGGTTATACAGCTCGTGGGAGAGGTCTTCCTCTTTCACCCAGCGTGTGGGGCCAGCCCAGTGGTGCGGGTCGGCGGGGTTCTGCGTGCGTGCAGTATAGAGGTAACCGTCGGGTTCCTGTGCACGGCCGATGATGTCGATGACGGAGTCGCAGTAATGTTCAAGATGTTGTGGAGTTGGGAATTTGTGGAGTTGGGTAGTCATCTCTGTTTTGCCTCCTTTGCTCCACAGATCCTTACTGCTCAAGAGGTAGGCTGCGCCCTCGAGGGTTTTGTAGGGGTCGGTGTCGTCGAATGAGAATCCCACGCCGTTCACCTTGAACACCTTCGATGGGTCGGCTAAATGTGCGGCGGCGTTCTCAAAGTTCTTGTATCGGCCTTCGCTCTCGCATTTCGAGAAGGCAAGGGGAATGGTGACGTTGCGGCTGGCCTCGAGGCGTTGTCCCCAGAACGTGCCTGGGGCAACCTTTACGGCAGTGAATGGCACAGGGGTGATGGGGTAGCCTGATTGCGCTACAATAAATAGATGATAGATGAAGAATGATAAAGTCAGGGCAGGTTTTCTCATGTTGTTGATTTGTTTTGGAAAATATCATGGAACGTCGGTGATGAATTGTTGCAGTTGTCCTCCCATGACGTTCTTCAGGGTGACACTTTTTGCCTCTTGTGGCGTCAGCTGTCGGCTCCAGCCTACGCGCTTGTCTGTGGCGGCCCCTTCGCCGCTATTCTCAAACTCCATGTAGCGTGCGGTATTCTCACGCTCTTCCTGCCAGTGGTGCCAGCCTTCGGGGCGTATTTGCCGGGGCAGCGTGCAGTGCATGAAGAGCGTGTAGCCGTAGTCGCGCCACGGACGGCCAAGGTAGACTTTGTCAACATCGGGGGCGGCGGTGACGGTACACTCGTTGAAGACATAGCCGAAAGCCACGTCCTGTGGTGTCGATGCAGCTGTGATATAGCTGTTGGCCTTGCAGTGGATATGGCATTTCTCAAACCACACCGTAGAAGGGCCGAAGATGAAGTCGGTAGTGCCCTCTATGTAGCAATTGGTGAAAAGCAGCCTGGTGTTGGCCATGCCGGTATAGATGGTGTCCTGGTTGCCTAAGAATCGGCAGTTGATGAACTTCAGCCGGTCACCCTGTGTGTGTAGCGCTACGGCCTGCCCCAGTCGTGCGGCATTGTTCTCGATGGTCAGGTTCTTCAGCGTGATGTCGTTGGCGTCAATTCTCAGCGTGTATGTGCGGAAGGTGCCCATGCCCTTTGGCCGCTCCTGTGTCTTTATGTTGGCATGGTCGTCGTAGGTGATGATTGTGTTGTCGCGGTCCTCGCCGCAGATCTCGATGTTCTGCAGCCATTGTGGGATGATGAGCTTCTCTTTGTAGGTGCCTCGCTTCACGAAGATCACCTTGTGGTAGTCCATGAAGGCGCGGCACACCTCGATGGCCTCGTCGATGGTGCGGAACTCGCCTGTTCCATCGCGTGCCACGACGATGGTGTCTGGATTGTCATGCTTGTCGGCTGCACCGGCAGCGAGGGGGACGATGAAAAAGAGCAGGGCTAAAAGGAGTTGGGTTTTCATACATTTAATCAATAAGTTGTGAGTTGCAAAGTTACGACTTTATTTGCTCATGGCCAAATAATTTTGCATATATATTTGACAAAAATCAACAAAATCTGGCTGTGTGCGCACAAAAGCGAATGTTTATACTGCGTAATTGCCCTTTTCGTCGTACCTTTGCACCCGATTTTAGGCATCGCCAAATTTCTCGCGACGAGAACCGATGCCGCAGACTGTACAAAACGTGGGCCTTGGCAAAGCCCTAAAATAAAAGAGTATATGAAAAGATTAGTGAAGAAACTATGTCTGAGCTTGTCGATTCTTACCCTGATGCCCCTTAGCTCTGGGGCAGCCAAAAATGGAAACGCAAGTTCAGAGCCTTATGACTGGTCGGCCGTGATGGAGGCCATCATCGAGGTAGAGAGCGGAGGAAATCCTAATGCCGTGAGTGGGAACTCAGTAGGCGTGATGCAGATAACTCCTATCTGCGTGAAGGAATGTAACAACATCTTGAAGGAGCGCGGGCTGAAGAAGCGCTACAGCATGGCCGACAGATACAGCGAGGCCAAGTCGAAAGAGATGTTCCTCCTGATTCAGTCTCAGCACAACAAAGCCAACGACGTTGAGAAAGCCATACGCTCGTGGAACGGAGGACCGCGATACAGCGTCAGAGCAACCAACGGCTATTACAAGAAAGTGCTACAGTGCATGAAGTAGGCATCGCGGATGCCAATACAAAGACGAATCCATAATCAAGCCCGGCCGTCAGGAGCATTAAACCTGATGACCGGGCTTTTTCCATGTTTCAGCACGAATAGTTAAATAATGCCAAGGTCAGAAAAATAACCAGTCTTTTTTGTTGCGTATTTCTGCAACTATTTGTACATTTGCACAAAGATTTAGATGATATGGCACAACGCAGATTTGAAGTTATCTTTTTGAAGGGTGTGGATGAATTTCTTTCTACACTTACTCCTAAGGCTCGTAAGAAGATATTCTACAATGTCCGTAAAGTAAAGGGTGGTGTCATGGATGCTGACCTTTTCAAGAAACTTGACGGCAGCGATGACATTTGGGAGTTCCGAACGAAGTATGACGAAATGGAATACAGGCTGCTTGCATTCTGGGATAAGAAAACCAACAGCCTCGTAGTGGCGACCCACGGACTTGTAAAGAAAACATGGGCTATTCCCGCAAACGAGATTGCAAAAGCTGAAGCAATAAGAAAAGAGTATTACGAATCAAAAGACAAATAAGTTATGGCAATGAAGTTTTATACATTGGAGGAGATGGAAGATAAGTACATCGGTAAGGTGGGCACTCCTGAAAGAGACCAGTACGAACAAGAGCTGGCTGATGAACTCCATGCCTACCATGTGGGCGAGGCCATCAAGCAGGCTCGGGAGGCGCAGTCTATGACCCAGGCACAGCTTGGTGAGAAGATGGGAGTACACAAGGCACAGGTCTGTCGCATCGAGAGCGGCAAGAGCATCACACTGGCCTCCATGATGCGTGCGTTCCGTGCGTTAGGCGTTCAGGTGGCACTCGACGTGCAGGGTATCGGCAGGGTAGCTCTCTGATGTTTCGGGTCGGTTTAACGCCCTTAACCTGAGGGCTACGTCTACTCATGGAGTTCCAAAAGGAACATGTAGCGACAAAGGTGTTACACTGAAAAACGAAAATTGCCAACTCGTTGATATACAACGTAATTGGCAATTCTTGATGTGATTCCGACGGAACCTCGACACGTTTTGCAAATGAAAAAATGAATAAATATGGAAGCAATAAATATGTAGTGATAATCAAGTGATTATGTATTTGCTTCGGTGAAGTGTTGTTAAAGTTATTTAAGCTGATTAATGTTTTTTTGATACGTTTTTGATACGTTTTAAAGTTTTTGTACCTTTGCAAGCGGTAACAAAGATGTTCATTATGATCGCAAGTATTATAGGTAGGAAGTATGGAAAAGAGGGAATGGTGAAGCTGTCGCTGAGGCTGGCCACTCCAACTCTGAAAAATGCCATTGCGCTGGACGTCACTGTTGACAATGAGCAGTGGGAGCTTGTCAACAAAAGTTTGAGGTATTATGCCAAGGCGTACCGCCGGGGGGCTGACTTTGAGGTGGACGGCGGGCTGAAGAGCAAGCTTTGGAGCGTGCTTAAGGCAGTGGACGCACTCTATGAGGCGGACGAGCTGACACTTGACGGTGCAAGGGCTGTGGTGAGAAGGATGCTGCGCTCTGAGGCGTTGAAGGAAGTGGCAAGGTTGCATGAAGAGCGAAAGGCAGAGAGACACTCGCCTACACTGACAGAATGGGTAGGCGAGTTCATCGGACAGTGCGAGAGCGGTGAGCGTCTGAAGCGCAAGGGGACCAAGTGTGTGTCGGCTGGTACGATCAAGAGCTGGAAAGGTACTCTTGCCAAGTTGAAGGAGTATGAGGCGTGGTCTCACCAGACGCTAAGCTTTGACGACATGACCTTTGACTTCTATGATGACTGGAAGGGCTTCTTCATCAAGAAGAAATATTCCCCAAACACTATTGGCCGTCATGTGAAGACCTTGAAGATATTCCTCAATGCAGCCAGGGACATGAAGCTGACCACTACGACGGATTTTCTGAGCAGGCGTTTCTCAGCGGACTTCGTGGAAGTTGACAATGTGTACCTGACAGAGGAGCGTGTGCAAGAGATGTATGATTTCAACCCGACGGACGATGAACAGTTAAAAGAGAGGCTGCGCCATTTCAATGGTGCCGAGCTTCAGGAACTCACGGAGAGCACTGAGCGGGAGAACTCCCGCAAAGCCCTTGAAATGTCCAAGGATGTGTTTCTTATTGGCTGCATGACCGGTCAGCGTTTCAGTGACTACAGCCGTATAGGAGATGGAATGTTCTGCGTGCTTCGTGACGGTAACGAATACATCAGGATAACTCAGAAGAAGACGGAAAAGGACATCTACCTTCCCCTTGACTCCCGCGTCCGTGTGATTTTGTCTAAGTACGGCGGTAAAGTTCCGAAGGTTTACGACACGAAGGTGAACAAGCACATCAAGATAGTGGGTCATCTGCTGGGATGGACGGAAACGTCCGGCATTACGGAGCGTCACGGTGTGATGGAAGTGAAGAGCCGGAAGAAGTTCTATGAGTGCATCAAGACTCACACGGCGCGTAGGACGTTTGCCACGAATGCCTACAGGCGTGGTGTGTCCCTGTCGAGCATCATGGCTGTCACTGGCCATTCCACGGAGCTTATGCTGCGGAAATACCTGAAGCTGGACAATGAGGAGCGTGCGATCATGGCGGCGGCAGAGTTTGCGAGGGTGAAGGAGGCAATGTGACGGCTCCCGGCTGCCAGCCGGGACAACTGACGAAAGGGCTGAGTACAGCAGTAGTGGACAGAAAAAGCAGAAAAGAGACAGAGACTCGTTATCACAACGAGTCTCTGTCTCTTTTGATTGTTTTTTTGCGAAACAAACATGTTTAACTAAAAATCCTTGGTGCAAAGATAGGGCTTTTTGCAATTTGCGCAAGAGATTTACACATTTATTAACTTTCGGGAAATAAAATATCCGCAGAAATTGTACGGATGGAAATATTGTGAAAAAGGGTAGTCCGTTTCTTGGTAACTTTGGAGCCTGAAACCAAAGTTACGTTACAATGAAATGGAGTATTCTTAATCAGCCGTTGGGTTCAGGGAGTCCGACGGGCGGTTTTGTGAAGCGGGAGATACCGTTTGCCATACCCCTTGTCCTGGCTGCGGCGTCGGCTGCGGCGTCGATATACGGTGCCAGCAAGTCGGGATCGGCCAATGCTGAGGCGCAGCGCAAGCTGGCGGCAGAGAAGGCAGCCACTGAGGCTGAGCGTATGAGGGCGAAGTATGAATCATGGACAGACACGGCGAGCGGCCAGAACACGCTGCGCGTGCTTCAGCAACAGGCGGACAGGTACATCAAACAGGCCCGTGGCGCAGCCGCCGTCGGCGGTGGAACTGACGCAGCCGTTGCCCAGGAGAAAGAGATGCAGAACATGAAACAGGCGGAGGTGATAGCGCAGGCCAATGCCAACCATGAGGACAGGAAAGCTGGCGTGGATGCCTCGTACCGTCAGCAGATATCAGGGCTGACTCAGCAGCAGATAGCGGCAGACCAGGCCCGTAGCCAGGCCATTGCCCAGGCGGCAAGCGGTGTGAGCAGCGCTCTGATGAGCGGTGCCATGGCCACGTTCGAGGGCACGAAGCTGGGGCAGCAGTGGATGGCGGGAACGGGCAGTCCTGGTGGCAGCGGTGTGAGTCCGGGCACGGCAGGTTCCTACATCCAGCAAATGAACAACAGCTATAAAACACTTAACCCGTACATCGAGCAGTATCTTCGTGGATGGGGAACGACGTAAAGGAGGACAGTCATGGGAGCACTTGAAAGATACTTGCAGTTGAGGAAGGGAGCAGCCCGCCTCACAGGCGGGGGAACGGACGAAAGGGCGGGGGCGACGGATTCCCGCCTCACAGGCGGGGGAACGGACGAAAGGGCGGTGGTGGATTCTACGCCGCCGGTGATTGACACGAGCAATGCGATTGTTTCTCTTGCCGACCTGTTGGGGCCCACCCCGGCAGAGCGGGAGGCGCAGGAACGGAAGGCACAGGAGGGGAAGGCGAAGATGGCGGCATGGACAGGGCTGTTTGACGGTCTGCGGCAGCTCGGCAACCTCTACTACACGGCAAAGGGAGCGGCCCCTCAGCAATTTAACGACCCATACAAGCAGATAGAAGCGGAGTATCAGGCAGGACGCAAGCGTGCGGACGAGATACAGCGGCAGCGGCAGAACTACGCCACGTCGATGTACACGCTGCAGCGGCAGTTAGCCACGGACAGACTCAACGAGCGGAGGCTGGCAAGACAGGAGAAAGAGACCTCCATACGACAAGAGAAGGCCAACGCCTACACCAACTACCAGAACTCGCTGGCAGAGAAGAACGAAGTGCAGGCAGCCTACTGGAAGGCAAAGGCCGATGCCCTGGAACAGGGGCTTCCGTATGACATTGCTATAAAGAAGGCCACGGAAGCGCAGAAGCGTGCACAGGCGAACCTCGCCAATGTGAAGGCAGCAAACGGAGGAAGCGGCCAAAACAACTACGGCTACAAGATTATTGAGACTGTTGGCGGTCAAGTCGTCAAGGAAAAAGAGCGAGTGCCGACGACTGGGAGCGGTTCCAGCGGGAAAACCGCTGGACGCGGACTTGGATGGGGAAAGAAGAAACAGCAGAACAACAACCAAGAAACAGACTGGTAAGCGATGAACGAACAGGAAGCACTGAAGCTATATAACGCACTTCTGAGCAAGGGGTATTCGACAGATGACCTTGGTGATGAACAGACCTTCATGTCGCAGATGGGCGATGCGGGTAACCGCAAGGAACTTTACGACTGGGTGTCGGGAAGAGGAGATTTCAGGATAGGCGACTATGACAGCTATGAGCGGAGGCTGACGGGGACTGCGGCATTGCCGCAGTCTACAGGACAGGAGCCAGTGTTTGTGGAAGGAGCGGACGGGGAGCTGGTGCTGGCGGAAGCAGCTGGGCAGGACGAAGCCCCGCTCCCAGCGGGGGCAACGGACGAAAGGCCGACGGCGGAGGATATGGCGAGGTATCGCTCTACCATTGCTTCGGTTAACAGGACGATGAAAGGGGCCACGGAAGGCATTGACAGGCTGGAGCAAGGTTTCAAGGGAAGGATGCAGAACCTTGGAAAGACGATGCCGAAGCCTGGAGAGAGCAAGAACCTGGTGAAGGGCGGACAGCACCTTAATTCTGAGACGGGGAAGCTGGAGCAGGAATATGTCACGTCGCAGGGCAACGTCTATACGCAGAAGGGACTGGCCGAAATGGAGCAGGGGGCGATAGACAGGGCCGAGAGAGAGCAGCGGTACAGGGAATCGCTACAGGGACAGTTGGAGGATGCATACGCGAAGAGGCAACAGTACAAGGAGGCCCTTGAGAGACGCGCCAGCGAGCTTGACAGCAATGAGGACAGGAGCATCGGTGCCAACCTCCTGCGTGCCATGGGCGATCCTTCGCCAGGTATCGGCACCTTCAACGATAACGGTCGTCGGGAAGATGATGAATACCGGCTGTTGAACCAGGCATACCGTGAGAACGAGAAGCGTATCAGGACACTGGAGGCCGAGCGTGACGATGCCGGTTTCTGGAAAGTGCTTGGAAGCGACCTCGGCGTGCCGGAGTCATGGTTCTCGGGATTGATAGACATCGCCGACGCAGGACAGCTGATGGAGATAAAACGAAAGATAGACGCGGCGCATGAGAAGGGCGAGCAGCCCGATCTGAGCGACGCGGAGAAGTCGCTGCTACGTGAGACGCTGCTTGCCAATGAGGCTGAGAACCAATACGGCGGTAACCGCAGCGCGTGGTACCGTGCCGGTAAGATGGGAGCGCAGAGCATCCAGATGATACCCGACTTCATGATAGGCATGGGGCCGATGAAGAGTATTGCCACGGCCACCGTGAAGGGGGTGACGAAAGCGGGCACGAAGATGCTTGGCAGGGAACTGGCAGAAAAGATGATACCCAAGGCCATCCTGAAGACCACTGGCATTACTGCCGGGACGCTGGCCGCCGGCGGTGCGATGGTGAACACTGTGCAGCTTCCGAGGCTGGCCGGTGAGACCATGAAGAACATGACGGGTGAGCTTACCATCCGTGACGATGGCGACTATGCCTTTGGCCACTATGAGACGGGTGATGACGGACGGCCTCAGTTTGTGGAAGAGACAGACAGTTTTCTCCCTTCGCTGCTGAAGGCCGAGCAGAAACTGATACCTGAAGCTTCGAGCGAGGTGCTCGGTGAGTTTTTGCCGGGTGCTGGCAAGATTGTGAACAAAGGTCTGGAGAAGCTTGGGCTGAGCAGCATTGTCGGACAGTTGTCAAGAATAAGCGGCACTGGATGGTACAGGAGCTACAACGAGCTGCTGAGGCGCACAGGCTTCCATGGCGTGCCCGGCGAGGCCATTGAAGAATATGCCAACGACGTACACAGTCTGATACTTGGCGACCCTGAGGGTATCTTCGGCGACGAGAACGGCAAGGGCGGCTGGGGCGACCCTGACAAGCACATAGACATCTGGCTCGGCACTGCAACGCTTGGCGGGCTGCTGAACGCCCCGACGATGATAGGCACTGCCAAGGAGGGCGTGCAGTACTACCGATACCGGCACAAGACCAATGCCGCAGACGCGAGGGCGAGAGCCGTGTGGGGCGATGACAACTGGGAAATGATACGCGAGAGTATCGACAACTGCGACAACGAGCACATGGGTACGTTGGCAAGGAGCGTGATCAAAGGCGACATGAGCGAAGAGCGGAAGCGTGCTACGCTGGACTATATGTACAACCTCCAGAAGATGAGGGGGTACAGCATAGGAGACATTGCCGGTCGGCAGGAAGCCGAGGACAGCGAGGAGGCCGCAGAGATTGAAGAGCTGGAGCGCAGTTATGCTAAGGGTCACGAAGAAGAGATGGCCGACGAGAAGAAACGTATGGTGGACGAAGCCAACGCCGCGGCTGAAGGTCTGAAGCAGTATGGCGAGGAGTTCGCCATAATGGTACAGGCCGAAGAGGACAACCCCGCGAACCTGATGGACTATCTGCTGACACATAGGGACACCTTCACGGATGAGCAGATAGCAGGAGCGGCAGACTACCTGCAGAAGAAGTTCAGAGCCGACGGCGTGATGGACGCAGCGCTGGAAGGGGTGGACTTGGCTGTTGAGCGAGCCAATGCAGAGGTGCGCAGCCATACACACCAGGAGACGGGCAATGTCATCCTGGCGCAGAGAGACGGAGAGCAGTACTATGTGATAGGCGGCGAGGTTGACGGCCCGGCTGTCAGCCGGGACAATGGACGAAAGGAAGATGCTGCTGGGGGTAGTGTGATTGTGGGTAGCGGCGGCGCGGTGGTAGTGAAGAACGCTCAGACGGGCGAGGTGAACGTTGTATCGCCGGGAGAGCTGACGGTTCTGTCTGTTGACAGTGCCGACGGACTGATAGAGCAGAACGAGACGACGCTGAGGCAGCAGATGATGCAGCGTGCAGATGAAGATGTCACCTTTGGCAGTCCGGCGAGCGAGGTCTTCGACATGGAGGACACCGTGACGCTTCAGGACGGCGAGGGAGGCGTGACAGAAGGCCAGATTGTGCAGCTGCCCAATGCCGTGGACGGTGTGTTTGTGGTGCAGACCAGCGACGGACGTGCGCTTCAGATGACCGCCGACGAGATGAACAGGCGGATAGTGGCGCATAATGGGCATGAGGTTGCGCGAGGCTCGGCGACTTCCCGCCTCCCAGGCGGGACAATGGACGAAAGACCGGGGAATGGGCTGCAAGATGCCGGGCAGGGTGCAGAGGATCATGATTATGCGGCTGGCGAAAGCGGTGGTGCTGAGAGTAACCATCCTGCGGCCTCAGCCCTTGACCGCATCCCATATTTACAGGACGAGAAAGGCAATCCCATCCTCAACAGGAAGGGCAAAAAGCAATACCTGTGGCACAAGGCGAGCGTTGCCGACGCCTCTGATGCCCTCATAGAGAGCGCTAAGGGTGACATGCTGATGGCACGCGACACCGCCAGCGACCTTGTGAACCAGGCTAAAGAGAAGCTGGAGAAGGTACGCAAGCAGAAGGCGAAGGGTGACGACCCGATAGAGATAGCCGAGAGCCGTATGGAAATTCAGCGGCAAGTTGACGAGCAGCAGGCCATCGTGAAGCAGTGGCAGGATGTGAACCAGGAAATACAGAAGCGCATGCGTGAGGAGGCAGCACGCAAGCAAGCCGAAATAGAGGCAGCAAAGAGTGCCGAGCAGAAAGCGCGTGAGGCCGAGGAGCGCAGGCAACGGCAGGAGCAGCAAGAGCAGATAGCCCGCGAGCGTGCACGTAAGCAGATAGAAGAGGATCTGAAGAACTGGAACAAGCCCTACCAGCCACTGGAGAAGGCGAAGAAGGAGCTTGCGGGTGACAGTGACGCACTTGCAATCCTTGATGACACGGAGCCTCGCAGCATAGAGGAATGGGTGTCGTCGCTGTTGAGGCCACAGAGCCTGATGTGGGCTGATGAAGAGAGCGGCGGCAGGACAGTTGCCGGACTGAAGAGCGAACTTGGCCTGCAGTGGGGCGACGTGCAGCGTTTCGGCGGCCTTATCGGCGGCAAGGGAAAGGGAAAGCCGTTCAACGACGTGGTGCATGAGATATGGGAAGAACTGCCCGAGGGTATGCAGAACCAGTACACCGACCAGGACGTGAGAAATATCTTGCTCGACCTGTTCAACGAGACCGACTCCCGGCGCATGAGGAACCTCGCCGCAGAGCACCGCATTGAGGAAGCCTACGCCATGGCAGAGGAAAACAGACGCAGGGACGCCGAGGCCGAGATGGAGTCATGGGCTGAGTTTTACCATCTTTCTCCTGAGGAGCGTGAGAGTTTTGAAGAGTGGATGCAGATGCCCCCTTCGGAAGTGGAACAAGAAATTATAAACCAAATCATAGCAGACAATGAACAAGATTCAGAAGGCCCAGGAATGGGTGAACAGCCTGACGACGGAGGAGTACCGCCAGGCGTTGCAGGAAGCGAAGAGCAAGTACAGCCAGCAGCTGAAGCCGGTAGTGTCGAAAATCTTGAAGAGAGACCTGCCGAAAGTGCAGAATCAGGTGCAGGTGAACCGCCTGTTTCTGGTGACGAAGTGGATAGAGGAGCACAAGGAGTAGGCGCTGCGCAGGAACTTGAAAAGCCGTCCTCTGACATGGCCGGGGAGGCGCTGATAGTTCCGTTTGATTCGACGGACGGATTCCCGGCTTTCAGCCGGGGGAACGGACGAAAGGCGGGTTACGGTATAGACGTGAGCGACCCCATTGGCAAAACGTTGGCTGACATAAAAGCGGCTAACGGTGAGGGCACTCTGGCCTGTTATCATGATGCTGAGAACGGGAGGTATGTTTTCATGGGGGTTGATGCTGAGACGGTGCAGCGCCATGCTTACGGTAAAGGCCTTGTGGCAAAGATAAACGGTATGGAAACACTGGTTGTTCCAGAAATTGAGATGGACGCTGTGCTGCCAGTTCTTGTGAGGAAGGGCTATAAGGTAGGCATGGCGGACGGAGCAACGAAGACAGAGCGACCCGGCTCTCAGCCGGGGGAACGGACGAAAGGCGGGCTGGCACAGGGCCTGCCCCTACAGCAGGGGGACGGACAAAATACTGACGCGACACGTCGCGTCCCTTCTGGCGGACGTGTTGTGACTTCTGCGGTGAAGAGCTTTGTGCAGGGGGAACTTTTCAGTGACAAGGACTTTGAGCCAGTTCCTGAGCGTAAGGACAGCAAGGGGAAGCCGCTGTCTGAGATGAGCGATGAAGAGCTTCTTCGCGCCATCGGGGAGAACGAGGAGAAAGAGCGCGGTTTCCATATTGACGAATATGACAAGCGTCACCGTAAGGAGTATGACGAGACGCTGGATGCCTATACACGTATGCTGGAAGATAATGGCACCAGTCTTGATGATGCATACTCAATGTATGACGAGGTGAGCAGACAGTGGCGTGACGGCGGTTATGCCTTGCCGGAGCGTACGAGGCTGTTGGCTCAGATAGATGCGATAGAGCCGTATGTTGAAGAGAAGGAGGCCGAGCGCATTGAGAGGGAAGAAGAAGAGGAAGATGCACGCATAGAACAGGAGCGGAAAGAAGCCGAGGCGAAGTATGAGCAACAGAAGGAAGATGTTCGCTCCCAGGGCTACGATTTGACAAAGCTGAAGCTTCGTCCTTTGGAGGCGGGTGAGAGCTGCCATGTGGAGCGGCGTTACCAGGAGACGGGCCTGTTCTCTTTCACTGGCAGCGAGCACATTGAGAGTATTGACGATGTGGCTTTCATTTTCCGGGAGCTGGAGGATGCTGCTGTAGAGAACACGTTCATGGTGTTGGAGAAAGACGGTGTTCCTACCATTATCCATTTGGCAATAGGGTCGTACAGTGAGGCTCATGCACCTTTTGAGCAGTCTTTTGCCGCGGCACAGGCCATTGAACCCGACAAGGTGTATTTTGTGCATAACCATCCGAGCGGGAACCTTAAAAGCAGCCGTCAGGACAGGGATCTGATGAAGAAGTTCCACTCTGTGTTTGGCGACAAGTTAGAGGCGGGAATCATCATTGACACCACCAGCGGGAAGTATGGGGTTTTCTATGAGTATGACGACCTTGCAGTGCGTGAAATGAAAGGCGGCGAGACGGCAGGCCCGGCTCTCAGCCGGGAGAATGGACGAAAAGAGGGGGGCTTGCAGACGAAGGGCTTGGAGAGGAAAGAAGTGCCGATGAAGGTTTATTCATTCAGCAAGCAGGTGTTTGATGAAGGCTGGAATCCCGATGAGGCTTTTGATGCGAGCAGTAGTGACAAAGTGGCAGCTTTTATCAGCAGCCACCGCCTTGGAGAGCACGCGAAGATGAGTCTGATTGTGATGGACCAGGCCGGGCACGTGACGGGCAATGTCTTTTTACCATGGACTACGATGCAAGAGGCAGCGACCCCCGAGGGTGCTGACCTGATAGCGGGCTATATGAACCAGATGGGAGGCAAGCGCGTTGTGGTATACGGAAACTACAAATATGAGCGTGGCAATGGTGAGACAGATGCAGTGAAACGTCTTGGAGGTTTTCTTAGGAGCCTCAATGTTTATATGCAGGACGTGGTGCATATAGACAGGAGTGCGTCGATGAGTGGCGACCTTGTGCGTGAGGGCGGTGTGACGGCTGATGCGGCCCACGATGATGTGGACAGGCTTTTGGATGAGGTGGACTGGCGCAAGGAGGTTGCCGACAGGCGCGTTGCCGATGACATTGTTAAGCGATACCTTTCAACGAAGCCTCGGAGTGAGGAAGAGGCCGTTCGCCAGAGAGCGACGAAGGCAGTGTTGACGGCCATGGATAAGGCAGGAGTGCCTTATAAGGTTGTTGGGAAAGAAGAAGAGCGGCAGATGCTTCAGCTTTTCTCTTTGATGAACCAAGAGGCGGTGAAAGACTTTGCTCGGCAGATGCGTAGTGTTGCTCGTACGGAGTTAGAGCGTGGCAGCCGTTATGTCTTGTACAATATGGATGACCCGTTTGGAGTGCCGATGTTCTTCCAGAAGCGAAGCACGGCACGGTGGGGCCTGGAAGGAGTCAGGAAATATGGCGGTGACTGGGCCATACTGGATATTGGCGAGCCATACGGTGTTGCGCAGTCAGCGCATCCTACGGGACTTAAGAGGGCGGCCGAGATGGAGGCGATGATGGGGAACGAGAAAACACCTGAGACCGCGGTACCGGGAGAGCTGTCTCCTTTCAAAGCCACTGTCATCTCAGATGTTGACGGTGCAAAGGTACAAAATAATCTTGAAACTCTTGCAAAAAGAATCGAAAATCTTTCAGACAGGCGCTCAAAAACTTTCATTGGTGATGTTGCGTCTGCCCTTGGAGCCGAAAGAGATGGTTCCAAAAGTGAGTATGTGACCATACAAGCCAAGAATGGTACTATCGTCACTATGCGCTTGTCCGATCACAATGCGACCGTATCATCATTTGACTATCGAGGTGAGCAGGAAGGTATAAGCATTGTCATATCACGCAAGCCTAACAATGGTGTAAATAACGATGGCGCGGCACATATTGTTGAGTTCTTTTATCCTGACAAAGAGCTTTCCAAAGCTTCTGGCAATCCCTACGTTGATATTATCAAGAGCATTGAGCAGACACTTTACAGCGGCGAGTACAAGGACACCACAGGCATTGCCCATCGTGAAGAGGTGAATATTCAGTTTATGTTCCAGCGTGAAGGGAAGCGGATATTAGGCTGGATCGACGGCAAACAGGTGTATCTGACCGCCGGGGGGCTGAATCCCAACACGCCGCTGCATGAGTGCACACACCTATGGGACAAGTGGTGCCAGAAGGAGCAGCCGGAGCTATGGAAGAAGGTTGTGGCCGCGATGAAGCATACTGCTGTCTGGGAAGAGATACGCAAGAATCCGGACTATAGGAATATCTGGGAGGATGAGGACAGGATGGCCAGTGAGGTACATTCGAGGCTTTCTGGAACCACCGGCGAAGAGGAGTTCATGAGGGCTGCTTTCAAGAAGGACACGCCACAGAAGATCATCGATGAGGTGAAGAGTGTGCTGCGGAAGTTCTGGGAGGCCATCTTGCGGCTGTTCGGCGGCAAGAAGAGCCGGACAATAGGCGATGACTGGAGTTCGCTTGAGGCTATCGTGCGGATGCCTGTGAGGGACTTGGTGGAGGAGGACTTCGGAAAGGTCATGGAGGCCGCGCAGTCAGGGCAGGAGGCAGGACAGATGGAGGCGCAAATCAGTGAGGATGATACCAGGGGTGATGACGTCGCTAAGGAGCAGTACGAAAAGGAAGTGGCGAAGCGTAGCTTGAAATGGCAGGAGGCGTGGCAGGACTCGATGGTGGGTCTGAAAGCGATCCAGGATGCCATTGCGGCCGAGACGGGTAACGTGGCCACTGGAGCTGAGGATGCCTACAGGTTTGAGAACAGGATGCACGGCAGGGCCAAGAACAGGACCGAGCAGTATGACTGGCGATTCTACCGTCCGATGCTGAAGGCTTTCAACGACTTCTGCAAGGAACATGGCTGGACGCACGAGCAGGGCATGGATTACATAATAGCAAAGAGCGGTTTGGAGCGTAACGTATACTATGCTTTCCGAGATGGTGCCAAAGCAAAAATAGCCTCCGACGTAGCTGAGGAGCGTAAGAAGTTAGAGAAGGAGTATGTGAAAGGCAGGGTGACAGAAGACGACTATAAAGCCAAGAAGCAAGAGCTGGAAGAGCGGGAGCGTACAGGTGCCGACGACTTCATGGACAGTGTGAGAGAGCGGTTTGCCTATAAGCACGCGAAGGAAGAATACGACAATGGCAACATCAGCTATGGCGAGTACTTGAGAATTATTGAGAAGGTGATACGTGAGCAGCTGGGAAAGGGAACCAAGAAAGATGAAGCCCGCCTCTCAGGCGGGGGAATGGACGAAAAGGGGACGGTTGCTGAGAGCTACTATGATGATTACCAGAAGGACTATTCAGGGCTTACGGAGACCTTCGCAAAGAAGATGTATGACGATGCTCAGAAGATAAGGCGTGCTGCGCAGCGTGCCATCGACACGAAAGAGCGCCGGGCGTTGTGGAAGCAGTATGACGAAGCGATGAGACAGGCGTATCTGACAGCACGGCAGGAGGCAGAGGATGCGGTCTTTGCTGGAGAGGCAGCGGCCATCCACAACTCTCAGCCGGAGGAACGGACGAAAGGGGCGCGGGAGCTGTGGAAGCGGATAAACGCGGCAACCGAAGAGACGCTTAGGGAGAGCTACGAGAGCGGTCTTATTGACAAGAAAGCCTACGAGAAGGTGAAGGGTATGTTTGACTTCTACATACCGCTTCGAGGCTGGGATGAGGACAAGGCAAGCGATGTGTACACCTATATGGGCAAGGAGAATGTATTTTCCCCAGCCGTGAAGAAGACCTGGGGGCGTACCTCTAAGGCCGAGGATCCTCTGGCATATATCGGGAATATCGCCGTGAGCACCATCCTGAGCGGCCACAGGAACCTGATGAAGCAGCACTTCCTGAACTACGTGATGAACAATCCGACGAGCCTTGTGAGCATAAGCGAGTCGTGGTATGAGAATATAGCGGCAGAGGGTGATGCCCCGTTTTGGGTGCTTAGGAGTGCCGACACAGCCGGTAAGAGCGGTGACGAGGTGGCCCAGATAGTGAGCGACTTCAACGAGGAGATGGCCGCGAAGCAGCGAGAGGGAAGAGCTATGCCTGTGAGGGGCCGTCTGCGTCTCAATGTCCATGCTACGAGCGGACAGAAGAGTGAGCACGTGGTGGAAGTGCAGCGAGCCGGGCGGACTTACCAACTTTATATTAATGGGAATCCGAAGGCAGCCCAGGCTTTGAACGGCAGTGGTGCCAGAGCAGTTAATAGGATAAGCGACACTTGGTTAGGACAGAAGGTGGCGAAACTGAACCGTGCGATGGCTGAGTTCTTTACGTCTAAAAACCCTGCTTTTGTGATTAGCAATTTGAGTAGGGACTTGAACATGGCAGGGGCCAGCGTGGCTGTGAACGAGGGGCCGGTCTATAACGCACGCTTCATCGCCAATGTGGCGAAGGTGCTGGCTCCGAGGGTTGGCGAGAGCAGTAAGTGGGTACCGGCGAGCAAGCAGCCAACGGGTCTGATGCCGAGTCTGCTGCGTAAGTGGATGAAGGGTACGCTTGACGAGAGCAACGAGACGGAACGTCTGTTCAAGGAGTTCATGGACGAGGGCGGCGAGACTGGTTTTGTGAACATGCTGAGCGTCGAGAGCTTCAAGGAGAAGATGCGCAAGGAGGTGGCGCAGATGAACGGCAGCAGCCTTTTCGGCTCGGGAGAACCGAGCCGCTCAGTGAAGGAGACATACGTAGGGAAGGGTCTGCGGCTGATGGGCGAGACGTTTGAGTTCTACAACCGCTGTGCGGAGGATGCCACGCGCTTCATCGTGTATATGACGAGCAGGCAGATGGGTAAGACGCTGGAGGAGAGTATTGCTGATGCCAAGGACGTGACGCTAAACTTCAACAGGAAAGGCACGGGCGGCCTTGGCAATGCTGAGGCGAGAGACCTGTTTATCTTCGTGAACCCGGCTATTCAGGCTTTGGCAAACATGTATAGGATGGCTAAGGGTCATCCGCTAAAGTTCGGAGCAGTAACGGCTGCGTTTGTCGCTGGCGGTGCTTTGATGCCTATTATCAACCAGTGGCTGCTGAACATGCTTGGTGATGACGATGACAAGGAAGCATACTGGAACCTTCCGCCCTGGGTGAGGAAGAACAACCTTGTTTTCTGGCTTCCCGGTACGAAGAACTTTGTGACGATACCGCTTGCTCAGGAGTTCAGGGTGTTTTACGGTGTGGGTGAGATGCTGTCGAGCATTGTTATGGATCACCCGGTGAATAATTGGGGAGTAGAGATGTTTTCTTCTGTTGCCGACCTTGTGCCCATCAATCCGACGGGCAACGGAGGGAACCTGATGGTGGATTTTGTACCTACCATGGTTCAGCCGTTGATGCAGGTAGGTTTGAACGTGGACTTCACCGGCAAGCCGATATGGAAGGAGAACCAAGGGAACAAGTATGCGCCTCAGTGGAGCAAGGCATACGTCAGCACTCCGGCATGGATGGTGAAAGTGAGCGAAGCAGTCAACAAATGGACCGGCGGTGACGAGTTCAGTAAAGGCGTGGTGGAGAAGCATCTGCCTTTCTGGGGCGACTATGTGAACAATCCTGCAGTGTGGAACCATCTGCTGCAAGGGTATTTTGGCGGAATGTATGATACCGTGTCGAAAGCCTTTGACGTAGTAGTGACGGCAGCGCAGGGCGAGGTGCCGAAGATATACCAGACGCCCGTAATAAACCGCTTCCTCAACAGGCCTGTTGAGCGCGACGGCGGCGGTGTGCTCGGTGACGAGTACTACGGTCTGACTGAGGAGCACGACGAGCTGATGCATCAGGTGAGAGGGTGGCAGCAGAAGGCTGTCGACGCCAAGGAGAGCGGCGACAAGGCAGCCCTGAAGGAAGCCAACGAGAAGTTAAAGGAGTTGACAGGCAGCAAGGACTACGCCCGCGCCATGGTGATAGACCACTACAAGAAGATAATGGACGACCTGAAGAAAGGCGAGAAGGCCGCCAGTGAGAAGAGCGACAAGGACTTCATCAAGGAGAGCGAGTCCCTTTACAAGCAGGCCATGATAGAAGAGCTGAACGCCATCGACGGCGGCAAGGATCCTATGGCTGCAGCCAGGGATGCTTTCGACAATTCCAAGACGGCAGCTGAGAAGAGACGGGCGAAAGCGCGGATAGAGCGTCTGATAGAGTCTGGCGAGCGCAAGCCGGGCAGTGCGGCAGTGAAGAAGGCGCGGAGCTACCGGGAGGAGGAAGAAGGCCGCCTCTCAGGCGGGTCAACGGACGAAATTTATCTGGAGCTGGCCACTTCTGATGATATTGAGGCTGATGTGAAGATGAAGCAGATGAAGCGGAAGATCAACGAGCACGTGAAGAAATGGAAGGAGCTGCTCGATGCCGGTATGCAGGAGCAGGCTGCTGTCTACCGTGAGGACAACGCGAAGTGGTTTGAGGCGGAGCAGCTGATGAAGACCGGGGAGAGCCTGATACGCCAGCACAAAGGGATGCTGGGGGGTGGAGCCGACGGGCCGATGATGAAGCTGTTAAGGGACAGGCGGAGGTGGACGCTGGAGCAGATGGAGCGGATAGACATATAGAGGCAGGCCCCGGCTCTCAGCCGGGGGAACGGACGAAAAAAGGGGCGGTGGCAGTGTGAAATACGGCGGTCGCTTTTTTTTATTGATTATTAACAGTTGGGTATTGTTTATTGCTTTACCTTTGCGGCGTTGGCAGTGTTGCTTCTTTTAAAGGGAACGATTATGGCAATGAACAGATACGATTGGATGGACTTTGACCTTGCGAAGGCGAAGAGCGGTATGCTGATAGGCGTTCCGAACAATGCCGACTTCTCCATCCCCGTTAGTACTGATGACGATGAAGAAACCACTTCGGTGGTTGAGTCGGCGGAACCGGCCACCTCTGAGGGCGAGACGACGGAACCGTCCGCTCCGGAGGGTGAGTCGGCAGAACCGGCAGAACCGGAGGGCGAAGAGGGTGAGACAGGCGGTGAAGGTCATCCTACCGGGCTGTTTGACCCCAGCGACCTCACCTACTGCGGTGTGATGTCGGGCGTGTCGCCCTATCCTTTCTACGTTGTGGGCCTTGGCGGCAACGAGGTTCTCTTTGACGGTAGCGGGAGGATCACGCGCTGCCTTACGCATCCCGGCCTGGTAGGCAAGATGCTGTATGTTGTGGATGTGTGGCTTGCTCCCACTCAGGACACTCGTGCGGAAGACGAGAGCGGTGTTGTCCTGGAGGAGCTGGAAGTCCGCGACCACTTTGCGATAGCTGCCCTTCAGGGGATGATCGGCAGCATCCCGCGTGCTGACATGCTTTCTGACGGCAGTATGCTGTGTTATGCCAGTGCTGCGTACCGCTGGGCTCAGGCGATGATGATTGTGGCGGCAAAGAGCAGGACTGTGCAGGAGGGCGGCTCTGAGGGCGGCTCTGAGGGTTCTGAGGGTTCCGAGGGCGGCTCTGAAGGGGGAGGTGGTGGTGGTGAGTGAGGGTGTTTGCGCCGCTAACGCGGCTGGCACGGTGGCTTTTTGTTTTTATTGGTGATTGGTTATGAAGAAGCATGAGTTGTTGTTTGGGAGGGGGATGACTAACGTCCCGAGTGATGTGGTATGCAGCGATGAAGAGTTGCAGGAGGAGGAGGGGCTGTACTATGACGGCCGTGAGCATCGTGTTGTCCAGAAGCCGGTGGCTCTGGAGGTTGGGGGTACAGTAACAGGCAGGACGCTGGTGTTTGTGCACCACCATCAGGACAGCAGCAAGAGCTATATTTTCAGCGGCGGTGGGGTGCTTTATAACGGTAGCACTGCTATAGGCGGGCTGTCTGTGGGCAATGGCTTGAAGGTTCAGGCGATAGGTAACATCCTGGTTGTGCGTGATGAGGGCGGTGTTCACTATGTGCTGTGGAAGGATGACGGGTACAATTATCTGGGTGACAGGATTCCTGTGCCGGAGGTGAAGTTCCGTGTGGGTGGTACGCTGGAAAGTGCGAAGCATTGGAGCGGGAAGCTTGTCAGTGGGGAGACAATAAATATTGAGTGGTCTTGCTCTCTTGGCGACAGCGATTTCTACCGAGATATTTATGAAGCATACGTGGTTAAGGGTGCGCGTGGGGCGTATAACGACCTTGTCATTGGCCTTTACTCGAAGAACCTCAATTCTCTGCGTACCGAAAAGTTGTTCTCGCGCCCGTTTTTTGCCTGTTGTGCCTTGGAGCTTTACGATGGCAGTTATATCTACCAGTCAGCCCCCCAGTTGTTGTTTCCTTCCGTGAGGCACTCGACTTGGGCTAAGACTGACCCATATTCTGACTATTTTCATGTGATACTGCAGACATACGGGCATGAATTGGAGCTTTGTGCCAATTTCGACTACTCTGAGTTTGCTGACATTGTGAAGGATGTTGTGGTTTTTGTGACGGAGGAGGCTCAAATATATGACACTCTGTCGGATCAGGACATTAACCCTGACGGGCCTTTGAGGAGTGTTGTCAATGGTGAAGTTGTGTATAGTATTGCCCATGACTATGTTGGCGCCGCTTTTGAATATGCGTTTGTCAACGCGCCTGATACGACCGAGCTGTATCACACGTATTTCTACCCTCTGAAACGGTATGAAGACGCTGACATTATCAACAACATCAAGTCTCTCAGCGTGTTCTACCGTCTTTTCTCCCTTGGCACTCAGCGTTCTGACGCTAACAATGTGTTTACGTCGACGCGTTCCCTGATAGAGCCACATGTTTTGGAGAACCTCACCTCTCAGCAGCAGTTGCCTATTGACTTTTACAGTCGCTGCAGTCTGAACGGTGGTGTTGTGAAGTGTCTGAACAACCGTCTTCACTTGGGTAATGTTGTTCGTGGGTTTGCTGATATTGAGGAGTATATTTTCCCGTATGGCAGTACTCCCGGGAGTGAGCAGAATGTGGTTGTTGGTATCTCCACGCCTTCCGGCGACAGGAGGGTGGAGAAAACTTTCACGACGGGGCAGCGTCTGGACCTGTATTTCTACTATCCTGACCCTCGGGCGAAGATTGTCAGTGTGGACGGGAGGAAGTACAAGCTGAGCGAGCATCCTTCGCTTAACGGTGCTTTCTATCTTCACGCCCTGCCCGGTGAGGATGTGGATATTGCCGCCGAGGATACGACAGATGTTTTGCCTACTGCCACCGGGCCTGAGACACTTCCGAGCCAGGTGTGGGTCAGTGAGGTGAACAATCCGTTTGTTTTCCGTCCTGAGGGAGTTGTGCAGGTGGGGAGTGGTGAGGTCATGGGTTTTGCTTCTCTTACTACAGCCCTGAGCCAGGGGCAGTTTGGCGAGTACCCTTTGGTGGTGTTCACGAATGACGGCATGTGGGCTTTGAATGTGGGCAGCACGGGTGTTTATGTGAGTGCGCGCCCTATGAGCAGAGAGGTGATGAACAGGGACGCTGAGGCTATTGAGGTGGACGGTGCTGTGTATTTCACGAGCAAGAAGGGGCTGATGGTAGTCGACGGCGGGAGGGTGGCCTGTGTTAGCGGGCAGCTGCAGACGGACGCTTTTGCCAACTGCCGTATGGCCTACGACTACAGAGACAGTATGCTTTATATATTCCCGGAGTCTGCGATCTATGGCTACGAGGCAGGGAAGTATGCGCTATTGTACGGCATGAAGTCGGGCTCTTTCACAGTGGTGACGTTTGACGAGGCGGTGGGCGAGATTGTAGCCGACTACCCTGACTATCTCATAGGGACAGGGACTACTACCCGCACGCTGCTGTCTTTTCTTGGACGCCCGCTGCCTGACGATGACGAGCGGACCGTGGACGCACATCTCGTCAGCCGTCCTTTGAAGCTGGGAAACGGGCTGGCTCTGAAGAGCATCATGCAGCTTCGGACGCTATGCGACTTCACTCCCTACGACGTTACTGTTGAGGTTGTCTCGCCTGTGAGCGGAGAGACCACAGAGACAACTGAGAGCCGCATTGCCAGCGGCAGTCTGGAGATCTTTGGGTCGAACGACCTTAGGAACTGGAAGAAGCTGAAGGGGATAAGGGGCGTGCCCTGGAAATACTACAGGATGGAGCTTACGCTGACTGGTCTTCTTGCTACAGACACGGTGCAGGGCATTGTGCTGGTGACTCAGGAGCGCAGGACGAACAAGATAAGATAGGAGTTCAGGCCCCGGCTCCCAGCCGGGGGAACGGACGAAAGGGGGGCTGGCAGGGACTGCGGACGCGACACGTCGCGTCCCTACAGAGGGGGGAATAACGAAATGCTTATTACAATGAAGGAAAGGGAGAACAGCATTTTAGCAGTGATGAAGAATGACCTTATGGACGTTTACCGTGAGGTGTGCGGGAGTTATTCCTGCAGGAACAACACAGAGGCTTGGGAGCGTGTTGTGCGTCATCCTGCGCCGCGTTTCTACGTGAGCAGCCGTAGAGCGCACCAGTACCTGTCGCCGATGCTACATGGCGACAGGAGCAGGATAGAGAGTCTGTCGCCTTTAAAGAGAGAGATGTACGAGGCCCTGTTCGAGACCGTGCTGAGTCTGTGGCAGAAGCGGGCCTACTGTGGCAGGAGCCTTTACTATGTGCTGCACTTTGCCGTTCTGGAGCCCGCCCCGCGTTTCTATATCGAGGCAAGCCGTATGGGTCAGATATGGCGTGAGGAGAGACTGCGGCACTGCCGCAGTATACAGGACAGGAAGAAAGGGGGAGGCCAATGAGCAGGACTACGACCGAGAAGGTGGCGGTGACGGTGGTGCTGGTGGCATGGTGGATAGCGATGCCGCAGGTGGGGTATGTGAGTCCGGCGGGTGAACCGCCGGTCACAGTGGGTGTTGAGGTGTTGATGCACGCTGTGTACATGCTGTGTCACGGCAATGTGTGGCATCTGTGCGGCAACCTTTTTGCGTGGTGGCTGATGGGTGGTCGGCTGTGGCTGAAGGAGGGTGTGTTGACGGCTTTTGTGATGTCGTGGCTGCCGGTGTGGTACCTGTGGGGAGACGGAGGCATGACTCTGGGCTTCAGCGGCGTGCTGTTTGCGATAATGGGGATGAAATGGGGGTCGGCTGTCGTGCGGCAGCAGACAGGACGGCGGAGGAAACTGTTTCTTGGATTTTGCTGGAAGGCGCTGCTGTTTGCACTTGTTGGGGCGGTGATACCGCACGTGAACTGGTGTCTGCACCTGTATTGCCTGATGGGAGGTTTCGCATACGGATGGGCACGGGAATAAAAGTGATGAATGATAACACGGAAGGTATGACTGTGTCGGCTCTTGTTTCTGAGAACATACGTCGTAACAGGGAGATCTTCGAGGGGTATAACCCCATAAGCGGGCGCGGCTGTCCCGGCGAGCGTAGGAAGGTGGTGATAGAGGACTTCCCTCTCTGCCGCAAGATGCTGATGCCTTTGCGCTGCGTGGAGCACAACGTGGAGCTTCGCAAGGTCATCAAGTGGCGCAGCGTGAAGGGTTACATAGAGCATGAGCTGAAGGAGGAGGCCACTGACGAGCTGTTCCAGGACGTGGTGCTGATGATATGCCGCATACGTGCCACCGAAGACCCAGCCTTTGCCTTCTACATCTTCTACCAGATAACGAACAAGATAACGGGCGTGATGAAGCCCTTCTCGCTGAACTACCCCCAGCGCTTAGTCCTTGCCGAGCTGGAGGACATGCGCGCGAAGAGGCAGCCCATCCGCCTGATCATCCTTAAGGCCCGTCAGTGGGGCGGTTCCACTCTGAGCGAGGGCTACGAGAAATGGATGCAGGACTTCCGCCACCCTGAAGGCTGGGGCATGGTGATCCTGGCACACGTGAAAGACGCTACGAAGAGGATCAAGGCCATGTTCACGAAGATGGTGCAGAACCAGCCCGGCTGGAGCATCGGCGACAAGGGGGACGTGCTTAGGCTCGGCTCTTACCAGGACTCTAAGAGCGACTTCATCGTGAAGAACCAGCACGACGAAGAGCTGGGCTTCCGTCTTATCAGCGTAGGCTCCTACGAGAAATACGACTCTCTGCGCAGTGCGGACACTAAGATGGCGCACTTCTCGGAGGTGGCCTACTGGAAGAAAACGCCGGAGAAAGAGCCTGAGGAAGTGCTGTCGAGTATAGACGGCGGTATACCCTTGGAGCCTGACACAGTGGAGATCATGGAGTCGTCGGGTAGGAGCGCCGCCGGTTTCTTCCCCGACATGTACCGCCGCGCCAAGGACCCGGCCCTGCCCTCTGCCTGGCGTGCCATCTTCATCGCTTTCTTCCAGATAGAGAACGACAGGAAGGAGCTTGACGAGAAATGGCCCAACATCTACGGTCGTGGCATAGCATGGAGGAGGGTGGAGGAGGACAAGGGCTACTCGGCACTGGCCAGCAGCTTTGCGCATTGGCTGCTAGAGAACAAGGACAACGGCAACTGTCCTGAGGGCTGGCAGGAAACGGGCAAGTTCTTCTGGCAGCTGTGGCAGAAAGGCGCTACGTTTGAGGCCATCAACTGGTACCGCCACCGCCGTAACACATTCAGGAGCCACACCTACATAGCTACGGAGGCTCCGAGCGACGACGTGGAGGCGTTCAGGGCGAGCGGCCGGCTGATTTTCGACCCTTACGCCGTGGAGTCCCTTCGGCGGCATGAGAAGCTTGGTGAGAAAAAGCCGATAGCCGTAGGCAACATCGTGGGCGACTACGCCAAGGGTGCTAATGCCATCAAGACCGCGAAGTTCGTGCCTTTCATCGGCGACGGCGAAGTGATGAAGGTGTGGCAGATGCCCGACTGCCTGAAGGTATCGAACCGCTTCGTGGCGAGTGTGGACATAGGCGGTGCCGGCAAGCACTCTGACTACTCTGTGATAACGGTTATAGACAGGTTCCAGATGATGTTTGGCGGTGTTCCCAAGGTTGTGGCCCGCTGGCGCGGCCACATCAGGCACGACCTGCTGGCGTGGAAGGCTGCCCAGATAGCCCACTGGTACGGTGACGCGCTGCTGGTGTTCGAGAGCAACACGGCAGAGACGGAGAAAGGCAAGATAGACACCGAGGGCGACCACTTCGGCACCATCATCGACGAGATAGCCGACTACTACCCGAACCTGTATATCCGTGAGACGACGGTGGACTCTGTGACGAAGAAGCATGTGAACAAATACGGATTCCAGACGAACCGCCTGACGAAACAGTATGTGATAGACAACTACATCGCCTACGTGGACGACCAGCTGTATGACGAGCCTGACGTGCAGTGCTATGACGAGATGACCATCTACGAGCGTCACGACGACGGCAGCATCGGCAATGTGGAAGGAAAGGATGCCAACGGCAACGAGGCTCACGATGACATTGTGATGTCGACGGGCATAGGGCTTTATATCAGCCAGACGAAGATGGATGCCCCGGCGTGGATGGCAAAGGATGGAGAGGGCGCAGACAGCTACACGATGAGGAGCGGCACGGCCGCGGATGTGTGATTGGCGCTATGGCCAGTGCGGGTGAACCGCCCTGCACTGGCAGTGGTCATTCGATGTCGTCGGTCCAGACTGCAGCGAGATTGACGAGCTGCTTGAACTGCGACTCGTTGAGCTGTGCGTCGACCTCTACGGGTTTTGGTACGATCATCTTAGAGATGTCATTGCGCAGAGAGACGAAGAAGCGTCGGTCGTCCTCGTTTTCTTTCGAGCGGCGGGCGTAGTATATGAACGCGTCGCGGTACTCCTTCTGAGTATCGCCGAGCAGGCCTTTGAGAAATTCCTTCTCGTCGCGGCCTACCTTGTTCTGCGCTCCTGGCGGACGGCCTGGCTTCTTTGTCATTTCTTTGTTTCTTTTTTGTCCCGCCTCACAGGCGGGGGAATGGACGAAAGAGAAGATACGATGATTATCCGAGGAATGTGGGGTGAATGCGGAGAGGGCCGATGCGTGAGTTGACGAGGGCGTTGATGTCGTTGTATGCGCGTTCCTGCTGCTGTGCTATGAGCGGGATGGCCTTATCGTCGGTGAAGGACGGAGAGAGGATGGCGAGGACTACAGACTTCACGATGTAGGTATGTACGGCGTCGCGCAGCGGTTCGAGGCTCGCTCCTGCCAGTCGTGTGCGTGGTTTGTAGTGACATGATGAGCGGCACCGGCAGGGATGGTAAGATATGCCTGGATGCGTGAAAGAGCCGTGTTGAAGGCCTTGTCTATCTCTCGTGAGACGGAGTAGGCATCGTCATCGGAGAGGATCGGATGTGGCAAAGAGGCGTTCTGCGCGGCCGACTGGGCGGTAGGCTGGGCGGCCCGCTCGATGCGGGTGGTCTCGGCCTCGATGTCGTGGAGGAGTTCTTTTTTTAGCAGGACGATGTTGATAATTTGCGGGTGCATAAGCTGTGGTAATTGGCAAGTGATTCGTTTCTTTTCTGCCCCGCCTCTCAGGCGGGGGAATTGACGAAAGAGAGGAAATGGGCTATGGCGTGACGCGCACGGCAAAGGATGCATGGACATTGTCGTTATGTCGTGAGAAGAGCGTGACGACTGTGAATCCAGCTTTTTCAGCCTTCAGGCTCCACCGGCCGTTAGATGTGATGCAAGGCTTGCAGCAGGCGTTGTCGCAGCGCACTATGATGTCGTCGATGGGCATTCTTCCGTTTTCCCCTGTGAGGGTATATGAAATTTCGGTGCTGTCACCTTTTGCGATGATGAAGGGGTTTGCGAAGAGTGTTTGCGCTGGCACTGTGCCCGAAGCGTCAGCTTCGGGCACTGTGGCGGGGACTGGTGGCAAGAGGGGGTATCGCAGGGTGATGGCTGTAGGGAAGTCGTAGGTCGGAGCCTGTGGTGCCTTTTTTGAGAAGCACCGGATGATGCCCTGCAGGTCATCCTCGGCCGCCTTTTCGTAGAGAGCCGCGAACTCTTTGCTGACAGGCAGCCACCAGAGGTAGACCATACGGTCTTCGACATACTTTTGTGCCAGTCGTGCGAGCGTCTTGACGAATCCGTTGTTGAATCTGTCGGAGACAGACAGCAGTATGTCCGTAACGCCGTCTGTCTCCGTAGAATCGATGGTAGCATCCTCTGCCAGATTGCCCTCTCCTGTGAGATAGTCTGCGAACAACGTTTTCAGCCGTTCTATTTGTGAGAAGAGGTATCTTCCGAGCATTGCCTCGTGATATGGCTCGTTACCTGCCTGTTCATGGTATGCAGCCACGACGAGCTTCTGGTCGACGGCCTTGTCGACGACCCCTTTCTGGAACGTCTCGTTCTTCGCCGAGTTCCTGGCGAGTGAGTGTATGATCTGGATTTTGATGATTTTATCCGGCATGGTCTATGCAGTTGCATTTGTCCTGGTGTAGATTTGAAGCACATATCCCTGCGGGTTGGTCCCGTCGGTAGCGGCAAAGTAGACAATGGCTTCCGTTCTTCCTGAGAGAGTTCTCCACTCTGAGTTTGTGAGGTTGTGGGGTGTTCCAATGGTGAAGAGGTGTTCTTTTCTAGTTCCTCCTCCGTCGACAGGTGTCACGACCCCGACATCGAATCCCTTGCCCGGTGTTGTATGCTGAATATGTACGTAACCGTTATTGGCGAAATTGGATGTGAGTAGTTCCCTGCTGACGAGGAAAGCATTAGCATTGTCATCGAATGCTATTTGCGCCACCAGCTGTTCAGTTGTCGCAGCACTGCCTACCACCGTTCCCGTCACGTCGTCATAGCTGACACTGTTTGTTGCGGGTGCCGTCTTAGCGAGGCAGAGCCGGATGTTTCCGAGCGAAGTCTCGGAGAAGGCGAGATAGTCCTTGGAGAGTGCGGGTGCTATGGGCTGGTACCAGTAGTAGAGCATGAGGTTGATGATGTACCCCTGTGCGAGCTTCGCTATTGGCGAGACGAGTCCGTTGTTGTAGCGTTCGCTGACGATGACACTGATAGTGAAATCGCCGTTCTCCTGGACGTTTGCGAGCGTGTCGGAGATACCTCCGTTTTCGACTGTGGAGTCGACGAACTCTGCGAGGTGTGCCTCGAACGTTCCGACGGCCTCGCCGAGGGTGCGTTCTAGTTTTCGCTCTTGGTAGGTGTCGTCTCCGGCAGCTGTGTTGTATGCCTGGGAGGCGTTTTCCTCCGGGTTGTTGGCCTTGATGATGTTGCTGTTGATGAAGCTGTCGGCCTTGACTGCTTCGAAGATGAGCTTACGGTTGAGGCTCAGGTTTAGAAATTTTGACATGACTGTAATTTTTTTAGTTTATGACTGTTCCCGGCTATCAGCCGGGAGAATTGACGAAAATGACTGTTTCCGGCTATCAGCCGGGAGAATTGACGAAAGGTTATGTTGTGTAATCATGTTGTGTAATCAGTGAAGGAGGCTGTGGGGTGCTTGAAGGGCAGTACTTCCTTAGGAGGCGTTTTCTCGTGGGCGATGCGTATGACTGCAGCAATCATGTTCTTTGCATCGAGGAGGTATTTCTCAGCGATGCGTGGAGCGGTGATGACGAACCAGGAGTAGAGAGCATAGGCGACGCAGTAGTTTTTGAGTGCCTGTGAGAGAGACGTTATGAGTGCCGTGTTCCAGTTGGCTGGCACGTCGATGGATATGGTGACGCTCTCCTGTGCTCCGGCAGGAATATTGAGCAGCGTGTCAGACTGTCGGAGGTATGCCCTGCCCTGCGGGTCGACGACAACAGATCCAGCGGGAAGAGTGACGCCTTGAGAGAACGAAGCGGAACGTGAAGAGCAGTAGACGGCGTTATTATAATAGATGTATATGCCGGCCTGACTGGCTTGGACGGATGCCGGGTCTGTGTTGAAGAAGGAAAGTCTTGTGGCAGCCTCCCTTTGTTCTGTAGAAAGTAGGGCTGTCTCTTCATCAGTAAGCTGGGGGAGTTCGTCGCCGTCCCATTTATAGAAGTTGCCGTTGTAGTCAAAGAGGGAGTCAGTGTCGGGAGTGGTGGCGCTGAAAGGATATGATAGGCTTGATGTGTGGAGAGTATTGGCGCTGGGGTTATAGAGGAGCTGGTCGGAGGCAGTTATGAGGGGCGCAAGAGATGCTGGCGACTCCGTGCTCCAGAAGGTGGTGTAGACGGTCTGTGTATACTCCGGGAGGTCGTGGAGTTCTGCCGTCATGAACTTCGACAGCTCTGTGCAGAGGTCGATGACGGCGGTTGTGAAGAAGTCGTAGGCGACGGCCTGTTCACGTGAGCCGAGTGTGATGTCGGCGAAGATGCGGTTTCCCTTGTCGTCGGTGCTGCGCTTTCCGATGATGGAGAGTGAGCGTGCGACGGTGGCGTAGAGGTAGGAGAAGTCGAGGGTGAAGTCCATGAGTTTTACTTTTTGTCCCGGCTCTCAGCCGGGGAATTGACGAAAGTCTATATTGCGTTGAAGGGGGATGATGGAGACTGGCGGGTGAGCAGCTGCCCGGGGCCTTGTAACAGGGAGGCCGCCGTCGCAGCCTGCTGCTGGTTTGCGCCGGGAACCTGTACGGGAGCGGAGGGCTGCTGCCCCTGTTGCAGCTGGGACATATAGGAGTCGATGTCCTGCAGGATTTTGTCGGCAAATGGCGCGTCGATGTTTTTGAGGAACGTGCGCACGTCGATGGCCCCCTTGTCGAAGAGGTTGTTGAGCAGTTCGTTTCCCATCTGGAAGAAGGCGGCCGATGCCGCCGAGTTCTTGATGGAGATATTCGCCTTGATGTTCCGGCAGGCGTTGGCGCGGTAGAATACCTGGTGGTCGGCCTTCTTTGGTGTGATGTCGCGTCCTTCCTCGTAGAACTGCTGCAGTGTGATGAGCGTCTTTATGGCCACTCGCTCCTCGAAGCCGTTGAACTTCTTGATGAGGGGATATATGGTAGTTGTGGCGTTCTGCGCCTCCATGGCGTAGCGTGATGCTGCTGTGCCCGATGCTGGGGTCTTTCCTTGCAGTGCTCCCGAGACACCGCTGACCTCGTGGATCATGTTGAGCTGCGTCTGCAGCATCTCGTTGGCGCCAGTATTGAAGGCTGAGTGTGAGAAGAACTGTGGCATGACTCCTGTGCGTGACTTGGTATCGTCGTAGACAAAGACAGCGTCGAAGCGCGACTTCTGTGCGGCATAATCCTCGATGGTCATTCCGTCGGGCTTCAGCGACAGTGGGAGGAAGGTCATTCCCTTTGCAGCGGTGCGTATGGCCCAGTCGTTGATGGAGACCATGCGGTTGATGTAGATCTGCTGGTCCTTGAAGGAACCCATGAAAGAGTGCACCTCACCGTTGACATACGGGAAGAGGGCCACGGTGAAGGGATGGGAGCGGTAGTCGTAGGGCGACTCCCCCTCACAGAGTATGCGTCCGTCGGGTGCGAGGAAATAGTACTGCCAGAACTTGTCGACGATTTCGCGGGCGGTGATGTAGGCCCTTTTCTGTGTTGGCACCCCCTGCTGGTCGTAGAGTGCCTTTCGCTGGCGGTTGATGTCAATGACGTGGTGTAGGTCGGCCTTTTCACATCGGAAATACTTGTCGAGCTGGTCAGTAGCCAGGGGGTCGAAGCACTGGTATCGCGGCTTCACCTCTTCGCGCCACACCTCTATGACGCGGCAGAGTCCGATGTCGGAAGGGCGGTAGAAAGAGAGGGAGTCGATGTCGTAGCGTTCGTTGATCTGGTTTGCGGACATGGCAGCCGCCCGGCTGCCAGCTGGGGCAACGGACGAAAATGTTGCCAGGGAGTAGATCTGGTCGAGGTCGTAGATGGTGAGGCCGTATTCCGGGCGTGCGAATCGGAAGTAAAGCTCCTCTGGTGAAATGTCGTGGAGGCATCCGATGAGCCGGAGGTCCTGGTGAGTGGGGTCGAATCCCCCCTCCCAGAACATGAAGTAGGGGTTTATGCAGTCGTTGTAGGAGTCGTGGAGTTCGCAGCGCTCCTCGAATGTGTTTCGCATGAATGCTGCCGAGGAGATGAGGAACTCGGCAAAGGTAGCGTCGAGTTTCTCGGACATGTACTGGTTCTGCCAGTTGGACTGTATGGCTGCTGAGAGATTGTCGGAGAGTGCCTTTACGTTCTGGTTTCGTGCATAGCATACCGGCTCCGTCTCCTGCTTTG
Source organism: uncultured Prevotella sp. (assembly GCA_905233425.1). Taxonomy (GTDB): domain Bacteria; phylum Bacteroidota; class Bacteroidia; order Bacteroidales; family Bacteroidaceae; genus Prevotella. Next base: position 46,709 of record CAJOEC010000023.1, on the reverse strand, counting down.
CATGTATGCCGAAGACGGACATCCATAGAGAGATCATGACGTTGTTCTTCAGCGGGGTGAGTCCCTGCCGCTGCAGCCACTCCTCAGAGGACATGGTGCCGAGTCCATGGACATTGATGATGTCGCCCCACTGGTTTCCGAAGAGCATGCGTAGGATGTCGGCCCTCTCACGGCGGAAATCCTCCTTGTTGAGCCATGAGCGTGCGCACTCCGCGAGGAGTTTCTGGTCGTAGTTGGCACCCTGGAGGCTTTGTTCGCGGCGGTAGGCGACGGTGTCACGCCGGTTGCCTTTCTTGAGAGGCTGCACGTCGTCGAGTGTGAGTAGAGGTCTTTCCATATTCATTAGTTGCAGCCCGGCTCTCAGCCGGGGGAATTGACGAAAATGACTGTTCCCGGCTCTCAGCCGGGGGAATTGACGAAAGGATGTGTCATTTTTGTGCAAAGATAGGCGGGAGAGGGAGTATTTTTTTCACAATATTTTCGTAGGGTGGCTTTTGTGGGTGTTTTCGCGGCAATGTGTGGAAATATTGTGAAAAAGGGAGGGTGGCGTTGAGTTAATTTTGTGGCGTAAAGCGCGAGGGCCAATCCTCGCATGAACGAAACATCAACAAATACCGAACAGAAAATGGCAACTAAGAAAGAAGCAGAGGTATCAGGAGCGGTTGAGACAACCACAGCGCAGAGTGCGCGTGAGCGATACAGGAGCCGCTACAGCGCGGCCCATCCCGACCTGAACCTTGACGATGAGGAAGCCTTCTACGGCCAGGCGAACCAAAACTTAGACGAGCTGGAGAACTACCGTGAGAGCAACAGGCAGCTTGGCGAAGCCTTTGACAAGACCCCGTTGCTTGCCGGTCTGGTGATGGCAGCAAAGAACGGTACCAACCCGTTTGCGTACCTTGCCGAGAACATAGGTCCCGACGCCGACATTAGGGAGCTGGCCACGAACCCGGAGTTTGCGACGACGATGGGTGAGGCCCTTCTGAAGTTCCAGGAGAAGGAGGAGACAGCAAAGAAAGAGAGAGAGGAACTCGGTCAGAACGCCGTCAAGAGCTTCGAGACGCTGAAGGAGCTGCAGGCCGAGCGCGGCTTGAGCGACGAGCAGTGTGTGAAGATGGCAAAGGACTTCTTCGGTGAGCTGGATGAAGACGGCAACCCCGTTGGCAAGGAGGGCTTCATGCAGTTAGCGAGCAAGGGCATTGTGACGAAGGGCATGTGGGAAGCGCTGTTCAACGCCCGTAATTATGACGGTGACGTTGCTGCTGCAGCCGACAAGGCCCGTGCCACCGCGCTTAACGAGAAGATGCAGAACCCGAAGCGGACGTTTGGCAGCGGCGTGCCGAACCTTGGCGGCAATGGCGGTGGCCAGATGCCTGAGAAGCGGAAGAAGAACGACGGGAGCCTGGCGGCTTTTCAGGAGAGTCTTGGGATTTAGAGCCGCCTGCCAGGCGTCACAACTGACGAAAGGGCGAGAGCCGCCTCTCAGGCGTCACAACTGACGAAAAAAGGGATATTGGACAAATAAACGATAACCATTATTTAACAAAAAGAAGAAGATGAAAAAGATTGAGAACTTTGTGAGGGAACACGGGCTGCTTATCAGCCTGCTGTTCACAGTGATTGCAGTATTGAGTGGCGGTGCCGGCGTGTGCCTGGCCGAGGGAGCGGCGGTAGTAGACCCCGACCCGCAAAACCCTGACCCGGTAGACCCGGACAAGAGTGACCTGGCTCCTGAAGGCAGGGATGCTGGCCAGGGACTTCCCGGTACGCAGGGCAGTGCCACGCAGATGAGACGTGGCGAGTTGGCCGCCGAGGAGTACGACCCCGACGTGGTGAAGTACAATGCCGCGAAGTATGTGTTGCTGAACTTTGCGAGGACTGTTGCCGTTCAGCGTAGCGTGAAGGGTTACGAGATAGACCACTTCCGCATCGGTGAGGCAGACCTGACGCTGCGGACAACTGACGACATTGCCCAGGCCGAGAGCATCAAGCTGAGTGCTTCTAACGTGAGCGGAGACTTCCACCAGGCCGGTGTGAGTTCTACCATCATCGTGAAGGGTGTGAAGGGCTACGAGAAGGGCAGCACGACGAAGACTACTAAGGGTGACCTGATTCTGTATGTAAGCGCTGCTGACGAGGACGAGATTACCTGCCGTCCGTTAAACGGTAAGGCAAAGATTGAAGGCACGGTGAGTGACTATCTGCGCGATTATCTCGTTCCGGCGATTCCCGCCAATACTGAGATGTTTATCTCCAGCTATGCCGGCAGTGAGAGCCAGAAGATTGTTTCTCCCGACAACTCTCAGCCCCGTTCTGTACGTGTCTATCTGCAGAAGCGCCTGTTCAACATCCTTATCACCGACCATGAGCGTGAGATCCTGCAGAAGACTCCTTGGGGCTTTGAGGAGATGCGGGACCAGGCCCTCGGCAACTTCTCGAAGAAGTTTGAGCGCGATCTGTGGGACGGCGAGCAGACCCGCTTCCTGGTGCGTACCAAGGATGGCAACGAGGAGTATGTGTACACCTCTCAGGGCATCCTGCGCCAGCTGACTAACACGCTGGGCATTGAAGGCAAGTTCAAGTACGTGCATATCACTGCCATTGGCAAGGTGATGTTCACCAAGTACGCCGAGACCACCGAGTCCTATCTTCTCTGCGGCAAGAACAAGGTGGCCGAGATAGCGAACATGGAGGAGATCATCAAGCACACGGACGCGAAGTACGACCACCGGAAGACGGACTACGGCATTGTCGTTCGCGACCTTGTGTCGAACTTTGGCACACTGCACATTGTTTACGCCCCGATGATGGACGAGCTTGGCTATGGGGACTTCTGCGTTGCTGTTCCTCTGCAGATTGCGCGCTACTACCACAAGGTGAAGAAGGAGAGTAACATCGACCTGAACAAAGCCGGGAACGACGCACGCGAGGCCCAGCGTTACACTTACACGGAGATAGGCGCCTTGGCACTTCGTGGCCAGAACTCGATGCTGATTGGCCCGAGCGACCAGATTGTTGACAAGAACATCAGCGGCGACACCACTGTTGTGGAGGTTGTGGATGCCATTCCGAGCAATCCGAGTGACGGGATGATTATTTCGTTTGACGGTCTGCTGAGCGAGGACGGCCCCGTGACAGCCGTGAGCCAGCTGCCCGCCAATCCGACGGAGGGCGACATCATTGCCCCGACGCAGGACATCACCGTTGGCACTGCCCCCGATGCCGTCACCTACGAGGAAGGCAAGTACTACGTCTACGAGAGCAATGCCTGGTCGGAGTACACCGGTGTTGTTCTCGACGGCGAGAAGGCCTGGCAGTGGGATGCCGACCAGAGTCAGTGGGTTGAGTACACTGGCACTGTGTAGCTGAATGAAGGATGCCCGCCTCCCAGGCGGGGGAAATGACGAAAGAGCAACAAATAGAGACACACCCCATCCATGCCAGGAGGCTGCGCATGTGGCGCAGAAAACGCGACATGACGCAGCCTCCATATTTTACCGCCCCGTGGCGGGGGTGTACACTAACACAATAATATTATAAGACATGCTGAAGATTTATCAACTGAGGATGAAACAGAACACCTTCGACGTGACACTGAAATACAAGGGTGTGAACGTGAGGGTGGCTTTTATTGACGGTAACACCTATAACGGTACGCCGGCCAAGTGCTACACTAATGACCTTTTCAAGCAACGGGCCATTGAGGGGAGCCAGCTTTTCAAGGACAAGGATATCGTTCTGGAGCGCAGCGTTGAAGAATCCTGTGACCGTGATAAGGCCGCGAAAAAGGCCGCGAGCATGCGAACCAGACAGGAGACGCGCCTTTCGCAGACAGGCGGAGGTCGTGGTGATTCCGAAGCCGAAGCTTCGGGCACGGTGGTTGACGGTGGAGGAGCGAATTATACAGGAGAGCGGAAGACGTTCAGCAACCTGGGCGAGGCCATCGTGTATATAGCGCAGACGTTCAACGTACAGGTGACAAGTGCTGCCGAGGCACGGAAGGTGCTGAAAGAGCACGGCGTGACGGCAACGATTAAGCAGGGTTAACTGTTTTTCCGGCTCACAGCCGGGTTAACGGACGAAAGAGGAGCGCAAAGAAGGATGAAGGTAAAGGAGATAGTGAGTCGTGTACGTGCTGCCATTGACGAGCTGACGGAGAACGAGGGAGCACTCATAGAAGAGCCAGAGGACGAGCAGAACCTGACGAAGATCATCATCGACAAGATAGGATATGCTCTTCAGTGGGTGATAGAGAGTGCCCCCCTGGAGCGTCTTGACAGCAGCGTTTTTGAGGGTCTGTCGTCATCAGAGGCAGCCGGTTTCAGCATAGACGGCGTGACCCTTGTAGGCCGTTTGAAGCTGCCTTCGGACTTGCTGCATATCGTTGAGGCCCGTCTTTCATCGTGGACACATTATCCCAAGCCCCTTCCCGACACCAGCCCAGAGGCACTGATGCAGGTGGATGAGTATGCCCGTGGGAGCTGGGACCGCCCGGTGAACATTGTGACATACGACGGCGGGGACAAGTACTTAGAAATGTACTGTGCGCGAACGTCAGACGACACGCTGAAGTTCACGTTTGTCCGCAAGCCCAAGCACCATGATTTTGACGAGAATGACATGGAAGAGGACGTTGCAGTCCCGACGCTCCTTGAAGCCTCACTGATATATCAGGTTGCAGGCCTGACGATGACGGCGTTCAGGGAGGAACTTGCCGGTCCGCTGTTTGCCATCTCGCTTCGCTACTTGGACCCAAGAACTGCGGCAGTGCCGCAGTCTACAGGACGGGATGATTAGTGGACTGAAGAAGACCTTGTGGGATAAGCGCAAGGTGCATTACGACTATGAGAGAGCTGAGGTTTACATTTGACGATGAAGTCAACGGCTGGATCAGCGAAGTGTTCAGCGTTGATGATGCGGCAACGGTTCACATAGAACTGGAGAGCCGCGCCCCTGTGGTGACACTGAAACAGGAACGCGATGGCGGCTGGGCCAACTACGGACAGACACCGGAGAGCGGCACTGCTTTCGAGATACACGTCACCACCAATCGCGAAGAACAGCTGCGGCTGGCAACGCCGGTGGTAGTGACGAAATGTTTTGTTGTATGACATAGCCCGCCTGCCAGGCGGGACAATAAACGAAAAAAAATAATGATGAAGATGTTTGAGTATTGCCAGCATGTTGCAGGCTGGCGCGTGCTGGTGCAGACGCGAGACGTGGCAGACAGAGCCATCACCGGCAGTAAGATAGCACAGCGTGTTATCGACTGGTTCCACATCCTCGTGGGTGCGATAAGGAACGAGCACCTCAGCGACGCCTGTGTAGACAGCCGCGCACTGGCCGACAACAGCGTGAGGAGCCGGCACATCGCCCCCGGAGAGGTCAAGGCGGTGAACATAGGCGACGGAGAGGTGAAAAGCCGACACATCGGCGACGGAGAGGTGAAGACCCCCGACATCGCCAACTATGCCGTCACCGAGAAGAAACTCGACCCCTCACTGCTCAACGAGATAAGGAGCGCTGCCGCCAACGGCTATGCGCTGGCCAGCACGTTCGGGAGCAACGAACTGATTGGCGTGTGCCAAAAGACACTCACCGAAGCTTTCGACGCCCTTTGGCAGAAGCTCGAGGACATCACGGGCGAGGTCTACCGCGGCATCAACATGGTTGTCACGCCCACCTACTACATCGGCGAGGAGGGCTGCACGGTGACCATCGCCGCGAGCACCAGGACCGACGACAGCGAGACCATCGGCATGTTCGAGTGGATAAGGTTCTACTGGAACGACGACAACGAGGAGACAGAGGAGCGTTCCACCGCTTTCCTCGCAAAGGAGAGGACAGGAGGCTTCACCGAGACCGTCGAACTGCCTTTGGAGCGGCTTGTCAACGACAGGATAAAGATTAAGTGCAAGGCGCAGATTATGGGCATCGAGTACATGAGGCAGGAGACAATCGTCCACTACCCAAGCGCATTCCTCGGAGCCATTGCCGACGGTGGCGACTATGCCGACATCATCCTCCCTGCCTATGCCATCAGCGTGGGCCACGGCATGAGGAACGCCTACGACCGCGAGGTCGGCGACGGCGAGCACATTGTGGTCATCCTCGGCAGCGCCTTGAAGAGCAAGTTCATTCGCGCCGACATCAACGGCATAGAGATTGCCTTTGTTGAGCCTGCGGAGCCTACGGTCATCGGCGGCAACGAGTACTGGGTGTATGTCAGCGAGAACAGCTTCAGCGCAGGGAATTACAATATTGACATAAACGGATAAAGAGATATGGGAAAGCCTAATGTAAACGTGTTTGTCGGCGGGCCTGTCAACAGCGACCCCGACAGGATATATGGAACCAAGTACCTGAAGCCGAACATCCCCTTCGGCCTGCAGGTGACCGACGAGGACACAAAGTATGTGGTGAGGTCTAACTTCGACCTCGGGGGGGAGACTGTCTCCGTGCCCAGCCACTGCATTGTGGAGTTCGACGGCGGAAGCGTGAACAACGGCACTCTGTCGCTCGGTCCGTGGTGCAGCGTCTTCGGCAGCACCACTGGCACAAGGTGCGAGAGTCTGTTCATCGGGCTTCACGCCCAAAGCCGTGTGTGCGGGCTGGAGCTTTACCATCCCCACGCCGTGCCTGTCGGGAGGGGCATTGTCACCCTCGACTGGACGAGGGTCTATGAGGACTTGTGGGGCGACGTGTGGGACCAGCGGGATCGCGAGTACCTCAATGTCATCAACATAAAGATTGACAACGTCAATTTCATCGGCGGAAGGAATGACGGCATACGCAACGCCGACGGAAGCTTCAGGCATGAGAGGAGGAGCCTGTGGTATGGCGGTGCTGCTGTCGCCCTCCTCAACTACGCCGGAGGCGAGCACCTGGGGACACACCAGGGCTTCTATGACTTCTGCATGTCGAACTGCAAGATTGACATAAACCTGCTTGCCGGCGTGTGGTGCGACACCTGCTATGACTCATGGATGACAGCCCTCCACTTCGACAAGGTCGTCATTGGCGGCACCAACTACGGGTTCCTGCTCAACAGGGGCGTGAACGACATCGAAGACTGGGTAGACCCTTACGACGGCGAGATAAAGGCTCTCGGACAGGACACCGCCCATGGTCTGCTCATCACCCCCGACGAACCCGCACGCTTAGAATACCCCAAGCACGGCTTCATCGGATGGGACAACGGCGAGTGCAACAACATAAAGATTACCGACTGCGAGATACAGGCCAACAGGATGATGTGGGCTGGCGTGAAGGCGGACATGGTGCGCGACATACTCATAAACGGCACCGACTTCTGGGACTTCTACTCCAGCGAGTACCAGGTGCCCTACCTTGTGGACATGGACAACAACTGCTACGGACTCACGATAGACAAGGTGGCCACGCAGTACAAGGGCGCATACGGCAAACTGTACAGGATAAGGAACCACACGCTCAACGGCGTGAAGTTGGCACGCGACGCCAACGGCAACCTCCCCACTGGCATTGACGCGAAGTATAACGGGAAATGGGACGGCGACGGCCAAGACGGCAGTTTCAAGTACTCCCTCGACGGCAACAGGAACGCCTACCCATATACAGGCGGGCACATAAACATAGGACCCAACAATCTCGCCGACCCCTGCTACCGTTTCACCGACATGCTGCCCGAAAGCCGCGAGGAGAACAGGGACGTGACCTTCGGCGACATCTACAACAATGTCCCGAGCGGCACGTACTGGATAACACCTTTTGGCAGCCCTTACAGTGAGTTTTACTCGAAGGTGTGTGCCAACTTAGGCATTGACGGCAGCGGACAGAGGGAATATGTGGTCAAGGTTGAGAAGAATGTGGCCTTCTGCTGCGTGCATGTGTACGAGGCGAACCGTGGCGGGGCAAAGACCGGGCGTATGTACGAGGCTTGCTTCTACTGGTCGCCCTCACTTGCGACCACTAAGCTCAAAGGCGTGATGACAGAATACAACCCGGTCAGGGATGTCGTGAAGAATATCGACACCATCACGTATGACGAAGGGAAGAAGATACTGAATGTGGCAAGAGGTAGTGGCGGAGGCCATTTCCTCGGCTTCAGGTACGGAAGCCTTGCAAACATTCCCTTTTACAACGAGCACACTAACGAGGCTGTGTATTTCTGTAACGACGAGGGCTTTTTCAAGACCTTACACTTTGCTCAGGTGTACACTGACCAGCAAACGGGCGCGTTAAAGAACTCCTGGTATGATGAACAGGGGTTCCATGCCGCGAGGAGCCGCGGCACCACTGCCCAGCGGCCTACTGAGGCTCTTGGCGCGTTTGACAACGGTTTTGCCTACAGGGACACGACACTGGGCAGGACTGTCTATTTCAAGCAGAGCGGCGATGTGAAGCGCTGGAATGAGTACGACGGTGCTGTCGCTGGCGTAAGGCGTTCCGGCTCTGTCGGCAACCTTCCCCCCAGTACCGATGTCTATGTAGGCTTCATGTTCATGCTTACCGAGGGCAGCCCTGCAGTGACAAAGCCCGTCTATTACGCCGGCGGGAGCCAATGGGTCTATGCCGACGGCACCCCAGTGACTATCCCCTCCCAAAGTGGCAGCGGCACTGTGGAACCCGGCGGCGGAGGTGAGGGCAGCGATGGCGACGACACACCTTCTTCGGGCGGGGATAACGAGGGGAATGACAACAACGACAACAACATAAATGGAGGAGAACAGCTATGACAGACGAGAAGAGAACGGCTATCCCTTCGCGGATATACAATGCGGCCAACGGAGGCCATGTGTGCGGTGCCGAGGACGTGATCGACGACGAGATAGGGCTGACGCAGGACAAGATAAACAGCATAGTGCTCGGAAAGGCCATCACGGTGGGTCTCGACGCCACAAGCCCCGTGTTCGTGGGCGAGGGCAGGAGCATCAGCCTCGCGGCCACCATCAGCACCGACGCCGACCATATCTATATATACAGGGGCAGCTACAGCGCGAAGCCCGACGGGGTCAGCCCTATCGCAAGCCTCTCGGACAGTGCCACCAACAGAAAGGCGCTGAGTTATGCCGACACCATCGATGCCGTGGACGGCAACAACTACTATACCGCCGTCTTCGAGATTGGCGACATGACAAAGGTCGCCAGCAAAAGCTGCGTCGGTGTCAGACCCATCTCTACCGGCCACGGTGCCGACTACGCCCATGCCGCCATGACGGAAGAAAACACGCCCCATGCCGCCGGAAGCTTCACGAAGAGAATCACGACTGCCGCCCAGGACCACATCTTCATTGAAGTCCCCGACAACTTCAGGCTCTCTGCACTCGCCCTTGTGTCTACCTACGACACCAGCCTTGCCTTTACCGAGATACCGACTGACAAGACTGGCTACAGGGCTTACCAGAACACCGAGGAGCGCGGCGCCGGTACCTTTACTTACAGAATTACCGTCGCTAACAATTAACATTCAAGACTATGGCTGATATATTTGAGATCGCAGGCAGGATAGACTCCACAAGCTATGAGAAGGTCGTCACCACCGCCGACCAGGTGCTTGACACCAACAATGAGAGGAAGCAGAGTCAGATAAATGCTGAGACATATAACCATGTGCAGAGGATTGACAATGCTATTGCAGGTCTGAGTCCCCAGCAGCAAGACGCTATCGATGTTGCCGCAAAGGCCAACTGCAACGAGGCCAAGATGGGCTTCTACGTCTGCGGCACCGGGGCCGACGTCGCCGACAAGGCTTTCAGCGCGGAGAACTATGTGCTGGGCAGCGGCTACAAGAGCGGCGGCAGCATGAAGGTGCGGATGACCCATGCCAACACGGCCGCAAGCGGCGTGACCCTCAACATCAACAACACGGGCGCGCTGCCTCTCTACTACGACGGCGAGCCTGTCAGCGCCTCCAACACCTGGGAGGAGGGCGAGACGGTCGAGGTCTACCTCGGCAAGGACGGCAGCGACAACGACGCATACTTCGCCAACAACGTCGCGGGCGGCAGCTCTGGCGGCGCCTACGATGTCAGCAAGCATTTCCCCACGGGGAACGGCAGCGGCGGCAACACCTACACGCTGGCCACCGCCCTCGCAAAGGTTCCCACAAGCGCAAGGCAGCCAGGCATGAGTGTGAAGTTTGTAGAGAGTCCTGGCAATGGTTCTGTACCTAATAGTGACAACAAGTATGTGCAATATAGGTTGATGCATACTCTTGATAATGCTTCTACAGCTGCTACTGATTTTACCAATACTGCTAATTGGCAAGGAGTGGACGCAGCACCAACGCTTGACAGTCAGAATATTCCAGACAGTAACGGTACTTTCAGAATGGTGCATGATGCTACAACTTTTGATGTTGACAAAACAAGTATTGCTAGTTCATGGGGCAATAGAAACTCAACATCGAAAGCCACTTTTGAATTGGATGAAAGTGGTCATAATGGCATTTGGCATCTGTTGGCTAATTCAATACAATCGTCTGCAATTAGGATGAATTTGTCCTCGTTGGAGAACGGTAAGGTGTATAACCTTAGTTTTGATGTCAGTTATGAGGGGGATGATACGTTAGCACGTCTGAGTGCTTCTGAAAGTTCGACAGGTGGAGTAATTTATATAGTAGACTACTATTCTGGTAAAACTGTATATATCAAAAATGGTCATATTGAAATCAATATTCAAAAGACCTCTGGCTGGAGTTTTCTGTATATTTATTATGGTAGTATAGACACTCTTACCTATCCTTTGGATGTCACGATTTCAAACTTTAGTCTTTATGAGTTGAAAGACGTAAAGACAAGGATTAACGAGATTGATGATGAGTTACCGAAACTTGTATCAGTAGATAGCCAGAGTTTTACTGATGTCGAAAAGAAACAGGCAAGACAGAATCTTGGTTTTGGGAATGGAACATTTGACGATGCACCAACTGAGAACAGTCATAATCCTATTGATAGTGGTGCTGTATATGCAGCTCTACAAAACTATGCAACTACTAATGTAACTGATAAGCTTACAGACAGCATCGGAACTTACAATGTGGATGTAGAACTTGCGATTGAAGATATCAAAGCATGGAAAAATGTAAATGGTGTTGCAACACAGACAGAATCCAATTCTTATTCAATATGTACTATTGACATTATTCCTGATACGGATTATTTGCTCTATTGTTTTTGTTCAGATAGTTCTTATTCTAATATCTTTATTGTTGATGAAAACTATAATATATTAAAACAATACGGAATAAAAAATAATTCCTGGCAGAACATTGCAATTCAGTCATCTGATACCGCTAATGCTACCTATATTCTTTTATCTTTCCAGACAAATAAGAAAAGCCCTGTTACGGCAAAGACTGTATATCTTAATCAATTAAATGATTTCGTCTCTACTAATGTACAAGACTTATCTGATGCTCAAAAGGCACAGGCAAGGGATAATATTGGTGTCACTACTATAGTAGATACTATCAAGTCTGAAAATTATGGTGTTCCATTGAGTGAACTTCCTCTATTTGATAAGTGGATTAGCGGTAGTGGTGAATTAGGAGCTGGCAAACATTCTATCATACCTATATCTGGTGGCGATAGTATAAATATTTCAATAGGTAGTACTGTTTTGAATTTTGCTTATCTCAAGGAGCATTCTTCTGATAGTATTGTTCTTTGTGACGATACTACTCCAATAGCTTTGTCTTCGAGCAATAAGACATATACAGGAACAGCACCTTCGGATGCAAAATATTTCTTGATAGACAGGCTTATTAGCAATGTTGATAGAACAGGGTACATTAATAAATTAACTGTCAATGGCTATGATGTAACAGAAGGCTTCTATAAGGAGATTTCCAAGGCTGTTGAGTCTACAGAAATGTTCCCTGAGTCAAAGTTCCTGCCAATAGTAAAGTCGTTGAATAGGACTGTTTGCAAAAGGCCGTCCTTAGACCCCGATGACCCGTCTCCTGGTGGTCAGCCTTATATTACTTATAAGACACTTACATTGGCTACTTTGACAGATATCCACGGTTCCACGTCAAATATGCAGAATTTCTTGGACTTTATAGCCCAATATAGTGATTATATTGACGATGGTATTATTCTTGGTGATATTGCTTCTAACGACTGGCGTTCAACGGCTCATAAAACATGGCCTGATATTGAAGGATATAATAGTCTATTCAAAGTAATAGGCAACCATGATGTAGCCAATTACCCAGACCCTGAAACTGGGACAGGACGATTGGCTACTGCTGCTGAAACATTTGATTTCTACATGCAAGGAATTGAGGATTGGGGTGTAGAATATACTGATGAAAAGTGCTACTATTACAAAGACTATGTAGATGCTAATGTAAGACTTATAGTATATGACAGTATGCACTTTGACCGAGAACAGAGTAATTGGCTTGAAAATACTCTTTATGGAGAGAACAATGCAAATAGTGCATTAGCGTTAGGAAGACACGTCATTATTGCTGCACACATTCCACTTACGAATAATCGGATGACATTCTGGAATTGCAATTTTACTTCTGCTGACTTGGATATTGTTGGCCCTGGTGATGATGACAATGGAACTTTGTTTAGACATATTCTTGAACAAGTTGATACTTTCCAACAGAATGGCGGAGTATTTATAATGTATATGTTTGGGCACTGGCACTTTGATGCTATTGGCGTGTATGTAAAAGACGAACTTGCTAACTATCCCAACCAAATGTTTTGCGTTTACCCAAGAGGAGGTTACAGCGACCCTGGAATAATGAATGATACTGTATCTATTCCAGATACTATAAATCAGAATCACTTCACTCTGACATCTATTGACACAAAGACTAAAAGGATAAGGCTTTACAGAGTTGGCAATAACTTTGACAGAAACCTCATTCACCGCGAAAGTATCTGTATCAGTTATGAAGATGGTGACAGGAAAGTAATTTCTCAGTATTAAGGTATGAGCAATATCCTCATGAGAAGAGCCAACATTGCAGAGTTGAAGAAAAGGTATATAGGAGATAAAGAAGTTAAGAGGGTTTTTGCATAAAGTAGGTACATAGCGGATGCTGGTCTTAGTGGCCAGCTTCCGCTATAAGAGACGAAAAGAGTTGAATGATTATGGAAGTGAAAAGGAGTGTACAGTCGTGTGAGAAGGCTGGGAAGATGGTTGCTGCTGGAAAGCGCGAGGGGCTGGTGACGGTGGCAAAGGCGGTGGCTGTCAGCAGTGAGAGCCGGATTGTCACGGTGGCAAAGAACAAGGGCTTCGTCGAACAGGTGACAAGGGAGAATGTCATCTATGTGGTGAAGTGGGGCTACGACCTTGGCGGAGCGGCGGTGACGCTGCCAAAGGGGTGCACGCTGGAGTTCCGTGGCGGCACGCTAAGCAACGGCACGTTGGTTGGCCGCGACTCTGAGATTGTGGCCACCAACAGGCGCATCTTCAAGGGTGTGGCCGTCAAGGGCACTTGGCGGTGTATCGGTAACGCGCTGTGGTGGGCCGAGGCTTCCCGGCTATCAGCCGGGACAATGAACGAAAACGATGATGAAGGTGCTGTGTGGCGCATACAGGAGAGGGCGGACTGCTCGGCTGACTTGCAGCTGGCTCTTGACTCCGCCTTCCGCGAGATGGTCTTCCCGCCCGTGGCCTACTATATCGGTGAGACGCTTGTACTGCGCAAGGAGAAGCGTCTCACCTTTGAGGGTTCCACGATGTGCCTTTCCCTCGCTGAGTGCCAGCCTAATATCAACGGGGCGGCGGTGGTCTTCACCGACAAGGATATTACGCTGCTGCGTGTGGCTGTTAAGGAGGGCGCAAACTGGAACCAGGCATCGGTGGCCATCGATGGTGGCAACTTCGACGTGAGTCTGTGCCAGCACTACACGCAGAACTGCATCGAGGTGAGAACCGACGGCGGGGAAAAGGTGTGGGGGCTGACGATCAACACGGCTGTCAAAGCGGCAAACCCGCCAGCGGATAACCCCTACGTGCTCCCGGCGGCGGATGGTACTGCCATCAATATCAACCCCGTTGAGAACAAGGCGATGGCCGGGAACAAGGCTTTCGTCACTGGAGTGAGGATAAACGCCCTTGTGACGAACTTCGGCACTGGCATACGAGCCACCAACTATTTTACCGACGAGCCAGGGGGTGTCTACGCCAACTGGTGTACCGACATCCGCATTGACGGAATCATCAAAAACTGCCTCCGTGCGATAGACACCAACGTCGAGGATGCCGACATCAGGGCTACCATACAGGCTGGCGGGTACTTCGGCCGACAGGACAACGGGCGTGCGCTGATACGCTACACAGGCGGATTCCGTGCTGCCGTGTCATCGCCTATCTACGACATCGGGCAGAACCTCGGAAAGTGGAGCAACCAATATGCGGTTGAGGTGACACGCGAGGAGGCCACCGTGACGGCCTACGGGTGCTTCCGCAGCTTCATCAAGAGCATGGAGCGGTTCGGCAAGGCCGTAATTAAAGGAAGGATTTACGATTAAGGAATGTTTCATAGTTATTTGATTTTTGGTTAGTGTAAAGCTCCCCGCTGTCCGTGACGGGTAGCGGGGAGTGTTTGTGTGTCGGTTAGTCGCTGCGATACAGCGACATACAGGACATTGGTTAGGAATTGGAGTTGTTGTTTGATTTTCGTTTTGCTTGTTTATGGTTTATTAGTCCACGATAGTCGAAATGATGTGCAAGGAGCCAATCTATGCAACCCTCAAACAAATCAAAACGGATTCTTACTCACCTTTCATGTGTTTTACAAATTCGTCAATTACCTCTTGTTTCGCAACATGATGTGGTATTATTGTACCAGACACTCGTGTTGCTACTACATCACCAAGTTTATAGTTTAGAAAGTTTATCGCCTTCTCAATAAAGGCATCAGTGCGGGTGTATTCAATGTCATCACCTTTTGCTTTTGTCGTAAAGGCAGTCCATGACTTCATCCAGTGCTCTCTACTATCAATATACAACTTCTCGGGTGCTTCATTTGCTTTCATAACTATTCCTCTCTTAGTTTTTTTAATTGTTCATATAATGTTCTAAGGTCAAATGCACTCTCTTCACCACAATTCTTTGCAAGACTTAAAGCATTAGCAAGTGCTTCCATCTGCTCATCACTCGGCTTCCAAGTGTTCTGGAGGTCTGAGAGATTTGAGCCAAGAAAGAACCCCATTTTTGTTTGCCTCAATTTCGTCTATTACCCCTTTAAGATTTCTTTCGTCCTCTTCACTCCAAGCAGGCTCCTGCTCAATCTTCTTCAATTCTTTCTTTTCTGCATCCCACTCATATCCTGCATCAGCTATTGCCTTTATTAGAGTATCACGTTGTTCTTTGGTGGCTGGATGGACTGCGGTAGAAGTTTCCCAATAATGTTCTAATCCTTCATTGAATTTAACAACATCGTCAGTTGTAAGAGCGACATAATGTTTGCAAGCACAATCAATTGTACCTTTGAAAAGAAAGATAGAACCATCAGAGGCAACAAGCACGTCACCGTCCTTTGCATCTTGAATTGCCCAAAACCTAAGACTTTCATCATGTAGTACACATACTCTAAGTGTTCCACCATGCGTATGTCTAAGAATATAATACCCATCTTCTATTTTTTCTACTTGATAAATAGATTGATGTTTATTATTAAACACTACCCAATCCCCAACCTTAAACTTTGGTTCAATCTTATCAGCGAACTTCTGCTCACCTTGCTTTTCAAGCCAAGCAAGAATGCGTTCTCTATCAAAACTACACAGACTAAGAAATTCTCTACCTTCCGTAAAGTAATTAATAATTTCTTTTCTTATCATCTCATCCTTTGACTCTTTGAATTCTGGGAATATATGATGAAAAGTATTAACTATACTTTCTTTTGCAAATGTACAATCGTCATCCATTTCTACTATAGCTTCGTAGTTTCTTTTTGCTACTTTTAAAGCCTCGTCATAGCGTTTGGCTTTTTCTTCTTGTGACATAACTTATTTTCCTTCCTACATTTTATTACTTACCTGCATACCAAGTTCAAAGAAATGTTTGGCGAAATCAAATAACTCATTTGTTACATTTTCAGGAATAGGATAGACACCTTCTTCATCTTCGCCATTAAATAAATCTTCCATATAACAATATAGATTGGAAAGGTTATCTATTCTATTCTTTATTTCTTCCTTTAAGTTCACATCTTTCACTTCAATGGTGTCAATAAAATTTTTAATAGACTCCAAAGTAAAATAGTGATTCTGGTCAGCCCATGAAGCAAATGAGCCATCTTCATCATAAAATACTTCTTCTTTTTGTCTTCTTTCTATCTCTGTTAATAAAGTGTCTTTATCTATGTACTGTGCCATAACTATAATGCTTTAAGTTGTTCTTTCAATGCCATAAGTCCATTATATTCAGCAGTAGAAAGATATGGATTTCTTATCACTTCATCTAACATATTCATCTGTTCTTCACTTGGCTTCCACCTGTTCTGAGGTCTGAGGGATTTGAGCCAATTAGATAATTCTTCATAGTTATCACACCCTTCTACTAATTGCATAAAAAGAGTAACTTTATTTTTATCATCTTCCGTCCATTCTATACTTTTTTCTGGAATTGTGTTAATGAATGATTCTAAAACACATAGAATATGTTCAAATTTTATCATGGTTCCTGATTCTTCAAAGTAGATGTCGAGACCGATGGCGGTGGCGACGTCGAACTCGAGCTTGCAGCCTTTGGAGTGTGTCCAGCGGCGGAGGAGGTAGATGGCGTCGCAGTAGAGGAGGTTGAAGATGTCGCGGTGCATGTGCCTTCGTGTCGGTGCGTCTGGGGGCAGTCCGTTCTTCATGGGGTTGAAGACGTGGTAGCCTTGTGCCTCGAGGAAGGTTTGTGCCTGTTGGAAGGTGTGCCGGCGCTCTTCGAGGTCGTGGCCACTGATGGGGCCTGAGATGTAGATGGTGGGTTTGACACGGCTCTCAGCCGTGTAAATGGACGAAAGTGGCTTGTTGTTCATTGTAACTTTAGTCGAAAAGTGATAGTTGGATTGGGGTGGCTTTTTTCTTCGGTGTTGGCGGGTTTGGGGGTGTGTCCTTATTTGACTGTAATTTGCTCAGCTGCATCTTCATGGCTATGCCCTGCCGGAAGAGCTGGTAGCCCTGTTCGAGGAAACCGACCTGGAGGTGATTGTGCTCATGGTCCCAGTGGGCGGCCTTGAAGTCACGGTAACGCCGGCGGTGGGCTTCGAGGGCTGCTTGTGAGGGCGGTCCCGGCTCACAGCCGGGGGAATGGACGAAAGAGGGGGGCGGGGGCACGGCGGCGGGTTTTTCGGATGCCAGTTCTGCCGACTCATAGACGTGGGCGGGGTTGAAGAGGGCTGTGGCCGTGGTGCCTTGTATGGGGATGGTGACGGCCACCATGGAACCGAAGAGGGAGTCTGAGGGTGTGGCGTTGGGTACGACCGTGCCCTGTAGGACACGACCGTACCAACGGACATAGACGGCGGAGACTGAAGTATAGGTCATTCTGTCTTTATCTTTATGCCATAAGCCTCAGCGAGACACCTGATGGCATCCGAGCCGTATGCGTTGCAAGTGATATTGACAAACTGGCGCACAGTGAAACTGTCGTTGCTTAAGTCGATGCCGCGGTCGCGGGCGAAGGCCTTGCGTCCTGCCTCGCACGAACCGGTCAATACCTGGTGCCAGCTGTTGAGTGTCGCGGCGGGGATTTTCCCGTCGGGGTCAGGGAACTGCTCCCGGAACCTGGCAATACGCTCTTCAAGCGGCGAAACCTCGAGGACTTTGGCCATTACTGCTTCGTGTGCCTCGCGGAGGGTGTCGCCGTGGGCGAAGAGGTCTCCTTCGCGCACTACCCAGCAAGGGGTGAGCGTGAAGTCAGCCTGCAGGATGCTGCCCCTGGCCACATTGCCGCGAACACTGTCAATCAGGGTGGCCACGCCGTCTATCTGGTAGACCTTACGACCATTGAACACCGGGATGCCGTAGCCGGAGCCGGAGCCGTCGCCGTAGCCGTAGCCGTCGCCGTCGCCGTAGCCGTCGCCGTCGCCGTAGCCGTCGCCGTCGCCGTAGCCGTCGCCGGAGCCGTAGCCGGAGCCGTCGCCGTCGCCGTCGCCGGAGCCGTAGCCGTAGCCGTCGCCGTAGCCGTCGCCGTAGCCGTAGCCGTCGCCGTAGCCGTCGCCGTAGCCGTAGCTGGAGCCGTCGCCGTCGCCGACGGCAAGGAACAACCCTATCCGCTTATTTAACTCCTTCTCCATATACTCACAGACTCTATAGACCTGACGGCTTTTTCCGAGCAGGGGATGATCTCTATCACCTGCATGACGACATGCTGCGGCACCGTGATCGTAAACTTGCAGTTGTCGGGGGCTTTCGTGCCCTCTACAGCAAGCTGCGAGAGCGATGCCGCACCGTCCCAGTACCACAGGCGGCGCGAGTCCCTGAGTTCCACCTCCACGCCCGCCGGCGTGTCGGTCTTAGCCGTGAGAGTGCCGAAGAACACACCAGCGCGGTCGGCACGGATGATGACTTTCTTTCCTATTAATTCCATAATCATTCTGTTTTTGTGGTTATACATGCTGTTATTTTTTGTAGCTCGTTCATGGTGATCTCAACTTGGGCAAGCGAGTCATCGAGAACCTGCTGGAAGAAGGTGTTCAGGGCGGACTCGAAAGCTGAGTAGTAGATGACGGCGAAGATGTTGAGTCCGTCTTCTGCTCCTGCCATCTTGCCGAATCCAGGCATGGCTTTTTCCAGTCCCTTCACCATTTCCTCCCATCCTTCGCTGGCAGTTTTCTCCACCCATTCGATGTCGTAGAGGTGAGGTAATGCCGCCTTCATTTCCTCATTGCGCTTGATGAGCTTTTTCTTCAGTTCCTGGTTCATGACTTTACTGTTGTTGTTCTTGAAGTTTTCTGACACAGATTGAGGCCCCTCCTATGAGGTGCAGCTTCATGCAGTAGTAGGTTTCGCAGGGGCAGGAGTCGCAGGCATGGGCATTGAAGATGGTCATTCCTTCGAGGTTATGGGGGTATTGCCCGCTCTCAGCGGGCGGAACGGACGAAAGGTCTTCGCTGGGTGAGGGGGAGGCTGTGTATAGCTTGTTGAAGAGCCATTCTGCTCCGTCGATGAAAGCCTTTGCGAGTGTTCCTCGGTCGGTGTCGGTGAGGTTGTTAATACGCGAGTAGGCATTTGCCTGGTTTTCCAGGGCTTGTGAGATTTTGTCTGTCATTGTTGTTTTGTTTTTAAAGGGTTATTGATGGCCCGCCTCTCAGGCGGGGGAATGGACGAAATTTTTATGCGGCTCTTGGACGAAGGCGGGGGTCGCTGATTATGGGGACGGGTTCCGCCCATTAGGTGATGTCCTTGTAGTGCATCCAGAAGGGGAGACCGAAGAGGTGCCAGGTTATGTCGCAGTCGGCGAGTTCTTCTGCCTCTTCGTCGTCTTCCGCATTGTAGATGGCCACTTCCAGGGCTTCCTGACATTCATCGTAGGTGTCGTAGTCGTCGTCCCTGGCGTCGTAGTAGAAAACTATCTGCTGGAGCCGTACTCTTCCGAAACGCTTTTGGATGCCGATGACGCAGTAGGTTTTGCCGTCCATCTCTATTTTCTTTCCCGAATAGAGGATGTCGAATTCAAATCTTGTCATATCCGTAGTGATTTTGTGATGTAGTTGTCGATGGCGTGCTCGAAGTCGTAGCACTGCTTTCTCTTCTCTGCCTCTATGGCGGGGTCTTTGTTTTTGAGTTTTTTGTAGGTGAAGTAGGCCTTCCACTGTTTTCGCCACTCCTCGACGACCTGGAAGAAGGCGAAGTGGCGGGCTTTGTCATCGCTGGGAGGTAGGCTTTTGAGGACGTTCTCGAAGCCCGGGTGGCTGTCGATGTAGGCGCGTGTGCGGTTGTTCCATTGGTCGAGGTGTGTCTCGTAGGCGAGGGCTTCCTTGAGGTTGGCTGCGTTTTCTTCCTTTGTGGCGATGGGTCGGCGGTCGAAGTAGCGTCGCTGGCGGTTGCGTGTTTCGTAGACGAAGAGTAGGTACTGCTCTGGCTTGGAGAGTGGAGGCTCTGCCTGGATCTCGTGCGTGAGGAAGAATATCTCGCCGGGCTTGGCGTGCTGCTGTAGGCCTGAGAGTTCGAGGCGGACGTAGGCGCGGTCGGTGGAGGAGAGGATGGTGGCGGGATGACCGGGGGGGGGGGGGGTGAGTTGAGGGTTGAGGCGCCGCTGACGCGGCTTACACGGTGGCCTTGGGGTAGGCCTCGATGATGTAGAGGCTGTAGGGGGTGTCTTTGCGGCGTGGTGTGTTGTTCATGCGGTCGAGGAGGCGGCGGGCTGTCTTCAGGGAGCAGGGAGGGGTGACAGGCTCGCGGCGTGTGGTGAGGATGTTGATGGCGGTGATGCAGTATTGTTTTCTATTTGTCATGATGAAGGTTTTTTAGGCCCGGCTCTCAGCCGGGGGAATGGACGAAAGTATTTTTGCCCGGCTCTCAGCCGGGGGAATGAAGGGAAGAGTTAGAGGGGGTTGGCGTTTTCGTCGTAGCCCATGTCGTGGAGTTCCTGGCTGATGGAGTCGATGCGGGTGCGGGCGTCGTCGCGGAACTCGGCGATGTGGGCGTAGTGTTCCGTGGAAGACTGTTTGAGCAGTTCCTCGAGGAAAGACTCGTGGTAGGACTTCTTGGCCCAGTTAGCGATGGCGCGCCGCATCCATGCGTTTGAGGGGCCGTATGTATGTTCTGTGAGGCGTACGGTCTTCTGTCTGTCGCGGAAGGAGCGTATCTGCTGGATGGTGGGAGTATTGTATTTTGTTTCTGGTATGAGGGTGACTCTATCGAGGTAGTCGACGGCCTCGAAGATGATTGCCCAGACGATGGTTTTCTCCCACTCGTTGAGGATGGAGTCGTCGGCGATGTATGCGTCTTTGTCGAAGTTCTTCTTGGCGTAGTTGGCAACCTTTGTCTCGGTCTTTTGGGCGATGGTTGCTGCCCTCTCTGCGAGGCGTGCGGGGAGGTTTCCCTGGGCTGACGCCCCGGGCACTGTGGCTGAGTGGAGGCGGTAGTAGCGGATGGGGTCATGGTAGGCTTGTGATATGTTGTAGATGCTGATGCCCTCGATGAGTTCTCCTTTGCCGAGCAACTTTTCCGGGGTGCCGTAGTATATGTCTGTCTCCTTCGCCGTGAATAAGCGGTAGCCGTAGCACTTTATTTTTGTGAGCCACTGTGAGCGGCGTTCCTTTGCCTCCTGTGAGTAAGGCTCACCGTCAACGATGATGACCTGCCCCGGTGCCGGGTGCTTTCCTTCGCGTACGATTCTTGCGTCAAGCTGCTGTATGATGCAGTCGTAGTAGATGTCGGTTTTCCGGTTGTAGCATCGCTCGTCGGTACATTGCGGTTCGGTGAGCTTCATGTCGGCGAAGAGGCATCCATGGTTGTTGGTGTTGCAGTCGCAGCGGTCGCAGCGGCGTATGTGGATGCCTTCTGGGTTCCACGCCTCGTCGAGTGTCTCACCGTCCTGGAAGGGTGCTTTGTGAAGGTTGCGGAAGAAGCGGTCGAGCCACTCTTCGACGTAGCCGGTTGAGAGTTGTTTGTCGGAGTCGGCGATGTCGTGGCCACGTTCGAGTTCGCGTTTGATGAACTGCTTCTGGTCATCGTCTGAGAGACGGGAGAGGAGGACGGCGCCGCGGAGTGTGAGCTGTTGGTGTGAGAGGGCTTTCTGCAGCGGTTGGATGAGGCTGGTAAGCTTCATGCGGTCTCGGATGTAGGCGGTGGACTTTCCGAAGCGTGCGGCGAGGTCGTCGACGGTCTGTCCTCGCTGGGAGAGGATGCGGAAGGCCTCTGCCTCCTCGACGGGGTCGACGTCGCGACGCTGGAGGTTCTCGGTGATCATGGCGTCGAGTGCTTCCTCGTCGGTCATGGGGCGGATGATGCAGGGGATGGTCTCCCAGTGGAGGAGGGAACAGGCGCGGTAGCGTCGCTCGCCGCAGACGATCTCGTAGGGGGCCCGGCCGTCCCGGCTCTCAGCCGGGGGAATGGACGAAAGAGGGGACGAAAGGGGGGAATGGACGAAAGAGGGGACGGACGAAAAGGGGGGAGGGGGCAGTGGGGACGGACGGGAGGAGGCCGGGGAGACGGGGCGGACGGTGATGGGCTGCAGGAGGCCCTGCTTCTCGATGTTGGCGGCCAACTCCTTCAGGGAGTCCTCGTCGATGGTCTTTCTGGGGTTGAGGGGCGAGGGAGTGATGAGGAAGAGACGGATGTTTTGGATGGTTGTGGGTGTTGTGGTGGTCATAGTGGTTTGTTTTTTTGAGGGTTTATACTACCCCGAAGCTGATGCTTCGGGCACGGTGGCTGGCCGGTCTGGCGCGGGGCTTGCCCCTGCTACGGGTGGAGGATTTTCTGGAACTGCTGTCGGGCGGCTTCGTCGGCCTCGCTCTGTATGTCGGCGTGGGTGCTGTTGATGTCGTCGTGTATTCGTGGCAGCACTGTGTCGAGGTAGGTGGTTAGCTGGGCAGTGAACTCTTCGTAGGAGCGTATGACGATGTACTTTCCTCCGGCTGCCTCGAAATAGCGCTGCCATCGTCGCTGCTCCTTTGACTGGCGGCCTGTCTTGGTCTTAAGCTCGATGGCGAGTGAGTGGCAGAGGCGGTTTGTTTTGTTGAAGGCGTATGTGCCTTGTGTGAGTTCGTCGCCGACGATGGAGGGCACTTGCAGTATGAGGTCGGCGACGCCGGGCTGCACGCCCTCTGCCTTGGCGATGGCTCCTTGGCGGCGGTTTCCGTTGCGCTTGTTCTTTGGATGGTAGAGGAGGGGGGCGTAGGCGGGGTACTGGTAGCGGAACCATTTGAGGCAGCGGATCTGCAGGTCGGATTCTTTGTGTTTCATTGTGGGTGGTGCTTTTTTGTGGGCCCGCCTCTCAGGCAGGGGAATGGACGAAAATAGAATGGGGAATAAAATGGGGATGACGGGGGTGAGTGACAACGGGGGGGTGAGTGACAACGGGTGTGAGTGTCAGTGCTTGCGGGTGGCGTAGTGGTATTGGAGACGGGCATCGATGTTCTGGATGGTGTTGCTGATGCTTCTCGTTGGGTATTCCTTCTCGAGCTTCCTTAGCTGTTGGAGCTGTTTTCTGTAGCGGTAGTATTCGAGGTCTGTCATGTGTTGTCATTTTTTGGGGGTTTGTACTTGTTTTTCTTTGTCCCAGTCGGCGACCATCTTGGCAACATAGCTGTCGGGGTGTTCGCGAGCGTACTGGCGCATCTGCTGCTGTCGCTCGGAGGGTGTGGCGCGTTTCTCCTCGTGGTAGTCGTCGAGCCAGGATCCTGTTGGCGGTTTCTCCTCTTTGGGCGCTTCCTGCCGCTGATGCGGCGGGCACGGTGGTTTGTTGGGGATAAAGTTGCCTTCGATGACTCGTGTGTAGGTGTTGGAGGACCAGAGGTTGGTGAAGTCGCCACGGAAGCCGTGAGAACCGTCGGCGAAGAAGTAGGCTGACTGCTCCAGGCGTTGGAACATGATGTCGACTGAGCCACGTCCGCGTTCCCGGACTCGCTGCTGTATTTTGAGTATGCGTTTGTCGGTGAGCTTGTCGGCCGGTGGCGCCCCGAAGGCTGCTGCGATGCGGTTGTATCGCCGCATCCAGGCGCGGCAGTCGCTTTCAGAGACAAAGCCATCGTCAGAAAAATCTCGCGCAGACGCGCTATATATATCTTTCTCATTCTCTATTTCTCCTTTAATAAGATGTGTATCAGTCCGCTGACAGTCCGCTGTCAGTCCGCTATCAGTCCAAAGCGTGTTGTCGCCTCCGTTGTAATCTTCATAGTGACAGATGATTATGACGGTTTTCTTGCAGTCCGTTCTTGTGATAATTTCTCCGCTGTCCAAGAGGTCTTTCAGTGCGCGTGAGAGTGCTCCTCGTGAGCATCCTGTGGCGTTCTGCAGTTCGTTCCAGGTGGTGAGTACTGAGCCTCGGCGTACCAGTATGCCCTGAATCTTCTGGTCGGTGATGTGTGCCTTTATGAGGAGCCAGAGGAAGAGCGACAGGTGAGGCTGTCGGTTCCACCACTCCCATTGCAGGAAGGAGCGTGGCAGTTTGATGAATCCTTTCATGCTGCATGGCTATTTCTTCTGTCGTTTTTCTTTGTTGGCTGGGCTGTGCCGGAAATCGTGCTGCTTGCACCGCTGCAGGTTTGCTACCATGATGGCGAAAGGGTGTCCGCCCCGGTCGTATGGGTTTGGCTGGAGTGTGCACTCTGCGAGCAGCGGCTCATAGAGTCCGTAGCTGATGAGGCGTGCGTGTCGGCATGTGGCGCAGCGTTTGCGCTTGTTGTCTCGGATGATGTTGATGGGTTGTCGTTGCATGGTTTTGGGGTGTTGGCCCGGCTCTCAGCCGGGGGAATGGACGAAAAGGGGGAGTTTACCAGCGGCTGTCGAGCCATCCTGCGAACCCGCATACGAGGATGAAGAGGAGGAGGAAGATGGCTGTGGCGAGGATCTGCATTGCTGTAGATGTGTCGCGGCGTCCTGTGGGTTGGTCGTCGTCTGTGAATAGGATCTTGATTAGCTGTTTCATGACTGTGATTGTTTGGGGGTTATTTGTGGATGTATTTGGCGAGCTGTCCTTTACGGATGGCTTCGTCGATTTCTGAGCGTATGTAGCGTTTCTTGTCTCCGACCATGACGGGGTTGAGTTTTCCTGCGCGGACGAAGTTGTAGAGTGTTCCGTTGGAGATATGGAGGAGCTGCATAACCTCTTCGCGTGTGAGGTAGACTGGGCGTTGCTGCTCCTCCACTGCGCGGCGTGTCTCGGTGACGAGTGTGTCGGTGAGTGCCTTGAGGTCGGCTGCGGAGAGCACGAGAAGCGTTGATGATGCCTGTCGTGAGTTGATGAGCTGGTGTAGGGGTGTTTCCATTGCGGTTGTTTTTTTGTTGTTGAGGCGGCTGCAGAGTTGGACTGCTGACGTTGCGCGTTCCTGGTTGCGCTGTGTGCACCCGCGAAACCCGATGAAACGGATGCCCGGCCTATTCCTTGCCGACCGGCGGCTGCCGCCGTTGCTGTGGGTTTTCCCCGGCTCCCAGCCGGGGGAACGGACGAGGGGGGGGGCGCTGGTCATGGTGGGTATTCCTCCAGACGTGGGTTCATGTATTTGCGCGGGAGGGCGCCGCGCTTGCCTGACTGCTTTTTGAGTAGCATGCGGTAGGCTACTGAGTAGCAGCGGGGCGAGGAGATGGGTTCACGAAGGCCGGTCTGGCGGTTGATGGCAGTGATGATGTAGTAGTGGTCGTAATTCATTTCTTTTTTTTCGTTTCCGATGTCGTCGATTTCTCCTGATGCGAACTGTTCGAAGTACCTGTCGGCAACCTGCTGAATCCTATCCATCAACCCGGCAATCAGCCGTCCCTTTGAGAATTTGTCGTGCTCCTCAAATTTCATTGACGGGAAGTGTATGGTGAAGCAGAACTTGCCTCCTGCCTCTCCGTTTTTCTTGAATTCGTCATTATCGGGGTTGGCCCATCCGCCGAGGTCATCATACACGCCCGACGTACTGTATTTCGAATAGCGTTTGTTGCCATAGGTGATATACACCTCTTGCACCTCTTCCAGCGCGTTTTCGTCCATGTGGTAGTAGTTATGCCACTGGTCAAAACTTAATATTCTTTCGGCCAACTTCTCCTCGAAGAATGGCCTGGCCTCCTTTTTCAGTCGGCATGGTCTGTTGTACTTGCTCATGATTTGTTGGTTTTAGTGGTTATCCTTCGTCATCATCATCATTCTGCCTACCATATTGCATAAGGTACTGAAGAAGTATGTCATCAACCAAGTGCAAATGGTCATGGAAGTTACCCTTTCGGCGTGTCAGGTGACTAATGAAACTCAAGTAACCGATAACTGAGCCGGTCACAATGTCTGTGATGTCCTCGTTCTTTATTTCGATGAAGTAATCATTTTCTTCATCATTGAAAACGTTGGCAAGTGCCATTTGAAATATAGCAGCATACTGGAAAATCTGCTCTTGTTTTTTTTCAAGGCGTTTGATGTCGTTGGTTTTCATAATTGTTTTTTTTAATTTGATGGTGCCCGCCTACCAGGCGGGACAATGGACGAAATAATCGTATGAAAATGGAGGTTTTCCGTTTGGGATGTTCTTCTGTCTGGCGGTGATGACGTTGACAGGCTGTTTTATCTGTTCTATTCTTTCTCGCTGCCGCTTTTCATGGAGCGTAGGCGCAGCTGTATGATGTGGGCCTTGCGGCAGAGGCTTTCGAGGGAGTGTATGCCGGTGGTGGCGGCCCGCTGGTATATGTCTGCGCTGATGGAGTACAGGGCTGCTTCCAATTCGCTTTGTGCACGGTTCTGGTTCATTCGATGTCTCCGGTCTTGTGGTTGTACCTTCGCTTGAGTCGGATGTTTCCGCTGAGCATGGCCTCTCGCACCTTGGCCTTGTCGTAGAGTACGCGGCCCTCTATGGTGACGGGCTCGGGGATGATGCCTTTTCGGCGGTAGCGCAGGAGGGTGGGGTCTGAGCAGTGGAGCAGCTGGAGCAGTTCTTCGCGGCTGTAGTATGTAGGCTCGTCGCGCTCCTTTATGCGCTTCATTCCCCAGTCTGTGAATTTCTCGAAGCATTTGCGCAGCTCTTCTGCGTTGATGACGACCTGAATGTTGGCTGCGTTGGGCGAGTAGAGGATGGTGTGGAGGTCCATAGTGGTGTGTGGTGCTTGTCAGTTGGTGAAGAGTTTGCGCTGCTGGTCCTTGGGCACGATGCCGAGGCGGCCGAGACGCTGGTGTATGAGTGCCTGTCCTTTCTCTGTCCATGCGGCGCGTTTCTTTGAGGCCTTCTGTCCTGAGGGGAGGAAGAACCAGCAGGTGACGGTTGTGGCGTAGCCCTGTCCGCTCAGTGTCTCTGCTATGACGTAGCCCTTTTCGTTGTGTATGAGTATGCCGCAGCGTGCGAGGAGCTTATTGAAGGCTGTGCTGGATGGTAGGCCGTAGAGTTCGGCCATCTGTGATGATGTCTTGTTGTTCATAGTTGTTTGCGTATTAGTTTGTTGATGCCGTATTTCTTTCGGAGTTCCGGGGCTATGTATTGTGCCAGTTGCGGGAGGGCAGTCCCCAGGATGTGCATCCATGCTTCCCAACGGTTGCCTTCGCGTTCACGAGATGGCTGGCTGCAAGTCTGGCCTGGGCATCCGTTGGGGTGGGTGCACCTGGCGCAGCAGCCGGAGCACTCAGCTGAGAGGTGGCAGAGGATGCAGGCCTGCTCGCGGCTGAGGCCGTAGTCGTCGAGGTCGAGGGTGAGCTGGGTGGGTGTCATGGCTGTTGTTTCTGGGTTTCCCGGCTCTCAGCCGGGGGAACGGACGAAAGAGAGCGGCGGGACTTTAAGGATGAAAATGCTTTTTCGATGGTGGCGTTCAGCTGTTCCTGTGTCATCTCGACGCGGATGTGGACTGAGCCGTCCTTGCGTTTCCAGATGATGGTGCCGAGCGGGTTCTTGACTGCGACGTAGTCGATGGTGCTGTCTCTCATGGGTCAGTCTATTATTTCAGTGTATAGTATTGTGACTGTTTGACCTGTTTAACCTTTTCAATCAACCGTGCTTCTGCCTGAATGACTGCTTCCCGTTTGCGAACGAGCTTTTCCTTTGCCTTGATAAGTTGTTCGTCTGTATCTTCATTAAAGAACATGTTAGATTTCTTTTCGTGCTGAATGTATGAGTCAACGTCGCGTTGCTGCTTTGTGAGCTGGGCTTTGGCAGCGATAAATGTGTAAAGGTCTTTCTGCATGCCTATATTGGCTCCCATAACCTTACGGTAAGGCGAATGGCGGCAGCATACACTATAGCGTGGGTACTTACATTGAAGCATTGCGGTGCGCCAACGGATGACCCAATCGTATTTCTCTGCAATATGACGAGGGAGATCGTAGTGATAAAGGTTGATATATTCGCCTTCTTTGTCGCCATTCCTGTCAATGGTAATGTAAACCCAATGCTCAATGTTGAATTCTTTTTCCACCTTGGCAATCTCCTTTGCCATTGTGTAGTAGTCGCTAAGAGATTCTTGTTTGTTTGACATGATCATTCCTCCTCTTCTTCTATGTCCTCTTCCTCGCCGTCCTGGATGCGGTCGAGCTTGTCAGGGTCCATTGACCAATATCGCTTGGCGCGGCGTAGGCAGGAACGCCAGAACTTGATGTAGTCGGGGATGCTGTCGATGCCCTCCACTTCGTAGTACATGCCGTCGTCTTCGTCCTGCTCTACCATGAACACACTGTCAGGATGGCCGTCATAGTCGAACTTCAGCCATCCGTTTTCAACGGTGATGTTGGCCAAGGTGAAGCTGGTGTTTGCGTCCTCGTAGAGGGTTGGGGCTTCCTCGCCCGTCTCTTTGCGCCATGCTTCCAGGTCGGCGTTGAGTTTCTCGACGGCCCTGATGTGGCTCTTCTTGATGTGGTCGTTGTAGTCCTTCATAGTGGGTGAATGGCTTACATGATTGTCTTGGTTGTCTCTATGCCGCCGTATTCAGAGAGGGCGAGACGGCGGATCTGCTGGGCGGTCTCGGAGTCGGAGCGGAAGGCGAGGGCGTTGTACACTGATGTCTCGCTCGACAATGTTGCCTTTGCGAGCATCGCCACGTTTCTTCGCGGGATCTGAATAATTTTCTTCTTTCTTACCATGATTGTAAATATTTTTATTTAACTTTGCAGCCTTAAATCAGTTTTTAAAATGTTTCAAAAGCGGTTGTTAAACGTTTTCGGGTGCAAAGATAGAAGAAATTTCTGTAACAGGCAAGTAATTTACAGAAAAATATTCGGTAAATTGATTAATTTAAAACGCTTCTAAATAGCTAACGATATGGAAAGAACTGTAAAAGAAAGACTTATTGAGTTTTTGAAAGCAAATTCAATTAGTCAGAAAAGATTTGAAGAAGCATGCGGGTTGTCTAATGGCTATATAAATAACTTAAAAAACCAGCCTAAAGAACCTATATTGCAGAAGATTCTTCTATCTTATCCTACTCTTAATAGGATATGGCTTTTAACTGGCTATGGAGAGATGCTTGTGTCATCCAAAGATGACAAAGATGAGCGTTCTGTGCCAGCATGGATGTATAAGGAGCTTCAGGAGGAACGTGATGAGTGGCGTGACAAGTGCAAGGAATTGGAATCTGAAATATCTGATTTGGTAAATAGACTTGCCAAGTACGAACATATTGAAAAAGAAGCTGTGTAATTGTAAAGATGTGGAAATGAACGAAAGTGCAAAAAGTTTCCTTGGATGCTTGATGTGGTTTATTGTTGCGGTCTTGTTGTTTAAAGGATGCGACTGGTATTCGTCATATCGGAAAGAGAAGATGCATGAGGCTTATATAGAGAAATGGCGGAACGATTCCATCAGGAAAGTAGAGAAATGGCAAAACGATTCCATTAGAAAATCCTTCGTCGCAGACTCACTCGCCCATGACCCTCACTATCAAGACAGTGTTCGAAGAGAAAAGGAATGGATAGACAGATGGTTAAGGGAGCAGGAAGAGATAGACAGGCAAAAACTTGTCGGATTTGTTCTGTCTGGTGATTCGGTTTACCACACCTCATTTCACGTTGTTAATCGTGTTGGTGTGCATTTCTACGGATTCATGACACATCAAAGGGCAAAATTAAGATTTGTCACAACGGATGAAATCGAAGCCAGCCAACTTGTCTTATGCAATGAATGTGACGAAAAAGAAGATATGTTATTTCGGTTTGAAGATGGCGATTATATTCATGTGGATGATATAAGAGACTATGTGCGTGACAATTTTGATGAATTTGAAGATATTATTAGAGACTATTATGATGACGAAAGAGATTACTATGATTACAGGTAACAGGACGAAAACTACAGACAGCATATATAAGTGTATTCTGTTGGCTTTACTTGTTGTCTGTGTGTCATGCTCCGACAACAAGCAGCCACAGCGCGGAGCCGACGGCAGGATATTGAAGAACGGCCAGTTCTATGACAGCCAGGAAAGCAAAACAGGTGAGGTTTGGATTTGCACAGGCAGAACTTCCCATGCCTATCATTCTAACAAAGATTGCTATGGTATGCAATCTTGTCAAGCTGAAAAGAAGAGAATCAGTATGGAAGAGGCTGTTGCCATGGGGCGCACTCCATGTCATTACTGCCACGAGGATGATAACGATGAACAGTTCGCGTTTATTGACAGAGCAGACATTTTACACACTAAAAGCAAATGCAAGGCTGTATTTAAAACATCCGGTGGTTCACAAGTCGTTAAGCCTGTTGCCTTTCCGTTGATAAAAAGAGAAAACCTTGAAAAAGTTTGTTCACAATGTGTAACAAGTGAAGATTTAAATAATATTCTAGTTTACATCAGAAAAGAAGAGGATCTTGAAAAAGCGAGCGAAATGCATTACCAGCCTATACCTCCTGAAAACACAACAAGAATGATGGAATTTGAAAATGTTGATGAACTTTACTCTGAACTGAACCGTTTGAATTTTGAACTGTGTCCTATTGAAATGTTTCGTGACAGTATTAAAGATGAATGGTTTTATACAGACCTTTACTTGGAATGTATTAACAAGAATGTTATGCCTTATTCCTTAGAGGAGTTTGAGAAAATAATTGGAATTTCAGCAAGGAAGTAAGTTAGAGTTTTTTTGTTTTTTCTCTGTCAGAGAAAACGGCTTTTTCTGGGGAGGTGAGCGTGTTGCCGCCTTTATTTTGCGTAGCCGCAGCAGGGGCAGACGATGCGCCGGATAGCGGGAGCCATGGATTGTCCGAGGAATCCCTGGAGATAGGCGGGCGGTTCGCCGTAGTTCATAACGTCGTAGGCGGCAGTGATTTCGTCGACGAGGTGTTTGGTTTCGTGAAGGATGGTGTTGAAGAACTGCGGCCAGTCGGTGGCCCGCCCGATGATGGTGATGCTGCGGCGACGGCGTGGATTGCTCCAGGTGAAGCCTTTGTTCCATTGGCGTGTGACAAGATGCCATACGTTGCTGATGTCGTTGTCTGTGCAGCCGAGTGACGACAGAGCCTCAGCTACCGAGGGCATATCACGGTGCTGAGGCACGTAGATGACGGTGGCGAGCCAGTAGCCGTCGATGTCGATAGTCTGCCAAATCATAGTTGTGGTATTAGAGACATTCGTCCCATGGGACTTCTGTTTTCTTTGCCACGCAGTCTGCGAGCCATCGGCAGAATGCGATGCCCGGATAGCCGTCGGGGTCGTCGATGACGTTCTTTATGTATTGTGCGAGGTGCTGCATGTCCGGGACGCTTTCTCCGAGGTAGTCGGCGAGTCCCATGTTGGCTACGAAGACGTGGTCGTAGCCTTCGAGGTTCTCCAGCTGCACGCCTTGCTCCTTGAGGAGGCGCTCCACCTCCTGGCGTGACATTGCCTTAATTTTCTCTCCGTTTGCGCCTTCCATTCGGCTGACGGCGAAGTCGCAGAGCGGGCGGTTGAAGTGTGGACCGTTGTGCCGCTTGTATTCGCGATATCCTTCAGGAGTGAGGTCGAGGATTGTCATTGTCTCTTTGTGCATGTTTTTAACAGGTGTTTTTTAAGGGGGCGGGTGTCTTTTGATGAGGCTGCGCATTTATTGCAGCTTACGAGACACCCGTCCACCATGGTTAGACTACATGTCCTGCATGAGCTGCTGGCGCAGTTCCTGTGCCTGACGTTCAAGTTCCTGTAGACGCTGCTCGTTCTGCTTCCGCAGTTCCTCGCGCTGCTCCCACGTTCCCTCGTTGCGGTGCCATGCGCGTCCACGGCGGTAGCTTCCTGCTCCGCTCATGCCGTTGCCTCGGTTTTCATTGCGGTAGCTACCTCCGCTGCCATAGCCGTAGTCTCCGCCGTTGCGGTAATACCCTCCTCGTTCGCTGCCGCCATTGCTGAGTGCGTCGATGAACTCTTCGCCGTGCGCTTTGAGTTCCTCGGCCATCTCCTCAATCTCTGGCCCGCAGTCCTCGGAGATGTCGTCGATGAAGTCGCGGAGCTTCTTCTTCACCTCACGTGGTGAGAGCTTTCGTGTCTTGATGATAAAATCTACTGACTTATTCATGTCGTTAAAGTGTTTTTGGGGAAGACTGTGCATTCTGTTTGAGCAATGAGAGTATCTCCTGTTGTGTCTTCTGTATGTCGGCGTTCTGGTCTTTCAGTTCTCCGTACTGTTTCTTCAGGCTCTCGATGGTCTGGTCTCGCTCCTGCTCGTGGGCGTACTGCGGGCTGAGCTGCTTGCGAATGATGTCGTAGTCCTTGCGTGCGTTCTCATGCCAAGGAGTCTTGGCGATGTGCTCGGCACTAATCTTGTCGAGGTTCTGCACTTCTATATCCATCAGTTCGCGGCTTTCTGTGATGACAGTCGAGCCGCCACGATCCACTGCTCCCGTTGCCGGAGCATTGCGAAACGTGCGCTGTCCTGATGGTGTAGAGACCACGATGTCTACGA
Source organism: uncultured Prevotella sp. (assembly GCA_905233425.1). GTDB lineage: Bacteria > Bacteroidota > Bacteroidia > Bacteroidales > Bacteroidaceae > Prevotella. Next base: position 14,282 of record CAJOEC010000023.1, on the reverse strand, counting down.
CGGCCTCCTGCTGCTGTCCGAACATCATGGACTGCAGCACCTGGCTTGGCTGCGCATCCTTCGGGTGAGGCTGGCTGACACTTTCCACAACAGCCTCTGTCACTGTCACGTGGTCGCCCATGTCAAGAATCATGAGACGGGCACCCTTTGCTAAGTTTGAAAACATAATCTTCCGTTTTTTTTGTTTGTTATTACTGTTGGTTGTCTTTTTGGAAGGGGCAGGGCGGCGGAGTTACCGCCGCTTACTGTACCTTTGCTGTCGGACGGCTAACCTTGGGTCGGCGTTGTGCCGCCTCCGTCGGTTCCTCCTCCGCCAGTGCTGCCGCTATTGCCAGTCAGTCCCAGCAGACGTGCCACGAGCAGTGTGCCGATGAAGTCGCTGCCGATGCTGGCGATGCCTGTGGGCACTGCCTGGAATCGGTTGTCGGGCAGGGTCATGGTGGCTGGCTGACAGCGCTTGATGGCCTCCACCTCTGCAAGAATGGCGTTGAGGCGGGCGTCTGTCTGTGCCTGGCTCTGTCCTACAAGACCGGCGAAGTACTGGTTCTGTTTCATCTGGCTTATCTCGCCGTCCTTCGACAAGGCGAGGGCCGTAAGCTCCTGGATCTTCTCGTTCTTTGCCTCAAGCTTGTCGTTGTACATCTGCTGGAGGATGGAGCGGAAGCCTTCTCCCTGCGTGTCAACGATGCGCTGGGTGTTCTGGTTCTGGTTGTCGACGATGCGCTGTGTGTTCTGCGTACCGGCGTTAACCAGTGTGTTTGTCTGCTGGCACATGGCGAGTGCCTGGTCCTTGCAGCAGTTGCAGAACTGTAGAGCGATATCGCTCTGTCCCTTCTGGAGAGCCATCTGCAGCTGTGCTACGCTCATGTTGTTCTGAGCTGCAAGTTGAGTCATGGCAAGCGTGATGTTGGCCAGACCAGCCTGAACGGCATCAATAGAGGTGTTGAAAGCCTGTGCAAGCTCTGTCACGCGGTTGCCAACGCCAGTAATCTGCTGCATAAGAATCTCGCGCCCGTAATTGTTGTTCTCCATGTTGGCCAGATATCCAGCAGCAGCCTGGTTGTTGCCGCCAAATCCGAAACCGTTGCCATTGCCGTAGCCGAACATGTTGGCCACGATACCAAGGCCGAACAGTCCGAGCACTCCGTCCCACATACCTCCATTGCCCCACAGGCCTCCGTTGTTGTTTCGGTTCTGATTGCCCATGACTGCGGCAAAGTCGGCAGGACTCCATCCGCTGGCACCCTGGCCGCCGTTTGGAGTTACTGATATGAATTTCTCTTCAGTCATAATCTTAGAAGTTGAATTGTTGAAATTTTTGTTTATTATTCTCGCTCTCGATGTTGGTTCCGTCGAGGTCGTTGCGCATCGACTTTACAAAGGTACATTCTGCCACGGCCAATGGGCAACCATAAGTGAGAGTTTCAGCCCTCAAGAGGTGAGGTCATTTAACATTCTGCGCCCATCCGTTTTAGGAGTCTTTCTACCGTAGCCCTACCAACCTGGTACTCTTCAGATAGCATCCTCACCGCCTCTCTATACTTCAATCCGAGGTCGCGCATGTGCACAAATTCTTCGTACATACTAACATAGCGCCAATCATCGACCCTGCCCTCACTTTCAGAGAGCATTTTTAACCCTTCGCACAATAATTTCAGCAGTTCAACAACTTTCATAGTGCAAAATTTTGTCCGTTTCAATTATTCTTTGTAACTTTGCACCCGCTTCACTTTCCATACAAGACATATCAATCCCATAGAAAGGAATCAGGGCATAGTCCCCCGCGTCCTCTCTGTGGGATTCAATGTAGGAAAGTGAAGCGTCTTATTTTGAATAGCGGGGGATTTTTATGTTTTCCCACCCGCAGTTTTTTATGGCAAGCCGAATGTAACTCCGACGCCTATTCCCGGCTGCACGCCTTTTGGAGTTAGGTAGAGGCCGCCCTGCAGGCCCCAGCTCCATCTTTTCCGTGACGTCACAGAAATGGTCTTGGTGACAAACACACGCTGGCTGTATGTCTGGATGCTGTCCAGACGTGCCCTGTAGCCGCTCACCCACGCATGGTAGGTGGAGTCGTCGGTGTACTCCTTCTGCGTAATGGGCACGATGACAGAGTCGCCCGTCGTGTAAAGGTTTTCCTGATTCTTGTACATGACAGTGGTGTCGTGTATAAAAACCGGCTTTTCCTTGATATACCGGACGATGGTGTCGCGGACTGGAACCAGGCTGACGTGATTCACGGTGTCGTGTATGGTCACGGTGTCGGTCTTAAGCATGGCAGTTTCTTCGGTCGGCAACACACAATGGTTGATTAAATGCGTCCCTATCAGCCCGATGATGAAACCAATGATTACCTCTGATCCGTATAAATACTTTGAGCGTTTCATATATTTAATAATGTATAGTAATCGTCACCTCTTCCTTTGCCTTGACAGCCTTCTCGATAAGGCTGTTCACCTTGTTTGTCCAATAGCGGGAGTTAGTCACCGCGCCCACCTCGGTGTTCCGACCGCACAGGATGCAGCCCTCAGTGTCCTTCGCCCTGTTACCAGAATGGATGCGCACGCCCTCATAACCCGGCACGCCGACAAGCAACGGAAGCATCTTCTTGAAGCGCGGCGAATAGGTCCAGGTAATCTGGTACCGCCCCGTCGGGATAGCCGTCTCGCCCTTCACCTTCCGCCTCTTGATCTCACTGAGGTTCATGCCCGCCACAAGGCCGCGGTCCTCGTCCTCCAGCGTCTCGCAGATGCGCTCACCGTCAATGTAGAGTATTCCGATGGAGTACCCGCGCTTCAGCCATTTCCTGTGCAGCTCGATCTTCATCTCCTTAAACATCTTTAGAGTCACTTTGCTCATCCTGCCACTTCTTCACCCATGGCAGCTTTTCAACAAACTGCACAGTGAGGACGTAGAGCAGGATGTCCACAAACTTATACGTGGTCGTTCCCTTGCGCCGCATCTTGCGCCAGTTCTTCAGGATGTTCGTCCCGAACACCCACACTGCAATGAAACAGGCGTACTTCACACACAAGGCGGCCTCGGCATCGTTGTGCAGGAAATGGCCAACGGCGAACATGCTCGCAAAGCAGAAAAACAGACCCCCGCAGAACACGAAGAACATGGACGCTTTCTTCCATGACCACTTCTCACCCCTTGCCACCGCTGAGGCTATGCCGAAGAAGAGGTTAACGGTGAGCAGGATCAGCATGGCCATCATGAAGTCTTGGATGGGCGAGAACATGCTGGTCAGGAGTCCGAAAGCCGTAACGACAAGAGTTTTGATTTCTGTCAGACTATTCATATTGCTACATTGTTTAAAGATGTCGCAAAGTTACGGCAATTTCTGCATCAGTTTTTCACAATATTTACATAAGGAAACCGCGAAATAGGTTTAATTACAAATTTACGGTTTCTTAACTTTTCCTTTCAGATAAAATATATTACTTTTGCAGCCCATACTTTTACCTCATAAAAATGGATGTGAACCTTTTGTCGGGAGACAAGGGGTGTTTGCCGAAGCAGAGCCATGCGTGGTTCTGCTTTTTGAGAACCTTCTGGCAGTTTTGATACGTTTTTGATACGTTTTAGGGAAAATGCAGAAAATAAATCTCCCAAAATCCTTGTAAATATTGGATTTTGGGAGATTTGTCCTGTGATTCCGTCGGGATTCGAACCCGAGACCCACAGCTTAGAAGGCTGTTGCTCTATCCAGCTGAGCTACGGAACCATTCTCAAAAGCGGGTGCAAAGTTATGAATTATTTTGGAAACAACCAAATTTTTCTTACACAATTATTTGTTTTTCATCATTTTGTTGTTGTAGCCATTGACTTTCGTCAAGCCCATTGACTTTTGTCAAGAATAGGCGTTAAATAGAAAGAAACTGCTAACAGTCAGATACTTGAAACGACAAAAAGGAGTACCTTTGCACGCGAATTTAATTATTCACCTTCAATAAGTAAAATTTTTTTAAGTATCATGGCAAAGAAAGAAGCTACAACAAAGAAGGCTGCAGAAGTGAAAGAGACTACAGCCAAGAAAACAACCACAACAAGAAAGAGTGCTGCTGCAAAGGCTACAGTATGTGTTAGTGCAGAGAGCATTGGTTTCAAGGCTGGAGATGTTTATCAGGCACTGGCAGCAGCCGAGGCTGCACTCTCTGTGAAGGAGATTGCCAAGAAAGCTAACATTTCGGAAGAAGAGACTCTTCTGGGTCTGGGATGGCTCTTCAAGGAGGGCAAACTCAACGGCACTGAAGACAACAAAGTCGTTCTGGCATAAAGAACTGCAAAAGTTCAAAGGAACGAAAAAGGTCGGTATCAACATTTGTTACCGACCTTTTTTAGCAATTATTTAATGTATAAGCAGCAGGTACTGAAAATCCTTATGGACGTGGGAGAGCGAGGCATGAGCGCTGCCCTCCTCTCGAAGCACGTCTATAACATGAACTGCACTCTTTTCTTTCAGCCCGACGTCGACGAGATACGGCGCTGGGTGTGGCAGTACTTGCAACGCAACTCAAACTCGAAGAAACCTCTCATCGAGAAAACCGGACGTCACGGTTACTACCGCCTGAACAAGCGTGGCGTAAGCTACATGCGGCAGCAGAGGCTCGACAGCGAAAACAAAGAGAAACAGGCGCAAGAAAACAGTCCGGAACCCCATCCTGACACCTCGCCGAAGCTTTTCGACGAACTTTTTTAAGACTGAAACGTCATTTATTTTGCTATTTCACAAATTATTGCTACCTTTGCAGCGAAAACGTAATAGCAGAAAAATGATAACACTTACAAACCTTGCCATTCAGTTCGGCAAAAAGACGCTCTACAAGGACGTCAACCTCAAGTTTACCAACAACAACATCTACGGCATCATCGGTGCCAACGGCGCGGGAAAGTCAACGCTGCTGCGGGCCATCAGCGGTGAGCTGGAACCAAACAAGGGCTTCGTGGAGATTGCCCCCGGCGAGCGTCTCTCAGTGCTGGAGCAGGATCACTTCAAGTACGACGAGTTCACCGTCATGGACACCGTGCTCATGGGGCATCAGCCGCTGTGGCAGAACATGAAGGAGCGCGAGGCACTCTATGCCAAGCCCGAAATGACCGAGGAGGACGGCACCCGAGCCGCCGAATTGGAGATGGCCTTCGCCGAGATGAACGGCTGGGAGGCCGAGAGCGAGGCCGCACAGCTGCTGCAGAACCTCGGTGTCGGCGAGGAGCAGCACTACAAGCAGATGGCCGACATATCGAACAATGAGAAGGTGCGCGTCATGCTGGCCAAGGCTCTCTTCGGACATCCCGACAACTTGCTGCTCGACGAGCCTACCAACGACCTCGACCTCGACACCGTGCAGTGGCTTGAGGAATATCTCTCCGGGCTGGAGCAGTGTGTCATGGTGGTCTCGCACGACCGTCACTTCCTCGACGCTGTCTCGACACAGACCGTCGACATCGACTTTGGCAAGGTGACGCTCTTCGCCGGTAACTACTCGTTCTGGTACGAGTCGTCGCAGCTGGCACTCCGTCAGGCACAGAACCAGAAACTGAAGGCCGAGGAGAAGCGCAAACAGTTGGAGGAGTTCATCCGCCGCTTCTCGGCCAACGTTGCCAAGTCGAAGCAAACCACCAGTAGAAAGAAAATGCTCGAAAAGCTTAATGTCGAGCAGATTACGCCATCTACGCGCAAGTATCCGGGCATTATCTTCCAGATGGAGCGCGAGCCAGGCACTCAGATTCTCGAAGTGAAAGATTTGCGTGCTGTCGATGCCGACGGCACCGTGCTCTTCGACAACGTGAACTTCGTCATTGAGAAGGGTCAGAAGACCGTTTTCCTCAGCCATAACCCCAAGGCCATGACCGCCCTCTTCGAGATTATCAATGGCAACCGCCAAGCCGACCATGGCGAGTACAAGTGGGGCGTGACCATCACCACCGCCTACCTGCCATTGGACAACACCGAGTTCTTCAAAAGCGAGCTGAACCTCGTAGACTGGCTCTCGCAGTATGGCAAGGGCAACGAGGTGCTGATGAAGAGTTACCTTGGCCGTATGCTCTTCCGCGAGGAGGACGTACTGAAAAAAGTTTGCGTGCTTTCAGGAGGTGAGAAAATGCGCTGCATGATTGCCCGTATGCAACTGAAGAATGCCAACTGCCTCATCCTCGACACGCCGACAAACCACCTCGACCTTGAATCTATCCAGGCCTTCAACAACAACCTCGTGCAGTTCAAGGGCAACATTCTCTTCGCCTCCCACGACCACGAGTTCATACAGACCGTCGCCGACCGCATCATTGAGCTGACGCCGAAGGGCACTATCGACAAGCTGATGCAGTATGACGACTACATCTACGACGAGCAGATAAAGGAACAGAAAGCCAGGATGTACTCTTGATTATTTCCCGTCAGCGCGTTTCTTCTTGCCAAATTCGGGGTCAATGTGAATCATCGCCGCCACAACGAAGGTGACGATGCATGACAGCATGACTATCAGGAAGAAGGTGCGGTAGCCCACGGCATCCTTCAGGTATCCCGACAACATTCCCGGCAGCATCAGACCCAGATAACTCAGTCCCGTGCAGAGGGCATAGTGCGACGTCTTGTACTGTCCCTGCGCGAAATAGAGCATGTAGAGCGTCAGGGCAGTGAATCCCACACCGTAGCCGAACTGCTCGACGAAGATGCACGCGCTGACGACGAACATGTTCGAGGGGAGCATATAGCTCATGTAGACGTAGACAATGTCGGGCAGAGTGATGGCGCACACCAAGGGCCACAGCCAGCGGCGCAGTCCGTCGCGTGAGGCTATCCAGCCTCCAATGATGCCGCCTGAGAGGAGTCCGATAAGCCCCAAGAATCCGTAGCTGAGGCTATACTGTGCAAGTGTAAGTCCCAGTCCGCCGTCTTCCTGTGGTCGGGTGAGGAACGTTTTGCTCATGGCATTGAGCAACGCCTCGGGGAAGCGGAAGAAAAGTATGAAGACTATTGCCGCGAGCAGAGGCCGCCACGGCATTTTCGTGAAGAACGACCATAGCATTTCCTTGAGTCCCCGCCACACCTCGCTTGCTTCCGCCTTACGAGACACGTCCTCGTCGGCGCGGGGCATCATGCGTGTGTGCCACAGCCACAGCCCAATGAACAGAGCGGCCATGCCATAGAAGACCAGGCTCCAGGTGTAGGCCTGGCTGTCGGGGTAGATGCGCTGCAGCTGGTCGGCAATGACCACCAGTCCGAAATTGACAAAGATGACGGCCAGACGGTAGAACGTGTTGCGTATGCCTACGAACCACGACTGCTGGTGCTCGTCGAGTTCCAGCATGTAGTACCCGTCGGCGGCGATGTCGTGGGTGGCGCTGCTGAATGCCATCAGGAAGAAGCAGAACATGGTGCCCTGGAACCAGAAGGGCGTGTTGAGCGTGAAGGCCACACCTCCAAGCGACGCGCCTATGAGCATCTGCATGGCCAGCACCCACCAGCGCTTTGTCTTGTACAGGTCCACGAAGGGACTCCACAGCGGCTTGATGATCCACGGCAGACCCAGCCATCCGGTATAGAGGCCTATCTCGGTATCGCTCATCCCCAACTGCATGTAGATGAGCACGGCGAGGGCTGTCACTATCACGTTTGGCAGCCCCTCGGCCACATAGAGTGTGGGAATCCAAGCCCACGGAGAACGTCTTTTTTCCATTCGAGTTTTTTCCACTATTCTGTGACTTGTTATTGAAATTGTGTGCAAAAGTACAAAAATTCCCGCTTACTGCCTAACTCTTCGACAAAAATCTACAGAAAATCTTTGCTGTCTGCGAAATAATGAGTATTTTTGCACCATAATTCTAAAGTACAAGCTATTGCACAAGTAATCTTTATGAACGACTGGATGTATTATGTTGCGGCTTTGGCCATCATCGTGGGGGCCGCATGGACCATGAAGAAGGTGGTCAGTTGCATTGTGAGAGTCATTGCCATGGCCGTCATTGTGGCCGTCATCGCGTATCTCTATTTCTTCGTCTACAATGGAAATATAAATTAAAGCATAATTAATGATGAAACTATTGAAGCAGTGGCTGCCCGACGTTCTGGCAGTGTTGTTTTTCGCCGTTTTGGCGTTTGCCTATTTCTATCCTGCCGACGTTGAGGACCGTGTGCTCAACCAAGGCGACATTTCCGCCGGCATAGGCTCCGGACAGGAGCAGAGTGAGTACCTGCAAAAGACCGGGAAGCGCACCCGCTGGACCAACTCGCTGTTCTCGGGAATGCCGACATACCAGATGGCTCCGTCCTACGGCAGCACCGACACGCTCAACGCCCTGGAGAGTGCCTACCACCTGTGGCTCCCCGACAACGTGTGGTATGTCTTCGTCTATCTCCTTGGCTTCTACATCCTGCTCCGTGCCTTCGACTTCCGCTGGCATCTGGCGGCACTGGGTTCCATACTATGGGCCTTCAGCACCTATTTCCTTATCATCATCGCCGCCGGCCACCTGTGGAAGGTCATGGCCTTGGCCTATCTGCCGCCTATGATTGCGGGTATCGTGCTGGCTTTCAGGGGGAAATACCTTTGGGGCTTGATTGTCACGGCATTCTTCGGGGCGTTGGAGATACACGCCAACCACCTGCAGATGACATATTATTATATGTTCGTAATCCTCTTTATGCTATTGGCGTTTGTCATCGAGGCATGGAAGGACAGGGAGAGAGTGCTCAAGGCCCTTGGCGCCATTGTCGCCGGCGGTCTGCTGGCTGTGTTAATCAACGGCTCGAACCTCTACCACACGTGGCAGTACTCCAAGGAGACGATGCGCGGAAAGAGCGAGCTGGTGAAGGAGAACGCCGACAACCAGACCAGCAGCGGACTGGAACGCTCGTACATCACCGACTACAGCTACGGCATCGGCGAGACGTGGACGCTGCTCATACCCAACGCCAAGGGCGGCACGTCGATGCGTGCTCTGGGCGAGAACGCCACCGCCAAGGAGGAGGGCAGCAAACATTCATTCAACTTAGGCCAGGGTCAGACCTTGCCCTACGGATATTTCTTCAACCAGATGCCACAGTACTGGGAGGAGAGCATGGAGGAGGGCGCCAACGGCACCATGGGTCCCGTCTACGTCGGAGCCTTCGTCATGTTCCTCTTCATCCTGGGACTGTTCATCGTGCGCGGCCCAATGAAGTGGTGCCTTCTCGCAGCCACACTCCTCAGCATCATGCTTGCCTGGGGAAAGAACTTCATGGGCCTTACCGACCTCTTCATCGACCTCGTGCCCATGTACGCCAAGTTCCGTGCCGTCGAGTCGATACTGGTCATAGCCGAGTTCACCATACCCCTGCTGGCCATGCTGGCGCTGAGAGAGTGGATTCAGCCCCGACCTCTTGCTGCTGATACTTCCGCCACAGCGAAAACGGCCTCCAAAGGCGACTCCGCCCCCCGCTCCAAGGAGGGGATGGCGGTTGTTGTCGCCTACCTTCTGACCGCCGGCTTCTGCTTCCTCTTCGCCCTGCTGCCCGGCGTGTTCTTCGATTTCTACACCAACGCCGAGTACTCCTACTTCAGCCAGGCTCTGCCCGACTCCGACCTCAACACGTTCATGGAGACTCTGAGCCGTGCACGCCAGGCCGTGTTTACTGCCGACTGCTGGCGCTCGATGCTCATCATCACCATCGGCACCATTGCCCTGTTGCTCTACCGCGCCAAGAAGCTGAAGGCCGTCCCCACGGTGGCCATCATCCTTGTGGTCTGTCTCTTCGACCTGTGGCAGGTGAACAAGCGCTACCTCAACGACTCGATGTTCAAGCCCCGCCGTGAGCGCGTGCAGATTCGTCCGCTGACGCCCGCCGACCGCCAGATACTCGCCGACCCCGCGCTTTCCTACCGCGTGCTCAACCTCAACGGCAACGTGTTCAACGAGAACGAGACGTCCTACTACCACAAGAGCGTGGGCGGCTACCACGCTGCCAAGCTGCGCCGCTACCAGGAGCTTATAGAGGCTTACATCAGCGACCAGTTGGCCACCGCACGCCAGACCATCGGCGACACCAACGGCGACCTCACCCAGGCACCGGGCGACAGCCTTTGGAACGTGCTCAACATGCTCAACACCAAGTATTTCCTCATGGCCAACGCGCAGGAGCCGGAGAAGAGCTTCGCCCTCGAGAACCCCTACGCCTTGGGCAACGCATGGTTTGTCGACAAGGTGGACTATGTGGACAACGCCAACCAGGAACTCGACGGGTTGATGGATGCCGACCTGCGTCGTGTGGCAGTGGCCGACAAGCAGTTCCAGGCGGTGCTCGGCGAGGCCTCCGTGCAGGACTCCACGGCCATGGCAGAGATGACGAGCTATGAGCCTAACCAGCTGAAATATAATGTCACGAGCCAGAAGGGTGGGGTAGTGGTGTTCTCAGAGATCTACTATCCCGGATGGGAGGCCACCATCGACGGGCAGCCGGCAGAGCTGGGTCGTGTCGACTACGTGCTGCGTGCCCTCCGTGTCGGGCCGGGCCAGCACGAGGTAGTGCTGAGCTTCTTCCCCAAGACCCTCGACACCACCGAGACCCTTGCCTACATATCGCTGGCCGTCCTCGCTGTCCTGGTCATCCTCCTCGTAGTGCTCATGTTCCGGCGCCGTGGCGCAGGCAAATGACCATCGTGAGAAACCATGATGAAGGGGCGGCAGACCATCAAAGTCTGCCGCCCCTTCTCTTAATCCGTGAACATTTACTGTCTTGTCCGTTTCTCGGCCTTGCGGAGTGCAATGTCGTAGGCCTCGTAGTAGAACTTTATGAACTCGCTCCACAGCGCGTGCTTCGATAGTGCCTCGGCTTTCTTGCGGCAGCTGTCGGTCTCCTTCTTCGTCATGTGCGAATAGAGGGCCACGGTGTCCTTGATGTAGTCGGCCACCTCAGAGTAGTTGTAGTCGGTGCGGTGGATCACCTTCACGCCGTCCTGGATCTCGCCCTGGTGTCCCACCTCCTTGTTCACCCACAGTCCGAATCCGGCCAGGTCGGTGGTGATGCAGGGCACGTGGAAGGCGATGGCCTCAAGCGGGGTGTAGCCCCATGGCTCGTAGTACGAGGGGTAGATGCAGAGGTCGTTACCCAGTATCATGTCGTAGTACGTCAGGTTCAGAATGCCGTCGTTGCCGTCGAGGTAGCACGGCAGGAACACCACTTTCACGCGGTCCCCGTGGCGGTTGTGCATGTCGTAGTATTTCATCATGTTCAGCACGTTGTCGTGCCCCATGTTGTGCAGCCAGTGGGTGATCATGGGAACCTCAAGACCCTCCCCCCAGCCCCTCCCTGCAGGGAGGGGAGTAGAATGTTCTGCTGGTTCTTTTGTGCCTTGGGAGTGACCACTCCCCTCCCTCACAGGGAGGGGTTGGGGGAGGGTCTTCAATCTTTCCTTCAGGTCCTGTCTTGGCTCGCCCACCCATCCGGGCACCTCGATGAATGCCAGCACCTGCTTGCTCAGCTCGCGGTCGCGCAGCAGGCGGTTCATGGCCTCGATGAACACGTCGATGCCCTTGTTGCGGAACTCGTAGCGGCCCGATGTCGAGACGATGAGCGTGTCCTCGTCGGTCATCTGCTCGCCCATGAGCGCGTTGGCCACTTCGAGCAGCTTGCGCCGTGCCAGCTTGCGCTTGCGTGTGAACGTTGCCCCGTGGGGCACGAAGCTGTTGTCGAATCCGTTTGGCAGCACCACGTCCACCTTCTTGTCGAGCAGTTCCACGCACTCGTTGGCGGTGATGTCGCTGACGGTGGTGAAGCAGTCGACGGTGAGTGCTGTCTGTTTCTCTATGGAGTGTTTCGACTGCATGTTCAGCTCGCCGGCCATCTGGTCGCCGTTGTATGCGAAGAGGTAGTCGTAGAGCGGTTTCTGGTTGCCGGCTATCGAGCGTCCTATGCTCGTGGCGTGGGTGGTGAATATTGTCCCCATCTGCGGCAACACATTATTTATATATAGGGCGCCCAAGCCGCACATCCACTCGTTGGCGTGGTAGACGGCTTTCATGTCCTCGCCGCCGGAAATGAAGCGGAAGAGGCTCTCAACGGTTTTTCCTGCTGCCCACGAGAACATCGAGGCCTCGTCGTAGTCGCCGTAGGCATGGAGCGAGTCCACGCCGTAGTGCTCCCACGCCCAGGTGTAGATGTCGTTCTTCTGCTCGAAGAAGGGTTTGAAGTCCACCAGCACGGCTATAGGCTCGCCGGGGATGGTCCAGCGTCCCACCCTGACGCTCAGCCCCTGCTCTTCAGCCGTCAGCTGCCACTGGGCCATCAGCGTCTTGTCCTCGCGGAAGTAGGGGCTGTCGGTCGTTTCAGCGGCCTCGCCGCCTTCCTGTGGCTTGTTGTTCCAGAAGTCTGGTCCGATGAAGATTATGCGGTCTGGCATCTTCTCTTGCAATGTCTTTGCACGTGTGGAAAGCACGGTGTATATACCGCCCACTTTATTGCACACTTCCCAGCTCGACTCGAAAATGTAGTCCGGGGTAATTAGTTCTTTGTCCATCTATAAAACAATTGTTCGTTTAAGAGGCTGCAAAGTTACTTATTTTTCCATAAATCAACGCTCATTCGCTTCATATTTTATCCCTTTTTAGCATTTCTGCCACCAAAAGCCTTTCGTGCTGGTGCGGTTGAAAAGCCCCAAAGGGGCGACAAGATTACAGACGGGGGTGATAACCCCCTGTTTTTGAACATATAATTACCATGTAATTGACCATTAATTGTACATTAATTGCTGAGCGCAAAAATTAATGATATATGATTATCCGCTTGTACCCAATAGGCGGCCTGAAAGGCCAATGAGCACATAGCCCAGGGCAGCGCCCTGGGTATGCTGATGAAGCGAACTCCGCCCTGCAAGGGCAAAAGAATTACACGGAGGCGTCGCCTCCTATTATTTCTTTTGCCCTTGCAGGGCGGTGGCTGTACACCCTCTATCCCCAGGGCGGTGCCCTGGGCTATGTGCTCATTGGCCTTTCAGGCCGACTTTTGGTAGCGCAGCCTTTCCCCTCCCTTGTAGGGGAGGGGTTAGGGGTGGGGTCAGTATATAATTAGTAGACAAGAAGTTACAGACCCCACCCCCAGCCCCTCCCCGTAAGGGCAGGGTTCAAGAGGGGAGTGGCTGCGCACCATTTAATTAGATTAATAGAAATCACCATTATATTATAAATATTTGTGGAATAAATTATTCATATTATTCACATTCGTTTCCATAATAATTATAATGTGTTTTGTATGTCACTCTTCCTTGGTAGTTTAATTGCCACGCACACAATAATTAATATATAATTGGTGTTTAATTATATAACTAAGGAAATAGATAAATGGATATGGACAATAAGATTCACAATAGCGCCGAGCTAATCGAGCTGATAGGGCGCATCGGGTTCCTCCCCCTTCTCGACAGCGGCATCGGCGGCTTCTCGGCCGAGGACATGGTCGACGACGACTGCCGCTACGTCGTCCTGCCCGACGGCGGATGGGACTGGCCGCTATGGAAATGGAAGGGCGAGGTCATCACCGACGGAGGCCACGTCTATGGCAAGTTCTTCGCCGGCAAGGCGGGCTTCATCAGCCGGAAGTGGTGGCCCGATTTCTGCAACTACCGCCGTGCCCGACATCCGCTGTCTGCTGGAGACCGCCATGATGACGGCGCCCGCCCGGCGATGGGCGACATCGAGGAGACCATCATGCTGACCCTGGCCACCCACGGCAGCCTCATCACCCGCGAGCTGCGTGCCCTCTGCGGCTTCGACGGGCCGAAGATGCGCAGTCGTTTCGACTCCTACGTCACCCGGCTTCAGATGGCCACACGTATAGTCACCGAGGACTTTGTCTACCCCACCGACCGCCACGGCCGCCAGTACGGGTGGGGCTGGTCGCTGCTCACCACTCCCGAGCAGCTCTACGGACGCGACGCCTGTCTCTGCGACCGCAGCCCCGACGAGTCCTACGACCGCATCTTCCGCCATCTGCGCACCCTCATCCCCCGTGCCACCGACACCCAGATACACCGCATGATAAAATAAACGACCACAGATTACACAGATTCAAACGACCACAGATTATAAAACGACCACGGATTACACCGATTGAACGGATTGATCCAGACCAAACGCATTATAAATATTTTGGAAACGAATTTGAATAATTATTATAATTTGTCCCACGAATTTGAATAATAATTACTGAAGTTTCCCACCTTTTCTTTTAAACCACGAATTTCACGAATTACACGAATTTTATCTATGCAGACTAGCATTTCACGAATGCATCTAAAGATGCA